>NZ_RJLN01000079.1 GCF_003725545.1 Micromonospora solifontis | reverse complement strand
GCCGCGCTCGGGCCCGCGCCCGGCGGTCGGCTCGGCCGGATGGGTCAGGCCCGTCCGGCGCGGGTGCTTGGCGGCCGCCGGCTGTTCGTGGTGGCCCAGCCGGCAGGGCTCGCCCTGGGCGCAGCCGTGCTCGGCCTCCCCGTGCGCCATCCCGGTCTCCTCACGTTCACCCTCGCCCGTCGGGCAGGTCGCCCCGACGTGCCCTGACACCGTACTGGCCGGGCCCGACGGGGTGGACGGCGCGTACCCGTGGAGATCGCCTCGGCCGGCGCTCAGGCCCGGCCCGCAGCGTCCAGGTCGGCGCGGGTGAGCAGGGCGCGCAGCGCGATCCCGTGGTCGGCGAGGGCCGCCGCGCCGCCCTCGCCGCGGTCGATCACGCACAGCGCGTGTTCGACCGTCGCGCCCAGCTCGCGGAGCTGGCCGGTGGAGATCACCACCTGGCCGCCGGAGGTCACCACGTCCTCGACCACCAGCACCCGCCGGCCGGCCACATCCGCGCCCTCGGCCAGCCGCGCGGTCCCGTACGCCTTGGCGGTCTTGCGGACGAAGGCGCAGGGCAGGCCGACGTGCCGCGCCAGCGCGGTGACCACCGGGATGCCCCCCATCTCCAGGCCGGCCAGCACCTCGGTGCCCGGCGGGACCAGCTCGGCCAGGCCGGCGGCGACCCGGTCCAGCAGCACCGGGTCGGCCTCGAACCGGTACTTGTCGAAGTACTCGTCGGCGATCCGGCCGGAGCGGAGCACGAACCGTCCGGTGAGTCGGCAGGTGGCGTCGATGTCCCGGGCGAGGTCGGCGCGGGCACGCGAGGTGTCGGTCACGGGAGATCATTGTCGCCGGCCACCGCGGTCGCGCCGCCGCCGACCCGACCCTCGGAGTGGATCGCCTGGTCAGGGCGTGTCAGGCTGGACCGGTGAGCGAGCCGGGCGGTACCGAACTGTCGGCGACCCTGCGCCGGATCGAGCGGGCGGCGGGGGCGCTGGCGACCGCCAGCGTGGCCCGGATGGACGAGGCCCTGCCCTGGTTCCGGGAGCTGCCCGCGGACCAGCGGTCCTGGGTCATGCTGGTCGCCCAGGCCGGCGTCCGGTCGCTGGTGCAGTGGCTGCGGCAGGGCGGCGGCGCGACGGACAGCACCCAGGAGGTGTCGGACGAGGTCTTCGCGGCCGCGCCGCAGGCCCTCGCCCGGTCGATCAGCCTCCAGCAGACCGTGGCGCTGATCAAGGTGACCATCGAGGTGGTCGAGGAGCAGGTCGGCCACCTCGCGGTCGAGGGCGAGGAGCAGTCGTTGCGGGAGGCGGTGCTGCGCTTCTCCCGGGAGATCGCCTTCGCCGCCGCCCGGGTCTACGCCCGCGCCGCCGAGACCCGCGGCTCCTGGGACGCCCGGCTCCAGGCGCTGCTGGTGGACGCGCTGCTGCGCGGCGACTCGCCGGACGTGCTGGCCAGCCGGGCGTCGGCGCTGGGCTGGTCCGACGCGCCCCCCGTGGCGGTGGCGGTGGGCCGCTCCCCCGGCGGGGAGGTGGCCGCAGTGCTGCACACCGTCTACCGGCAGGCCCGCCGGATCGGGGTCGAGGTGATCGGCGGGGTGCACGGCGACCGCCTGGTGATCGTGCTGGGCGGGGCGGCCGACCCGGTGGCGGCGACCGAGAAGCTGCTGACCGCGTTCGGCGACGGGCCGGTGGTGGTGGGTCCGGCCGTACCCAGCCTGGACGAGGCGACGGACTCGACGCGGGCGGCGCTGGCCGGCTTCCGGGCGGCGCCGGCCTGGCCGACCGCGCCGCGCCCGGTGCCCGCCGCGGACCTGCTGCCCGAGCGGGCCCTGGCCGGGGACGCGGAGGCCCGCCGCCGGTTGCGCCACGACGTGTACGCGGCGCTGGTCCGCGCCGGGGGCGAACTGCTGGAGACGCTGGACGCCTTCTTCGCGGCCGGCGGCACGCTGGAGAGCGCCGCCCGGGCCCTCTTCGTGCACCCGAACACGGTCCGCTACCGTCTCAAGCGGGTCGCCGAGGTGACCGGCTTCTCGCCGCTGGCGCCCCGGGACGCGTTCGCCCTGCAGGTGGCGCTGACCGTCGGTCGGCTCGACCCGGTGGTCCCGACCGTCGCACCCGTCCCGACCCAGACATCGAGTCCAGGTGGCCGGAAAACGCCGCAAACCGGTGATGATCGCCGCCGATCTTTGTAGGGATCCTCCAAAGGTTCTAGTGCGGTTTGGTGCCCTGCGTTACAGCGCGACCCGCGAGTATCCGTCAGAGTCGTAGGCGTGCTCGCCGTACTCTCACCCGGACAGGGTGCCCAGAAACCCGGTTTCCTGACCCCCTGGCTGGACCTCCCCGGCGCCGAGGAGCGCCTGCGCTCGTGGTCCGAGCTGGCCGGGGTCGACCTGGTGCACCTCGGCACCCGGGCGGACGCGGACGAGATCAAGGACACCGCCCGCACCCAGCCGCTGCTCGTCGCGGCCGCGCTGCTCGCGGGCGAGCACCTGCCGATGCACGACGTCGCGGTGGTCGCCGGCCACAGCGTCGGCGAGCTGGGCGCCGCGGCCCTGGCCGGGGTGCTCACCGCCGAGGAGGCGGTGCGCCTCGCCGGGGTACGCGGCCGGGAGATGGCCGCCGCCTGCGCGCTGGAGCCGACCGGGATGGCCGCGGTGCTCGGCGGCGACCCGGACGACGTGGTCGCCGCGATCGAGGCGCACGGGCTGCACGCGGCCAACCGCAACGGCGCGGGCCAGATCGTCGCCGCCGGCACCCTGGACGGGTTGGACAAGCTCGCCGCCGAGCCGCCGGCGCGGGCCCGGGTCACCCGGCTGAAGGTGGCCGGCGCGTTCCACACCCCGTACATGGCCCCGGCCGAGGCCGCGCTGGCCGCCGTGGCCACCGGGATCACCCCGGCCGACCCGGTCCGGACCCTGCTCTCCAACCTGGACGGCATCGCGGTCGGCCAGGGACAGGAGCTGGTCCGGCGGCTGGTCCGGCAGGTCACCGCTCCCGTCCGCTGGGACCTGTGCATGCGCACCCTGGCCGACCTGGGCGTCACCGGCATCATCGAGCTGCCCCCGGCCGGCACCCTGGCCGGCCTGGTCAAGCGTGAACTCAAGGGCGAGGGCGCGCCGGAGATCGTCACCCTCAACACCCCCGACGACCTGCCCGCCGCGCGGGACCTGGTCGCCCGGCAGGCGCGAACGGAAGGCAAGCACTGATGACCGGCAGCAGGATCGTCGCGATGGGGCACTACCAGCCCTCGCGGGTGGTGACCAACGACGAACTGGCCCAGATGGTCGACACCAACGACGAGTGGATCCGCGACCGGGTCGGCATCGTCACCCGGCGCATCGCCGGCGACGAGACGGTGGCCGACATGGCCACCGCGGCCGCCGACAAGGCGCTGGCCAACTCCGGCCTGACCGCCGCCGACATCGACCTCGTCGTGGTGGCCACCTGCACCTCGGTCGACCGCAGCCCGAACGTGGCCTGCCGGGTCGCCGCCAAGCTGGGCATCACCGCCCCGGCCGCGTACGACATCAACACCGCCTGCTCCGGCTTCGCGTACGCGCTGGGCACCGCCGACCACGCGATCCGGGCCGGCGCGGCCCGCAACGCGATCGTGATCGGCGCGGAGAAGCTCTCCGACTTCACCGACTGGACCGACCGCTCGACCTGCATCATCTTCGGTGACGGCGCCGGGGCGGCGGTGATCACCGCGACCGCCGACGGCGAGCCCGCCGGGGTCGGGCCGGTGGTCTGGGGCTCGGTGCCGGAGAAGAGCGACGCGGTCCGCATCGAGGGCTGGCGGCCGTACATCGCCCAGGAGGGGCAGGCGGTCTTCCGCTGGGCCACCACCGCGCTGGCGCCGCTGGCGCTGCAGGCCTGCGAGCGGGCCGGGGTGGCCCCGTCGGAGCTGGCCGCGTTCGTGCCGCACCAGGCCAACGCCCGGATCATCGACGGGATCGTCAAGCGGCTGAACATCCCCGACGCGATCATCGCGAAGGACATCGTCGAATCCGGCAACACCTCGGCGGCGAGCGTCCCGCTGGCCCTGTCCAAGCTGGTCGAGCGGCGCGAGGTGCCCGCGGGCGCCCCGGTGCTGCTGTTCGGCTTCGGCGGCGGCCTGACCTACGCCGGTCAGGTCGTCCGCTGCCCCTGAGACCCCCTCGGGCGCGAGCGCGCCGAGGAGTGGCGGCCGGCGACGCCGGCCGCCGAGGAACCCCCATCGAGAGGAACCAAGCGCAATGACCCGTGACGAGATCACCGCCGGCCTCGCCGAGATCCTCGAAGAGGTTGCCGGCGTGAACCCGGACGACGTGGCCGAGGGGAAGTCCTTCACCGACGACCTCGACGTCGACTCGCTCTCCATGGTCGAGGTCGTGGTGGCGGCCGAGGAGAAGTTCGGCGTCAAGATCCCGGACAACGAGGTGCAGAACCTGAAGACCGTCGGGGACGCCGTCAGCTACATCGAGGCCCAGTCCTGATCATGAGTCGCCCCGACGTCGTCGTCACCGGGCTCGGCGCGACGACCCCGCTCGGCGGGGACGTCGCGTCGACCTGGGACGCCATGCTCGCCGGCCGCTCCGGGGTGAGTGCGCTCACCCAGGAGTGGGCGGCGCAACTGCCCGTCCGGATCGCCGCCCAACTGGCGGTGGACCCGTCCGAGGTGCTGGACCGGGTCAAGCTGCGCCGGCTGGACCGGTCCGAGGCGATCGCCCTCATCGCCGCGCAGCAGGCGTGGGCCGACGCCGGGCTGGCCGACTCCGGGCTGGACCCGGAGCGGCTGGCGGTCAGCGTCGGCTCGGGCATCGGCGGCGCCACCACCCTGCTCGCCCAGGACGACATCCTGGAGGCGTCCGGTCCGCGGCGGGTCTCCCCGCACACGGTGCCGATGCTGATGCCGAACGGTCCGGCCGCCTGGGTCGGGCTGGAACTGGGCGCGAAGGCCGGGGTGCACTCGGTGGCCAGCGCGTGCGCGACCGGCGCGGAGGCGATCGCGCTCGGCCTGGACATCATCCGCGCCGGCCGCGCCGACGTGGTGGTGGCCGGTGGCACCGAGGCGGTGATCCACCCGCTGCCGATCGCCGGGTTCGCCTCGATGCGGGCCATGTCGACCCGCAACGACGAGCCGGAGAAGGCGTCGCGTCCGTGGGACAAGGGCCGCGACGGCTTCGTGCTCGGTGAGGGCGCGGGCGTGGTCGTCCTGGAACGGGCCGAGCACGCCGCCGCCCGCGGCGCCCGGGTGTACGCGCGGCTGGCCGGCGCGGGGATCACCTCGGACGCGTACGACATCGTGCAGCCGCACGCCGAGGGTGAGGGCGCGATCCGCGCCATCGCCCGGGCGGTCGCCGACTCGGGCGTGGCGAAGACGGACATCGTGCACGTCAACGCGCACGCCACCTCCACTCCGGTGGGCGACATGCTGGAGATCGGCGCGCTGCGCAAGGCGCTGGGCGACCACCCGGTGCTGTCGGCCACCAAGTCGATGACCGGGCACCTGCTCGGCGCGGCGGGCGCGCTGGAGTCGATCGCCACCATCCTGGCCATCCGCGACGGCGTCATCCCGCCGACGATCAACCTGGACGACCCGGACGAGGGCCTCACCCTCGACGTGGCCGCCCACAAGTCCCGGCACCTGGAGATCCCGGCCGCGCTGAACAACGCGTTCGGCTTCGGCGGCCACAACGTGGCTCTCGTCTTCACGCGGGCCTGACCGCCACAGTCGGGCACAGGGTCCCCGGTCGACGCCCGTCGACCGGGGACCCTGGCTAGGCACCCCGGTTGCGTGGGTGCTGGCGGGCCGTCCGTTCGTTGCCCCGCCGGTAGTTGCCGGTCCACCGGGCCATCACCAGCTGGGGGTCGTCCTCGACCTCGGCCAGGAACTGGGCCGCGCGGCCGCCGCGCAGCGCGCCGGCCACCCGGCCGTGGTGGGTGATCACGACCGAGCCGTCGGCCCGCTCCACGTAGCGGAAACCCTGCGCCTGTTCTCCCATGGTCGCCCACCCTGCCAGCGGCCGCGGCGGCCGCGCATCCGGTTTCCCGGCCGAGCGGCACGTCGAGGGCTAGGGTGAGGGCCGCCGAGACCCGCCGAGGAGCGCCCGTGGAAGGGACGGAGATCCGCAAGCTCGCCGCGCTCGAGGACCGCCACTGGTGGTACCGGGAGCGACGGATCCTGCTGGCCCGGGCGCTGCGCCGGCTGGCGGTGGTCGGGGTACGTCCCGAGCGGGCGCTGGACGTCGGCGCGGCCGGCGGCGGCAACACCCGGGTGCTGCGGGCCCACGGCTGGACGCCGCTGGCGCTGGAGTACAGCGCGGAGGGCGCCGGCGTGGCCCGGGAGCGCGGCCTGCCCGTGATCCGGGCCGACGCCCGGCACCTGCCGATCCCCTCGGCCGGCCTGGGCCTGGTGGTCGCCTTCGACATCCTGGAGCACTTCGACGAGGACCACCTCGCCGCCGCCGAGATCCGTCGCGTCCTGCGTCCGGGCGGCACCGCGCTGATCGCGGTGCCGGCCGACATGCGGCTCTGGTCGGCGCACGACGTGGCGGTCGGGCACGTCCGCCGGTACGACCGCGCCGGGCTGCGGGCGGTGGTGGAGAAGGCCGGGCTGGTCGTCGACGAACTGTGGAGCTGGAACGTGCTGCTCCGGCCGGTGGCCGCCTGGCGCCGCCGCCGGTCCACCGGCTCCGACCTGGACGCGCCGCACCCGCTGGTGAACCTCGGGCTGCGCACGGTCGTCACCGCCGAGCGGTACCTCCCGGTGCGGGGGTGGCCCGGCGTCTCGCTGATGCTGCGCGCGCACCGCCCGGCCTGACCTGCCACGGCCGGGCTTGAGCCCCTCCGTTCACCGCAGCCGGTAGACGGCCATCCGGCCGTTGTCGTGGCGGAGGTCGGCCAGCCTGCGCAGCGCCGGTGACTCGCGGCCGACCTCGCGGTCGACGACCAGCCAGCGCACCCCGTACCGGTCGCGCAGGGCGGCCAGGCCGGCCGGGGTGGGCGCGGTGAAGGCGGCGTCGTTGGCGCGCTGCCGGGCGGGCTCCCAGAACGGCACGTACGGGCCGGCCGGCCGGCCGACCATCCGGGGCGCGAACGCCCACCCCTCCACCAGCACCGACCGCTGCGCGTAGCCGCTCAGCCAGAACGAGCGGGCGTCGCACCAGCCGTCCACCACCGCTTGGCAGTGCACGTTGGTGGCGAGCACGTCGTCGGGGGCGCTGTGTGCGTACACCCAGCGGGCCGCCTCGACCCGGGACGCCGGCATGGCCACCACCGGGTACGCACCGCCGTTGGGGTACTTCCGGGCCGCCGCGGCGTCCAGCACCAGGCCGGGCGCCCCGGCGGCCAGCACGGCGGTGAGCAGCAGCAGGCCGCCCCGGCCGGCCAGCGCCGGCCAGCGCCCGACCAGCGCCGGCCAGGACCGGCCCACCACCAGCGCCACCGCGCCCAGCGCGCCGGCCCAGCAGAGCAGCGGCAGCACCGGGGCGTACGCCGGGGTGGCCGGCGTGCTGGTCGCGGCGGCGAGCTGCACCGCGGTGAGCAGCACGGCGAACCCGGCGGTCCCGGCGGCGAGCAGCCGGCGGCCGTGGGCGGAGAGGGCGGCCCGCTCGGCGACCTCGGCCCAGCCCCAGGCGGACAGCAGCACCCCGAACGCGAAGCCGGTGCGGGTGAAGTACTGGTTGCTGCTGCCGGGGTGGCCGAGGAGCAGGTAGCCGGCCGGCCCGGCGAGCGCGCCGCCGAGCAGGAACACCTGCACCGGCTCCGGCCGCCCGCGGCGCACCCGCAGCAGGGCCACCACCCCGGCCAGCCGGAGCTGGAGGCTGAGCAGGAACGCCAGGAACACGGCCACCCCGACCAGCGCGGTGAACCCGGCCGAGCGCCCGGCCGGCAGGTAGGGGCGCAGCCCGGAGAACGGGTCGACGGTCACCCCGTGACTTTGGAAGGCGAACAGCACGGCGGTGGCGAAGAGCTGCGCGGCCAGGGCCAGCCCGGCGGCGACCAGCACGGCCCGGGGCAGCCGGCGGCGGGTCGCCAGGGTCACCGCCCCGGTGGCCGCGAGCGCGGCCAGCACCACCGGCAGTGAGCTGGCCTTCGCGCCGGTCGAGGCGGCCAGGAAGAGCGCCACCAGCACCCAGGCGCCGCGGCCGAGCGCGGGCACCCGCACCCCGCGGGCCCGGCCGACGACCTCGCCGAGCGCGGCCAGCAACGGCACCAGCAGCACCCAGCTGTACGTCATCGACGGGCTGCCCCAGACGATGAAGGTGGCCTGGGTGCCGAAGAGCTGCCGCCAGCCGTTCTCGAAGCCGAACTCGCCGACGGTGAACATCAGCGCGGCGGCCACCACGCCGGCGTACGGCCGGCCGGTGATCCGCCAGCCCACCACCGCGACCAGCACGGCCGCGAGGGCGCAGAGCGCCGGCACGCCGAGCCGGAAGAAGACCGTGGGCAGGTCGACGCCGCTGACCAGGCTGGTCGCGGCCAGGTGGGCGAAGCCGAACCAGTGGTAGTGCAGCGGCTCCCCGGCGACCTGCGGCACGTCCGGCGGCATCTGGTGGGTGGCGGCCCCGGCCAGGGAAAGCTGGAACGCCAGGTCGATGTACTGTGCCTGGCCCTCGTCGGTGGGCAGCACCGGGTTGACCGCGAGGAAGGACCGGTGGAGGTAGAGGGTGAAGCCGGCCACCACCCCGGCCAGGGACCAGGCCCAGCCGGGCGGCACGGTGACGGGGTACCGCACCCGCCAGTGCCGGCGCAGGCGGGGCACGGCGGCGAACGGCACCAGCACCGCCAGCGGCCAGAGCCGCAGCCGGTCGGGCACGCCGAGGCCGGTGCAGACCGCCCAGGCGGCCAGCTCCAGGACCAGGCCGACGGCCGCGCCCATGGCCAGGTCCTCCACCAGGGTGTACGCGCGGCGGCGCAGGGCGCGGAACATCAGCGTCCCGGGGAGCAGCACGGCCAGCAGCGCGTACCCGCTCCAGCGGGCGAGGGCGGCGACCGGGGTCCCGGCGACGAGCAGCACGGCGGCGACGAAGGCGTACCCGGCGACGGCCGGGGCGTAGCGGAGCGGGGCGGGGCGGCGGCGCGGGTCGACGGTGGACGGGGTGGTGTCCCCGGCGGCGAGGGCGGTCACCGCAGGATGTCGGCCAGCTCGGCGGCGTCGGGGCGGCCCCCGTCCCCGGCGGCGCTGTCGGCGGCCACCACGTACGCCGGGCGGCCCTGGACGAGGGTGTAGATCCGGGCCACGTACTCGCCGAGCAGGCCGAGGCAGAGCAGCTGCACCGCGCCGAGGAAGAGGATCGCCACGTACAGGGAGGGCCAGCCGCTGACGGTGGCCCCGGCGAACCAGGCCAGCACCGCGATCACCACCAGCACCCCGCAGACCGCCACGCCGGCCAGGCCCAGCCAGGTGGCCACCCGCAGCGGGGCGGCGGAGAAGCTGGTGACGCTCTCGGCGGCCAGCCCGGCCATCCGGGACAGCGGATACTTGGTCCGCCCGGCGGCCCGCTCCTGCCGCTCGTACGCGACCTCCCCGCTGGGGAAGCCGAGCCAGGGCACCACCAGCCGGAGCACCGGGTTGCGCTCGGGCAGCCCTCGCAGCGCCTCCACGACCGCCCGGCTGAGCAGCCGGAAATCGCCGGCCTGCCCGGGCACCTGCTCGCCGACCAGCCGCCGGACCAGCCGGTAGTAGCCGGCCGCGGTCCACCGCTTGAACCGGGTGTCCCGGCTGCGGTCGGCGCGCACGCCGTAGACCACGTCCAGCCCCTCGGCCCGCGCCCGGCGGAGCATCTCGGCGATCACCTCGGGCGGGTCCTGGAGGTCGGCGTCCATGCTGGCCACGTATCCGCCGCGGGCCCGGAGCAGCCCGGCGTGCAGGGCCGCCTGGTGGCCGCTGTTGCGGCGCAACCGCAGCACCCGCAGCTCGGGCCAGCCGGCCCGGAGCGCGGTCAGCGCCGCCGGCGTCCCGTCGGTGCTGCCGTCGTCGACGGCCACCACCTCGTACGCCTCGCCGAGCCCGTCGAGGACGCCGCGCAGCCGTTCGGCGAGCAGCGGCAGGACGTCCCGCTCGTTGAAGATCGGCACCACCACGGAGAGGGCCGGCTGCGGTGCGGTCACGGCGCTCGACCCTCCGTTCCCCGGCGGCGGTGGACGGGGCCGACGCTACCAGCGGGCCGGCCGCGACCGGGGCCGTCGCCGGGCATCGGACCAGGTCAGGTGCCGCAGGTGGTGGCGGGCAGGCCCGACACCGGCACCGGGGACCGGCCGGCCGGGCGGGTCTTGCCGGCGAGCACCGCAGCCAGCCCGGTCATCGACGCCCCGCTGGACGAGTAGGTCGCCAGCAGCGTCGGCGACTTCGCGCCGGCCAGCACGTACGGGGTGTCCATGGCCACCGTCACCGCGGCGTCGGCGCGCAGGTCCTTGGCGCCGTCGCCGTACCCGACGAGGTGCACCACGGTCCCGCCGCTCGGCACCACCTTCACCCCGGCGGCGGTGAGCGCCTCGGTCAGCGCCGCCCGGGTGCGGTCCCGGCCGGTGGAGGAGGTGACCGTCATCGGGCCGCGGACCGGGGCGCCGCAGGTGCCGCGCAGCATGGTGACCGCGGCCGTGGCCAGGGCGGTGGCGGCCCGCTGGTGCTCGGCGCCGCCCAGCGTGGACAGGTCGGGCACGGGCCGGCCGGCCAGCGTGAACTTCATGGTGAGCACCCGGGTGACCGCGTTGACCAGCCGGGCCCGGGGCAGCGAGCCGTCCTTGAGCGCGGCGCGCAGACCGTCGTACGCCTGGCCCACGTTCGGGGTCATCAGGATGAGGTCGTTGCCGGCGTTCAGCGCCCGGACCGCGGCCTCCCCGGGCGACCAGCGCTTGGCCGGCGCCATGTTCATCCCGTCGGTGATCACCACGCCCTGGAAGCCGAGCTGGCCGCGCAGCACGTCGGTGAGGAGCTTGTGCGAGAAGGTGGCCGGGGTGCCCGGGTCGATCGCCTTGACGTCGAGGTGGGCGGACATCACGGCCATCGCGCCGGCGTCGATCCCGGCGCGGAACGGGGGGAAGGCGAGGCGGTCCAGCTCGGCCCGGGACTGGCCGACCACGGGCAGGTCCTTGTGCGAGTCGGCGGCGGTCAGGCCGTGCCCGGGGAAGTGCTTGACGCTGGCCGCCACCCCCGCGGCCTGCAGCCCGCGGACCGCGCCGGCCACCTGGGCGGCGGCGTTCTCCGGGTCGGCGCCGAAGGACCGGGAGCCGATCACCGTGCTCCGGGTGGCCAGCACGTCGGCGACCGGCGCGAAGTCCATGTTGATCCCCATCGCGGCCAGCTCGGCGCCGGCCACCCGCCAGGCGGCCTCGGTCAGCGCCGGGTCGCCGGCCGCGCCGGCGGCGAGCGGGCTGGGCAGCAGGGTCACCCCGTCGGTGACCCGGGTCACCACGCCGTACTCCTGATCGGTGCCGATCAGGAAGGGCGCCGCGCCGGTGGGGAGCTTGCCGGCGGCGGCGCGCAGGCCGGTGGTCAGCTCGCGGACCTGCTTCGGGTTGTCGACGTTGGTGGTCTCCTGGTTGCCGGAGGTGGGGTCGTCGGCGCTGAAGCCGACCAGGATCAACCCGCCCAGCCGGTACTTCGCCACCATCTCGGCGGGGGTGTCGACCCCGGCGAGGGCCCGGTTGCCGGCGGCGGAGCCCGCCGAGACCTTCGTCGCCGAGTCGCCGTAGGCGTACGGCATCAGCACCTGACCCACCAGGTCCTCGTCGGTGAGGGTGCGGACCAGGGCCTCGGCGCGGGCCTTCGGGTCGGCGGCGGTCGGGGTCGGGGTCGGGTCGGGTGCCGACGAGGACCCACCCGGCGAGGCGCTGGGCACCGGCCGGCCCGGCTCCTTCGTGCATCCGGAGCCGAGCAGCACCAGCAGTGCCGCGAGCACGAGCACGGTACGTCGCGGAGTGGTCGACACGGGAGCCATCCCACCAGGGTCCGCGTATCGGGGCAACTTGGCCGGAGTCAGCCCACTCTCGTGAGCAGAGTCACGGGGGCGCCGTCCCCGGCGTACCGGTACGGCTCCAGTTCGGCGTCCCAGGCGGTGCCGAGCGCCTTGTCCAGCGCGTGGGCGAGGGCCTCCGGGGCCCGGGCGGACGCCATGATGGCCCGCAGCCGGTCCTCGCCGAGCTGGATGTCGCCGGCCGCCCCGACGGTCGCCCGGAACAGGCCCCGGCCGGGGACGTACATGAACCGCTCGCCGTCGACGCCGGGGCTCGGCTCCTCGGTCACCTCGAAACGGATCATGGGCCACTGCCGGAGGGCAGCAGCCAGCTCGGCGCCCGTTCCCGGGCCGCCGGTCCACCCGCACTCGGCGCGCCGGGCGCCCGGATCGACGGGCTGAGCCGTCCAGTGCAGGTTGACCGGCGCGGCGAGAACGCGCGCGATCGCCCACTCGACGTGCGAGCACACGGCGAGCGGGGTCGAGTGGACGTATACGACGCCACGCGTTGGCACGGTGACCTCCCGGTGAGCCGAGGTGCGTCTTCCCCTACGACCTCGTCCGCCGAGTGGTGTCCCGTGCAACACATGATGACGCTGTGACGGATGGTGCGCCAGGGAATCGGAAAATTCGCCGCCCCCGGCGACCGGAAATACCCGGGCGGCTGAGCCGGTTGACCCCGTACGACGGCGCGATGACCAGCCAGGCGTCGAGGTCGTGTACAGTTCTCTGGGCGGTTCTGTGCCGCCGTACATCTTCGCGGGGTCACCCGCAACAGCCCCCGGACGTTTCAGTCCTTCCGTACGTCTGCAAGGAGTACCTCCGTGGCGAGCAACACCTCTAAGACCGCGCGCGCGTCAGTCCGGGCCGGCCAGGCTGGCCAGGGTGGCGCCCTCAGCGTGCTGGGCGAGTTCAAGTACCTCATCCCGCTCAACGGCGGCAAGCACGCCTACGTGCGCAACCTGACCAACGGCAAGACCGCGCACCTGCGTACCGACTCCGAGGCCTTCGTCGAGGAGATCCGGGTGCTGGCCGCCGCCGGCCACGCCGCCAAGATCCGCGCCGAGATCAACGGCCTGGCCGCTGCCCACCCCGACCACGGCTGGGACAAGACCGAGAAGCGTCTCGTCGAGGCCGGTGTCTTCGAGGGCTGAGCCCCTCACCCGCGTCACCACGAACCGCCCGCCGGGTCACCCGGCGGGCGGTTCTGCCTTTCCGGGCCTCCGCGGGGTTGATCAACCCGGTTCGCGGCAGCCCGGGACCTCCCGTGACCAGGAGGCCCCGGATCGCCGCAACCCGCGCCCGCCGGCGGCGGTCACTCCTCGGGGAGCAGGGTGACCTCGCCGGTGGCGAGGTCGTAGAGGGCGCCGGCCACCGCCACCTCCCCCGTCGCGACCGGGGCGGCGAGCAGGTCGTCGGCGCGCAACGCGGCCACCGTCCGCCGGACGTGCCGGCGGACCGCGAGCGGATGGACCTGCGGGTCGTCCGCGCCGACCTCGGCGACGGCCGGGGCGATCTGCTCGACCAGGTACGCCAGCGAGCCGCCCGGCCGCTCCCCGGTGCGCAGGGCGGCCACGGCGGAGCCGACCGCCCCGCACCGTTCGTGCCCGAGCACCATCACCAGCGGCACCCCGAGCTGGCCGACCACGAACTCGATGGAGCCGAGCACCGCCCGGTCCAGCACGTGCGCGCCGGTACGGATGACGCAGATCGACCCGAAGGTCTGGTCGAAGATCGCCTCCAGCGGGACCCGCGAGTCGATGCAGCCCAGCACGACGGCGTACGGCTGCTGGTCGCCGGAGGCGACCGCCGCGGCGGCGGTGACGTCGTGACCGTGCACCGGCTGGCCGCTGACGAAGCGGCGGTTGCCGGCCAGCAGCTCGGCGAGGGCGGCCCGCGGGCTCCGGGCGGCCGGGGTGGGACGCGACGGCGGCATCCCTCAAGCGTGGTCACCGATCCGACCGCGCGGAGCGCGGTTGCGAATCTTCTCACCGCCATGGTTGGCGTGTTGTCATGACGGGTAGCCGGTGTTACCGCCGGGTTACGCCGGTGCGACGACACCGGCCGGCCCGGGGGAGGTTGACCATGACGGAGCAGCTGGAGGTACGGCTTCCCGACGGCGTACGCCTGCACGTCGAGGCCACCGGGCCGGTCGACGCCGAGGTCACCGCGATCCTGCTGCACGGCTGGACCCTGGACGGGCGCAGCTGGCACCGCCAGCTCGCCGACCTGCGGAGCCGGTACGGCGACCGGGTCCGGGTGGTGGCCTACGACGCCCGGGGCCACGGCCGGTCGAGCTGCATGGCCCTGCGTACCGCCACCCTGGCCCAGCTCGGCGACGACCTGGCCGCGGTGCTGGACGAGATCGCCCCCGCCGGGCGGATCGTGCTGGCCGGGCACTCGATGGGCGGCATGACGGTGATGGAGTACGCGCACCGTCACCCCGGGCACTTCGCCGCCCGGGTCGCCGGGCTGGTCTTCGTCGCCACCACCGCCGAGGGGCACACCCACACGGCGTACGGGCTCTCGCCGCGGATCGCCCGGCTGATCCGGCTCGCCGAGACCACCGGCGCCGGGGTGCTGGCCCGGTGCGGTTCCTGGCGGCCGCCGCGCGCCCTGCTGCGGGCGTTGCGGCCCAGCATCCGCTGGATGCTCTTCGGCGACCGCTGCGATCCAGCCGACATCCGGCTGGTCACCTCGGCGGTGGCGCACGCCTCGCTCCGCTCGATCGGCGGGTTCCGCGCCTCGATCGGCGCCCAGCACCGGCTGGACACCCTGGCCGCGCTCGGCGACCTGCCGGCCGCGGCGCTGGTCGGCGACCGGGACCGGCTCACCCCGCCACCCTGTGCCGAGTCGATCGCCGCGGCGCTGCCCACCACCGAGCTGACCGTCTGCCCGGGCGCCGGGCACATGCTCATGATGGAGCGCCCCGACGAGGTCAACGCCGCCCTCGCCGCCGTCCTCGAACAGACCCTCGCCGCCCCGGCCCCGGCCCCGGAACGGCCGATCGCCTCGTGAGAGCCCTCTGCGGCACCGGTGAAAACGGCCGGGAACGGGTGGGAACGGCCGGATAACGGGCAACCGGCACGGGCGGAGACCGGGCGACGGCATGGCCCCGACAAGGGGCCGGGACGCGGGCCCGTACCCTCATTCAGCCTGCCGTGCCCGCCACGTCACCATCGGGAGCCCCCGCGTTGAGCGACCAGACCACCCTGGACCGGGAGATCGCCGTCGAGCAGCGGCATCTCGACCGGGTGTACGCCCGGCTCGCGGAGCTGCGCCGCGCCGCCGCCGAGGCCGAGCGGGAGGGCTACCGGCTGGCCCGGGTGGGCAACTTCGGCGCGCTGGTGGAGCGGGACGCGATGGTGTTCCACGCGGCGCAGCGCCGGTACGTGCTGGACGCCGAGCACGAGGGGCTGGTCTTCGGCCGGCTGGACCTGCGGACCGGGCAGGTGCTGCACGTGGGCCGGCTCGGCGTGCGCGGGGAGAACGCCGAGACGCTGGTGGTGGACTGGCGGGCGCCCGCCGCCGCCGCGTTCTACCAGGCCACCCCCGCGGAGCCGATGGGCGTGGTGCGCCGGCGCACGATCCAGTCGTCGGCGGAGAAGGTCACCCGGATCGAGGACGACCTGCTGGACCCGGAGTCCGCCCCGCCGGATCTGACGGTGGTCGGCGACGGCGCGCTGCTGGCCACGCTGTCCCGGGCCACCGGGCGGGGCATGCGGGACATCGTCGCCACCATCCAGCGGGAGCAGGACGAGGCGATCCGCTCCCCCGGCACCGGGGTCACGATCGTCTCCGGCGGCCCGGGCACCGGCAAGACCGCGGTGGCCCTGCACCGCGCCGCGTACCTGCTCTATTCCGACCGGGCCCGGTACGCCGGCGGCGGCATCCTGGTGGTCGGCCCGTCCGGGGTGTTCGTCGAGTACATCGCCTCGGTGCTGCCGTCCCTCGGCGAGGAGACCGCCACCCTGCACTCGCTCGGCTCGCTCTTCCCCGGCATGTCGGCGACCCGGACCGACCCGCCCGAGGTGGCGGCGGTGAAGGGCTCGCTGCGGATGCGGCGGGTGCTGGAGCGGGCGGTCCGGGACGCGGTGCCGGACGCCCCGACCGAGCTGCGCCTGCTCTACCGGGGTGAGCTGCTCCGGCTGGAGCGGGCCGAGCTGGAGGCGATCCGGGACCGGGCGCTGCCCCGCGGGGCACGCCGCAACGAGGTGCGCCGGGCGGGCTTCGACGGCGTCCTCGCCGCGCTGTACGCGCAGGCCCGCACGCTGCGGGTCGGCCGGCTGCCGGAGCAGCCCGCGTTCGAGGACGAGATCATCGAGCGCTCGGAGTTCCGGGAGTTCCTGAAGGCGTGGTGGCCGCGGCTGCACCCCCGGCACGTGCTCGGCTGGCTGGCCCACCCCGAGCGGCTGCGCCGGTACGCCGCCGGGGTGCTGTCCGGGGCGGAGATCCGGCTGCTGACCGAGGCGTACCGGAGCCTGGACCCCGAGGGGCTGACCATCGCCGACGTGGCGCTCCTGGACGAGCTGGACGCGCTGCTCGGCAAGCCGGTCCAGCGGCGGCGGCCGAGGCGCGACCCGTTCCAGCTCGCCGGCGGCGTCCGCGAGTTGAGCACGTACGCCGACCGGCAGCGGGCGGCCCGGGCCGCCGCGCGGGAGCGGCCGGAGGACTACCGCGACTACGCCCACGTGGTGGTCGACGAGTCCCAGGACGTGTCGCCGATGCAGTGGCGGATGATCGGCCGGCGGGGCCGGCTGGCCTCGTGGACGGTGGTCGGCGATCCGGCGCAGACCGCCTGGACCGGTGACCCGCAGGAGCTGACCCGGGCCCGCGACCAGGCGCTGGGACGCCGCCGCCGGTACCGCTACGAGCTGACCACCAACTACCGGAACTCGGCGGAGATCTTCGCGGTGGCGGCGGCGGAGATCCGCCGGCTCTACCCGGAGCTGCCGCTGCCCACCGCGGTCCGCTCCACCGGCGTCGAGCCGGTCGAGCTGGCGGTGCCGGCCGCCGAGCTGGCGCCGGCCACCGTGGCGGCGGTCCGCACCCTGCTGGCCGAGGTCGAGGGCACGGTCGGCGTGATCACCCCGGTGCCCCGCCGGGACGAGGTGGCCGGCTGGCTGGGCGACCTCGGCGACGGCCGGCTCCAGGTGGTGACCAGCCTCCAGGCCAAGGGCATGGAGTACGACGGGGTCGCGCTGGTCGCCCCGAGCGAGATCCGGGCCGACCCGGGCTCCGGGGTGCGGACGCTCTACGTGGCGCTCTCCCGGGCCACCCAGCGCCTCACCACGCTCGACCCCGTGGACTGAGTGGGACCGGACGGGGAACGGCCGACGGACATCCGACGTTCATTTGCACACATAGCGATGTGAGCATAGATTGTGCCGGGGCGGGGCGGCGGACGAGAGGGTGTGGGCGTGGGCGCAGGTCATGACCACAGCGGTGCGGTGACCAACGCCGCGCACCGCCACCGGGGTCGCCTCTGGGCCGCGTTCGGTCTGCTCACCGCCCTGATGGTGGTGGAGGCGGTGGCCGCGTTCGCCACCGGCTCGCTGGCCCTGCTCTCCGACGCCGGGCACATGTTCACCGACGTGCTCGGCATCGGGATGGCGCTCGCGGCGATCACCGCCACCCGCCGGGCCGACACCGACCCGCAGCGCACCTTCGGGCTCTACCGGCTGGAGGTGCTGGCCGCCCTGGCCAACGCGGTGCTGCTCGGCGCGGTCGCGATCTACGTGCTGGTCGAGGCGGTCCGCCGGTTCGGCGAGCCGCCGGAGGTGCTCGCCGGCCCGATGCTCGCCGTCGCGGTGCTCGGCCTGCTGGCCAACCTGGCCGCGTTCGCGCTGCTGCGCTCCGGGGCGGAGGAGAGCATCAACCTGCGCGGCGCGTACCTGGAGGTGCTCGGCGACCTGCTCGGCTCGCTCGGGGTGATCGGCGCCGCCCTGGTCATCGCGGTGACCGACTGGTGGTGGGCGGACCCGCTGGTCGCGGTCGCGATCGGGGTGTTCATCCTGCCCCGCACCTGGCGGCTCGGCCGGGCCGCGGTACGGATCCTGGTGCAGGCCGCCCCGGAGCATCTCCAGGTGACCGCGGTGCACGACCGGCTGGCCGCGGTGCCCGGCGTCGCCGAGGTGCACGACCTGCACGTCTGGACCCTCACCTCCGGCATGGAGGTGGCCTCGGCGCACCTGACCACGACCCCCGGCGCGGAGGTCGGCGACGTCCTCGCGGCGGCCCGGGCCGCGCTGCGGGAGGACTTCCACATCGATCACGCCACGTTGCAGATCGAGCCCGGAGCGTCAGCCGGCGCCTGCGGGTCGGTCGAGTGGTAATTAGGACAATCTTAAATTCAAGTGGTTATTGTACACTTACGCCGGTTTTGATGCCGACTGACCGGCCCCGCCCGCGGGCCGGCTCGGCGGACCGCCGGTAGGCTCGGTCGCGGCCTCCGCCGGGCGCCCACCGGCGCCCGGGGGCGGGCCGTCGCCTAATCGCCGGGACTCGGCGAGCCGGGGAACCACGTACCTGGGGTGCATCCGCGTCAGCGGTAGGGATCTTCCGTCCCGAACCCGTCAGCTAACCCGGTCGGCGGTTGACGGAAGGACACCTGAATGCCATCAGTGGCACCTGTACGACGGACGGCCGCCCGGTTGGCGGCCCTGCTCGTCGCGGCGCTCGCCCTCGGCGTCGCGACCCTGCCGGTCTCCCCCGCCTCGGCGGCTCCCCCGACCGGCCTGCTCGCCGCCGCGCCCGGCGACGACGAGGGCGGCACCCCGGCCCTGCGCGCCCAACTCGACGCGGCCAGCAAGGGCTGGCTGGACGCGCGGGCGGCGCTGAACCGCTCGGTCGCCCGGCAGAAGCAGCTCAACACCCAGCTCGCCACGATCAACACCGAGCTGGGCAGCCGCGACGCCAAGGTCGGCGAGATCGCCGCGGTGGCGTACCGCAGCGGCCGGCTCGGCACCGCCTCGGCGCTGCTCGGCAGCAGCAGCCCCGAGGGCTTCCTCGACCGGGCCGCCGCGCTGTCGCAGGTCGCCGCGCACGAGGACCGGGCGCTGCGCGAACTGCTCGACACCCGGGACCGGGCCACCCGCACCCAGGCCGCGCTGACCGGCGAGATCCAGGAGCAGCGCAAGCAGGTCGCGGTGATGGCCAAGCGCAAGCAGCAGGCCGAGCGGGCGCTGGAGGTCGCCAACAAGCGGGCGGCCACCACGGACGGCAGCGGCAGCCGCGGCACGTCCAGCGCGAACGCGACCCCGGCGAAGCGCAACCCCGACGGCTCCTGGCCGCCGGAGTCGTGCAGCGTCAACGACCCGACGCCCGCCGACGGCTGCATCACCCCGCGTACGCTGCACGCCCTCCAGCAGGCCAAGGCCGCCGGGTTCACCCGGTACGTCTCGTGCCACCGGCCCAGCGGCTCCGGCGAGCACCCGAAGGGCCGGGCCTGCGACTTCGCGGCGCAGAAGGACGGCTTCGGCGGCGTGGCCACCGGGGGCGACAAGACGTACGGCAACAACCTGGCGGCGTACTTCATCCGCAACTCCGACGCGCTCGCCGTGCTCTACGTGATCTGGTTCAAGCAGATCTGGCTGCCCAGCAGCGGGTGGAAGGCGTACAGCGGCGGCAACGGCGACCCGTCCAGCGACCACACGAACCACGTGCACCTGTCGGTCTACTGAGCCGTGGGGTGGCCCGCCGGCGGCGGGCCACCCTACGTCCGGCGACGTACCTCGGATGTCGTCGCCGGGCCCACGACGGCGCGCACCGGGCGGCGCAGGATCGGCGGCATGAGCCGACTCTCCCCCACCGGGCGCAAGGCCCTGCTGACGCTGCACCTGGTCACCTCGCTGGGCTGGCTCGGCACCGACCTGGTGCTGCTCACCCTCGGCGTCGCCGGGCTGCGCGGGGCCGACCCCGAGGTGGTCTATCCGACCGCCGGGTTGCTGGTGACCTGGCTGTTCGCGCCGCTGAGCGTGGCGGCCTGGCTGGTCGGGGTGGCCAGCGCGCTGCTCACCCCCTGGGGCCTGCTGCGCTGGCGCTGGGTGCTGGTCAAGTTCGGCCTCACCACGGTCATGCTCGGACTGGTGCTCCTGCTGCTGACCCCCCGGATCCGGCACCTCGGCGAGTTGGGCGCCGCGGCCGACGCCCACCTCCGGGTCGACCTGGTCGTCGCGCCGAGCGTCTCCACCACGCTGCTGCTGATCGCCACCGTGCTGTCCACGTACAAGCCGTGGGGGCGGCTGCGGCGGGCGGCCGTGCCGGCCACCCGGCGGGCGGTGCCGGCGGGGCGGGGCGCCTGAGTCAGGCCGGGTGCCCCTGTTCCAGGGTGGCGCCGAGTCGGCTGGCCAGGCCGAGGTGGGCGGCGCGGGCCTGCCGGAAGGCGTACCCGAACAGGGGCGCCGGGGCGGAGAGGGTGATCTCCACGTCGATCCGCACCACCCCGTCGGGCTCGTCCCGCAGCCGGGTGTGGTTGCGCACGGTGGTGGCCGGCTGCTGCCGGGCCACGGTCACCACCTCGTCCTCGTTCGCGATCAGCACGTCCGCCTGGTAGGTGACCGGGAAGTGCAGCGGGCCCAACTCCAGCCGATCGGTGATCGCGTAGCTGGCGAGGGCGCCCGGTCGCGGCGGCAGCTCGCGCACCCGGACGATCAGCGGATGCAGCTCGCCCTGCCGGGTCAGGTCACTGAGCAGGGCGAACGCTTCCGCCCTGGGGCAGCGCGCCTGCACGGTGTAGCTGAAGCTGTCGCTGCTGAGCAACCCCGGACTCCCCTCGCGATCGACGGTTCGCACGATCGTCCCGTACCGGGGCCGGCCTGGCAACGGTCGAAGGTCCCGCAACCGGGCCGACCTGACGCGGAGCCGGCGGGGAGTCCGGGAAAGATCCACGCGGGGCCTCAGGCCCCGGGCAGCACCTCGGAACCGCTGTCGGCGAAGTAGGGCTCGGGGGCGCCGAAGAGGCCGAGCAGGCCGGTGACCCAGAGCTGCCGGTGCACGAAGCGGCTCGGCTCGGTGACCACCAGCTTCACCCCGCTGACCTCGCAGGTCTGGAAACCGGCCACCATGGCGCTGATGCCGACGGAGTCGATGAAGGTGACCAACCGCATGTTCAGCTCGATGCGGGAGGGACGGCCCTTCGCGAGCACCTCGGCGATCGCTTCCCGTACCTCGTACGCGGTGTCGACGTCGATCTCGCCC
Source organism: Micromonospora solifontis (assembly GCF_003725545.1). Classification (GTDB taxonomy): domain Bacteria; phylum Actinomycetota; class Actinomycetes; order Mycobacteriales; family Micromonosporaceae; genus Micromonospora; species Micromonospora solifontis. The sequence goes on along the minus strand of NZ_RJLN01000079.1, from coordinate 5,762 downwards.
CGCGGGGCGATCTGGATGACACCACCCGGCAGAACCGACTTCACGATCGACAGGCTCACGCGAGCACCTCCACTCGCCCGTACGGGCGCCTCATCAGTACGCGGGCCGCGACCGAGAGTATTCCTCCGACGGCCTCGGTCGCCACCCCTCGGGATGAGCAATTCGCGGACTGGGCACACCTGGGCATCCCAATCCGGACCTTCGAGTTCCTGTTTTCCCTGGACACGTTCTCTGAATCTGCAACGATCGACCGGGCCCGGCCGATCCGCCGACCCAGGGTAGCCGCATCCCGCCCGTCCGGCTGGTAGCCGGCCCCGGCGCGTTCGGCGGCTTCCGCCCGGACTGCGCCGTTCGGCGGCCGCCGGGCGGCGGGAGTGGTTTGTGCCGGCTCCGGGGTGGGCACTGGGCCGGTGAGCAGACCGTCACGCGCCGGATAAGCACCGGAGAGTCCGACCCGCCGGCCGGAGCTCCGGCACCCCGAGGAGGTAACACGATGTTCGGAAGCACCCTGCTGGACCGCCGGAGCAAGCCCGAACGGATCGCCGACCAGGCGTGGCAGAACCTCGTCTCCGCGCTCGACTCCGCCGGGGACAGCGTCAAGGACGCCGCCCGCTCCGCCCGTCGCAACGGCTCGGGGCTGGCCGACGACGCCACCGACCTGGTCGGTTCCGCCGCCGAGGAGGCCCGCCGCCGGGCCGGCCTGGCCTTCGACGCCCTCGCGGGCCGCCGGCCGGCGCTGCCCTGGACCCTGCTGATCGCCGCGGCCCTGGCCGGCGCGGCGCTCGGCTGGGCCGCCGGCACCGCCGCCCGCGCCGCCGGCAGCCGGGCCCGCGAGCTGGACGAGATCGAGTTCGTGGACGTGGACCGCCCGGACTCCCCGGTCGGCCTGGACGGCTGACCCGGCCCGGACACGGCGATGGCCGTCCCGTGGACGGGACGGCCATCGCGCTCGGTGCGGTCGTCAGCCGGCGGCCGCGGTGGTGCAGCTGGTCAACGGCACCGAATTGGTCCCGTTCCAACTGGCCAGGAAGCCGAAGGTGGTGCTCGCGCCGGTGCCGAGGGCGCCGTTGTAGCCGGCGTCCTTGACCACCACGAGAGTGCCGTTCTGGGTGTACGTGCCGCCCCAGAGCTGGGTGATCCGCTGCCCGTCGGCGAAGTTCCAGGCCACCGACCAGCCGCTGATCGGCGAACCGTTGTTGCGGACCGTCACCTCGCCCTGGAAGCCGCCCGCCCACGAGTTGGTCACCCGGTAGGTGGCCGTGCAACCGCCGGCCGGATTCGGCGTGGTCGGCGCCGGACTCGTCGGGGTCGGGCTCGCGGAGGTCGGCGTGGGGCTGGGCGAGGTCGGCGACGGACTCGGCGACGTCGGGGACGGGCTGGCGGAGGTCGGCGTCGGGCTGGGCGTGCCACCGAGCCGGTCGGCCACCAGGACGCCCCGGCCGTTGGTGCCCAGGTAGACCCGGCCCCAGACCCGCGGGTCACCGGTCAGCGCCTCGCCGGCGTTGCCGTACTGGTGCTGGTCGTCGTTGATCCGTACCCAGCTCGCGCCGGTGTCGTCGGAGCGGTAGACGCCGTGCTTGCCGTCCACCGTGCCGATGGTGAACAACGCCGGGTACGTCTTCCCCGGCGCGGCCTTGCCGAAGCCCACGTTGATCGACGTGGCGACGCCGGTCAGCTTGGTGAAGCTCGCGCCGGAGTTGGTGGAGTGCCAGAGACCACCCTCGCCGGCCAGCCAGATGTCGCCCTCGACGCCGGGCACCGCCTTGAACTTGACGCCGCTGGTGGGCAGGCCGGTTGCCGCGGTGGTGGTGAAGGCCGCGCCGCCGTTGGTGCTGACGTAGAACTTCCCGGCGCTGAACCCGTAGAACTTGTTGGGGTTGACCCGGTCGGACTCGACCGTGGCGTTGGCCGGGATGCCGGTGGCGGCGGTCCACGAGTTGCCGAAGCCGACCGACCGGACCACCTGCTGGCCGGCGTCGCCCGGCGCCCAGACGAACTGGCTGCCGTCGGCGGACGCGGCCACCGTGCCGCCGTTGTTGACGCCGCCGGGCTCGGTGCCCTGGAACCAGTTCGCGCCGCCGTCGGTGGAGAAGGCGACGTGGCTGTCGTTGGGCCGGTCGGCGTCGGTGAAGTTGCCGGCCCGGACCATCACCGCCGGCTTGGTCTCGGCGTAGTCGAGGCTCGTGGTGCTGGTGAAGACCGGCTGGGTGAACATCATCGACGGCACGGCGGCCAGGTCGGTGTGCCGGAACCCGCCGATGTCGCCGAGCCCGCTGATCAGCGGGGCGCCCGAGGGCGGGCTGATCAGGTCGAGCGCCGCGGTCTCCTCCAGCCCCTTGACCATCGGCTTGATGGTGAACGTGCCGCCGCTGTCCCACTTAGTGAGGTCGGTGGAGCCGTAGATGGTCGCGCCGGTGCCGTACAGCATCCGGTTGCTGTCGAACGGGTCGATCTCCAGCGACTCGTTCATCCAGCCCAGCTTCGGGGTCTCCTCGGGCGGGGACGGGTTCGCGCCGAAGGTCAGCCATGGCACCAAGCTGATGTCCATCGTGTACTTCTTGGTGCGGTTCGGGTAGCTGGACCAGTCCCAGATCCGGGTCCAGGTCGCGCCGCCGTCGGTGCTGCGCCAGAAGATCGCGTCCGGCCACCAGGAGATCTGGGTGGCGACCATGAGGGTGTTCGGGTGCTGCCGGTCGATGGTCAGACCCGAGTAGCCGAAGTAGTCGTCGCCGCTGGACGACGGGATCGGGCTGATCTGCGTCCAGGCGCCGGTCGCCCGGTTGAACTTCCAGACGTCACCCTTGCCGCCGTCGTACGGGCCGCCGGTGTCGCTGGTGGCGATGTAGAGGTAGCCGCCGACCGGGTCGACCACCCCCTTGTGGGCCAGGTAGCCGGTGGGCTGGCCGGCGATCCGCTCCCAGGTGGCGCCGCCGTTGGTGGTCCGGTAGACCGGATTCTGCTTGTCCGCCACCCCGACGTAGACGGTCTGCGTGGCGTTGCCCGCCGTACCGGTGCTCTTGTCGAAGCTCACCCAGGTCAGGCCCTGGTTCTGGCTCTGGTAGCCGCTGCTGTCGTTCGGGTCGGCCCGGTAGTTGCCGACGTTCGGGAAGTTGGTCACCTTGGCCCAGGTCACCCCGTAGTCGGTGCTGCGCCACAGGCCGTTCCCGCCCTCGGCGCCGTAGTACAGGATGCTGTTCTTGTTCGGGTCGACCGCGAGCCGCTCGCCCATGCCCCGGCCGGGCATGTTGCCGCCGTTCTTGAACGGCAGCTCGGTGGCCTGCCAGGTGGCGCCCTTGTCGGTGGAGCGCAGGATCGCCCCGTTGTTCGGGTCCCAGTCGTTGGTGTACATGCCGACCGCCGCGTACACCCGGTTGGTCTGCACCGGGTCGGTGGCCAGGCTGACCACGCCGTTCCAGCCCCACTTGTCGGCGCCGACCCAGTCCAGCAGCGGCGTCCACGACTGGCTGGACTGCTCCCAGCGGTACGCGCCACCGATGTCGGTCCGGGCGTAGATCAGGTTCTTCTCGGTCTGGTTGAAGACGATGCCGGGGACGAAGCCGCCGCCGTCGATCCGGACGTTCTTCCAGCTGTACGGCTCGGCCGAGGCGGCGGCGGCCGGGGTGGCGGGGGTGGCGGCGAACTGCACGACGACGGCAGCCGCCGTGGCGGCCAACGCGGCCGCGGCCACGCCGGCGAGACTTCTGCGCATGGGCGGGGTTCCTCTCGGTTGCCCGGGACGGGACAAGGCAAGGTGGGGATGGGGAGCTGCCCGGGCTCCCCGTCGGCGTGCTTGGCTCCCGCAGGGCCGAGGGACATCCACCCTAACCGCTGCGCCCACGAATTTGGAAGCGCTCCCAACTAACTCACTCACCCCGAGGGGATGAGGCCAGGTCACCCGGGGTGCGGACAGGATCATGGTGCGGACGACCGTGCCGGCGTCGCCCGGACGCCGCCGGCGGCCGCGCCGCGAACCGATCCGGGAGGGAGCCACCACATGGCCACCGAGACGATCACCCGTACCGACCAGGACATCCAGTCGGACGTCCTCGACGAGCTGACCTGGGAACCCCGGGTACGCCCCAACGAGATCGGGGTGACCGTGTCCGAGGGCGTGGTGACGCTGACCGGCTGGGTGGACAGCTACGCCAAGAAGTGGGCCGCCGAGCGGGCCGCGCACCGGGTCGCCCGGGTCCGGGCGGTCGCCAACGACCTCGCCGTCCGGATCGCCACCTCCGCCGAGAAGAGTGACCCGGAGATCGCCACCGCCGCCGGCCGGGCGCTGGAGTGGGACGCGTTCGTGCCGATTGAGGCGCTGGACGTGACCGTCGCCGACGGCTGGGTCACCCTGCACGGCCAGGTCGAGTGGGAGTACCAGCGGCGGGCCGCCGAGCGGGCGGTCGGCCGGCTCACCGGCGTACGCGGGGTGAGCAACGGCATCACCGTCCGGCCGGCGGTCCGCCCCGACGGTCGGGACCTGGCCGAGCGGATCGTGGACGCGCTCGCCCGCAACGGCGCCACCGAGGCGGAGGGGATCAGCGTCCGGGTGCACGGCGACACCGCCGTGCTGGCCGGGCTGGTGCACTCCGTCCCCGAACGGGAGGAGATCGAGCGGGTGGTCTGGTCCGCCCCCGGCATCCGTGAGGTGCACAACCACGTGACGGTGGGGCGATGACGACCCCGCTGCAGGTCACCACCGCCAAACTGGGGATCCCGGTGACCGAGACGGACCACGCCCGCGGGCCGGTCGACGCGCCGGTCACCATCGTCGAGTACGGCGACTTCCAGTGCCGGTTCTGCGGGGCCGCGTACCGCAACCTGGCCGAGGTGCTGCGCCAGCGCGCCGACACCGTCCGGCTGGTCTACCGGCACTTCCCCATCGCCAACGTGCACCCGTACGCGGAGAGCGCCGCCGAGGCGGCCGAGGCGGCCGGCCGGCGGGACCGGTTCTGGGAGCTGCACGACTGGCTCTACGAGCACCAGGACCAGCTTGATCCGGTGCACCTGTCGCTCGGTGTCGAGCAGCTCGGGCTGCCGCCCGACGAGATCGGCGCGGAGGTGGGCCGGCAGGCCCACGCCGACCGGGTCCGCCGGGACTTCGTCGGCGGCATCCGCAGCGGGGTGAGCGGCACCCCGACCCTGTTCGTGAACGACACCCGGTACGACGGCGGCTACGACCTGGCGGAGCTGCTCGCCGCCGTGGACGCCGCCGCGAATCCCTGACCCGGGGCCCCGGGTCGGGCGGCTGCGCCGTCAGATCAACCGGAGCTCGCGCGCCCGCCGTACCGCCTCGCGGCGGCGGGTCGCGTCGAGCTTCCGGTAGATGTTGCGCACGTGGGTCTTCACCGTGTTGACCGACAGCGACAGCTCGCTGGCGATCTCCACGTTGGACAGGATGCTCTGCAGGTAACGCAGGATGGTCAGCTCCCGCTCGGTGAGCGGCTCGTCCAGGGTCCGCGCCGGCCCGCCGGACCGGTCGCCCGGCTCGCCGGCCCGCCGCTCGTCCGCGCCCCGGACCAGGTCGCTCACCGTCGCCCAGTGTGCGGTGCCGGAATCGAGGTGGGCGGCGAGCAGGTCGCGTACCCCCGGCTCGGCCCGGGTGAAGACCCGCCGGTAGCCCTCCGGCTCGGCCAGGTCGAGCACCTGCTCCAGGACCCACCCGGCCCGCCGGTCGTCGCCCCCGTCGTGCGCCACCACGGCGTCGAGGAGACCGGCCGCGAGCCGCAGCGGCACCGGCCAGGCATCGGCGCCGGGCCCCGCCCAGT
>NZ_RJLN01000078.1 GCF_003725545.1 Micromonospora solifontis | reverse complement strand
CCGCTCGGCCGGCGGGTCCGGGAGCGGCTCGGCCCGGTTGGGGCCGGCCGGCTCGACCGGGCGACCGGCGGCCAGCACGTCGATGGCGGCGGTCCGCCGTCCGGGCGGCAGCAGCCCCGGCACCGGCAGGGAACGCACCAGGTCCTCGGTGTCCCGCCCGGCGACCGGCGGCACGTCCGCGTCCGGGTCACCCGGCAGGCCGGTCCGGGCCGACCCGGCCAGTCCCGCGTCGCGGACCGGGTCGGCCGGGGTCGCATCGTCCTCACCCGGGTCGCCGGGCCGACCGGTCGGTACCTCGTCCGGATCCGCGCTGCCGAACAGGCTGGTCCCTACCTCGTCCGGATCCGCGCTGCCGAACAGGCTGGTCGGCACCGGGTCGTCGGGCCGGCCGGCCCGGTCGTCCTCGGCGACCCGGTCGGCGCGGCGGAGCTCCGGGTCGGGGCGGACGTCGCCCCAGGGGGTCCGGCCAGCCGGTACCGAAGCCGGGGTGACGCCCGCCGGCGCGGGCCAGTCCCAGTGGGCGGGGGTTGGCCCGCCGGCCTCCCGCTGTCCCGGTCCCCGGCGGGTCCAGCCCGGCGCGTCCGCCGCCGCGTCGGGGCCGGGCGCCGCCGTCGCGGTCGGTGTCTCGTCCGCGCCATCGGGGGCCGGCCGCGCGGCGAGCGCCGAGGATCCGGCTTCCGGGGCGCCGGGGATGGCCGGCGAGGGAGGCAGCGGCTGGAGGATGTCGGTGGGCTCGAGGGCGTCGGACCCGGCCTCGACGGCCGGTCGGCGCAGCACCGTGGTGGCGGCCGAGCCGAGCACGCCGGCGGCGACCGCGATCAGCGCCCCGTAGTAGGGGGCCAGCTGGTAGCGGTCGATGGCGTCGCCGGGCCCGGCGGTCAGGTACGCGAAGGCCAGCAGCACCGGCCCGGCCGCCCCGGCGGCCCCGCCCACCAGCGGCGGGTGACCACGGCGGCGGGCCAGCGCGCCGACCGCCGCGCCGGCGAGCAGGGCGACCGTCGGCAGGATCAGCATGGCCAGCCGCTGGGCGGCCTCGGCGTCCAGCCAGGACGGTTCGAGCACCCCCAGCCGTACGGTGTGCAGCGGGCGGGCCGAGGCAACCGTCGGCGTGACGGAGAGCAGGGCGAGCAGCCAGACCGCCGCCGCGGTCAGCACGATGTTCCACCCGAACGGCGGCTTGAGCAGGACCGCGATCGAGGCGCCCGCCCCGACCAGCGCGCCGAGGATGGCGCAGATGCCGACCGCCCACACCGGGTCGACGGTGCCGCCGAGTTCGGCGGCCCGGGCCGGCTGCATGCACAGTGGCGCGACCACGATCGCGCCGAGCGCGGCGGCGCCGGCCACGGAGAGCTGTTCGGTGGTGCCGCCCGGGAAGCCGTCCCGGCGGGCGAGGCGTTCGGTGAGCACCGCACCGGCCACGGCGGCGACCGCGGCGAACCAGCCGACCCAGGCGAGCTGGGCGGGCCACCGGTTGACCGAACCGTCGGCGAACGCGCCGTCGAGGCGTACGACGCCGAAGCCGTACGCGATGCCGAGCTGGCCGGCTCCGGCCAGCACGCTCACCCCGAGCGCCGTGAGCAGCAGTCTGCCCCACGTCCGAAAGGCCATGTCGGGCACGTTACGGCCAGGTGCGCCCGATCGCCACCTTGCCACCGCGCGGCGCGCGAGGTGGTTTCGGCGTGGCTACTTCAGCTCGACCAGCCGGGCCAGATAGGTGGTGTCCCCGACGTTGGTCAGCATGTGCACGGCGCCCGGGTCGCGGTAGACCACCCCGCCGGTCGGCTCGTCGGCGTCGATCCTCGTGCCGTCGATCGTCTGCACCACGTTCTTCGCGCCCTGGATCGCCACCACCAGGTACGGGTGGTCGTGCCGGTGCAGCGGCTGCCGCTCGCCCGGCTCCAGCCGGATGTGCCAGACGCGCACCCGGTCGTTCTCGTAGACGATCTCCTGGCCCACCGGGCTGAGTTCGACGTCGGGGGAGAGGTCGGTCATCGGGTTCCGTCCAGTTGGGGGAGCACCTCGGCGGCGATGAGCTCCAGGTGGTCGAGGTCGTCGAAGTCGATCAGGCGCAGGTGCACCCGGGTGGTGCCGATCGCGGCGAACTCGCCGAGCCGGTCGACGAGCTGGGCGGGGGAGCCGACCACCGGGTCCTCCGGCGGCAGGGCGCTCTTGACGTGCAACGGGGCGGCCCGACGCTGCGCCTCCGCGTCGGTCCGGCCGATGGCCACCACCACGCCGGCGGAGAGCACCAGCGGTGCCCGTCCCGACGCGTCCCGCCCGGTCCGCTGACACGCCTCGCGCACCCGCTGGTACGCGGCGGCCGTTTCGGCGACCGTCTTGAACGGCATGTTGAACTCGTCGGCGTACCGGGCGGCCAGCTCGGGGGTGCGCTTCGGGCCCCGCCCGCCGACGATCACCGGCGGTCCCGGCCGCTGCACCGGCTTGGGCAGCGCCGGCGCGTCCAGGAGCTGGTAGTGCTCGCCCTTGAAGCTGTACGTCTCGCCCAGCGGGGTGCGCCACAGCCCGGTGACGACCTCGAGCTGTTCGGCCAGCCGGTCGAACCGCTCGGCGACCGGGGGGAACGGGATGCCGTAGGCGGTGTGCTCCCGCTCGAACCAGCCGGCGCCGATGCCCAGCTCGACCCGGCCGCCGCTCATCTGGTCGACCTGGGCCACCATCACGGCCAGCGGACCGGGCGGCCGGAAGGTGGCGGAGGTGACCAGAGTGCCGAGCCGGATCCGGGAGGTCTCCCGGGCCAGCGCGGCCATCGTCAGCCAGGCGTCGGTGGGGCCGGGCAGCGCGGGCTCGTCGCCCATGGCCCGGTAGTGGTCGGCCCGGAAGAAGCCTTCGTAACCGGTCTCCTCGACCCGCCGGGCGAACCGGAGCTGGTCGTCGTAGCTGGCCCCACGGTGCGGCTCGGTGAAGACGCACACCCGCATGGTCACTTTCCTCCCGCGCCGGTCGACGCCGGCTCCTCCGCCGGCTCGGCCGGCTCCGCCGGTCCGGCCGGCGCGGGGACGCCGCGCGGGGCGTCCCGCTCCATCAGCAGTTCGTGCAGCTCGGCGCTGATCCTGGCCACGTCGGCGAGGTGCGCGTGGCGGCCCAGCGTGCGCGGTCGGGGCACCTTGACCTCGACGATCTCGCGGATCCGGCCGGGACGCGGGCTGAGCACGACGACCCGGTCGGCGAGCAGCACCGCCTCGTCGATCGAGTGGGTGACGAAGACGATTGTCGCCTTCGTCTCCATGTGCACCCGCTGGAGTTCGCCGGAGAGTTCCTCCCGGGTGAGCGCGTCGAGCGCCGAGAAGGGTTCGTCCATGAGCATCACGCGCGGCTCGCCGATCAGCGACCGGCAGAGCGAGACGCGCTGCTGCATGCCGCCGGAGAGTTCGTGCGGCAGGCGCTTCTCGAAGCCGCCCAGGCCGGCCATCTCCAGCAGCGCGCGGGCCCGGTCGCGGTGCTTCGCCCGGCGCCAGCCGAAGATCTCGACCGGCAGCAGGACGTTGTCCAGCACCGAGCGCCAGGGCAGCAGCGCGGGCCGCTGGAACAGCATGGCGATGTCGCGGCGCGGCTTGGTGATCGGCGTACCGGCCACGGTGATCTGGCCCGCGGTGACCGGGAGCAGGCCGGCGATCATGCGCAGCAGCGTGGACTTGCCGCAGCCCGAGCGCCCCAGTACGGCGACGAACTCGCCCTCGGCGACGTCGAGGTCGATGCCGCGCAGCGCCTCGACCCGCCCGGAGCGGCCGTCGAAGGTGCGGGACACCGCGGACAGTCGGATCATCTCGCCGCCAGCTCCCTTCCGCACGCTGAACGCGGGCCGGGCTAGCGTAGCCGGAGTGGCTCCTTATAGCACCGTCCGGGGTGGACGACAGTCCACTTTCCGTCAAGCAACTTCGTTTCCGTTCCGCAACCGTACGCCCGGACATCCTCGCCTGAGCTTCTCGTACGCTGTTGCGCGCGAAGAGTCCCCTCACGACGGTCCTGTCGGCTGCCCCCTCCTGCCGACACCGTCGGACCCACGACCCGTCCGGGCAGTACATGGCCTGGTCGGAAAGGACATGGTGCACTGATGAGAAGGCTGACCCGTACGGTCGCCGCCGCCGCGCTGGCCACCGCCCTCGCCCTGGTCTCAGGTTGCAGCAGCGACTCGGACAAGTCCGGGGACACCAAGGCCGCCGGTGGCGCGGCCCTGGAAAAGGTGACCTACCTCACCTCGTTCGGCAACTTCGGCCGTGACTCCTACGCCTGGGTGGCGAAGGACAAGGGCTTCTTCAAGGAGGCCGGCTTCGACGTCGACATCAAGCCCGGCCAGGGCACCGGTTTCATCCTCCAGGCCATCACCGGTGGGCAGGCGGACTTCGGCCCGGTCGACCTGACCGGCGCCATCCTCCAGATGGGCAACGGCCAGGCCAAGGACTTCATCGGGGTGGCGGGGATCCAGCAGCGGACCATGGCCGCCATCGTCTCGGTCGAGGGCAAGCACATCGCCACCCCGAAGGACCTCGAGGGCAAGAAGCTCGCCGACACCCCCACCTCCGTCGTGCGCAACCTCTTCCCGACGTACGCGCGGCTGGCGGGCATCGACGCCAGCAAGGTGACCTGGGTCAACGGCGAGGCGCAGACGCTGATGGGCACCCTCGCCTCCGGGCAGGTCGACGGCATCGGCCAGTTCGTCGTCGGGCAGCCCACCGTGCAGGCGGTGACCAAGAAGAAGCCGGTCGTGCTGCCCTACAGCAACGTGATGCAGGACCTCTACGGCAACGTGCTGATCACCTCCACCAAGATCGCCAAGGAGAAGCCGGAGATGGTCAAGCGCTTCACCGCGGCGCTGCTCAAGGGCCTGGAGTACGCGCTGGCCCACCCGGACGAGGCCGGCCAGATCCTGAAGAAGAACGTGGACGCGGCCAACGAGCAGGCGGCCGCCGCCGAACTCCAGCTGATGGCCGCCTACGTCCGCTCCAGCAACTCCGGCACCGCGATCGGCACCCTCGACCAGGGCCGGGTCGCCAAGAGCATCGCCCTGCTCCAGGGCGCGGGCGCGCTCAAGCAGAACCTCACCCCCGAACAGCTCATCGACTTCAACCTCGTGCCGAAGGCCTGACCGGTCGGCTCGGGACGCGGGGGTGCGCACCCGCCGGGGTACCCGGTGGGGCGCACCCCCTCCGCGTGCCGGCCGGGCGGTCGGCGGAGAGGAGGACAGCGTGGCGCAGTTGACGGCCACCCGGACGGCGGAGCCGGTACCGCCGGCCGTCCGGAGCCGGTTCGGCGTACGCCCCTCGGCGGTGGCGCTGCCGGCGCTCGGGCTGGTGATCGCGGTGGCGGCCTGGTGGCTGGTCACCTCCGGGCTGCACCTGATCCACCCGGCGACGCTGCCGCCGCCCCAGGCCGTGTGGCACGGGCTGATCGAGAGCGCGCACGTGCTGCTGCCGGCCCTGGGCATCACGGTCTGGATGACCCTGCTCGGCTTCCTGCTCTCCACGGCCGCCGGGGTGCTGATCGGGATGGCGTTGGCCGCCTCGAACCGGGTGGAACGGATGTTCGCGCCGCTGCTGGTGGCGGTGAACGCGGTGCCGAAGATCGCGTTCGGCCCGCTGCTGGTGGTGGCGGTGGGCTGGGGGCAGAAGCCCATCCTGACCATGGTGTTCCTGCTCTGCTTCTTCCCGATCGTGCTCTCCACGGCGACCGGGTTGACCACCACCCCGGCGGACCTGGCCGAGCTGGCCCGCTCGTGGAATGCGTCCTGGTGGCAGTCGTTCCGCAAGGTGCGCCTCCCGGCCGCCCTGCCGCAGATCTTCGTCGGGCTGAAGGTGGCCATGCCGCTCGCCGCGATCGGTGCGGTGATCGGGGAGTTCTACTCCGACAAGCCCGGGCTCGGCTACCAGATCCTCCAGTACAACGGGGTCGGCGACACCGCGACGGCGTGGGCGGCGATCGTCCTGGTCGCGATCATGAGCATCCTGCTCTACTCCGCGCTCACCCTGGTGGAACGCCTGGCGCTCCCCTGGGTGCGTGCCACCACCTCGGCCCGCTGAGGCGGGGACCCGGAAGGAGGTGGCCCGTCGAGGGGCCGCCTCCTTCCCGGGATCCCGGTCGGTGACTCAGCTCGCGAGACGCCAGCGGCCGCCGCGGGCGACCAGCGTCGTCAGTGCCTGCGGCATCAGTCCGGAGTGGTTGTCCGGGGTGATCCGGATCGGGCCGGTGAGGCCGTCGAGCTGCGAGGTCTCCAGGACGTCGCGCAGCCGGTCCCGGTCCACCGTGCCCGGCTCGCCGCCGGCGCGCAGTTCGGCGTCCGCGATCAGCTGCACCGCGTCGGCCGCGAAAGAGGAGAACCCGTTGTAGCCGCCGTATCGGGCGGTGTACTCCTGGAACCACTGCCGGCGGGCCGCCTTGGCCGGGGTGGTGGCGATCACGTCATCGATCACCATGGTCTGGGTGAAGATCAGCGTCGCCCGCTCGGCGGAGCGGGACGAGGCGCCGAGGAAGAGGTCGCCGGCCGCTGAGGCGTCGAAGAAGAGCGAGCCGGCGAAGCGGTCCTGCCGGGCCGCCGCCGCCGCGAGGGCCGCCTGCTCCGGGGGCGTCCAGACGACCAGGGCGTCCGGCTTCTTGTCGACCAGGGCGGCGACCTGGCTGCTGACGTCGGTGTCGGTGGTGCGTACCGCCTCCGCGCGGACCACGTCGAGGCTGGCCTTGTCGAGCTCGCCCCGCAGCGCGGACAGCCCTTCCTGGCCGTAGCCGTCGGCGCTGTGCAGCACCGCGACCTTGTCGAGCCGGCGCCGCTTCAGCTCGGCGGTGAGGGCCGCCGCGTTGTCGGCCGCGTTCGGGGCCAGCTTGAAGACGTAGCGCCGTTCGGCGACCGGTTCGGTGATCGCGCCGGAGGAGGCGAGCGCGATCGTCGGAATGCGCTTCTCGCCGATGGTCCGGACCGCGCCGGTCGCGCATTCGTTGCAGCCGCCCATGATGATGGCGGTTACCTGTGAGTCGCCGCTGAAATCATTGATGTTGCGCAACGATTCCGCGGCGTCCGAGCGGTTGTCCTTCACCTTGAGCTCGATCTTCCGGCCGCCCAGTGCGCCGGAGGCGTTCAACTGCTCGACCTTCAGTTCCAGTGCCCGTTGGTACACCTTGCCGATCGGCGTGGAGGCGCCGGACAGTTCGAGGTCCGCGGCGATCACGATGGGGGTGGTGTCCTGCTGCTCCCCGCCGAACTGGCAGCCGGTGAGCGTGGTGGCCAGCACGGCCGATGCGAGCGCCGCGATGCTCGCGGAGCGGATGGGGCTCAACTCAGTCCTCCAGGTGCGGCGCGGGTGTACGCCCGATCACCGCCGCTCATCCGTCCTCAGTGGAGGAACGGGATTGGTGTGCCGTACGGTGTGCGCGAAGCCTGCAAAACCTTGCCAATGCCGGGCCGTGTGGTCAAGCGCGGAGGTCGGGGGCCGTTTCGGGACGCCCGTCCCACATGTTGGGGACACGGAACGTTAACCGACAATTACTGCGCAGATTCGTCCGACCACTCTGGAGTTACATCCCCTGTTCAGGGGCCTGAGGAAATGAAGGTATTAGTTGACCGCTGCAGAGGTTGAGTCATCGCCGACCGTTTCCTGTCCGACTGCGGCTTCCCAAACAGGATTTCGTCTGATGAAATCGCGGCCGTGCCGCGCGCGGCGCTGGCCGCCGTACCAGGCACGGGTCGGCGGGTCAGGCGTGGAAGAATCGACGGAGGCGATGTCGTGAGCACCGGACCTACGACCCTGCCCGCGAGTCAAGGTGCCGACCAGCGGAACCGGCGACGGCGACTGCCGCGGCTGCGTGACGCCCGGATCCGGTCCAAGCTCGCCCTCATCCTGGTCGTCCCGGTGGCCGCTGTCATCGCACTGGCAACTATCCGACTCGTCTCGGTCGGCGAGGGCGCCTACGAGGCCAGCCGGATCCGGGCGCTGACCGCGCTGTCGATCGACGTCTCGGCGCTCGCCCAGGACCTGCACAAGGAGCGGATGGCGGCGGCCGCCTTCCTGGCCGTGCCCGACCAGAAGCCGGACGACTACAACCTGCGGGTACGGCGCACCGACGAGCGGATCGCGGCGTACCGGGAGGAGCGGGGCCGGATCGGTGACGTGCCCGCCTCCGTCCGCGACCGGCTGAAGGTCATCGAGGACCACCTGGGCACGCTGAACGGCACCCGCCAGGAGGTGCTGGACCGGCAGCAGATGCCGGTCGCGGAGGCGAGCCTGCGCTACGGCATCATCCTGAGCGACCTCATCGCGTACGGCGACACGCTCGCCCAGCAGCCCGGCGCGGAGAGCATCGCCGACGCCCGCCGTGCGGTGGCCGCCTTCTCGCACGCCAAGGCGGAGGTGGCCGAGGAGCAGGCGGTCGCCTTCACCGCGCTGGCCAGCGGCCGGCTCGACGAGGAGCAGTTCTCCTCCTTCGTCGCCACCCTGACCGGCCAGCAGGAGTCGCTGCTGTCGTTCTCCCGCGCCGCCGAACCCGCGCAGCGGTCCCTGGTGGACGGCACGGTCTCCGGCGACGCGGTGCAGCTCGCCGACCGGGTTGCCAATGACCTGTCCCGTTCGGTCGGTCAGGCGCCGCTGGTCACCCGGGACGAGGCCAGCGCCGCGATCGGCGCGGTCGACGACCTGATGCGGTGGGCGGAGATCCAGCTCCAGGACCGGTTGCTGGCCGAGGCCGACACGGTGCGCGCGGACGTCCTCCGGCAGGCCGTCGTGGAGAGCCTGCTCGTCCTGCTCACGCTGGTCATCGCGGTGACCCTGGCCGTGATGCTGGCCCGCTCGCTCAACGACTCGCTGCGCCGGCTGCGCGAGGGCGCCCTGGCGGTGGCCAACCACGACCTGCCGGACGCGGTGAGCCGGCTGCAGAACGTCAACGCCATCGGCGACGGCGGCGTGGACGAGATCGTCCAGCAGGTCCGGGACCCGATCAAGCTGCCCAACCGCGACGAGGTCGGCCAGGTGGCCGTGGCCTTCAACGTGGTCCACCGGGAGGCGGTCCGGGTGGCGGCCGAGCAGGCCGCGCTGCGGACCAGCGTCTCGGCGATGTTCCTCAACCTGGCCCGGCGCTCGCAGAGCCTGGTCGACCGGATGATCGGCGAGCTCGACGCGATCGAGCGCGGCGAGGAGGACCCGAAACGGCTGGCCCAGCTCTTCGAGCTGGACCACCTGGCCACCCGGATGCGTCGCAACGACGAGAACCTGCTGGTGCTGGCCGGCGCCGACTCGGCCGTGCCGCGCCGCGAGGACGCCCTCCTGGTCGACGTGCTGCGCGCCGCCCAGTCCGAGGTCGAGCTCTACAACCGGATCGAGTTCGGCACCGTCGACACCGACATCTCGGTCGCCGCGCACGCGGTGAACGACGTGGTCCGGCTGGTCGCCGAGCTGCTGGACAACGCCACCCGCTTCTCGCCGCCGAACACCACGGTGGTGGCCGACGGCCGGCGGATCCGGGACTACGTGCTGATCCAGGTCGAGGACCGGGGCCTGGGGCTGAGCGACGAGCAGCTGGACTCGCTCAACCGGCGGCTGGCCGCTCCGCCCACCGTGGACGTGGCCGCGTTCCGGCTGATGGGTCTGGCCGTGGTGAGCCGGCTCGCCTCTCGGTACGGCATCCGGGTGGAGCTGCGGCGCAACGTCGAGGGCGGCACGGTCGCCCAGGTGACCCTGCCGAACTCCGCGGTGGTGCTGCCCGCCAACCGGGGCCAGGCCCCGCTGACCCGCCCGCGCCAGCCGCTCGCCGTCGAGCAGTCTCCGCTCAGCCAGCTCGGCTCGTCGGCCGGCGACGCGCTGGCCGGCGGGAGTCGGGGCGGCACCGCGACGCTGACCGATCAGTGGCGTAGCGCCACCCCGCCGCCCGCCCGCTGGCAGGCCGCCGAGGCGCGGGAGACCGGCCCGGTCGTGCAGGCGGGCGCGGCCACCGGCGCGCTGCCGAGCCTGCCCACCCTGCCGACCACCGCCCCGGTGGCGTCCGCGCCGCCCGCGCCGTCGACCCCGGTCTCCGGTGCCGGCTACGCGATGGGCGGCTCGACCGCCGCGTACCCCACGCGGGACCCGCTGCCGAAGCGGACCCCCGGCGTGGACGCGGCGGCCAGCACCGCCCCGGTCGCCTCCATCCCGGCGCCGCCGGCGTACCAGTCCGCGCCGGCGTACCAGCCGGCCGCGGCGGCCCCGCCGCCCGCCCCGGTGCCCGCCCGGCCGGAGCAGCCGGCGGAGGCGCCGATCTTCCGGGAGATGGAAGCGGTCTGGTTCCGCTCGCACGGCGAGGACGAGACGACCATCTTCACCCGACCCCAGTTCGACGAGCCGGCGGCCGTCCCGGCGCAGCCGGTCGCCGCGGCCCCGCCGCCGCTGCCGACGCGTACCCCGGGCGCCCAGGCCTCGGGCGTGACCACCCCACCCCCGTACGTTCCGCCGGCGGTGCCGGCCACGCCCCCTCCCGCCGCGACCCCGCCTCCCGCCGCACCCGCGCCGACGGCGAGCGCGGACGCCTGGCGGACGGCCGCCGACGAGGGCTGGTCGCGGGCCAGCCGGGCCGCGGAGCCCACCACCGGCGGCACCACCCGTTCCGGCCTGCCCAAGCGGGTGCCGCAGGCCCAGCTCGTGCCCGGCGGCATCGAGCCGAAGGGCGCGCGGGCCCGGACCCGGCGTACGCCGGACGAAGTACGCGGCCTGTTGTCGGCCTACCACCGCGGTGTGCAGCGGGGTCGGACGGCCGGCGCGGACCTGAACAGCACCTCGACCAAGGAGACGAACCGATGAACAGGCCAGCGGCCATGCAGGACATGGGTTGGCTGCTCACCAACTTCGCCGACAGCGTGGCGGGCATCGCGCACGTGGTGGCGGTGTCCGCGGACGGGCTGCTGCTCGCCTCCTCCCGCGACCTCCCCACGGACCGGGCCGACCAGCTCGCTGCGATCACCTCCGGCGTGGTGAGCCTGACCGAAGGCGCCGCCCGGATGTTCAGCGCGGGCGGGGTGCTCCAGACGGTGATCGAGATGGACAGCGGATACCTCTTCCTGATGTCCATCAGCGACGGCTCGTCGATGGCGGTGCTGGCCGCCCGCAGCTGCGACGTCGGCCAGGTGGGCTACGAGATGGCGCTGCTGGTGGAGCGGGTCGGCCAGGCCCTGTCCCCGCTGCCGAGGGACGCCATCCGGTCCTGACCGGGCGTGCGGTGTGACTTGGTGATCCGGAGCCGGCCCGGCTCCGTACGGAGGGAGGTGATCGCGAGATGGAACCACGACGGGATCCGCGTGGTGCGCTGGTGCGGCCGTACGCGGTCACCCGTGGCCGCACCGAGCCGCTGCAGAACATCGCGCTGGAGGCGGTGCTGTCCTGCACCGCCACCCAGTGCGCCGAGGCGCGGTTCGCGGGGCACGACAAGTACCGCATCGCCACGGTCTGCGAGGGCCGGGCGCAGTCGCTGGCGGAGATCGCCGCGTACACCCGGATGCCGCTGGGCGTCACCCGGGTGCTGGTCGCCGACCTGGTGGCCGAGGGCCTGCTGACGCTACACACTGCCGCTCCCGCGACGGGCTTCGCGGCGCGGATGAACCTGCTTGGAAGGGTGCTGAGTGGACTTCGCGAACTATGACCCCGCCGGGGCGAACCGCAGCCGGGAGATCATCTCCGCGAAGATCGTGATCGCGGGCGGCTTCGGCGTGGGCAAGACGACCCTGGTCGGCGCGATCTCCGAGATCCAGCCGCTGACCACCGAGGCGTTGATGACCGCGGCCGGTGTGGGCATCGACGATCCGTCGAAGGTGCCGGGCAAGGAGACCACCACGGTCGCCATGGACTTCGGCCGGATCACCATGGCCGACGACCTGATCCTCTACCTCTTCGGTACGCCCGGTCAGACCCGCTTCTGGTTCATGTGGGACGAGATCATCCGGGGTGCGGTGGGCGCCGCCGTGCTGGTGGACACCCGGCGGATCACCGACGCCTTCGCCCCGCTGGACTACTTCGAGAACCGGAACCTGCCGTACGTGGTGGCGCTGAACCGGTTCGACGGCGCGCCGGAGTACGAGCCGGGGGAGGTCCGCGAGGCGCTGGCGATCCCGGCGGACGTGCCGCTGGTGATGTGCGACGCCCGGCAACGCGACTCGGTCAAGCAGGTGCTGGTGACCGTGGTCGAGCACGCCATGCTCCGCCTCCAGGCCGAGCACGGCTTCGCGGCCCCGGTCGGCTGACCGCCGGGCCGCCGTAACTGGTGAGAAGGGGCCCCTGCGGTACCGCAGGGGCCCCTCCTCTCAGTCCACCCGGAGCCGGTAGCCGCGCTTGACCACGGTCTGCACCACGCGCGGCGCGTTCAGCCCGACCCGCAGCCGGGCGACCGCCATCTCCACCGCGTGCTCGTCCGCGCCCCGGGGCAGGGTACGCAGCAGCGCCGTGCGGGACAGCACCTTGCCGGGCGACGCGGCGAGCGCCCGCAGCACCGCCATCGGGGCCGGGGCGAGCGGCCGTAGTGCCCCGTCGACCACGGCCGCGTGCCCGCGCAGGGTCAGCAGGTGCCCACCCGCCTTCACGCTCACCGTCCGCCGGGGCAGCTCGTCGACGATCGTCCGTACCAGGGCGCCGAGCCGGGCCCGGTTCGGGGCGCTCACCGGCACCCCCCGGCGCACCAGCGGCTCGGCGGTGACCGCGCCGACGCAACTGGCCAGCACGTCCCCCCGCAGCGCCGCCAGCACCGTGTCGGTGCGGTCGCCGGCCGCCCGCAGCAGCGCCTCCGCCGCCGGCGCGGAGGTGAACGTGACGGCGTCTACCAGCCGCCCGGCCACCAGGTCGATCAACCGGTGCAGCGGGGCCGGGTCGGTGGGCGGCGCCCAGCGGTAGACCGGCACCTCGATCACCGTGGCCCCGGCCGCCTCCAGCGCCTCGGTGCACTCCGGCTGCCGTTCGCCGTGCAGCTGCATGGCGATCACCTGGCCGGCCACGCCCCGGCGGACCAGGTGGTCGATCACCTCATCGCAGCTCTCCGAGGCCGGCGACCAGTGCTCCCGCAGGCCGGCGGCCCGGATCGCGCCGGTCGCCTTCGGGCCCCGGGCGACCACGTAGGACCGGCCGAGCACGCCCCGCAGCGGCTCGGCCAGCCCCCAGCCCTCGGCCGCCTCCAGCCAGCCGCGCATCCCGATGCCGGTGTTGGCCATCAGCACGTCCGGCGGGCGGTCGAGGCAGGCGCGGGTGGCCTCGCGCAGGTCGGTGTCGTCGGCGAGCGGCACGATCCGCAGCGCCGGGGCGAGCACCACCCGTGCGCCCCGCCGTTGCAGCAGCGCGGCCAGTTCGTCGCGCCGCCGGTCGGCGGTCACCCCGATGGTGAAGCCGGCCAGTTCGTCCCGCATCACTGTTCCTGTCGCAACCGCACCTCGACCAGCCCGTCCCGGCAGCGCGCCTCGTGTCGCCGCAGCGCCACGCCCGGCAGGTCCAGGCACTGCCCGGTACGCAGGTCGTAGACCTGCTTGTGCAGGGGCGAGGCGAGCGTCGGCATGCCCTTCCGGCTGCCCACGATCCCCCGCGACATCACGTACGCGCCGCCGACCGGGTCCAGGTTGTCCACCGCGTACAGTTCGCCGCCGGTCCGGAAGAGCGCGACCTGCACGCCGTCCACCAGGGCGGCGACCCCGCGGTCGGGATCGAGCCGGTCGAGCGGGCAGATGGCGGTCCAGTCCAGGGTGGCCGTCGGGCGCAGAGCGGTCAGGGTCATCGGGTCACTCCTTCGCGTGAGGCTGATCGGTCCGCGGGGTCATCGCCGCACCTCGGGGAGGCCGAGCGCGACGGGCTGGTGGGGGCGGTCGGGGACGGGGGTCGGCGCCGCCCCGCGGGCGGGCACCGGCTGGCCGCGTTCGACCGCGAAGGTGATGGACGGGTCGGGCACGTCCGGTGCGTTGACGAAGGAGGTGAACCGGCGCAGCCGTTTTGGGTCCTCCAGCACGTCGCGCCACTCGTCGGAGTACGACGCGACGTGCCGGGCCATCGCCGCGTCGAGTTCGGCGCAGAGCCCGAGCGAGTCGTCCACGATGACCGACCGCAGGTGGTCGAGGCCGCCGTCCATCGCCTCGATCCAGGCGGCGGTGCGCTGCAACCGGTCCGCGGTGCGGATGTAGTACATCAGGAATCTATCGATTAGCTGAATCAGCGCTTCTGTGGATAAATCAGTGGCGAACAGATCGGCGTGCCGGGGGCGGAAGCCGCCGTTGCCGCCGACGTAGAGGTTCCAGCCGGACTCGGTGGCGATGATGCCGAAGTCCTTGCTGCGCGCCTCGGCGCACTCCCGGGCGCAGCCGGAGACCGCCGACTTGAGCTTGTGCGGGGCGCGCAGGCCCCGGTAGCGCAGCTCCAGCGCCACGGCCAGCCCGACCGAGTCCTGCACCCCGTACCGGCACCAGGTCTCGCCGACGCAGGACTTCACGGTGCGCAGCGCCTTGCCGTACGCGTGGCCGGACTCGAAGCCGGCGTCGACCAGCCGGCGCCAGATCTGCGGGAGCTGCTCGACCCGGGCGCCGAACAGGTCGATCCGCTGCCCGCCGGTGATCTTGGTGTAGAGCCCGAAGTCCCGGGCCACCTCGCCGATCACGATCAGCTTGTCCGGGGTGATCTCGCCGCCGGGGATCCGGGGCACCACCGAGTAGCTGCCGTCGCGTTGCAGGTTGGCCAGGAAGTGGTCGTTGGTGTCCTGCAGCGACGCCGCCTCGCCGTCGAGCACGTGCCCGGTCCCGAGCGAGGCGAGGATCGAGGCCACCACCGGCTTGCAGATGTCGCAGCCGCGCCCCCGCCCGTGCTCGGCGATGAGCTGGGAGAAGGTCCGGATGCCCCGGACCCGGACGGTGTCGAACAGCTCCTGCCGGCTGAGTTCGAAGTGCTCGCAGAGCGCCCGCGACTGCTGCACGCCCGCCGCGTCCAGCAGCTGCTTCAGCATCGGCACGCAGGAGCCGCAGCTCGTGCCGGCCCGGGTGCACGCCTTCAGCGCCGGCACGTCCACCGCGCCGCCGGCGATCGCCGTGTCGATGTCGGCGCGAGTCACCGCGTTGCAGGAGCAGACCTGCGCGGCGGCCGGCAGCGCGCCCGCCCCGGCGCCGGCGCCGCCGGCCGGCGCCAGCAGCGCCAGCGGGGGAGCGGGCAGCGGCCCGCCGACACTCGCCCGCAGCGTCGGGTACGCGCTCGCGTCGCCCACCAGCACGCCGCCGAGCAGCGTCTTCGCGTCGTCGGAGAGGACCAGCCTCGCGTACGAGCGGGTGGCCGGGTCGGTGAAGGTGACGTCCAGGCAGCCCGGGGTGGTGCCGTGCGCGTCACCGAACGAGGCCACGTCGACGCCGAGCAGCTTGAGCTTGGTGGCGGTGTCCGCGCCCGGGAAGGTGGCCGCCCCGCCGAGCAGCCGGTCGGCGACCACCTCGGCGGTCGCGTACCCGGGGGCGACCAGGCCGTGGCAGGTGCCGTCCACCGCGGCGCACTCGCCGACCGCCCAGATCCGCTCGTCCGCCGTGCGGCAGGTGGCGTCGACCAGCACACCGCCGCGCGGGCCGAGCGGCAGCCCGGCCGCCCGGGCCAGCTCGTCCCGGGGCCGGATGCCGGCGGCCACCACCACCAGGTCGGCGTCGACCGTGCGGCCGTCGGCGAGTTCCAGCGCGGCGACCGTGCCGTCCGGGCCGGGGCGCAGCCCGCTCGTCGCCACCCCGAGGTACGGGGTGACCCCCAGCTCCTCGACGTACCGGCGGAGCATCGCCCCGCCCGCCTCGTCCACCTGCACCGGCATCAGCCGGGGCGCGAACTCGACCACGCTGGTCGCCAGCCCGAGCAGGCGCAGCGCGTTCGCCGCCTCCAGGCCGAGCAGGCCGCCACCGATGACCGCTCCGGTCCGCCGGCCCTCGGCGTGCGCCCGGATCGCCGCCAGGTCGTCCAGCGTCCGGTAGACGAACACCCCCGGCAGGTCGGTGCCGTCGACCGGGGGCACGAAGGCGTACGAGCCGGTGGCCAGCACCAGGGCGTCGTACGGGTGCTCGCCGGCCGCGGTGCGCACCACCCGCCGGTCCCGGTCGATGTCGCGCACCGCCTCGCCCAGCCGCAGCTCCACCCCGTCGTCGGGGGTGTGCAGGTTCAACTCCTCGGCACTCACCCCGTCGAAGAAGGCCGAGAGCCGCACCCGGTCGTACGCCGGCCGCCCCTCCTCGGCCAGCACCGTCACCCGCCAGCGCCGGTCGTGATCCCGGGCCCGCAACGCCTCGACGAACCGCTGCCCCACCATGCCGTTGCCGACGACCACCAGCCTGCCGCCGCTCATCGCCCCACCTCCGTTCTGCCGTCCCCGCTCTCCGTTCACCGCGTCGCTCCCACCGGGTCCGCCGCGGCGAGCCAGTCGGCGATGCCGGCGACCGCGTCCCGGCACCCGCCGCAACCGGTGGCGGCGCGGGTCGCCGTGGACAGCTCCGCGACGGTCCGCGCGCCGGCCCGCCAGCACGCCACCAGCGCGCCCTTGCTCACGTCGTTGCACTGGCACACCGTGGCCGCGTCGGGCATCAGCGCCGGGGACGCGGCGGGCGCGGCCGGGGCGGCGCCGAACGCCCGCCCGAGCAGCAGCGAGCGCCGGTCGGCGGGCACCGGCGCGCCCCGGTCGAAGAGCTGCACCACCGTGCCGACCGCCGGGTTGTCGCCGAGCAGGATCGCGCCGGTCAGCCGCTCGTCGCGGATCCGCAGCCGGGCGTACGTGCCCCGGGCCGGGTCGGCGAAGGTCAGCTCCTCGTCGGCCGGTGCGTCGTCCATGGCGTCGCCCATCGCGGCCAGGTCGATGCCGGCGGCCTTGAGCCGGGTCACCATCGGGCGGGGCCGGTACCGGGTCAGCCGGTCCGACCCGGCCAGCACCTCGGCGACCACCCGCGCCTGCGCCCAGGCCGGGGCGACCAGCCCGGTCAGCACCCCGGCGTGCTGGGCGCAGTCGCCGATCGCCGAGATCCGCCGGTCGCTGGTCCGCATCCGGTCGTCCACCACCACGCCCCGCTCCACGGCCAGCCCGGCGTCGGCGGCCAGCGCGGTGTCGGGGCGTACGCCGCAGGAGAGCACCAGCAGGTCGGCGGTGAGCGCGCGGCCGTCGGCGAGGTCCAGGCGGACCCGGTCGCCGTCGGTGGCCACCGCGGTGGCCGAGACCGCCAGTTCGGTACGGACGCCCAGCCCGGCGAGGGTGCCGGCGAGGACCGCGCCAGCCGGCGGATCGAGCTGCCGCTCCATCAGGTGGCCCATCGGGTGGACCACGGTCACGTCCAGCCCGCGCGCGGCGAGCCCGCGGGCCGCCTCCAGCCCGAGCAGGCCGCCGCCCAGCACCAGGGCGCTGCGGGCTCCCCGGGCGGCGGCGAGGATCCGCCGGCAGTCGTCGAGGGTGCGGAACGGGACCACCCGCTCGGGCAGCGGGTCCAGTCCGGGCAGCGGCGGCACCAGAGCCCGGCTGCCGGTGGCGAGGACCAGGTGGTCGTAGCCGATCCGGTCGCCGTCGGCGGTGCGTACCTCCCGGGCGGCCCGGTCGATCGCGGTCACCGCCACTCCGGTCCGCACGTCCACGCCCTGCCCGGCGACCTCGGCCAGCTCCACGTCCGGCTCGCCGATCTTCCCGGCCAGCAGGGTGGACAGCATGATCCGGTTGTACGCCCGGTGCGGCTCCGCCCCGAGCACGGTGACCTTCCGGTCCCCGTCCCGGGCGTGCAGCTCGGCGGCGAGCCGGGCGCCCGCCATCCCGTACCCGATGATGATCACGTTCATGGCTTCTCCACCCGGACGGCGCAGATCTTGAACTCCGGCATTCCCGAGATCGGGTCGACGGCGTCGTTGGTGACCGAGTTGGCCCGCGCCGCGCCGGGCCAGTGGAACGGCGCGAAGACGGTGTCCGGCCGGATCGCCGGGCTGAGCCGGGCCGGCGCACGCAGGTCGCCGCGGCGGGAGACCACCCGCACCTCGTCCCCGTCCGCCACGCCCAGCCGGTCGGCCAGGTCGGGGTGCAGTTCGACGAAGCCGCCGGGCGCGGCCCGGCGCAGCGCCGCGACCCGCCGGGTCTGGGCGCCGGACTGGTACTGGGCGAGCACCCGGCCGGTGGTGAAGTGCAGCGGGTACTCGGCACAGACCGGCTCGGCGGCCGGCCGGTGGCGCACCGCGTGGAACCGCGCCCGGCCATCCGGGGTGGGGAACCGGTCGGCGAAGAGCCGGGGGGTGTCCGGCCCGTCCGGGTCGGGGCAGGGCCAGAAGACACCGGTGTCGGCGTCGATCCGGTCCCAGGTGACCCCGGCGTAGTCGGCCGGCCCGCCGGCGGAGGCCCGGCGCAGCTCCTCGAACACCGCCCGCGGATCGGTCGGGAACGCCTCCTCCGGAGTTAGGAGGGGCCCCTTGTTATGCATTTCGCGATAAGAAGGGGCCCTTCCTTGCAGGCGGTCGGCGAGGGCGGCGAGGACCGCCAGGTCGGTGCGGACGCCGGGCGGCGGTTCCCGCAGCGCCCGGCGGCGCAGCACCCGACCCTCCAGGTTGGTCATGGTGCCGTCCTCCTCGGCCCACTGCGCGACGGGCAGCACCACGTCGGCCAGCGCGGCCGTCTCGGAGCGCAGGAAGTCGGCGACCACCAGCAGGTCCAGGTCGCGCAGCCGGGACTCGATCCGGGCCGCGCGGGGCGCGGACACCACCGGGTTGGAGCCGAAGACCAGCAGCGCCCGGGGGCCGGTCGCGGTGCCGAGCGAGTCCAGCAGGGCGTACGCGGGCAGGCCCGGCCCGGGCAGGTCGTCGACGGGCACGCCCCACACCCCGGCCACGTGCGCGCGGGCCGCCGGGTCGTCGATCCGCCGGTAGCCGGGGAGCTGGTCGGCCTTCTGCCCGTGTTCCCGCCCGCCCTGCCCGTTGCCCTGGCCGGTGAGGCAGCCGTACCCGGAGCCGGGGCGGCCGGGCAGCCCCAGGGCGAGCGCCAGGTTGATGAAGGCGGTGACCGTGTCCACGCCCTTGGCGTGCTGCTCCGCGCCCCGGGCGGTGAGGATGATCGCCCGGTCCACGGTGGCCAGTTCGTGGGCGGTCGCCTCCAGGTCGGCCACCGGGACCCCGGAGAGGCGTTCCACCTCGGCCGGCCAGTATCCGGCCACGGTCCGCCGTACCTCGTCGAAGCCGGTGGTCCGCTCCGCCACGTACGCCCGGTCCAGCCAGCCCTCGGTGAGCGCGATGTGCAGCAGCGCGTTGGCCACCGCCAGGTCGGTGCCGGGCAGCGGTTGCAGGTGCCGGGAGGCGAGGCGGGCGGTGGCGGTCGACCGGGGGTCGACCACGATCAGCCGGCCGCCCCGCTCGCGCTGGTCGGTCAGGTGCCGCAGCAGGGGCGGCATGGTCTCGGCGGGGTTGGCGCCGACCAGCAGCAGGGTGTCCGCCCGGCCGAGGTCGGCGAGGGGGAACGGCAGCCCCCGGTCGACGCCGAGGGCGCGCAGCCCGGCCGCCGCCGCCGAGGACATGCACCAGCGTCCGTTGTAGTCGATGTGCCGGGTCCGCAGCGCGACCCGGGCGAACTTGCCGAGCGCGTACGCCTTCTCGTTGGTGAGGCCGCCACCGCCGAAGACGGCGACCGCGTCCCGGCCGTACCGGTCCTGGGCGGCGCGCACGCCGGCGGCCACCCGGTCGAGGGCCTCGTCCCAGCTCGCCGGGCGCAGCTCGGCGCCGGGCCGGTCGCGCAGCAGCGGGGTGGTCAGCCGGTCCGGGTGGTCGAGCAGTTCCGCCGCGGTCCAGCCCTTCTGGCAGAGGCCGCCGCGGTTGGTGGGGAACTGCCGGGGAGCCACCTCGATCCGCCGGCCGGTCTCGCGCAGCACCATGCCGCACTGCAGCGCGCAGTACGGGCAGTGCGTGGCTGCCTCGCGGGGCGGTGTCCCCGGCAGCGTCGCGACGCGCGCACCGTCTGTCATGTCGCAGAAGCGTGCCGGGAGGCGGTTTCCGGTCCGGGTCCCTTCTGTTTCGGTCCTGTCAAGAGCGGCTCACACCGCACGGGGGTGACGGACCGGTCCGCTGGGCTTAGAATGTGAGACAACTTTCCTGGATAGTGGGAGATGGCATGGGTGTGGCGGACGCGTTCGACGCGGTGGCGGCCAGCTACGACCAGGCCCGGCGCAGGCTGGTGCCCTGCTTCGACGCCTTCTACGGCACCGCGGTCGAGGTGGCCGCGCCGCCGCTGCGGGCGGCCCTCGCGGCGGGGCGTACCCCCGAGGTGCTCGACCTGGGCGCGGGCACCGGCCTGCTCTCCGTGCTGCTCGCCGCCGCGGTTCCCGGGATCCGGCTGACCCTGGTCGACGCCGCGCCCGGCATGCTCACGGTGGCCACGGGTCACCTCGCGGCCCGCGGCGTGCCACACCGGACGGTGCTCGCCGACCTCACCGACCCGCTGCCCGCCGGCCGCTACGACGCGGTGGTCTCCGCGCTGGCCATCCACCACCTCGACGACGACGGCAAGCGGGCGCTCTACCGGCGGGCGGCCGACGCCCTGGCGCCGGGTGGGGTCTTCGTCAACGCCGAGCAGGTGGCCGGCCCGACCCCCGCGCTGGACCGGCGCTACGACGAGGTCTGGACCGCCCGGATCACCGAACTGGGCTCGGACGCCGCGGAGATCGCCGCGGCCCGGGAGCGGATGCGGCACGACCGGCCGGCGCCGGTGACCGCACAGTGCGACTGGCTCACCGAGGCCGGGCTGGCCGACGTGGACTGCTTCTTCAAGGAGTGGCGCTTCGCGGTCTTCGGCGGCCGCCGCCGGATCGGCTGACCCGCCGACCCGGGCGATCGTCCGGCTCGTGCCCGCGACGGCGGGATGTCCGGTTCGCCGACCGGCGCGCGACGGGATGACTGGCGGTCATACCAGTGGGTAATCTCTTCGGCATGACCGCCAAGGTGACGTTGTCGTTCTCCGACGAGACGATCGAGGAGGCGCGCCGGTTCGCCAAGCGGGAAGGGCTCTCCCTCTCCGCCTGGATGGACCAGGCCGCCCGGGAGAAGGCGCTGCGCGAGGTCTTCACCGCGCACGCCGCCGCCGTCGGCCGGGCCGGCCTCGACCTCGAGTCCGCGGCCCTGGCCGACGCCCAGGAGGCCGCGCTGGTCGACGACGCGCTGTTCGGCGGTGGGCGACCGCGTGCTGCGTAGGGGAGAGGTCTGGCGGATCTCGGGCGCCCGGGAACGCCTCGGTCTGGTGATCAGCTCCGACGTCTACAACTCCACCGACGTGCCGATCGTGATGGTGGCCGAGGTGGTCGAGGAGTCCCTGCTGCGGGACTCGCCGCTCGCCGTGCCGATGGGCGGGTACGTGGTGATGCCCGACCGGCTCTCCTCGCCGATGAAGAAGTGGTTCACCGAATGCGTGGACGTGGCCGACACCGAGACCATGCAGCGCGTCGGCCGGGCCCTGCGCATCCTCCAGGAGCTCTGACCGCACCCGGAACTCCTCACCACGGGTCGCCGGAGCCGGTGCGGCGGGTGTTGCGTCGCTGACTTCCGGGACGAACCTCGCGGTAATTCCGGCTGCCTACCTTTCTGCCGGGCGCCGCCCCGGGCCGGTCACCCGGCCGGCCGGGCAGGCGCCACTGGACGCCCACCGCCCGGCCGTGAGGAGAACCGCTGATGACCACCATTGCCGAAACCGCCGAGAGCGGCGAGGTCGACCTCGGACGCCGGCCCGGCCGGTGGATAGCTCACTGGGCGCCGGAGGACGCCGCATTCTGGCGGGCCGTCGGCAGCCGGATCGCCCGCCGGAACCTGATCTTCTCGATCCTCGCCGAGCACATCGGGTTCTCCGTCTGGCTGCTCTGGAGCATCGTCGTCGTCCGGCTCGGCGACGTCGGCTGGCAGCTCACCACCAGCCAGAAGCTGTGGCTGACCGCGGTGCCCAGCGGAGTCGGCGCGCTGCTGCGGCTGCCCTACACCTTCGCGGTGCCGGTCTTCGGCGGGCGGAACTGGACGATCGTCTCCGCGCTGCTGCTGATCCTGCCCTGCACCGGTCTGGCCTGGGCGGTCGAGCATCCGCAGATCGGCTACCTGCCGCTGGTGCTGATCGCCGCCACCGCCGGCTTCGGTGGCGGCAACTTCGCCTCCAGCATGGCCAACATCTCGTTCTTCTACCCGGAGCGGGAGAAGGGCTGGGCGCTGGGCCTGAACGCGGCGGGCGGCAACATCGGCGTCGCGGTGGTGCAGTTCCTGGTCCCCCAGGTGGTCGTGCTCGGCGGCGGGCTCGCGCTGGCCCGCGCGGGGTTGATGTACATCCCGCTGGCGGTGGCCGCCGCGGTCTGCGCCTATCTGTTCATGGACAACCTGGCCGAGGCGAAGGCGGACGTCGGGCCGGTCTGGTCCGCGCTGCGGCACCGGGACACCTGGCTCATGTCGCTGCTGTACATCGGCACCTTCGGCTCGTTCATCGGGTACTCGGCGGCGTTCCCCACCCTGCTCACGTCGGTGTTCGGCCGCTCGGACATCGCGCTCGCCTGGGCGTTCCTCGGCGCCGGCATCGGGTCGGTGTTCCGCCCGCTCGGCGGCCGGCTGGCCGACGCCGTGGGTGGCGCCCGGGTGACCGTGGCCAGCTTCCTGCTGATGGCGGTCGGGGCGTACGCGGCCCTCTGGTCCGTCGAGCACCGGGACCTGACGGTGTTCTTCGGCGCGTTCATGTTCCTGTTCGTGGCCACCGGGGTCGGCAACGGCTCGACCTACCGGATGATCTCCCGGATCTTCCAGGTCAAGGGCGAGGACCTCGGGGGCGCGCCGGAGACCATGCTGGCGATGCGACGGCAGGCCGCGGGGGCGCTCGGAGTGATCTCCTCGATCGGCGCCTTCGGTGGCTTCCTCGTCCCGATCTGCTACGCCTGGGCGAAGTCGACCTATGGCGGGATCCAGCCGGCCCTCCGGTTCTACGTCGGCTTCTTCGTGGTGCTGCTCGCGGTCACCTGGGTCGCCTACGTCCGTCCCGGATCACGGATGGCGCGGGCCGGGGTGTGATCCGTACCATCGTCGGAGCGGGGGGCACGCTGGGTGACCCCCCGTTTTGACCTGCCGCCGGGCGGCCGGGTATCGTTGCCTGCTGTTGTACGACATTCAGAGGCGTGCCGCATCAGGTACGCTTGGTCGTTCGTGCGCGCTGGTCCGGCCGGGAAGCCCTGGTCACCTCGGCGCGCGACCCCAGACCGACGACGAGACAAGGTAGACCTGTGCGTACGTACAGCCCGAAGCCGGGTGAGATCGAGCGTCAGTGGCACGTCATCGACGCCTCTGATGTCGTGCTGGGCCGCCTGGCGACCCACGCCGCCACGCTGCTGCGTGGCAAGCACAAGCCGACTTTCGCGCCGCACGTCGACACGGGCGACTTCGTCGTCATCGTGAACGCGGGCAAGGTCGCGCTGACCGGCAACAAGCGCCAGCAGAAGATCGCCTACCGCCACTCCGGCTACCCGGGTGGCCTGAAGCGGGTCGGCTACGACGAGCTGCTGACCAAGCGGCCCGAGCGGGCCATCGAGCTGGCCGTGAAGGGCATGCTCCCGCACAACAAGCTGGGCCGTCAGCTGATCAAGAAGCTGAAGGTCTACGCCGGTGCCGAGCACCCGCACGGCGCGCAGCAGCCGGTGCCGTTCGAGATCAAGCAGATCGCGCAGTGAGCGCGGGCGAAGGAATCAGCATGACCGACATCACCGCCACCGAGGTTGCCCCTGAGGCCACCGAGGCGCCGGCGCCCGTCGCCCGCGCGCCTCGTGGCGACCGCC
Source organism: Micromonospora solifontis (assembly GCF_003725545.1). Lineage (GTDB taxonomy): Bacteria > Actinomycetota > Actinomycetes > Mycobacteriales > Micromonosporaceae > Micromonospora > Micromonospora solifontis. Next base: position 3,170 of record NZ_RJLN01000078.1, on the reverse strand, counting down.
CGATCCAGACCGTGGGTCGGCGCAAGGAGGCCATCGTCCGGGTCCGCATCGTCCCCGGCAGCGGCAAGATCACCTGCAACGGCCGCGACCTCGAGGCCTACTTCCCGAGCAAGGTGCACCAGCAGCTGATCAAGGACCCGCTGGTCACCGCCGAGAAGGCCGAGGCCTTCGACGTGATCGCCAACCTGCGTGGCGGCGGCACCACCGGCCAGGCCGGCGCGCTGCGCCTCGCCATCGCCCGGGCGCTGATCGTCAGCGAGCCGGACGACCGCCCGGCCCTGAAGAAGGCCGGCTTCCTGACCCGTGACGCCCGGGTCAAGGAGAGCAAGAAGTACGGCCTCAAGAAGGCCCGTAAGGCTCCCCAGTACTCGAAGCGCTGATCACCACCAGCGCCTTGTACTTCTGACGGACGGCCGGGTCCGCCTCCCTTCGCGGGAGGTGGCCCGGCCGTTCCGCTTTCTCCTTCTTCACTGCACTTCCCTCGGAGGGTGGCGGGTATGGGCCGGTTGTTCGGCACGGACGGCGTACGCGGGCGGGCGAACGCGGATCTGACTCCGGAGTTGGCGCTCGCGGTGGCGGTCGCCGCCGCCCACACGCTGGCCGAGACGGACCGGAGCCATCCGCCGCTCGCCGTGGTCGGCCGGGACACCCGGGCCAGTGGCGAGATGCTGGAGGCCGCCGTGGTGGCCGGGCTCACCAGCGCCGGCGCCAACGTGGTGCGGGTCGGCGTACTGCCCACCCCGGCGGTGGCCTTCCTCACCGCCGAGGCCAAGGCCGACCTGGGCGTGATGCTCTCCGCCTCGCACAACCCGATGCCGGACAACGGCATCAAGCTCTTCGCCGCCGGCGGGCACAAGCTGCCGGACGAGATCGAGATGCGGATCGAGGCGGCCGTCGAGGCGAATGCCGCCACCGCCTGGGAGCGGCCGACCGGCGCCGGCGTCGGGCGGGTGCACGACCTGCTCGACGGCGCCGACCACTACGTCCAGCACCTGGTGGGCACCGTGCCGCACCGGCTGGACGGGATCAAGGTCGTGGTCGACTGCGCCAACGGAGCGGCCGCCGAGGTCGCGCCGGTGGCGTACCGGGAGGCGGGCGCCGAGGTCATCGCGATCCACGCGGAGCCGGACGGCCTCAACATCAACGACGAGTGCGGCTCGAACCACATCGAGGCGCTCCGCGCCGCCGTGGTGGAGCACGGCGCGCACCTGGGCATCGCGCACGACGGCGACGCCGACCGGTGCGTCGCGGTGACCGCCGACGGCGACGAGGTCGACGGCGACCAGGTGATGGCGATCCTGGCCCTGGCCATGCGGGAGGCCGGCGAGCTGACCCAGGACACCCTGGTCGCCACCGTGATGAGCAACCTCGGCCTCCGCCTGGCCATGTCCGCGCAGGGCATCCGGCTGGTCGAGACCAAGGTCGGCGACCGGTACGTGCTGGAGGAGCTGCGCGCCTCCGGCCTCGCCCTCGGCGGCGAGCAGAGCGGGCACATCGTCATGCCCGCGTACGCCACCACCGGCGACGGGGTGCTCACCGCGCTGCACCTGATGTCCCGGATGGCCGAGACCGGCAGGTCCCTGGCCGAGCTGGCCTCGGTGGTCACCAAGCTCCCCCAGGTGCTGATCAACGTGCCGGTCGGCGACCGGACCGTCGGCTCCGCCGCGCCGGCCGTCCGCGCCGAGGTGGAGCTGGCCGAGGCCGAGCTGGGCGAGACCGGCCGGGTGCTGCTCCGCCCGTCCGGCACCGAGCCCCTGGTCCGGGTCATGGTCGAGGCCGCCACCGAGTCGGTTGCCCGCTCCGTCGCGGAGCGCATCGCGGAGCAGGTCCGCACCGCCAGCCCCGCGGGCTGACCCGGCACCCCCTACAGCCGCAGCCGGCTGGCCCGGTCGTAGGTGTCGGCGGGATCCTCACCGTCGGTGAGGTCGACGTCCTCGACGAGCCGGCCGTCGTTGAGGCGGATCAGGCGGTCACAGCGGGCGGCGATGGCCTGTTCGTGGGTGGCCAGCAGGATCGTCATCCCGTGCCGGTCGCGCAGGTCGAGCAGCAGGTCGAGGATCTGCGCGCCGGTGGTCGAGTCGAGGTTGCCGGTCGGCTCGTCGGCCAGCAGCAGCCGAGGTGCGCCCATCAGCGACCGGGCGATCGCCACCCGCTGCTGCTGGCCGCCGGAGAGCTGGGCGGGCAGCGCGCGCTCCCGACCTGCCAGCCCCACCGCCGCCAGCAGCTCCCGGGCCCGGTCCGCGCGGTCGGCGCGCCCCCGCCGCTGGGGCAGCACGGGTGCGATCACGTTGTCGAGCACGGTCAGCGCCGGCAGCAGGTGGTAGCGCTGGAAGACGAACCCGACCCGCTGGCGGTAGCCGGCCAGGGCCGCCCGGCGCAGTCCGGTGACCACCACGTCGTCGACGGTCACGGTGCCCCGGTCGGCCCGCTCGATGGCGCCGATCAGGTGCAGCAGGGTGGACTTGCCGGAGCCGCTCGGCCCGGTCAGCGCCACCACCGACCCCGCGGCGATCTCCACGGAGACGTCGTCGATCGCGGTCAGCCGTTCCGCGCCGGTGTGGAACTCCCGGACCAGTCCGTCCGTGCGGACCGTGCTGCCGGTGGCGTCCATGGTCACTCCTCTGCCAGTAGTCGTGCGGTGGGCAGCCGGCGCAGCAGCGCGGCCGGGGCGAGCGCCGCCAGACAGGTGGCCGCCACCCCGGCGAGCGCCACGGTGGCGGCCACCGCCAGCAGCGCCGGCGGCAGCTCACCGACCAGCCACGCGGCCCCGCCGAGCCCGAGCCCGGCACCGGTCAGCGCGCCGAGCGCGCCGAGCAGGAAGCCCTCGTAGCCGACCAGGCGGCCGAGCGCGGCGTCGGTCCAACCGGTGGCGCGCAGCGTGGCCAGTTCGGCGGCGCGGTCCCGGATGTTCAGGTAGAGCACGTCGGCGACCGCGGCGGCGCCGAGCAGCACCGTGGCCACCGCCGCCAGGGCGTCCGCGCCGCGCACGCCGAGCGACACGGTGTCGCCGAGCAGGCTGCCCACGATCGCGCCCCGGAACGCGTACGCGGCGGCGGCGACCAGGGTCAGCGCGGCCACCCCGATGGCCAGCGCGCCCGCGCCGAGCAGGGTCCGGCCGGGGGTGCGGACCAGGTTCACCAGCGCCAGCCCGGGCAGGGTGCGGGGTCGGC
>NZ_RJLN01000077.1 GCF_003725545.1 Micromonospora solifontis | reverse complement strand
CCGGCTGGCCGGTACGCGTGCGGCACCCCCTGCGGGCGCTGCCCCGGCCGGACTCGGTCGCGCTGGACAGCGCCGGGCGGGCCGCGGCGGCCGACGCGGCGTTCCGGCTGCGCCGGCCCGGCCGGCCGGGAGTGGACGGGCGAATCGTGCTGCTCGACGACATCGTCACCACCGGGGCGACACTTGCGGCGGTGAGCCGGGTCTTGCACGCGGCGGGAATGACGCCAAACGCCGCGGCGGTGCTCGCCGCAACGCAAAAACGGCACCATCAGTGACGCTTCGTGTTTCCGTTTCACCCCATGGTGTATGACCTGTTAAATTTCGCGGCCTCTCTCGGCAACCAGGGGTGACTGGTGGCCGTACAGGAGTTAGCGTTTCCGTGTCGGGGGTAGGAGGTCCATCACCCTTCCCCGGCACTGGAAGGAGGCGTAGCCGTACCAACCGGTCGACGCCGAGCGGGGCAGCTCCCTGGGGGCGTCGACCGGAGAGATTCCGGACCGAACGACCGTCCGAACAAGGGAGGTCACGTGGACATCGTGGTCAAGGGCCGTAACGTCGAAGTGCCGGACCATTACCGGGTGCACGTAGCCGAAAAGCTCGCGAAGATCGAACGCTACGACCACAAGCTCATTCGCGTGGATGTCGAGTTGTTCCACGAGCGCAATCCGCGCCAGGCCGACCACTGCCAGCGGGTGGAAATCACCTGCGTGACGCGCGGACCGGTGATCCGGGCCGAGGCCTGCACGAATGATTTCTACAGCGCGCTGGACGCGGCCATCGCCAAGCTGGACACCCGGTTCCGCCGGGCGGCCGACCGGCGTCGGGTGCACCGGGGGCGGCACGCGCCGCTCTCCGTCGCCGCCGCCACCGCCGACCTGCCGGTGGCCGACCTCGACGGGCCCGGGCTGGCGGCGCTGAACGGCTCCCGTACGGCGACCGCGGTCGCCGACCGACCCGACGACGAGTACGTCACCGAGGAGCACGACGGCCAGCCGTGGCACATCGCGCGGGCGAAGGTGCACCCCGCCGAGCCGATGACCGTCGACGACGCCCTGTTCCAGATGGAACTGGTCGGCCACGACTTCTATCTGTTCCAGGACAAGGAGTCCGGCCGCCCCAGCGTGGTCTACCGCCGGCACGCCTACGACTACGGGATCATTTCGCTCGACACGGCGCCCTGACCACCGTCGATCGCAGACCGACCGGGAGCCGTGGTGGCCCACCACCACGGCTCCCGCCGTCAGCGGACCCGATCCTCGGCCAGCAGACCGAAGATCACCGAGTCAATGCGGGTGCCGGCCGGCCCGGGAAGGCGACCGCGCAGCAGCCCCTCCCGGCGGAAGCCCACCTTCTCCAGCACCCGCTGCGAGGCGACGTTCTCCGGCCGGGTCCCCGCCCAGAGCCGGGCCAGCCCGACGTCGAACGCCCAGCCGGCCAGCAGCCCCACCGCCCGGGTGGCCAGCCCGCGGCCGCGCGCCTCGGGCAGCATGCTGTAGCCGAACATGGCCTGACCGGTGGCGGGTTCGTCGTACACCAGCGCGCAGCCCCCGACCACCGCGCCGGTGCCCGCGTCGACCACGGCGACATCGGCGGAGCTGCCGGCCAGCCAGTGGCTCTCCGCGAGCCGGCAGCGCCGCTCGATCGACTCCCGCGTCGGCGCGACCGGCGGCACCCGGTTCGCCACCACCTCCGGCAGCGTGTGCAGCCGGTGCAGCGGATCCGCGTCCGCCGGCCCGAGGCGGCGCACGGCGACCACGCCGTCGGTGAGCCGGCCCCCGGGCAGGTCCGGCAGCAGCCGGGCGGTCGGCCCGGGCGGGTCGTCGGCGAGGCGTACCCAGGCGACCAGGTCGTAGCGGCTGCCGTCCCGGGCGGTGCCGGCCGCCCGGCGTACCCCCTCGTGCCGGAAGCCCGCGGCGAGCGCCACCCGCTGGCTGGCCGCGTTCTCCGGCGCGGTGAGCAGCTCCAGCCGGGCGGCCCCGGCGGCGAAGGCCCGCTCGGCCAGCGCCCGGGTGGCGGCCGTGGCGACCCCTCGGCCGCGCCCCCACGGCGCCATCCAGTAGCCGATCTCCAGCTGCCGCCGCTCCGGCAGCGGGGTGCCCAGGCCGACGGTGCCGAGCAGCCGGTCGGTGGCCGGATCGGCGACCGCGTACGCCGCGCCGCCGCCGGCCCAGGCCGCCGGCGCCCCCTCGGTGATCCACCAGTGGGCGCTCTCCTCCGTGTACGGGTCGGGGAGGCCGGTCATGAACCGCCGGGTCAGCGGATCCGCGGCGGCGGCGACGAGGTCCACCAGGTCGTCCGGCCGGAACAGCCGCAGCCGGATCCCGTGCGCCTCGACGGTCTCCGGCGTCACGCCAGGTCCCGGGGCAGCAGCGCGGCCACCCAGACGTCCACCCGCTCACCCCGGTGCTGGACGCCGTCCCGGGCGGTGCCCTCGAAGACGAAACCGGCCTTCTCGGCGGCCCGCCGGGAGGCGGTGTTGCCCACGTTGGCCCGCCACTCGATCCGGGCCAGGCCGAGCGTGGTGAACCCCCAGGCGCTCAGTGCCGCGAGCGCCGCCGGCATCACCCCGCGTCCCCGAGCGTGCGGGGCGGTCATGAACCCCACGTCGGCGACGACCGGGGAGGCGGGGGAGATCCGCAGGTCGATGGAGCCGGCGTACCGGTCGTCGGGGCCGGCGACGGCGAAGCTGGCGCCGGTGCCGCGCGCCCAGGCGGCCCGCGCGACGTCGTGCAGGAAGCCCTCGGCGTGCTCGGGCAGGTACGGGTGCGGGACGGTGGTCCAGCGGATGGTCTGCTCGTCCCGGCAGGTCTCGATCACCGCGTCGAGGTCGCGCTCCTCCAGCGGACGCAGCCGCAGCTCCGCGCCGGCCGCGTCGGCGAAGAGGACGGGCTGCGGCCGCCCGAAGACCGCGGCCCGGCGGGCCTCCAGCGTCTCCGGGCCGTACGGGATCGGCTCGCCGGGTGCGGCCAGCTCGTGCGGGAGCAGGGAGCCGATCCAGCCTTCCGGGCGGCCGTCGACGGCCGGCTGGGCCAGCCGCAGCTCACCCTCGATCCGGAAGCCGGCCCGGAGCGCGACCAGGCGGGAGGCGTGGTTGCCGATCTCGGCCTGCCAGACCAGCCGGCGCAGCTTGAGCGCGTCGAAGGCCCAGCGGGCGACCGCGCGGGTGGCCCGTACCGCGACGCCCCGGCCGCGCGCCCAGGGGGCGGTCCAGTAGCCCACCTCGGCCGAGTCCAACGCCCGGTCGATCGAGACCAGGCCGCAGGACGCGAGCAGCTGTCCGCTGTCGGCGTCGCAGACCGCGAACAGCGCCTCGGTGCCCTCCGCCCAGGCCGTCCCGCTGATCGTGGTCACGTACCCGAGGGCGTGCTCGGGCAGATACGGGCGAGGTACGGTGGTCCAGCGCTGGATGTCCGGATCCTGGCAGGCGCGGTACACCGCGTCGGCGTCCTCCGCCCGCCAGGGTCGCAGCAGCAGGCCGTCCTCGATGATCTCCACGGACTCCATCGGGTCATCGTGCCGGATCGTTCGCCGTGGGCGTAACCGGATAACCGCCGCTCAACGGCCGCCCGGGGGGTTATGTCGGGTTCCGTGACCCGGACCGCCGCCACCAGTGACCATCGCCGCGATGGAGCGCCTACGATGGTTCGAGACTGTCTAGGGGAGCGTTGATCCGTGTCGATTCTGGAAAAGGTCCTTAACGCGGGCGAGGGCCGCATGCTGCGCCGGCTCAAGGCGATCGCAGCCGCCGTCAACTCGATCGAGGACGACTACGTCAACCTCACCGACGACGAGCTGCGGGCCATGACCGAGCAGTTCAAGGAGCGGCTCGCCGACGGCGAGACCCTCGACGACCTGCTGCCCGAGGCGTTCGCGGTGTGCCGGGAGGCCGCCTCGCGGGTGCTCGGCCAGCGGCCCTACGACGTCCAGGTGATGGGCGGCGCGGCGCTGCACTTCGGCAACATCGCCGAGATGAAGACCGGTGAGGGCAAGACCCTGACCTCGGTCATGCCGGTCTACCTGAACGCGCTCGCCGGCAAGGGCGTGCACGTGGTCACGGTGAACGACTACCTGGCCGAGCGCGACGCGGCCTGGATGGGCCGGGTGCACGAGTTCCTCGGCCTGACCGTCGGCGTGGTGCTGCCCAACCGGCCGGCCAGCGAGCACCGCGCCGCGTACGAGTGCGACATCACCTACGGCACCAACAACGAGTTCGGCTTCGACTACCTGCGCGACAACATGGCCTGGTCGCGGGACGAACTGGTGCAGCGCGGCCACTTCTTCGCGGTGGTCGACGAGGTCGACTCGATCCTCATCGACGAGGCCCGGACCCCGCTGATCATCTCCGGCCCGGCCGAGCACTCCGCCCGCTGGTACCAGGAGTTCGCCGCCGTGGTGGCCCGCCTGCAGCCGGGCACCGACGGCGAGGGCGACTACGAGGTCGACCACGCCAAGCGGACCATCGCGATCACCGAGCGCGGGGTGGCCAAGGTCGAGGACCGGCTCGGCATCGACAACCTCTACGAGTCGGTCAACACGCCGCTGGTCGGCTACCTGAACAACGCGATCAAGGCCAAGGAGCTCTACAAGCGCGACAAGGACTACATCGTCAGCGACGGCGAGGTCCTGATCGTCGACGAGTTCACCGGCCGCATCCTGCACGGCCGCCGCTACAACGAGGGCATGCACCAGGCGATCGAGGCCAAGGAGGGGGTGGAGATCAAGCAGGAGAACCAGACCCTGGCCACCATCACCCTCCAGAACTACTTCCGCCTCTACGAGAAGCTCTCCGGCATGACCGGTACCGCGCAGACCGAGGCGAGCGAGTTCAACAAGGTCTACAAGGTCGGCGTCGTGACCATCCCGACGCACCGGCCGATGGTCCGCCTCGACCGCGCCGACGTCATCTACAAGACCGAGAAGGCCAAGTTCAACGCCGTGGTCGAGGACATCGCCGAGCGGCACGAGCAGGGCCAGCCGGTGCTGGTCGGCACCGTCTCGGTGGAGAACTCCGAGATCCTCTCCCACCTGCTGCGGCGCCGGGGCATCCCGCACTCCGTGCTGAACGCCAAGTTCCACGCCAAGGAGGCGGAGATCGTCGCCCAGGCCGGGCGCAAGGGCGCGGTCACCGTCGCCACCAACATGGCCGGCCGGGGCACGGACATCCTGCTCGGCGGCAACCCCGAGTTCCTCGCCGCCAACGAACTCCGCCAGCGCGGCCTCGACCCGGTCGAGCAGCCGGAGGAGTACGCCAAGGCGATGGAGGAGGTCCTGCCCACCTGGAAGCAGGCCTGCGACGTCGAGGCGGAGGAGGTCGCCGCCGCCGGCGGCCTCTACGTGCTGGGCACCGAGCGGCACGAGTCGCGCCGGATCGACAACCAGCTGCGGGGTCGCGCCGGCCGGCAGGGTGACCCGGGCGAGTCCCGCTTCTACCTCTCCCTCCAGGACGACCTGATGAAGCGCTTCCGGGCCGGCGCGGTCGAGGCCGTGATGGAGCGCTTCAACATCCCGGAGGACGTGCCCATCGAGTCGAAGATGGTCACCCGCCAGATCAAGAGCGCGCAGGCCCAGATCGAGGGCCAGAACGCCGAGATCCGGAAGAACGTCCTGAAGTACGACGAGGTGCTCAACAAGCAGCGCCAGGTGATCTACGCCGAGCGCCTCCGCGTGCTCAACGGCGAGGACCTCTCCGACCAGGTCCGCAACATGATCGACGACGTGGTGGGCGCGTACGTGGTGGGCGCCACCAGCGAGGGCTACGCCGAAGACTGGGACCTCGAGCAGCTGTGGGCCAGCCTCAAGCAGCTCTACCCGGTGGGCGTCACCATCGAGGAGCTGGAGGAGGAGGTCGGCTCCCGCGCCGGTCTCGACCAGGACTTCCTGCTGGCCCGCCTCAAGGAGGACGCGCACGTCGCGTACGACCGGCGGGAGGAGCAGCTCGGCGAGGAGGCGGTACGCCAGCTCGAGCGGATGGTCCTGCTCCAGGTGATCGACCGTAAGTGGCGCGAGCACCTGTACGAGATGGACTACCTCCAGGAGGGCATCAGCCTGCGGGCGTACGCCCAGCGCGACCCGGTCATCGAGTACCAGCGCGAGGGCTTCGACATGTTCGCCACCATGATGGACGGCATCAAGGAGGAGACGGTCGGCTTCCTCTACAACCTCGAGGTGCAGGTCCAGGAGCCCGAGCCGGAGGCGGAGGAGGTGCAGCTGCTGGAGAAGCCGGTGGAGATCCGCGCGAAGGGTCTCAACCGCGCGCCGCAGCAGCAGGGCCTGCAATACTCCGCGCCCGCGGTGGACGGCGAGGCCGGCCGGGGCGCTCCGGTGATCGAGCGCACCGAGCAGCAGGCACCCGCCCTGGGCGTCGGCAAGGAGTCCGAGCGGCCCGCCGCGTCGGGCCCGCGCCGCGCGCCGGCCGGGATGAGCGGGCAGGCCATCGCCGCCAGCACCGCTCGTCGGGCCGCCCCGGGCCAGGTGGACGGCGGGGAGGGCCCGTCCCGCAACGCGCCCTGCCCCTGTGGCTCCGGCCGCAAGTACAAGCGCTGCCACGGCGCCCCCAACGGCGGCAACTGACCGCCCGCACCAACGTCACCGACGGGCCCCGGCTTTTGCCGGGGCCCGTCCCCGTCTCCACCCTCACCCGGCGGTGCGGCGGTGCGGCGGGCGGTGTGCTGGCGGGGCGGCGGAGCCGGCGGTCGGCGGATTGCGGCATGTCGCGCTCTCCGGCCGCCCGGAGCCCCCGCCCTGCCGCATCGCGCGTCGATCTACACCGGCTCCCGGCCCCACGCACCCTTGCCGCGTGTAGCGGGGAGGTGGCGGCTTCAAGATCGTGCTCGATCCTGGATCGAGTGGCATCAGCCTCACTTCGATGCCACTACTTCCTGCTTTGAGCGCGGCGTCGTGCTGGATGCCGACCCGGGCCACGATCTTGGCGTGGGGCGTGGGGCGTGGGGCGTGGGGCGTGGGGCGTGGGGCGCGGGGCGCGGGCTAGAGGACGTCGAGGACGGTGCAGAGCCAGGTGCCGCGGCGGTGCTCCAGGCGCAGGGCGATCGCCCAGCTCGCTCCGCCGGCGCCGGCGAGCACGGCGGCCGCCTCGACCGCCCCGGTACGCGGTTCGCACGCCCGCAGCCGGCGGAGCTGGAGGGCCGGTCGGGTGGACCGGCGGCGTACCGGGCCGAGTCGGCGGGACGCCCGGGTCAGCTCGTTGGCCACCGGGGTGGCGGCCTCGGGCAGGCAGAGCGGCCGGAGCTGACCGGGCGGCCGATAGCCGTTGACGATCTCCAGGAAGGTGCGGACGAACCGGTAGGCCGCGCGGGTCGCCTCGGGGGTGGCCGTGGCCAGGGCCGCCGCCGGGGGAGCGGCGGAGCGCCGCCCCGGCCCGGTGGGCACCGGTCGTGCCTCAGCGGGACGCCCGGTGGGCCGGCCCGGATCCCGGCGACGCGGGTCGAAGAGGTCGAGGGTGAGCTGGTCCGCATCGACCCACGGGGAGGTCTCGTCGACGAGCGGCGGGTCGATCGGCGGGGCAGGGCGGAGGCGGATCGGGGGACGCGGGGCCGGCGGGCGGCGGGTGTCGACCATCCTCAACCCCTGTCCCTTGCGTTTGCCTTCGTTTGCCTCCGACAGGGTTCATTTTCGGGCACGGCGGGGCCGGGCGTCAATGCCGGTGAGGAACGGTGTGCTTACTCCGCGTCGCGATCCACGAGCGGATTGCCGCGTACCCAGTCGGCGGTCTCGGCGTACTTGCGCTCGATGTACTCCTCCAGCCGGGCCCGCTCCACCCGCCACTGACCGCGTCCGCCGATCTTGATGGCGGGCAGCTCGCCGCTGCGCACCATGTGGTAGACCTGCGAGTCCGACACGTTCAGCTCGGCGGCCACGTCGGACAGCAGCAGGAACCTCGGCTCCACGGCGACTCCTGGGTTTGGCTTCGTTTGCCTCAGTGTGCCATCAGCGGCCCGGCGGCCCCACTGTCCGGCCCGGCACGGCCGCGCCGAACCCGCGCGGGACACACCGGCGGGGCGCCACGTCCAGGCCGGGTGCGAGGTGTATGACGGTCACGGCGTACGGCATGATCGGCGCCCGGGGTCGGCGTCCGCCGGCCGGGCCTGAACTTGGGAGAGACCGGTGACCGACGAGCTTGTCCGGGTGTACGTGCCGGCGACCGTCCCGATGCTGGCGCGGCTGCGCGAGGAGGGCCTCGCCGCCGACGAGGCGCACGCGGTCACCCCCGAGCTGCGCGAGTGGTACGCCGAGGGCGACGAGGAGGAGTTGGAGTACGTCGCCTTCACCCGGGCCGCCCAGGACGCGCTGGTGCTGCTGCGGGCCGACCAGGCCGCGCCCCGGCGCCGGGTGGTGGTCTCGGTGGACCTGCCGGCCGGGGCGGTCGGCCGGGTCGGCGGCGAGCTGGGTTCCAGCGTGGTCCGGCTGAGCGGACCGGTGCCGGTCAAGGCGGTCGCCGCGATCCACGTGGACGGCGCGGAGGCGGTGGACGACGTGGCGGCCGCCGCCGAGGTGGTCGCGGAGGCCCGGGCGGGTGACCCGGACGCCCAGTTCACCGTCGACGGCGCCGAGGACCACGAGCTGGAGTGGTACGACGTGACCGAGCTCGACCTGCTGCTCCGCGAGGTCGGCTGAGGCTGAGGCTGACCGGCGGGGTGGTGATCAGTCCTCCGCCGGCTCGTCCTCGTCCTCGTCGACGGTGGGGCGCGGGCCGAGCGTGCGGCCGAACGCGATGAGCGCCGTGAGCGCCCCCACGAACAGCAACCAGATGGCGTTGTCGATCCGCGAGGTGCCGAGCGCGGTCTGCGCCACCTGGTCCGCCTCGCTGAGCGCGGCGGCCAGGTCGAGCAGGCCGTGCCCGCCAACCCGGATGATCACCTCGGTGAGCAGCAGGAGCAGGCCCGCGCCGGCCCCGGCGACCAGGTACGCCGGCCAGCGCAGCTGCGACAACTCCGGCTCCGAGCCGGAGCCGTCGGGCGCGACCCCGTCCCGGCGGGCGGCCCGGCGTCGGGCCCAGGCGAGGTAGCCGAACGCCACCAGGCCGGCGACCAGCCCGGCGAGCAGCGACTCGGTCCGGGACACCCACTTCGCGGCGTCGAGCATCGACTGCTGGGTGTCCCCGGCCCCGAACAGGTCGGAGAGCGGATCCCGGGCGCGGCTGAACAGCACCACGAAGACCTGCGCGGCCAGCGTCGCCGTAGCCAGCGCACCCACCACCCGGGCGTTGCGCGCGCCGGCCATCGCGCCGCCGATGATCGCCGCCGCCGCGGTGGTGCCGGCGATGGTGTTGGTGGTCGCGTTGTCGGCGTACGTCAGGTTGATCGCCACCGCGGCGGCGAGCCCGACCAGCAGGCCGGTGCCGACGGCGGCGAGGAAGCGCAGGGTGGCCCGGCCGATCCGGTTGGTCGTCGCCAGCGCGACCGCGGCGCCGGCGACCAGCGCGGCGGTGATCACGCCGGGCAGCGCGTACGCGGAGAGGCTGATCGCGGTGACGCCGGCCGCGGCGGAGGTGATCGCCGCCCGGGTGGACCACAGCATGGCGGCCAGCCAGCCGGCCGCCACCAGCGCCAGCACCAGCGCGCCGGGCGCGTACGCCGGCCGCTCCGCGGCGCCGGCCGGGACGGCCTCGGCCTGGTCCGGCACCTCGACCGGGGCGGCCTCGGGCTGGTCCGGCTCCGCGGCCGTGGAGCTGCCGGGCTGGTTGCTCATCGTCTCCCTCTCGACGGACGCCGGTCGGCCGCGCCGGGCCGGGCAGGTCACCGGCCATCCAGGGTACGCGCCACCCCCGGTCGGTCCCGCGCCCCTCGCGTCCGATGGGTCCAGCGCGGGCGTGACCTCCGGGAGCGGACCGCCAGCGTGGCCGGCGGTGACCACCGGGCGTCCCGGGCCGGCGTACGCCGAAAGCGGCTCGGGCGACGGATCGCAGGCCCGAAGCCGGTCCGACTGATGGTTGGGCGGGTAGCAGCGGGCCGTGGCCTACGGTCCGTCGCTTCGTGGTTCGACCCGCGATCCTGTCGGTGACGGCACCGGCGGGGGTGTCGGGGGCTGCCGCATGGAAGAATTGGCCGAGGTCCCGCCGCCGCGACCGGTCCGCCGCGCGACGCCCGGCACCCGGCCGCTTGGTCGGTGCCCGCGGGTCCGATTTCGCCACCGCCGTCGAGATCGCCAGGAGCCTGTGATGGACGCCGTGTTCTCCGTACCCGAGCCGCGCAACGAGCCGGTCCACACCTACGAGCCCGGCAGTGCCGACCGGGAGCGGCTCCAGCGGCGGCTGGCCGAGCTGGCCGCCGAGCGGATCGAGCTGCCGATGACCATCGCCGGCGAGCAGCGGATGGCCGGCGGCGAGCCGATCGACGTGGTCCAGCCGCACAAGCACGCCCACGTGCTCGGCGTCACCGGCCACGCCACCCACGACGACGCCCGCGCCGCGGTGAAGGCGGCCAAGGACGCCGCCCCGATGTGGCGGGCGCTGCCCTTCGAGGAGCGCGCCGCGATCTTCCTGCGCGCCGCCGACCTGCTCGCCGGCCCGTGGCGGGACACCCTCAACGCGGCCACCATGCTCGGCCAGTCGAAGACCGCCGTCCAGGCCGAGATCGACTCCGCCTGCGAGTTCATCGACTTCCTCCGGTTCAACGTGTACTTCGCCCGCAAGCTGCTGGCCGAGCAGCCGATGTCCTCGCCCGGGGTGTGGAACCGGTTCGACCACCGCCCGCTGGAGGGCTTCGTCTACGCGGTCACCCCGTTCAACTTCACCGCGATCGCCGGCAACCTGCCCTCTGCGCCGGCCCTGCTCGGCAACACCGTGGTCTGGAAGCCGGGCCCGACCCAGCAGTTCGCCGCGCACTTCACCATGCGGCTCTTCGAGGCCGCCGGCCTGCCGCCCGGCGTGATCAACATGGTCACCGGGCGCGGCGAGGAGGTCTCCGACGTGGTGCTCGCCGACCCGGACCTGGCGGGCATCCACTTCACCGGTTCGACCAAGGTCTTCCAGCACCTGTGGCGGACCGTCGGCGAGAACATCGGCCGCTACCGGGGCTACCCGCGCCTGGTCGGCGAGACCGGTGGCAAGGACTTCGTGGTCGCGCACCCCAGCGCCGACGTGGACGCCCTGCACACCGCGCTGATCCGGGGGGCGTACGAGTACCAGGGGCAGAAGTGCTCGGCGGCGTCCCGGGCGTACATCCCCCGGTCCATCTGGGAGGGCGGCCTGCGGGACCGGCTGGCCGCCACCGCCGACGGGCTGACCTACGGCGACGTGACGGACTTCAGCAACTTCGGCGGCGCGGTCATCGACGACAAGGCGTTCGGCCGGCACCTCGCCGCGCTGGAGCTGATCAAGGGTGACGACAGCTGCACGGTGCTGGCCGGCGGCACCGCCGACGACTCGGTCGGGTACTTCGTCCGGCCGACCCTGTTCGAGTGCTCGGACGCCGCGCACGAGACCTTCACCACCGAGTACTTCGGCCCGATCCTCGGCGTGCACGTCTTCGACGACGCCCGCTTCGACGAGGCGGTCCACCAGGCCGAGTCGATCGCCCCGTACGCCCTGACCGGGTCGATCTTCGCGACCGACCGCCGGGTGGTCGACCAGGTGGCCGAGAAGATGCGGTACGCGGCCGGCAACTTCTACATCAACGACAAGCCGACCGGCGCGGTGGTCGGGCAGCAGCCGTTCGGCGGCGCCCGGGCCAGCGGCACCAACGACAAGGCGGGCTCCTGGCACAACCTGGTCCGCTGGATGTCGCCGCGGACGATCAAGGAGACCTTCGTCCCGCCGACCGACCACACGTACCCGCACATGGGCTGAGGCGCGCGGAAGGGCCCCGCCGAGGGGCCCTTCCGCACCCGGCGGCGTCCCCGGCGGACTGTCGTCGGCCGACAGTGCACATCGGACCCGCCAACGGGTGGCGAAATCGGCGAAACGTGGACGCCGATGCCGACAAAGTGGCAGCTTAGAGGGCATGGCGGAATCCGGAGTCAACCCGACGGCGGCGGCCCTGCTGGGTCTGCTGCACGACGGCCCGATGACAGGCGGCCAACTGATGGCCGCCGCCGAGCGCCGGCTGGCGCCGTACTGGTCGATGACCCGCAGTCAGGTCTACCGGGAGCTCCCGGTGCTGGCCGAGAAGGGTCTGGTGCGGCTCGGGAAGCCCGGGCCGCGGATGAGCCAGCCGTACGCGATCACGGCGAGCGGGAAACGGACATTCTCCCGCTGGCTGGCGGAGAATCCCGGCAAGGACACCATCCGTAACCCGATCGCGCTACGGATCGCCTTCGGCAACCTGCACTCGGCGAGCCAGCTCAAGAACCTGTACGCCTCGGCGAACGAGTACCACACCGAGGCGCTGGCGGCGGTGCGCGAGCAGGTCAAGAACGCCAAGAAGGAGGGCGACTCGTACGACGCCAGCGCGCTGGAGTTCGCCGTCGCCTATCACAAGGCGGCGCTGTCCTGGCTCAAGACCGCCCCGGTCGGCTGACCACCTGCCGCAGGTGGGGCGAGGTAGGCAGTAGGCTTGTCTGTCGTGACCGCTGCCGATTACGCCGAACAGCTCAAGGAACTCGACGCCACCCTGCGCAACATCGAGGCCGTGCTCGACCTCGACAAGCTGCGCGAGCAGAAGGCCCGCCTGGAGCAGGAGGCCTCCGCGCCCGACCTCTGGGACGACCAGGCCAAGGCGCAGCAGGTCACCTCGCAGCTGTCGTACGTCAACGGTGAGATCACCAAGCTGGGCGACCTGCGCTCCCGGCTCGACGACGCCGGGGTGCTGCTGGAGCTGGCCCAGGCCGAGTCGGACCCGGGCACGCTGGCCGAGGTCGAGTCGGAGATCACCGGGCTGACCAAAGCCATCCAGGAGATGGAGGTCCGCACCCTGCTCTCCGGCGAGTACGACTCCCGGGAGGCGCTGGTCGCCATCCGGGCCGGCGCCGGCGGCGTGGACGCCGCGGACTTCGCCGAGATGCTGCTGCGCATGTACCTGCGCTGGGCCGAGCGGCACGGCTACCCGACGGAGGTCTACGAGACCTCGTACGCCGAGGAGGCGGGCCTGAAGTCGGCCACCTTCACGGTCAAGGTGCCGTACGCGTACGGCACGCTCAGCGTGGAGTCCGGCACCCACCGGCTGGTGCGGATCAGCCCGTTCGACAACCAGGGCCGCCGGCAGACCAGCTTCGCCGGCGTCGAGGTGCTGCCGGTCGTCGAGCAGACCGACCACATCGACATCCCCGAGAACGAGATGCGGGTCGACGTCTACCGGTCCTCGGGCCCGGGTGGGCAGAGCGTCAACACCACCGACTCGGCGGTGCGGATCACCCACATCCCGACCGGCATCGTGGTCACCTGCCAGAACGAGAAGTCCCAGCTGCAGAACAAGGCGTCCGCGCTGCGGGTGCTCCAGGCCCGGCTGCTGGAGCGCAAGCGCCAGGAGGAGCAGGCCAAGCTCCAGGGCCTGAAGACCGACGCCGCCGGCTCGTGGGGCGACCAGATGCGCTCGTACGTCCTGCACCCGTATCAGATGGTGAAGGATCTGCGTACCGAGCAGGAGACGGGCAATCCGGCCTCGGTCTTCGACGGTGAGCTGGACAGCTTCATCGAGGCCGGTATCCGCTGGCGGAAGCAGCAGCAGCTCGCCGCTGACGGTGCGTGATCGCGCTCGAACTGAACGCGTCATCGATCTCTGTCTGACCGGCCGAATCGACGACGCGACCCGCAACGGTGGGGCGGGGGGGTTGGCTCTTCCGTTACACCGCGTAGACTCTCGACCCGTGATTCAGCTTGAGCAAGTGACGAAGACGTACCCGAAGGCGTCCCGGCCTTCGCTCGACAACGTGTCCGTCTCGATCGAGAAGGGCGAGTTCGTCTTCTTCATCGGTCCATCCGGCTCCGGCAAGTCCACGATCATCAAGATGCTGCTGCACGAGGTCACCCCCAACAAGGGGCGGGTCGTCGTCAACGGCAAGGACGTCACGTCGATGCGCTCCTGGAAGCGACCCCACTTCCGGCGTTCCATCGGCTGTGTCTTCCAGGACTTCCGGCTCCTGCCGAACCGCACCGCCTACGAGAACGTGGCGTTCGCGCTGGAGGTGATCGGCAAGACCAAGGCGGTCGCCCGCCGGGTCGTGCCGGAGGTGCTGGAGCTGGTCGGTCTCGGTGGGAAGGAGCACCGCTACCCCCACGAGCTCTCCGGTGGTGAGCAGCAGCGGGTCGCGGTGGCGCGAGCGTTCGTGAACCGCCCGCTGATCCTGCTGGCGGACGAGCCCACCGGAAACCTGGACCCGGACACCTCGATCGAGATCATGCGCCTGCTGGACCGGATCAACCGCACCGGCACGACCGTCGTGATGGTCACGCACGACTCCAACATCGTGAACCAGATGCGCCGCCGCGTCGTCGAGATCGAGAGCGGCCGCATCGTGCGCGACCAGCACCGTGGCGTCTACGGCTGAGCCGTCCCGGCTGACGATCCGTAGACCCTGACGACGAACACCTCACGCCGGAGAGCCGGAGGAATTCCCGATGCGGATGAAATACGTCCTGTCCGAGGTACTGGTCGGACTGTGGCGCAACGTCACCATGACCATCGCGATGATCATCACGATGGCGGTGTCGCTGTTCATGCTGGGCGGCAGCGGCCTTCTCTACCAGAAGGTCGGCGACATGAAGGACCTCTACTACGAGAACGTCGAGGTCTCGATCTTCCTCAAGACCGACGTCAGCGAGCAGCAGCGCACGGACCTGGACAGCAAGCTGAAGGGTGACCCGCTGGTCAAGGAGGTCACCTACGTCAACAAGGACGAGGCGTACAACCGCTTCAAGCAGATGTACGCCGACGCGCCCGACCTGGTGAACGCGGTCAAGCCGGACCAGCTGCCGGAGTCGTTCCGGCTCAAGCTCAAGAACCCCGAGCAGTACAAGAACATCTACGACCAGTACAAGGACACCGAGGGGGTCGACGAGATCGTCGACCAGAGCAAGCTGCTCGACAAGGTCTTCGGCGTCCTCACCGGCATCCAGAACTTCGCCCTGGCCATCGCGATCGTGATGGCGGTCGCGGCCCTCCTGCTGGTCGCGAACACCATTCAGGTGGCCGCGTACAGCAAGCGGCGCGAGGTCGCGGTGATGAAGCTGGTCGGCGCCTCGAACTGGTTCATCCAGGCGCCGTTCGTGCTGGAGGCGGTGGTCGCCGGCCTGTTCGGCTCGATCCTCGGCCTGCTGGCGTTGATCGGCGTCAAACTCGTCGCCGGCGGTGGCTCACTGGCCGCCCTGGAGGGCCTGATCACCCCGATCTCGTGGTCGGAGATCCTGCTCACGTTCCCGCTGATGGCCGCCGTCGGTGGTCTGGTCAGCGCGGTCACCGCCTGGGTCACGCTCCGCTTCTACCTGCGGGTCTAGTTTCCGGGTACGGCTCTCCGAGGGCCCTCCCGCGCCGGAATAAACGGCGCGGGAGGGCCCTTGTGCACGGGGTAGCATGATCTCCGCTCTGCGACCGATGGGAAGGGAGGTGGCGCCGATGCCACGGGAAAAGGGCCGCAAGGTGGTCGCCTCCAACAAGAAGGCGCGCCACGACTACGCCATCCTCGACACGTACGAGGCGGGCATGGCGCTGACCGGCACCGAGGTCAAGTCGCTGCGGGCCGGGCGGGCGTCGCTGGTCGACGCGTTCGCCCAGGAGCGCAACGGCGAGCTCTACCTGCACGGCATGCACATCCCGGAGTACACCCAGGGCACCTGGACCAACCACGAGCCCCGGCGTACCCGGAAGCTGCTGCTCAAGCGGCTGGAGATCGACCGGCTGATCGGCAAGACCCGGGAGAGCGGTCTCACCCTGGTGCCGTTGCAGGTCTACTTCTCCGACGGCTGGGCCAAGGTGGAGATCGGCCTGGCCAAGGGTAAGAAGACGTACGACAAGCGGCAGGACCTCGCCAAGCGGGACGCCGAGCGGGAGATCGCCCGGGTGGCGGGTCGGCGTGGCAAGGGCATGAGTGAGTGATATTTCCGGTTCGTCCGGGTAGTCGGCCAGGGCCGGCCTCGGAATGAATCCGGTTGCGCCAGGCGTTAGGCTTGGTGTTGCTGCCGACAGGGGCAGCCCGTCGAGGGGGTGACTGGTTTCGACTTCGTACGTTGCGGCAGGGGAAGCGAGCCGAGGAAGCCGACGTCGTCTCGTGAATCGGTCGTCGGAAACCAATAAGCGCCAAGAACAATCGCGCTGACTTCGCTCTCGCCGCCTGAGGCGAGTAGCAAGTCTGTCGGCCTGGGAGCGCCTTCGACCCAGTTAGCCGGCATCAGCTAGAAGGCTGGCCAATCGGACCCGGTCGCGGGGTCCGTGCGGCGAGATCAATCAGCGACTGGGCCCGTCACACCGACTCGCTCGCGTGATCGGAGGGGCCGAGTAGAGGCACAGCGAGCTGCGCTCGGAGAAGCCCTGACAAGGCGGCGAAGGACCCGGGTTCGATTCCCGGCACCTCCACCACCTGACCTGTGCGCCCCGGTCCACCGGACCGGGGCGCACAGTCGTCTCCAGGTCCGGTCGCCTTGTCGACGGCCTCTAGGCTCCCGGCTGTGACGAACGAGAAGATCCGGCTCTCCGTCGGCGCGACGCCCGGCCAGCGCGTGTTCGCGGCGGTCGTCGGCGTCCTGTTCACCGCGTTCGGGGCGGTCTTCGTGCTGCTGCCGGTCTTCGCCGACCGGATGCTGTCCCGGCTCACCGGCACCGGTGACCCCTTCCCGTCCTACGACGAGGCGCGGGATCTGCCGCCGGGGCTGCTCCCGCCGGACCTGGACGGCGGGCCGACCGCGTCGGCCCTGGGGCCGGCCCGGTTCGTCGGGCTCTGCGGCCTGCCGGTGGTGCTGCTCGGGCTCTACCTGCTGCTGCGGGTGCTGCGCACCGCCGCCTGGCTGGACGGGACCCGCGCCTCGGTCCGCGGCGCCCTGGGCACCCGCACCGTCGACCTGGCCACCGCCGACGTGCGCGGTGGTGAGGTCGTCCACCGATCCGGCGATGACACGGTGGTGCGGGTGCCGACCCTCGTCGCCCGGGACCGGGACACCGGCCGCCGGGTCACCGTCCCGTTGCAGGGCCTGGGCCTCGCCGCGCTGCCCCCGTACGAGCTGCGGGCGCTCGCCGACGCGATAACCGCCGGCCGCCCGACCGAGGGCCGGGATGCCGACGCGCACCTGCTCGCCGGGCAGTTGCGCGCCATGGCGACCAACCCGCTGGGGCTGTAGGGGCTGGTGGGACTGCTGGGGCCGGTGGGGCAAATGAGGTGCCCGCCGGGCCTGGACAGGCTCCCCGCCCGGGTCCACCATCGCTGTACGCAGCAGCGCGGGAGGTGCCCATGGTCACCGGTCCGATCCAGCAGCCGTCCACCGTCACCGCGGCGGGCCGACCGCCCGCCGCGCGCCAGCCCTGGCCCACCCTCCCCGGCGACATGCCCGCCCTGGTGCGGGCGCTTGCCGTGCCGATGGGGCAGCCGTACTGGCGCGAGCACCTGATCCACCACCTCGGCCCGGTGCGGCAGGGCTTCGCCGAGCACGTCCGGGTCACCGAGGGGCCCACCGGCCTCTACGCCGAACTGCTCCGCCAGGAACCCCGGCTCGACCGCGGCGTACGCCAACTGACCCGGGAGCACGCCCTGATCGTGGCGGCGCTCGCCGCCCTCCAGCAGGCCGCCGCGCTGCCCGAGGTGGCCGCCGAGGAGCTGCGCGCCCGGGTCGGCGAACTGCTCCGGGCGCTGCACCGGCACCGGCAGCGCGGCGCCGACCTGCTCTGGGAGGCGTACCAGGCCGACCTGGGCGGCGAGGACTGAGCAAGGAACCAGGGGCAGCGGCGGCGCGTCCAAGGGACATGCGTCGCTCGATCGCCCTGCTGGGCCTGCCGCTTCTGCTCCTCGCCGGCTGCGCCGCGCCCGGCTCCGGTCCGGCCGGGCCGGCGTCCACCGCCCCGGCCGGCAGCGGCTGGCCGGCGTTCGACCGGCGGGCCGCCCAGGTGGCCGACACCTGGCGCCCCGGCGAAGCGTGGCGCAGCGGGTACGTACCGCTGGAGGACGGCACGGTGCTGGCCGGCGAACCCGGGTTCACCGGCGACACCAAGTACGCGTACTCGCAGGGCTGGTTCCGCGAGCAGATCGACCTGCCGGCCGCCGTGCCGGCCGAGGGCACGGTGCGCTTCCCCGACGGCACGCTGCGGGTGCCGCTGGTCAGCGCCGCCGCGGCCTACGCCCAACTGGACCGGGGCGACCCGCCGCCGTGCGCGGGACGGCCGATGAAGCCCCCGACGGGCGAGCCGGGCAAGCCCGGGGTCGGCGGCCCGACCATCGAGCCGGGGCCGGACGGCCCGGTGGGCACCCCGGCGGCCGAACCGTGCGTGCCGTTGACCGTCACCGCGGTGAAGCTGGGCAGCGCGACGGTCCGGACCAGTCGCGGGCCGGCCGAGGTGCCCGCCTGGCTGTTCACGGTGGAGGAGCTGCGGGTGCCGGTGGCCCGGGTCGCGGTCGCGCCGAGCGCCGTCGGCGACGTACCCCAGGGCATCGCCCCGACCTGGCCGGTGCCGGGCGGGGTGGTCACCGTGCAGAGCCTCGACGCGGTGGACGGCGCGCGGCTGGACTACACGGTCGGGACGGGCGCCTGCGACGGTGAGCCCACGCCGCTGGTGCTGGAGCGCGACGACCTGGTGGTGATCGGCGCCGGGGTGACCAGCACTCCCGGGCCGTGCACCGATCAACTGGTCCTCAAGCCGGTGTCCGTCACCCTGAAGGCACCGGTCGGCAAGCGCGCGGTGCTCGACGTGGGCAGCGGAACGGCGCTGGTGGTGGGGCGGCGCTGACCGCCCGGCCGGCGGCGGGTCAGAGGATCCGCGGCACGTCGGTGCTGATCGGCGCCGGCAGCACCGTGGGCCGGTCGGCGGCCAGCGCCTCGTCCAGCGCCGGCCCCAGGGCGTCCAGCGATTCCAGCACCGTGGCGGCGCAGCCGTAGCCCCGCGCCACCGCCGCCACGTCCAGCCCCGGCAGGTCCAGCGCGGGCACCCCCGAGGTGTGCTTCAGCTCGGCGAACGCCTTGAGGATCGCGTACTGATGGTTGACCGGGACCAGGACGGCGAGGGGCAGGCGTAGCTGCGCCGCCGTCCACAGCGCCTGCACCGAGTAGTGGAGCGAGCCGTCGCCGATCACCGCCACCACCGGCCGGCCACGCCCGGTGTCCCGCTCCGCCAGGGCGATGCCCACCGCCGCCGGCAGGCCGAACCCGAGGCCGCCGCTGGCCATCGTGAAGTACGACCCCGGCCGGTCGACCCGCAGCCGGCGGCGCAGCGCGGACAGGTTGGACGGTGACTCCTGCACCAGCACCCCGTCGGCGGGCCAGTGCCGGGCCAGCGCCGCGAAGAGCGCGTCGGCGTTCGGCGGCTCGGTGACCTCGGGTGGCGCCGGGTCGGGGCGGGCCGTGGGTGGCGGCCGGTCCGCCGGGGGGAGCAGCTCCAGCAGGCCGGCGAGGGCCAGCCCGGCGTCGCCGAGCAGGCTCTCCCCGACCGGGGCCCGGGCCGACTCGTCCGGGTCGTCGGTGACGTGCAGCAACCGGGCGCCTTCGGGCAGGTGGTCGCCGGGCACGTACGGGTAGTAGCGGAACACCGGGGCGCCGATCACCAGCACCGTGTCGTGCCCGCGTAGCGCCTCGGCTAGCGGGCCGATCGCGTACGGCAGCACGCCCCGGAAGTGCGGGTGGCTCTCCGGGAAAACGGCGCGTTCCGGGGCCGGGGCGGACCAGACCGGGGCGGCCAGCCGCTCGGCCAGCGCCACCGCCGCCGGCCAGGCCTGCGCCCGGTCCACCGCCGCCCCGAACACCAGTGCCGGGGCCCGGCTGGCGGCCAGCACCGCGGCGAAGCCGCGCAGCAGGTCCGGGTCCGGGGCGATCCGGGTGGCCACCGTCCGCACCTGCGGCGGCGGGCCGGCGGGCCGGCCCCAGTCGTCCATCGGCAGGGAGAGGAAGACCGGCCCGGCCGGCGGTTGCACCGCGGTCGCGTACGCCCGCATGAAGGCCGCCGGGATGTCCTGCGCGCGAACCGGCTCGTAGGCCCACTTGACGTACGGCTGGGTCAGCTCGGTCGCCCGGCGGCTGGCCAGCCGCGGCTCGATCAGCAGCATCTCCCGGTTCTGCTGGCCGGCGGTGACGATCAGCGGCGTCTTGTTGTGCCAGGCGGTGACCAGATTCCCCATGCCGTTGCCGGTGCCCGGGGCGGTGTGCAGGTTGACGTGCGCCGGGCGGCCGGTGGCCTGCGCGTAGCCGTCGGCCATGCCCATCGCCGACGCCTCGTGCAGGGCGTGCACGTACCGGAAGTCGGCGGGGAAGTCCTGCAGGAAGGTCTCCTCCGTCGAGCCGGGGTTGCCGAAGACGGTGGTCAGGCCGAGGTCACGGAGCAGGTCGTAGGTGCTGTCGCGGACCGTTGCCATCGCCGGCTGCCTCCCGTCCCCGCGTGGTGCCGGAGGCGGCCCGGTGATCAGCGCTCCCCGACCAACCGAATTTATCGGTCCTCGGTTGACTTTTCGGGCGCTTCCCTCACTATCAGGGCAGCGGGAAGGGCAGCTTGATCCCGTCGAGCGCCTGCCCGCACGGACAGGTCCGCTCCGCCGGCAGCGCGACCACCGCGTCCAGCAGCACCGTGCGCAGCACGTCGATGTTCTCCGCGAACACCCGGAAGACCTCCTCCTGGGTCACCGACTCGCCGGCCTCGACCCCCGCGTCCAGGTCGGTGACCAGCGCGATCGACGTGTAGCAGAGGGCCAACTCGCGGGCGAGCACCGCCTCCGGGTGGCCGGTCATGTTGACCACGGTGCCGCCGATCGCGGCGAACCAGCGCGACTCGGCGCGGGTGGAGAAACGCGGCCCCTCGACCACCACCACCGTCCCGCCGTCCACCGCCGGCACGCTCCGCCCGGCCGCCGCGTCGAGCAGCGTCCGGCGGCCCGTCGGGCAGTACGGGTCGGCGAACGGGACGTGCACCGCACCCCGGTCGTAGTAGGTCTGCACCCGGCCGCTGGTGCGGTCGATGAGCTGATCCGGCACCACGAACGTGCCCGGGCCCAGTTCGGGCCGGAGCCCGCCGACCGCGCACGGGGCCAGCACCTGGCGTACGCCGAGGGAACGCAGCGCCCACAGGTTCGCCCGGTACGGGATCCGGTGCGGGGGGTGGCGGTGGTCGCGCCCGTGGCGGGGCAGGAAAGCCACCCGGCGCCCGCCCACCTCGGCGATCGTGATCGCCCCGGACGGCGGGCCGTACGGGGTGTCCACCTCGTGCTCGGTGGCGCCGTCGAGCAGGGCGTAGAGGCCCGACCCGCCGATCACCGCCAGCTCGGCCGTTGGACCCATGCGGCCCTCCCTCGATCCTGTCGCGATCACCCAGCCGTCAGACCTTAACCAGCGGACGGGGCGCAGGCTATGGTGCGTGGCATGGCGTTGACAGGGCGCGTGCCCGACGACGGCGGGTGCGCCGCACCGGCGTACGGCTGACGGGTGTCGGACATGCAGGGTGAGGGACAGGCGATCGGTGGCCGGGCCATGGACTCGATGACCGGGCGGCTGCTGGTCGCGACTCCGACGCTCAAGGACCCCAACTTCGACCGTACGGTCGTGCTGCTGGTCGCCCACGAGCCCGGCGGCGCGCTCGGTGTGGTGCTCAACCGGGCGACCGAGGTGCCGGTGGCCGACGTCCTGGGCGACTGGAGCGACCTGGCCCGGCATCCGGCGGTGCTCTTCGAGGGCGGGCCGGTGCAGCCTGACTCGGCCATCTGCCTGGCCCGGATGCGACACCCGATCAAGCCGGTGAAGGGCTTCCACCGGGTCTCCGGCGCGGTCGGCACCATCGACCTGTCGGTGGACCCGGAGCGGCTGCGGGACGCCATCGGCGGGATCCGGGTCTTTGCCGGCTACTCGGGCTGGGGTTCGGGTCAGCTCGAACGGGAGATCGAGGAGGGGTCCTGGTTCGTCCTCGACGCGCTGCCCGGGGACGCCTTCGTCGACCGGCCGGATGATCTCTGGCCGATGGTGCTGCGGCGGCAGGGCGGCATGATGGCGGCGGTGGCCCACTTCCCGCCGGACGTGGCGCTCAACTGACCTGCGAGCGTGGGGACCCCCCGCGAGATGACCATGCCGACCGGCGTGTGTATAGTTCTCTCCGTGCCCGGGCGACCGGGGACGATCGCAAGGGGCCGTGGCGCAGCTGGTAGCGCACCACACTGGCAGTGTGGGGGTCAGGGGTTCGAGTCCCCTCGGCTCCACTTGTGTTTTCGCAGGTAAGCCGGCATCGGTCATCGACTGGTGTCGGTTTTCTGTGATCGTTGGTCACAATTGTGGTCACGCGACCGCCCCACACTGGCCTCCTCAGAGTGCGGAGAGAGGCGACGGCGAAAACGGCCTCTACCTGCGGATTCGGGCCGTCCGTGTCCTTCCGCCGGCTTGAGGCGAAAATGTGGGGCGCATTAGGGGTGTGGGGCGGTGGGGCTGGATGCCGCCCAGTCCGCGTCGGGACAGGGCTCTGCCCGGTTGAACAAGCCGTCCGACCGATGAAGCGGTCGGGGAAGTGTTGCGGGACTGGGCCACGATGACACGGGTCGTACCCGAACGCCCCCAGGCGATGGCATCGCTGAATCGATTTGAGCTGTCGTCAGATCCGCTCGAAGGCTTCCGCGTCCAGGAGCCACGAATCAAGGTTCGACGGGTCCAGTTTCCGTGGCGAGGGCGGGCGCAGCGCGCGGCACCGCGCTGCGGGGATTCTTGAGTTGCTTGACGACGCGGCTCTTCTCGCTGCGATGCTGCTCGACCTTGAGTGCCAACGGGAACAGCCGCTCTTGGAACTCGTGCAGGGTCGCTGCGAGCCGACAGCGACGCAAGTCGGCAATCAGCTTCTCCACCTCCGGCTCCAGCATCAGCACCGCCGCGGTCTGTGCCACCCGGTCGACCACGTTGGGTATGCCCAGAATCCTGGTTCCACCCTTCTTGGGGATCTCCACCGCCCGGACCGGGCCGGGAAAGTAACTGCCCGACGACATGCGATTCCACAGCCGGTAGAGGTTGTCAGCCAACCTCGTCTCGAACTGCTCGATCGTCACGCCGTCGGCTCCGGCCGCTCCGCCGTTACCTTTCACCTTCAGCCACGCGGCCCAGATCAGCCGCTTGGGGATGTCATGCGACTTGCCTGTCAACCCTGGCTGACTCACGCGGTTCCTCCCTCACGGTTGACCGCCCGCGCCAGCCTGAACGACCCCGCCCCTTGGCTCCCCGACCCACTGCGATACGCAGGCGGTTCACAGCTACTACAGGCGAGTCCGCCAGCGTCCCCGCATCGGTACTCTGCTCCTCGCGGTTTCCGCCGCTTGGAGTCCTCCCTCTCGCCGCCGGTCACCCAGCGCACGGTATCGGGGTCCGCCTTCACACGTTCCATACGAGAGCCTGGACCGGGCTCATGCTGCCTATATGCCGGACACCACCTGGGCAGTAAGCGGATATCCCCCAGGCTCATCCCGAGACTCACCTCCGGCCTCGGTTTCGATGTCATCTGACTGAGTTTCGACACGTCAACGGCAGAGAACTCGACGTTCATCGCTCATCTTCCCGGTCCACACCTGACGCGATCATGGTCGCGCCTTTTCCAACGACGCTCAGGACGACGGTCTTCAGCCAACGCCCCTCGTGGTGGTTTGAAGCCTGCTTCCGCAAGCCGGCTCCGGAGGGCCAAACAACCTCCATCTCCCATACAGCACCGCAGTCCACGAGGCCGCCATCCATGTTTGCCTCGCCTTCCGCGTTCGTGTTCGCAAGAGGTGATCTCAGCAAGGAACGGCGGCGAGTAAGGCCGACACGGGCATAACGTCCAAATCGGATGCCGCTGGAGACATGCGTAGGGCCTCGATAGAAGAATCGGTGCCTCACCCGTGGTCGACCGCGGCAGCCAAAGCCATCTGGGGCGACAGATCATGATCTGCCGCCCCAGGCTCAACTGTCCACTTCTACCTGGTCACGTACGGGAGGTAGTCGTGGGTCACACCCTTACGCGAGAAGGGTGCCACCCCCATGCGGGTATGGACCGTAATCGACCGGTCGGGAAGCCTCAATTGGGCAACAGCCCGCACCGGCACCCCCTTCTTCACGTAGACGGTTTCTGACACCTTTCCGTCGATAATAGCGTCAACCGCTTGTCGACACGCATCCTGCAAGTCCTCCGCGGCCTGGCCATGGAAATCAAGGATGGACATCTCGCCGAATTCGATCGTTATTTCATCTTCATCTTGAAGAAATGCTGCAAGGCGACAGGGACCTGGGACCTTCGGCGCAACCTCCACCGTGATCTTCTCGTTCTGCCCGGTCACGCGAACCTGACCATAGTCGCCAATCGCGGCCTGGATATGTATTGCCAGATCCCTTAGGAAGTTCCACATGTGCATACGGCAATCCCTAGAACAAATCCCAGTGGAACCGCGGAACCTTACGCTGCCACCAGGTCTTGGGCTTCGCATATCCGCCGTGAATCGAGAACATGTTCCGCTGCTTAGCATTATTCCAACTGTAGCCTATCCGGATGATCTTCGATCGGTTCAAGATGCCTTGATAACCGTGGGTGTGCTTCCTGCCGAAAAGGAATCTGTTCAAGCGGAAGAATGCCCCTGTGCCCTGCTTCAATTGCCATCGAAACGCCCACTTGTTGGCTCTGGAGAGTCCACGAACAGCCCACGCACCTGCCCTGGCGCAGAGACTCTTCCACTTGCACAGCCTGCGGATAAACTTACCGTCGAGGTCCTCTCTGTTGACCGGGTCGGCGCAAGTGTACTCGTAAGTATTGCAGCCACCCCCGTAAACGGGATCGACCTGGAGGAAGCGGCCGGTGGCCGGGTTATAGAGCCGCACACCCATCAATACGGTGCCTGACGGGGTGTCGGCCGCGCGCTGTTTGGCTCCGAGCCAGCCGTAGCGCTCAGTGCCGATGCCGGCGGTGTTGCGTGGGGTGCCGTATTCGGTGGCCTCAGTGGTGCGGGCCAGGCCCTCCCCGGTGGCGTCGATCTCGGCGACCAGGTCACCGTGCAGGTTGGTCAGGTGCCAGCTGACCTGGCCGGCGCCGCTGTCGAAGATGCCGGCCATGCTGGTGAGGCCAGTCAGCGGCCGGGTGAAGGAGGTGGGGCTCTCCTGGGTCCAGGAGGGGCTGTCGTCGTCGCTGTCGTAGTGGTTGACCCGCTGCTCGGCGGTGCCACCGATGTTGTCGGTCCAGGAGCGGATCCGCTCGCCGGTGACGTCGAGGGTGTAGTCGGTGGTGCGGCCGTTCTGGGTGATCGTGTCAATCAGGTCGGTCACGTGGTAGGTGGCCGTGACGTCACCGCCCTCGGGGTTGCCAGTGTCGACCGCCGGGACGGTGGTGGTCCGGCCGAGGGCGTCGTAGGCGTACCCGCTGGTGTTGACGCGGTCTGCGGTGTCGTAGGTCCAGGTCTGCGACGAGGCCACCGTGGTGGTCTGACACGCGCCGTCGGTCGCCGGCGCGTACTCGGTGAGCGAGGTGCGGTTCGACGACGTGCTGAACCCGTAGTCGCGGGTGGTGCACTGCGCGCCGATGATGTCGCCGATGCTGGTCATTCGCCCGGCCTGGTCGTAGGCGTAGCTCTGCTCCGACAGGCTGGAGACGTGCTGTCGCCACTGCCCGTACACCGACGCCGTCACTGACTCTCTGTAGAGGGTGCAGTCGGTGGCTGCGCAGCCCGGCTTGACGTAGGTCAGGCCGACCTGGGTGCCGGTCTCGTCGGTCTCCGTGGTGACCTGTACCCCGTTGGGCCAGGTCTCCGACACCAGATTGCCGTCGGCGTCATAGCTGCCGGAGAAGACCCCGGCCTGGGTGTCGTCCACCGACGTCAGCAGGCCACGCCGCTCGCTGCCCCCGTCGTAGGTGTAGGTCCGCTGCGCCTTGCCGTCGTGGCTGGTCGCGGTCCGGCCCAGCAGGTCGTAGGTGGTGGTGGAGACGTTGCCGTCGGCGTCGGTGTAGGACGTCTGCCGGCCGAGGGTGTCGTACTGCTTGATGATCTCGGCGGTCACCGTGCCGCCGACCACGGATTGGATTCGCAGCAGTTGGCCGGTGGCCTGGTCGTAGACGTTGCGGGTGACCGGGACGGCGATGCCGAGACCGGCGGCTGCGGTCACCATGGTCTCGTACGGCCGGCCGGCGCTGTCGTAGGTCGTGGTGGTGGTCCGCAGGGTGCCGGCGCTGGTCTTCTCGGTCACCACCCGGGACTGGTTGTACATGTCGTAGGTGGTGACCGTGGCCGGCAGTTCCGGCCCGGATGCGGCCTGGCCGCCGGGCTGCACCCGGCAGGGCAGGTTCGCCCACTCGGGCTTCAGGTCGCACTCGGCGTAGCCGGAGCCGGAGGTGGCCCGGTAGTAGATGGTCTTGCGGGTCGCCGGTGTGTCGGTCGCGGTCCCGCCCGCCGGTGCGGTGGTGGAGGTGACCAGGCCGGTGATCGGGTCGTAGCTGGTGCGGGTGGCCTGGGCGAGGCCGGCCGGGTCCACGGTCACCGCGATCGGCTGGCGCAGGCCCCAGTCGTAGGTGGTGGTGGTGGTCCGCAGATCGCTGTCGGTCTGAACGCCATTGAGGTACCAGCGGACGCCGACCTTCTGGGTGGTGACCAGGTTGTAGGGAGCACCGGTGGTCGGTGCCCCCTCGTCGTAGGTGTTGAGGGTGATCGCCCGGCCGCGCACCACGGTGTCGTCGGGGAGCATCACGTCGTGCTCCGGTCCCCAGGTGCTGGTGAGCCGCTGACCGTCAGTCGAGTAGGTGTTCAGGGTCGAAAGGGCGCGGGCCAGCACCGTCTCGGTTGCCGTGTCGTCGGTGGGGCTGGTGTTGAGTGCCCGTTCCCGGTTGCCGGCGGTCAGCGTGCGGGTGACGTTGCCCCATTGGTCGTACCAGGTGGTGGAGA
>NZ_RJLN01000076.1 GCF_003725545.1 Micromonospora solifontis | reverse complement strand
CGAGGCGCGGCCGGTTCCGGCTGGCGGGCGGCGGTGGACCTCTGCGCCGTGGTGCTCGCCGCCGGCGAGGGCACCCGGCTGCGCCCGCTGACCGAGCGGGTACCCAAGGCGCTCTGCCCGGTGGGCAACGTGCCGCTGCTGAACCGGGCCCTGGCCCGCCTCGCCGGGCTCGGCCTGACCGGGCCGGACCGGGTCGCGGTCAACGCCTGCTACCTGGGCGAGCAGGTGGTCGCACAGGTCGGCGACCGGGCGCGCCTGTCGGTGGAGCCGGGCGACCCGCTCGGCACCGCGGGCGGGCTGGGCAAGCTGCGGGACTGGATCGCCGGCCGCGGCGTGCTGGTCGGCAACGCCGACGCGTACCTGGCGGATCCGGACGCCCCGCCCGGGCCGGACGTGGCCGCGCTGCTGGACGGCTGGGACGGGTGGACCGTACGCCTGCTCGGCCAGCCGGCCGACGACCCGGCCGCCCCCGGCACCTTCGACGGCCATCGGTTCGTCGGGTTCTCGCTGCTGCCCTGGCGGCTGGTCCGGGACCTGCCGGCCACCTTCGGCGACCTGGTCCGGGCGGTGTGGCGGCCGGCGGAGGCGGCCGGCGCGCTCGAGGTGGTGAGCTATCCCGGCGTCTTCTACGACACCGGCACCCCGGCCGACTACCTGGCGGCCAACCTGCACGCGGCTGGCGGCGACAGCCTGGTCGACCCGGCCGCCACGGTGACCGGGCGGGTGCACCGGGCGGTGGTCGGCGCGGGGGCGATGGTGCGGGGCGAGGTCACCCGCGCGGTGATCTGGCCCGGAGCCACCGTGGGGCCGGACGAGCGGCTGACCGACGCCATCCGGGCGGGCACCGACCTGACGGTCCCGGCGGGCCGGATCGCCCGCCCGGGGACGGCGTGACCGGGCCAGCCTCTAGAGTTGGCCACGACGTCGACGAACGGAGAGATGTCCCGTGATCACCGCGATCGTGCTGATCGACTGCGCCACCGACTCCATCCCCGAGGTGGCCGAGAACCTGGCCAACCTGCCCGGCGTCAGCGAGGTCTACTCGGTGGCCGGTCACGTCGACCTGATCGCCATGGTGCGGGTGCGCGAGTTCGAGCAGATCGCCCAGGTCATCGCCGGCAGCATCTCCAAGGTGCCGGGCGTGCTCAACACCGAGTCGCACATCGCGTTCCGGGCGTACTCGCAGCATGACCTGGAGGAGGCGTTCGCGATCGGGCTGGCCAACGCCGACTGACCGGCGTACGCGTGGTGGCCGGCCCGCCCCGAGGGACGGACCGGCCACCGTCGGCCGTACGGCGTCAGCTCTGGCCGGGCGCCGGGGTTTCCGTGGTGCCCGGGGCGGGCGCCTCGGTGGTGCCGCCCGGAGCCGGGGACTCCGTGCCACCCGGAGCCGGCGACTCGGTGCCGCCCGGGCTGGGCGTGCCGCTGGCGCTGGTCTGCGGGACCGGGACGCCCAGGGTCTGGGCCAGGGCCACCAGCGCGTCGTAGTGCGCCTGGAGGACCGGCAGCGCGTCCTGCGCCAGGGTGATCACCGACTGCTCGGAACCCTGCGAGATCTCGGTCTGCGTCGCCTGGATGGCGGCGACGTGGCCGGCCAGCTGAGCGGTCACCCACGCCTTGTCGAACTGGGCGCCGCTCTCGTTGTTCAGCTTGCTGATGACCTTCTGCTGGTCGGCGGTCGGTTCGGACGGCAACTTGACGTTCAGCTGCTGGGCGGTGCTCTGCACCGACTGGTCCAGCTGGGTGTGGTCCGTCACGAACATCTTGCCCAGGTCCTTGACCTGCTGGTTCTGGCCCTTCTGCTGGGCCAGGTTACCCGTGGTGATCTCGAACAGGTTGACCTGGTGCACCGCCTGCAGGTACTGCGTGTCCTGCGTCGACGGCTGGGCCGCCGCCTGCGCCGCCGCGGCGGGTGCCAGCCCCACCAGCACCAGCGCGGCCAGCAGGCCCAGGCGTTTGATTCCCAACATGCTTTCCCCCCCCTTGAGACGTTGGACCGCACGGATACCCGGCTGACCGGGGTTATTCCTGCGATTCCACCCGTCCGTGTCCGGGGGCGGCGGCACGGCGGAACAGGACCGGTGGCCACGGGAGGGGACGGACGGTCCGGAAACGGCCGTGGCGCCCGCCGGAGGATCCGGCGGGCGCCACGGTCAGTCGTACGCGAGGGGGTCAGCGACGGCTCTCGCCGCTGCCGATCTCCTCCCGCTCCGGCCGGGGCTCGACCGGCGGGTGCCCCGGCGAGACCGGCGCCTCGGCCGGCTTCTCGATCGGGTAGAAGAAGCCCCGGATCGCCGGGCCGAGCGCGCCCAGCCGGTTCATCTTCTTGGGGACCACCCAGCCGACGTAGTCCAGCGCCGGGCCGTGCCCGTCGTGACCGTCGGCCGCACTGAGCGGCTGGTGCACCTCGACGAACCGGCCGTCCGGCAGCCGCTTGATGATGCCGGTCTCCACGCCGTGCGCCAGCACCTCCCGGTCGTGCTGCTGCAGACCGAGGCAGATCCGGTACGTGAGGTAGTAGGCCAGCGGCGGCACGACCAGCAGGCCGATCCGACCGGCCCAGGTCATCGCGTTCAGGCTGATGTGGAACTTGTCGGCGATCACGTCGTTGCCGCCGGAAAGGGTCAGCACGATGAAGAACGCCACCGCCATCGCGCCCGCCGCGGTCCGGGCCGGCACGTCCCGGGGCCGCTGGAGCAGGTTGTGGTGCTTGTAGTCCTTGAGGCGGCGCGCTTCCAGGAACGGGTACATCAGCGACAGGCCCACCAGGATGCCGGGGAGCACGACCGTCGGCCAGAACAGCGGCGGGATGACGTACCCGTCGCCGATCGGGATGCTGATCTCCCAGGCCGGCATGAGTCGGGTCGAGCCGTCGAGGAACATGACGTACCAGTCCGGCTGGCTGGCGGCCGAGACCACCCACGCCTCGTACGGGCCGAAGTACCAGATCGGGTTGATCTGGAACAGGCCACCCATCAGCGCGATCACGCCGAAGACGACCATGAAGAAGCCGCCCTGCTTGAGCACGTAGCGCGGGAAGAACCGCTCGCCGACCACGTTCTCGTTGGTCCGGCCGGGGCCGGGCCACTGGGTGTGCTTCTGCTTGAACACCAGGCCCAGGTGGACGCTGATCAGCGCCAGCAGCAGAGCCGGGATGAGCAGCACGTGGGCGATGAAGAACCGGCTGATGATGATGGTGCCCGGGAACTCCCCGCCGAAGATCGACGAGGTGAGCCAGGAGCCGATCACCGGGATGGACAGCATGATGCCGGAGGCGATCCGCAGACCGGTGCCGGAGAGGCCGTCGTCCGGCAGCGAGTAGCCGGTGAAGCCGGCCAGGAAGCCCACCCAGAACAGCAGCGAGCCGATGATCCAGTTGGTCTCCCGCGGCTTGCGGAACGCGCCGGTGAAGAACACCCGCAGCATGTGCACCACGATCGAGGCCATGAACAGCAGCGCCGCCCAGTGGTGCATCTGCCGCATGATCAGGCCGCCCCGGACGTCGAAGGACAGATCCAGGCTGGAGGCGTACGCGGCCGACATCGGGGTGCCCCGCAGCGGGGCGTAGCTGCCGTTGTAGACCACCTCGGTCATCGCCGGCTCGAAGAAGAAGGTCAGGAAGGTCCCGGTCAGCAGCAGGACGATGAACGAGAAGAGCGCGATCTCGCCCAGCAGGAAGGACCAGTGGTCCGGGAAGACCTTGTTCAGCACCTTGCGCAGCGGGGTGGCCGCCTGGAACCGGTCGTCCAGCGCCCCGGCGGTCTTGGCCGGTAGCGCTGCTACCTCAAACTTTCGGCGCTTCATGGCCGCTCCCAGAAGTCGGGACCGATGGTTTCGGTGTAGTCGGACTTCGCCACGAAGAAGCCTTCCTCGTCCACCTCGATCGGCAGCTGCGGCAGCGGCCGGTTCGCCGGGCCGAAGACCGGCTTGGCGTTGTCGGTGATGAGGAACTGCGACTGGTGGCAGGGGCAGAGCAGGCGGTTGGTCTGCTGCTCGTAGAGGCTGGCGGGGCAGCCGGCGTGCGTGCAGATCTTGGAGAACGCGACGTAGTTGCCCCACATGTAGTCGCCGTGGCCCTTGCGCTGGTTGGCGGCGCGGGACTTCTGCGCGTCGTCCTCGCGCAGGTGGATCAGCAGGGTCGGCGAGTCGGCGTGCTTGTTGCTCACGCCGCCGTCGATGCCGGGGAAGACGGTGAGCTGGCCACCGGCGCTGATGTCGGCCGGGCGGATCGGCCGGCCGTCCTCCCGGACCAGCCGGATCTTCTTGCCGTCCTGCGGCTGGAACCCGGTGGTGAACATCTGGTTGTTCTTGTGCGGGTTCGAGATCAGGCCGCCGACCAGCGGCGCCGCGGCGACCGCGCCGACCGGCAACAGGCCGGCCAGCAGCGAGGCGCCGAGCAGCGGCCGCCGCTTCACACCCAGCTCGTCGGCCATGTAGAGCAGGGTCTCGCCAGCGATCCGGCGGTCCTCGGGCGAGCCCGGCTGGTCGTGCCGGTCCTGGATCGAGACCTCCTTGGCCAGCAGCTTCTTGCCCCAGGTGAGGATGCCGAAGCCGATGCCGAGGAGCGCGACGCCGAGGGTCAGGCCGAGCAGCGGGGTGTACCACTTGTCACCGCCGCGGCCGGCCTCCCACCGCCACGGCCACCAGATGTAGATGATCAGGAAGGCGGTGGCGGCGGCCCCGGTCAGCAGGAACATCATGGCGACCGTACGGGTCAGCCGGCGCTCGGCCTTGCTGCCCGCGACGACCTGCGGCTCGTAGTGGACGATCTCGATGTCGTCCCGCCGCGCGCCCTCCTGCACGATGTCGAACCGGGAGAGCCGGGGGTCGTTCAGGTCGAGCGGTTCCGGACCCTGCTGGGCCGGGTGCCCGGTGTGGGTGCTCATGCCGTCACCTCGCTACGGGTGGCGCCGGGGGTCGACGCCACAGCACTGAAACGAATGATCCGCTCGGTCACGACTTGCCCGCAATCCACAGGGTCGTGAAGACCAGCGCAACGATGCCGACCAGGAAGATCGCGAGACCTTCGGTCGACGGGCCGTACCGGCCCAGGTTGAACCCGCCCTGGTCCTGGGTGCCCTTCAGGTTCTCCTGGATGTAGGCGATGATGTCCGCCTTCTGCTCCGGAGTGATCTGGTTGTCACCGAACACCGGCATGTTCTGCGGGCCGCTCAGCATGGCGGCGTAGATCTGCCGGTCGCTGGCGGGCTTCAGGCTCGGGGCGAACTTGCCCGAGGAGAGCGCTCCGCCGCCCGCGCCGAAGGCGTGGCACTGCGAGCAGTTGATCCGGAACAGCTCACCACCGGTGGAGATGTTGGCGCCCTCGCGCAGGTTGCCCTGCGGCACCTGCGGGCCGCCGCCGAGCTCCTGGATGTACTGGCCGAGCTGGCGGACCTGCTCGTCGGTGAACTGCGGGGGCTTGCGCTGCGCCTGGGCCTCCTGCCGGGCCATCGGCATCCGACCGCTGCTGACCTGGAACTCGACCGAGGCCGACCCGACGCCGATCAGGCTCGGACCGCGTCCCTCGACGCCCTGCGCGTTGCGACCGTGACAGGTCACACAGCTCACGTCGAACAGCGCCTTGCCCTCGTTCGCGGCGGCGCTCAGGGGCGGGTTGTCCTGCGCCTGCACGCCGGGGGCGAAGACGGTGTAGGCGCCGCCGGCCAGCATCAGCGCGGCGGTCAGGCGGACCGCGGCACCCAGCCGGCGGCGGCCCCTGCTGCGCGCTACGGGCCGCCCGCGCAGCCGCGCGAGCAGACCGCGTCGGCGGTCGTTGTCAGAAGTCATGACCTGTGTCCTTAACCGGTTGGACCTTGTCTCAGGGGACGGAGCAGCGGCGCGGTACGTGACGCGCCAAGATCACTGGAGCCAGTAGATCATGGCGTAGAGCCCGATCCACACGACGTCGACGAAGTGCCAGTAGTAGGACACGACGATCGCGGACGTCGCCTGCGCCGGGGTGAACCGGCCCATGGTGGTACGGATCATGAAGATGATGAACGCGATCAGACCGCCGGTCACGTGCAGGCCGTGGAAGCCGGTGGTCAGGTAGAACATCGACCCGTACCCGTCGGCGTTGATCTTGACGCCCTCGTGGACCAGGTTGCGGTACTCGTTCGCCTGGCCGAGCACGAAGATCAGACCCATCACGAAGGTGATGGTGAACCACCGGCGCAGGGCGTGGACGTCACCCTTCTCGGCCGCGAAGACACCGAGCTGGCAGGTCACCGAGGACAGCACCAGGATCACCGTGAAGGTGGTCGCGTAGGGGATGTTGAGGACCTCGGTGTGCTTCTCCCACTGCTCCGGCGCCGCCGCGCGGATCGAGAAGTACATCGCGAACAGCGCCGCGAAGAACATGAGTTCGCTGGAGAGCCACACGATCGTCCCGACGCTGACCATGTTGGGTCGCGTCAGGGAGTGGATCCGGCTCTTGTCAATGGCTGGGGCCGCAGTCACGCGGTCATTATTGCCCTTGACCGGGACCGACGATCAGCGGGGTCGGAAACCTGTGCCGACTGTGGCCCGATCGGGGTGGTCCGCTTCGCCTGACCTACCCTGAAAAGCGTGCTGCACGTCGATCAGATCTTCGCCGCCACCTCGGGTGCCACCAGGTCGACCCTGGCGAGCGGGGGCGAGAGCGTCCCGCCGCCGTTCACCGTCACCCGGGTCTTCACCGAGACCGAGCTGAACAGCTGGCTCGCCGTGGGGTTGGTGCTCGCCGTAGGCCTCTACCTCTACGGGGTGTACCGGCTGCGGCTGCGCGGCGACCGGTGGCCGGTGATCCGTACCGTCTGCTTCCTCGGCCCCGGCCTGGGCGGCATCGCGCTGGTCACGCTCAGCGGCCTGGGCGCGTACGACACCACGCTGCTCTCGGTGCACATGGTGCAGCACATGGTGCTCTCCATGATCGCGCCGATCTTCCTGGCGCTCGGCGCCCCGGTGACCCTGGCCCTGCGCACCCTGCCGGTGCGGCCCCGCAAGCGGCTGCTGGCGATCGTGCACAGCCGGATCGCCCGGGTCTACAGCTTCCCGCTGGTGGCGTTCGCCATCTTCGTGGTGAACCCGTTCGCGCTCTACTTCACCGGACTCTACGAGTACACGCTGCAGCACGAGTGGGCGCACGAGCTGGTGCACGCCCACTTCATCGCCACCGGCTGCGTCTTCTTCTGGCCGCTGCTCGGCCTGGACCCGCTGCCCGGGCGCTGGCCGTACCCGGCCCGGGCGCTGCTGATGCTGCTCTCCGTGCCGTTCCACACGGTGCTGGGGCTGACCATCATGCAGAGCACCACCCTGCTCGGCGGCGACTGGTACCCGTCGTTGCACCTGGCCTGGTCGGACCCGCGGAACGACCAGGTGGTCGCCGGCGGGGTGCTGTGGGCCGGCGGGGAGTTCGTCAGCGTCACCATGCTGGCCGTGCTGGTCGTCCAGTGGATCAAGCAGTCCGAGCGCGAGGCCCGCCGGCTGGACCGCGAGCTGGACCGCCAGGAGGCCCGCCAGCGCGCCGCGGAGACCACCGCCTGAGCACCCCGCCAGGGCGGGCCGTCCGGCCGGATGTGATGCCCGCTACGATCAGCGGGCAGCTACGAGGTGGGAGCAAGTCAGCGATGAGCGATCGTCTGTGTACCGTCCTGCTCTACAGCGACGACCCGAAGGTCCGTGACCGGATGCGGCTCGCCGTCGGCACCCGGCCCGCGCCCGGGCTGGAGATCGAGTTCGTCGAGGCGTCCGACTACGCCGGCTGCGTCCGGCTCGTCGACGACTACGAGATCGACCTGCTCCTGCTCGACGGCGAAGCGAGCCCGGGCGGCGGCATCGGCATCGCCCGCCAGATCAAGGACGACCGGGACGACGCCCCGCCGACCTGCGTGGTGATCGCGCGGGCGGCGGACCGCTGGCTGGCCGCGTACGCCGAGGTCGACGCCACCCTCACCTTCCCGCTCGACCCGGTGACCACCGGCACGACCGTCGCCGAGCTGCTGCGGCGCACGCCCGCCGCGGCCTGAGCGATCCCGCTCGGCGCCACGGCAACGGGGCCGTGGCGCCGGCTTCGGCCATGATTCGGCTCACGCGCCGCCCGGCGGCGCCACGGACGACTGACGGCCGCCGGCCTCGATCCGGCCACCACGCCGCCCCGGGCGGCGCTCCGGACGGACGACAGCCCCTCCCCCACACCCGCACCCCATCCCCGCTCGGGAGGCCCGGCATGGGCGAACGGACCTGGCCGCTTCTGATCAACGCGCTGCTGCGCGGCGAGGAGCTCTCCACCGCCGACACCGCCTGGGCGATGGACGAGATCATGACCGGCTCGGCCAGCCCGGCGCAGGTGGCCGGCTTCGTCGTGGCGCTGCGCGCCAAGGGTGAGACCCCGGCCGAGCTGGCCGGCCTGGTCGAGGCGATGCTCGGCCGGTCGATGGAGGTGGCGCTGCCGGAGGAGATCCGGGCCACCGCGCTGGACGTGGTCGGCACCGGCGGCGACCTGGCGCACACGGTCAACATCTCCACGATGACCGCGCTCGTGGTGGCCGGCGCGGGCGCCCGGGTGGTCAAGCACGGCAACCGGGCCGCCTCCTCGCTCTGCGGCACCGCCGACCTGCTGGAACACTTCGGCATCCCGCTGGACCTGTCGCCCGAGCAGGTGGCCCGGTGCGTCGTCGAGGCGGGCATCGGCTTCTGCTTCGCCGGCCGCTTCCACCCGGGGATGCGCCACGCCGGCCCGGTCCGCCGGGAGATCGGCGTGCCGACCGCGTTCAACTTCCTCGGTCCGCTGACCAACCCGGCCCGCCCCCGGTCCGGCGCGGTCGGCTGCTTCGACCTCCGGATGGCCCCCGTGATGGCGGCCGTCTTCGCGGCCCGGGGCGACTCGGTGGTCGTGATGCGCGGCGAGGACGGGCTGGACGAGTTCAGCACCGCGGCCCCGACCCGCGTCTGGGTGGCCCAGCAGGGCGCCGTCAGAGAGGCGCTGCTGGACGCGACGGAGTTCGGGGTACCCCGGGCCACCCTGGCCGACCTGCGCGGCGGTGACGCGACGTACAACGCCGGCGTGGCCCGGCGGCTGCTGGCCGGGGAGACCGGCCCGGTCCGCGACGCGGTGCTGGTGAACGCCGGGATGGCGCTGGCCACCCAGGGCCCGCTGGACGGTGACCTGACCGCGGCGGTACGGGCCGGCATGGTCCGGGCGGCCGAGTCGATCGACTCGGGGGCGGCCGCGGGCGCCCTGGAGCGCTGGCTCGAGGTGGCCCGCTCGCTCTGACCCCGCCCTCCCCTGGCACCCGCCGGCCCGCCGCGGCGGGTCCACTCCGGGCGGTGTCGTACCGGCGTGCCAAACTACACGGGAGTAATTTTCCGTTTTCGGCCGTTGGCGGCCGGCGGCTCCGGAACGCGGCGCGGGCGCGCCGAGCCGGAGTCGGTGCCGCCCGGCGGGCACCGGAGCGAGAGGAGACGCCCGTGTCGGACCGCGAGCTCTACTGCGACAGCTGCGAGGGCGTCGTGCCGTTCGAGGCGCCGCCCTGCGTCGACGGGCACGGCGCCGACTGCCCCGAGCTGGTCTGCACCGGCTGCGGCGCGGCCGTGCTGATCGCCACGTTCGCCTTCCCCGCCCCGCGCGTCGACCACCGCCGCGGCACCACCCGCCGCCCGCACCGCCGCGCCGCCTGACCCGCCGCGCCACGTGACCCGCCGCGCCACGTGACCCGCCGCGCCACGTGACCCGCCGCATCCCGGACACCCCCGCTCGGGTCCTCGGACGTGCGAAAGGCCCGCGTCCCCGGAGGGCGCGGGCCTTTCGGTGTCGTCAGATCAGTGCTCGGCGGTCCGGCGGGTACCGCTGTAGTACTCGAAGAGCAGGCCGCACGCGGCGAAGATCACCGCGACCAGGCCGGCGCCCAGCAGCCACATCTGCCAGTAGACCAGGCCGAGGCCGGCGATCGCCGCGGCCAGGGCCAGGCCGAACGGCCAGTAGCTGCCCGGGCTGAAGAAGCCGACCTCACCCGCGCCGTCGGCGATCTCGCCGTCGGCCCGGTCCTCCGGACGCAGGTCGATCCGGCGGGAGACGAACCAGAAGAAGCCACCGCACATCGAGCAGAGCAGGAACGACAGCAGCAGCGCCACCGTGCCGACCCACTCGACCCGGCCGCCCTCACCGTACGTCCAGGCGGCGTAGAGGATCGTGACGCCAAGGAGGAACGTCCCGACGGTCAGAAAGATCTTCCACTCGGTCTTCATGCCGGCCCCCTCAGCTGCCCGTACCGGCCGACGCGGCGGTCTGGTTGAAGTTGTTCTTCGTGCGCCGGGTGTCGTACGGCACGGTCGTCTCCGCGTACGGCTTCTCGCCGATCGCGGTGAGCGCCTCCTGGGTCGACTTGCCGGCCTTCTTGGCCGCCAGGAACTGCTCGTACTTCTCCGGCGAGACGACCCGCAGCTCGAAGTTCATGAAGGCGTGGTAGCTACCGCACAGCTCGGCGCAGCGGCCGACGTACGCGCCCTCCTGGTCGATGCTGGAGACCTCGAAGCTGTTGCGGATGATGCCCGGCATGACGTCCCGCTTGAACAGCAGCTCCGGCACCCAGAAGGAGTGGACGACGTCGCGGCTGGTCTCCTCGAAGCGGATCGACTTGCCGGTCGGCAGGACCAGCACCGGGATGACCTCGCTGGTGCCGAGGGTCGACGCGATGGTGTTCGCGTCCCGGCCCTGGCCGTCGCGGTAGTTGAACTGCCAGTTCCACTTGAAGGCGACGACCTCGACGGTGACGTCCGGGTTCTTCGACTCCTTGTTCACGTCGGTCTGCACGACCGCCGTGTAGTAGAAGAGCACGGAGACCACGAGGATCGGCGCGATGGTGTAGAGGAACTCCATCGGCAGGTTGTAGCGGGTCTGCACCGGCAGCTCGTTGCCCCGCTTCCGGTAACGGATCACGCACCAGAAGATCAGGCCCCAGACGAACACGCCGACCGCGAGCGCCGCGATGCAGGACGCGATCCACAGGTCGTACATCCGGTGCGACTCCGGCGTGATGCCGCCCTGCGGCCACCCGAAGCCGTCGAACGTCTTGCCGACGTCGCAGCCGGTGAGCAGAACCAGCAGCGCGGCCCCACCGAGACCGAGCCCGGCGAGCCGACCAGCACCACGCCGCCGGCGCCCGCCGGCCCCTCGGGAAGCGCTGTGCCGTACGGCCGACGACCGTACCTCCGAACTCCTTGCGACCACCTGGTCCTGCCTCCCTAGCGCGCCGCGGTGGTTGTTTCGTCAACACCGACGGCAAAGGCGTCACCGACGGTCGCAGATTACTCGACCATGACGGGCCTGACCGTCTTGGGGTCACTGTCCGCCCCCATCGGGGGGATCTTGCCGGTACCGGCGCGATAGCGTGGGCGTTCGTGAGCGAGCCCAGCGAGCGAACCATCGGGCCCGGTGGCGCGGCCCCGGTCTACCTGGACGCGGCGACGGCCGCGCCGCCGCACCCGGTCGCGCGGCAGGCGCTGCTGGCCGCCCTGGACGACGGGTGGGCGGACCCGGCCAAGCTCTACGGCCAGGCCCGGCGCGCCCGCCAACTGCTCGACGCCGCCCGTGAGGCCGCCGCGCAGGCCCTCGGCGTCCGCGCCGACGAGCTGTCCTTCACCCCCAGCGGTACGGCGGCCGCGCACGCCGCCGTGCTCGGCGGCCTGGCCGGCCGGCGCCGGGTCGGGGCGCGGCTGGTGCACTCCGCGATCGAGCACTCCGCGGTGCTGCACGCCGCCGAGCGGCACGTGGCCGCCGGCGGGGACGCGGTCCCGGTGCCGGTGGACCGGCTCGGCCGGCTGGACCTGGACGCCTGGGCGACGGCGGTGGCCGTACCGGGAGTGGCCCTGGCGGCGCTGATCGGGGCCAGCCACGAGGTGGGCACCGTGCAGCCGGTGCCGGCGGCGGCCGAGTACTGCGCCGAGGCGGGCGTGCCGCTCTACGTCGACGCGGCACAGCTGGTCGGCCGGGCCCCGCTGCCGGCGGGCTGGTCGGTGCTGAGCGCCAGCGCGCACAAGTGGGGCGGTCCGCCCGGCGTCGGCCTGCTGGTGGTCCGCAAGGGCACCCGCTGGGAGTCGCCGTTCCCGGCCGACGAGCGGGAGTCGGGGCGTACCCCGGGGGTGCTGAACCTGCCCGCGGTGGTCGCGGCGGCGGCGAGCCTGCGCGCGGCGGCGGCCGACGCGGCCGCCGAGGCAGCCCGGCTGGCCCCCCTGGTCGACCGGATCCGGGCCCGGGTGGCGGCCGAGGTGCCCGACGTCGAGGTGGTCGGCGACCCCGTGGACCGCCTCCCCCACCTGGTCACCTTCTCCTGCCTGTACGTGGACGGCGAGGCGCTGCTGCACGCGCTGGACCGGCGGGGCTTCGCGGTCTCCTCCGGCTCCTCCTGCACCTCGTCCACCCTGCGGCCGTCGCACGTGCTGGAGGCGATGGGAGTGCTGTCGCACGGCAACGTGCGGGTGTCGCTGCACCGGGAGACCACCGACGCGGACGTGGAGCGGTTCCTCGCCGAGCTGCCCGGGATCGTCGCCGACCTGCGCGCCGAGGCGGGGGTGGTCGGGCTGTGACCGCGCCGGACGAGGTCCTCGACTGCCGGGGTCAACGCTGCCCGCTGCCGGTGATCAACCTGGCCCGCCGCCTGCCGGAGCTGCCGGTCGGGGCGGTGGTCCGGGTCCTCGCCGACGACCCGGCCGCGGCGGTCGACATCCCGGCCTTCTGTCGCCTGCGCGGCCACGACTTCCTCGCCGCCCACCCCACCCAGGGCCCCGCCTACGACATCCGCCGCACCCACTGACCCACCCCGCAGCTGGTTCCCCACCCGCTGACCGCGGCCGCCCTCAGCCGCATCCACCCGCGCCGCGCCTCACGCCCGCGCCGCGCCTCACGCCCGCGCCGCGCCTCACGCCCGCGCGGCCCCTCATGCCCGTGCCACGCCTCACCCCCGCGCCACGCCCCGCACATCGCGCCGCGAACCTCGCGGGCATGCCGCGCCCACGCGCCAAGATCCTCACTAATTCAGGGAAATAGTGGCCATCGCGCGGCGGATAGCCACTATTTCCCTGAATTAGGCCGCACACGGCGGCGGGGCGCCTGCCCGGCGCGGGGCCGGGGGCACGGCGCGGGGCCGGGGGCACGGCGCGGGGCCGGGGGCATGAGGCGCGGGGCCGGGGGCGGGGGGCGCGGGCGTGGGGCGGGGGTTACCTGAGGTAGGCGAGGATGCCGGGCAGGGGGTCGGTGTCGACGGCCGTGTCGACCACCAGGCGGGGGCCGATGATGGGCTCGTACTCGGCGCGGCGTACCAGGGTCTGCTCCCAGGTCGGGTGGTGCTCGTCGGGCGGGCGGGCCTCGACCCGGCGGCGGTGCTCGGCCTCGTCCCCGCAGTGCACCTCGATCACGCGCAGCGGCACGCGGGACCGCTCGGCCAGGTCGTGCCAGAGGCCGCGGGCGCTGGCCACCGGGTTCACCGCGTCGACCACCACGCTCAGCCCGAGCCCGAGCTGCACCTCGGCCAGCCCGGCGACCGCGCCGTACGCGGCCATCCCGGGCACGTCGCCGACCAGGCCGTACCGGTGCAGGGCCCGCTCGACCGGGTCGACCGGCAGGACCGGGGCGCGCAGCGCGGCGCCGACCCGGACGGCGAGGGTGGTCTTGCCCACCCCGGGCAGCCCGGCGAAGGCGACCAGCAGCGGGCCGCCCGCGCCGGGGCGCACCGCGCCCGGGTCGACCCCGCCGTCGGGGACGGGTACCTCGGAGGTCACGGCAGCAGGTGCGGCCGGACGTCGTCGGCGGCCTGGTCGCCGTACGACTCGGCGAGGCGCTTCACGAACAGGTCCCGGCGGACCTCGTACTCCTGGCCGCCGAAGTTCTCCAGCACGAGGGTGGCGAGCAGGCAGCCCACCTGGGCCGCGCGCTCCAGGCCGACGCCCCAGTCGAGCGCGGCGAAGAAGCCGGCCCGGAAGCCGTCGCCGACGCCGGTCGGGTCGACCGCCTGGATCTCCCGGGCGATCGGCACGTGGATGGTGGCGAAGTCCCGGCCGGCGATCTCCACGCCCTGCTTGCCCAGCGTGGTGACCCGCACCTTCACCCGGTCCAGCAGCTGCGCGTCGCTGAGCCCGGCCTTGCTCTGCAGCAGCGACTTCTCGTACTCGTTGGTCATCAGGTAGTCGGCGCCGTCGACCAGGCTGAGCACGTCCGCGCCGTCCATCCGGGCGAGCTGCTGCGACGGGTCGGCGACGAAGGCGTACCCCCGCTCCCGGCACTCCGCGGAGTGCCGGATCATCGCGGCCGGGTCGTTGGCGCTGACCAGCACCAGGTCGAGGCCGCCGAGCCGGTGTGCCACCGGGGACAGCTCGATGTTGCGGGCCTCGCTCATCGCGCCGGCGTAGAACGAGGCGATCTGGCACATGTCGAGGTCGGTGGTGCAGACGAAGCGGGCGGTGTGCGCCACCTCGCTGACGTGCACCGAGTCGCAGTCGACGCCGTGCCGCTCCAGCCACGAGCGGTAGTCCGCGAAGTCGGCGCCGACCGCACCGAGCAGCACCGGCCGCAGGCCCAGCTGGG
Source organism: Micromonospora solifontis (assembly GCF_003725545.1). Taxonomy (GTDB): domain Bacteria; phylum Actinomycetota; class Actinomycetes; order Mycobacteriales; family Micromonosporaceae; genus Micromonospora; species Micromonospora solifontis. The sequence continues at coordinate 12,552 of NZ_RJLN01000076.1, read as the reverse complement.
CCATGCCGAAGGCGATGTTGGCGGCGGTGCCGCCGCGCCGGAGCACCAGCTCGTCGACGAGGAAGGACAGGGAGACCTTGTCCAGCTGGTCGGCGATGAGCTGTTCGGCGAAACGGCCGGGGAAGCTCATCAGGTGGTCGGTCGCGATCGAGCCGGTCACGGCGATCTTCATGTCAACCCTCGCGGTCGGGAGCACGGCGCGGGTCAGCCTACCGGTACGACGGGCGCACCGGTCGCAGGTCGGTCAGGCAGCGGTCAACCACCGTAGGGCCGCCCGACACCGGACGGACACCGCGCGGCACGTCGGATGGACGACTCCGGACAACCGGGGAAAAAGCGGCGGGGCCGCCCCGGAAAGGGACGGCCCCGCCATGGGTCGTACGCAGGCCGGGCCGGCCCGACCGGTGGGGCGGACCGGCGGGCGCCGGCGCGCGGTCGACTCAGCTGAACGAGTCGCCGCAGGCGCAGGAGTTGCCGGCGTTCGGGTTGTCGATGGTGAAGCCCTGGGCGTCGATCCGGTCGGCGAAGTCGATCGTCGCGCCGGCCAGGTAGGGGGCGCTCATCCGGTCGACGACGACCTCGACACCGTCGTAGTCGGTGACGACGTCACCGTCGAGGGACCGCTCGTCGAAGAAGAGCTGGTACCGCAGGCCGGAGCAGCCGCCCGGCTGCACGGCGACCCGGAGCCGCAGGTCGTCGCGGCCCTCCTGCTCGATCAGGGCCTTGACCTTCTGCGCCGCGACGTCGGTGAGGACGACGGTGTCAGGGGCCTTGGCCTCGGTCGACTCGGTCTGCGCTGGCGTGGTCACGTGGAAATCTCCCTGCGCGGTATGGGTCCGGACGCACTGGCCAACGCGTCGCGTCCGCCAGTGATTCCCGGTGTGGTCCAGATCCGATCGTACGCCGCCCCGCCGGCGACCACCTCCGGTGGCGCGACCGGGGCGCGTGAGCCGCGCCGCAGGCCAGCGCGGCGGCCGGCCGGCGGCTCAGCGGCTCCACTGCCGGGCGAGCCGCGCCCCGAGCGCGCGCAGCCCCTCGGCGGGCCGGTCCATCGCGGCCTCGACGCCGCCGTTCTCCTCGCCGCCGAAGTGCTCCACCAGGCTGTACGCCTCGGTCACCCCGGCCGCCGCGGCCTCCCGCCGCCCGGTGCTGACCCGACCGGCGAGCACCACGCAGGGCAGGCCCCGGTCCCGGGCGCCGCCGGCCACCCCGGCGACCACCTTGCCGCGCAGGGACTGGTGGTCGAAGGAGCCCTCCCCGGTGATCACCAGGTCGGCGGCGTCGAGCGCGGCGTCCAGGCCGATCGCCCGGGTCACCAGCCCGATGCCGGACTCGCAGCGGCCGCCCAGGGCCAGCACCGCCGCGCCCAGCCCGCCGGCCGCGCCGCCGCCGGGCCGCGCGCCGAGGCCGGCCGGGCAGCCGGGCAGGTCCCGCTCCAGTACCCCCGCCCAGCGCTCCAGCGCGGCGTCGAGCAGCAGCACGTCGGCCCGGGTGGCGCCCTTCTGCGGGCCGTACACGTTGCTGGCCCCGTGCAGGCCGAGCAGCGGGTTGTCGACGTCGGTGGCGGCGACCAGGGCGGCGCCGCGGACCCGGGGCGCACCGTCCAGCGCGGCCACCGCCGCGAGGGCCGCCCCGCCGTACGGCAGGGCGCGGCCGGCCTCGTCCAGCGCGGTGACGCCCAGCGGGGTGAGCATGCCGGCGCCCCCGTCGTTGGTGGCCGAGCCGCCCAGCCCGATCACCACGGTCCGCGCGCCCGCCTCGACCGCGGCGGCGACCAGCAGCCCCAGCCCGTACGAGGTGGTGAGCTTCGGGTCGCGCTCGGCGGTCGACAGCAGGTGCAGCCCGCACGCCTGGGCACTCTCCAGATACGCGGTGCCGTCGTCGGTGAGCAGGATCTCACCGGCGGCGGGGCGGCCGAGCGGGTCGACGGTGGGCACCGGCAGCCGCCGCCCGCCGAGCGCCTCGGCGAGCACCGCGACGAACCCCGGGCCGCCGTCGGCGAGCGGCCGGAGCAGCAGTTCGTCGCCGGGGGCCACGCTCCGCCAGCCCTCGGCGACCGCGGCGGCCACCTCCTGGGCCGGCAGCGTGCCGGCGAACTTGTCCGGGCAGAGCAGCACGCGCATGCCGAGCAGTGTGGCAGGCCACACCGCGGACGGCTGCGGGCCGGCCGCGCTGTGGGACCATGGGTGCGTGACTTCGACCTGGGTTGAGCCCTCCAACACCGCCACTGCGCTGCTGCTCCTCGGCCGCGGCAGCGACCCCGCCACCGAGCGTGGCGTGGAGTGTCCGGGTGACCTTCCCGCGCCGAGCGACCCGGACCTGGTGGCCCGGGCGGCGGCGGCGAAGGCCGCGCTCGGCACGAAGGTCTTCGTGCTGGGCCACCACTACCAGCGCGACGAGGTGATCCAGTTCGCCGACGTGACCGGCGACTCGTTCAAGCTGGCCCGGGAGGCGGCGGCCCGGCCCGACGCCGAGTACATCGTCTTCTGCGGCGTGCACTTCATGGCCGAGAGCGCGGACATCCTCACCTCGGACCAGCAGAAGGTGATCCTGCCCGACCTGGCCGCCGGTTGCTCGATGGCCGACATGGCGGTGCTGTCGCAGGTCGAGACCGCCTGGGACGTGCTGGCCGAGCTGGGCATCGCGGCGGACACCGTCCCGGTGACCTACATGAACTCGTCGGCGGACATCAAGGGCTTCGTCGGCCGGCACGGCGGCGTGGTCTGCACCTCGTCGAACGCGAAGCGGGCCCTGGACTGGGCGTTCGAGCAGGGACGCAAGGTGCTCTTCCTCCCCGACCAGCACCTGGGCCGCAACACCGCCGTGCGGGAGATGGGCTTCTCCCTGGACGACTGCGTCCTCTACGACCCGCACAAGCCGGGCGGCGGGCTCACCGCCGACCAGCTCCGGGACGCGAAGATGATCCTCTGGCGCGGGCACTGCTCGGTGCACGGCCGCTTCACGCTGGACAGCGTCAACGACGTCCGGGAGCGGGTGCCCGGGGTCAACGTGCTGGTCCACCCGGAGTGCCGGCACGAGGTGGTCTCAGCCGCCGACTTCGTCGGCTCGACGGAGTACATCATCAAGACCATCGAGGCGGCCCCGGCCGGCTCGGCGTGGGCGATCGGCACGGAGCTGAACCTGGTGCGCCGGCTGGCGCTGGCCCACCCGGACAAGCAGATCATGTTCCTCGACCGGGCGGTCTGCTACTGCTCGACGATGAACCGGATCGACCTGCCGCACCTGGTGTGGGCGCTCGAGGAGCTGGTCGCCGGCCGGGTGGTCAACCAGATCACGGTCGACCCGGACACCGCGCGCCACGCCCGGGCGGCGCTGGACCAGATGCTGGCCCTGCCCGGCGCCTGATCACGTTCGGTCACATCACTGGTACGGAAAAGCACCGGAATCCCCGGTTCATGCCCGGACTGGTGATGTGACCGATTCCATTTTCGTCACGGAGGGCTATGCTGCCGGGGCGACGACACACGCGGGCCGTTTTCACCTGGCCGCATTCCGGGTAGCGATGCGAATCGTGGACCCCACCCCATCTAACGGCAGCAGAAGCGCGCTGGAGGTTGCGTTGACCGACGACGTCCTGGTCGTACACGGAGGCACTCCCCTTCAAGGGCGGATCCGCGTGCGCGGCGCGAAGAACCTCGTGTCCAAGGCGATGGTCGCCGCCCTGCTGGGCGACACCCCCAGCCGGCTGTTCGACGTGCCCCGGATCCGGGACGTCGAGGTGGTCCGCGGGCTGCTCGGCCTGCACGGGGTGAAGGTGAGCGACGGCGAGGAGGACGGCGAGCTCGTCTTCGACCCGTCCAACGTCGAGAGCGCCAGCACCGACCAGATCAACGTGCACGCCGGCTCCAGCCGCATCCCGATCCTGTTCTGCGGTCCGCTGCTGCACCGGCTCGGCCACGCCTTCATCCCCGACCTGGGCGGCTGCCACATCGGCCCGCGGCCGATCGACTTCCACCTGCAGGCACTGCGGGAGTTCGGCGCGACGGTCGAGAAGACCCCGGAGGGGCTGCACCTGTCGGCGCCGAACGGCCTGCACGGCACCAAGTTCGCCCTGCCGTACCCGAGCGTCGGCGCCACCGAGCAGGTGCTGCTCACCGCGGTGATGGCCGAGGGCGTGACCGAGCTGCGCAACGCCGCCGTCGAGCCCGAGATCATCGACCTGATCTGTGTCCTGCAGAAGATGGGCGCGATCATCAAGGTGCACACCGACCGGGTGATCGAGATCCAGGGGGTGAAGCGGCTCAGCGGTTACACCCACCGGCCGATCCCGGACCGGATCGAGGCGGCGAGCTGGGCGGCGGCGGCCCTGGCCACCCGCGGCCACGTCGAGGTGCTCGGCGCCCAGCAGGCCGACATGATGACCTTCCTCAACATCTTCCGCTCGGTCGGCGGCGAGTACGAGGTGACCGACCTGCGCCCGCCGCGCGCCGGCAAGCCGGGCCAGGAGGGCGGTATCCGGTTCTGGCACCCGGGCGGCGAGTTGAACGCGGTGGCGCTGGAGACCGACGTCCACCCCGGCTTCATGACCGACTGGCAGCAGCCCCTCGTGGTGGCGCTGACCCAGGCCCGGGGCCTGTCGATCGTCCACGAGACGGTCTACGAGCAGCGGCTGGGCTACACCGAGGCGCTGAACTCGATGGGCGCCAACATCCAGGTCTACCGGGACTGCCTGGGCGGCACCCCGTGCCGCTTCGGGCGGCGCAACTTCAAGCACTCCGCGGTGATCGCCGGGCCGAGCAAGCTGCACGCCGCCGACCTGGTCATCCCGGACCTGCGGGCCGGGTTCAGCCACCTGATCGCGGCGCTCGCCGCCGAGGGCACCTCCCGGGTGTACGGCGTCGACCTGATCAACCGCGGCTACGAGGACTTCGAGGCCAAGCTGGCGGACCTGGGCGCGCACGTCGAGCGCCCGTAACGTCACAGCGCTTCCCGCGCTGCGACAACTCCAGCTCGGCTGGCGGCCATAATTCGGCCTCCGCGCCCGCAGGCGGCGCTCCGGACCGAATGAAGGCCGGTCTCACGCCGCGCCGCGACCTGGAGCCGTCGGCCCGGTGCACCCGCGGTGTGCACCGGGCGCGGCCGTTTGGCTACCCTTGCCGCGTGCCGTCGCTGTTTCGTCGTAAGCCCGACCTGGTCGAGGAGTCCGTCACCACGGTGACGCCCGACGAGGAGTCCGCCGCTGCCCGCCCCCGGGGGTACACCCCGAGCAAGAAGGAACTGGGGCAGGTCACCCCGAAGCGGCCCGGCGCCGGCCGGCGCCCGGCCGGCGCGCCGAGCAGGCCGCTGACCAAGGAGGAGGCCCGGGAGCAGCGCCGGACGGCGCGCGCCGAGGCGGCCGCGGAGTTCCGGCGTGAGGGCGGGCCCCGCGACCGGGGCCCGGAGCGGCTGCTGGCCCGCAACGTGGTCGACTCCCGGCGTACGGTCGGCACCTGGTTCTTCGGCGGCGCGCTGATCGTGCTGATCGGCTCCAACCAGGCCATGCCACCGATCGTGCGGCTGCTCTCCAACCTGCTGTGGGGCCTGCTGGCGCTCGGCGTGGTGGTCGACTCGGTGCTGATCTCCCGCAAGATCAAGAAGCTGGTGCGCGAGCGCTACCCGAAGAGCACCGAGAAGCTCGGCTCGCTCTACTTCTACGCGATCATGCGCTCGATCACGTTCCGCCGGATGCGCGCCCCCGCGCCTCGGGTGAACATCGGCGACAAGATCTGACCCCGGCCTCCCCGGCCCCTTCCCGCCGTCGCGGGGAGGGGCCGGGTCGTGTTCAGGCCACCCCGAGCAGGCGCAGCAGCGCGGTGGTGCCGGCGGCGGCGACCACGACGAGGATGAACGGCGCCCGCCGCCAGGCGAGGGCCACCCCGACCAGCACCCCGGTGGGCCGGGCGTAGCCGGCGAAGCCGCCCGCCTCGGTCAGCGCGGCGGTCGCCACCAGGGCGGCCAGCAGCACGGCGGCGCCGACCGGCAGCAGCCGGGCGGCCCACTCGGGCAGCTCCAGCCGGTCGCGCAGCAGCACGCCGGAGGCCCGGAAGGCGTACGTGCCGACGGCCAGGGCGAGGATCACCGCGATCAGCACGACGCCTCCCCGTGCCGTGCCGCCCCGCCGCGCGCCGAGGCCGCGGCGGAGTCGGCCGGCGCACGCAAGGGGCCCGGGTCAACGCTGGGTGCGGCCCCTCCTGCCAGCACGGCCGACGACGGAGCGGCGGGCGGGGACGGCGGGGCCACCCCGGCGGACCGGTTACGCACCGCCGGCCCGATGAGGGCGGCGAGGGCGAGCAACACCGGCAGTCCGGCGGGCAGCAGCGGAGTTGCCAGCACGGCCAGCCCCGCACCGGCCAACGCCACCCGGCGGATGTTCCGGTCGCGCAGGCTGGGCAGCAGCAGAGCGGCCAGCCCGGCCGGGAAGGCGGCGTCGAGGCCCAGGGCGGCCGGGTCACCGACCGCGCCGCCGGCCAGCACGCCGAGCGCGGTGCCGGCGTTCCAGGACAGGAAGAGCAGGATCCCGGCGAGCCAGAACGCCCGGCGCCGTTCCGGCCCGGCCGGCCGGGCCAGCGCGAACGCGGTCGCTTCGTCGGTCATCAGATGGCTGCCGAGCAGTCGCCGCCCGCGACCGGGGCCGAGGCTGCCGCCGAGCGCGAGGCCGAACGGCAGGTGCCGGGCGTTGAGCAGCAGGCCGGCGAGGACCGCGGCGAGCGGACTGCCGGCGGCCACCAGGCCGACCGCCATGAACTGCGCCCCGCCGGCGTAGACGAGCACCGACATGGCGAGGGTGGCCCAGCCGGGCAGCCCGGCGGCGACCGCCACCGCGCCGAAGGACGCGCCGACGGCCGCCATCGCCGCGCCGATGGCGGCGACGTCGCGGAGCACCGCCGCGTTGCCCGTTCGATCTGCCGTACGCATGGTCCATTATCCTGAACGCGAACACCCTGGTTCGTCAAACCGAACAAACAGACCGATGGAGCGAACACATGGCGATCGACCCCGCTCCCCCGCTGGCCACCATCGCGGCCGCGCTGCGGCGCGAGCGCGACCGGGCCGGGCTCTCGCTGACCGAGCTGGCCCGCCGGGCCGGCATCGCCAAGTCCACCCTGTCCCAGCTGGAGTCGGGAGCCGGCAACCCGAGCGTGGAGACGCTCTGGGCCCTCGGGGTCGCGCTGGGCGTGCCGTTCAGCCGCCTGGTCGAGCCGCCGGCGGCCGCCGTCCGGGTGGTCCGGGCCGGCGAAGGGCCGCGGATCCGCTCCGAGCACGCCGACTTCAGCGCCACCCTGCTCGCCGCCGGCGCCCCGCACGCCCGCCGCGACGTCTACCTGATGGAGCTGGAGCCCGGCGCGGTCCGGCTCGCCGAGGCGCACACCCCGCGCAGCGTCGAACACGTCGTGGTCGCGGCCGGGCGGATGCGGGTCGGCCCGGAGTCCGACCCGGTCGAGCTGGGGCCGGGTGACTACGCGACCTTCCCCGGCGACACGCCGCACTGGTACGAGGCGCTGGCCCCGGGCACCTTCGCGGTGCTGGTCATGGAGCACCCGTGACGGTGGCTCCGCCGGCCTCCGCCGTCATGCGGTAGAGCCGGGCCACGACCTCCTCGATGTCCGGCTCCACGATCGCGATGTCCCGCAGGGTGGCCAGCCCGGCGAGGCCGGCGACCACCTCGGCGACGGTCGCCGACTCCAGCGCGAAGACCAGCCGGTGACCGTCCGCCTCCACCCGCTGCAACGGCGCGCCGGGCAGCTCCGGCGGTCGCGGCAGCGCCGCGTCCAGCTCGGCGACGACCATCCGGCGGGAGCCGTACCGGCTGTGCAGGGCGGCGATCGACCCGTCGTGCACCACCCGACCGTGGTCGATCACCACCAGCCGGTGACAGAGCCGCTCGATGTCGGCCAGGTCGTGCGTGGTCAGCACCAGGGTGGTGTCGCCGGCCCGCCCCAGCTCCGCCAGGAAGCCCCGGACGGCCTGCTTGCTCACCACGTCCAGCCCGATGGTCGGCTCGTCGAGGAAGAGCACCTCCGGGCCGTGCAGCAGGGCGGCGGTCAGCTCGCCGCGCATCCGCTGGCCGAGGGAGAGCTGCCGGACCGGGGTGTCCAGGAACTCGTCGAGGTCGAGCAGGCCGCGGCAGCGGGCCAGCCGGGCCCCGTGCTCGCCCGCCGGCACCCGGTAGACGTGCCGGAGCAGCTCGAACGAGTCGCGCAGCGGCAGGTCCCACCAGAGCTGCGAGCGCTGCCCGAACACCACCCCGATCCGCATCGCCAGCCGGGTCCGCTCGGCCACCGGACGCAGCCCGCAGACCCGGGCCTCTCCCGGCGAGGGCATGAGCACGCCGGTGAGCATCTTCAGGGTGGTCGACTTGCCGGCGCCGTTCGGGCCGATGTAGCCGAGCATCTCACCCCGCTCGACCCGCAGGTCGATCCCGTCGACCGCGGTGACCGTCCGCTTTTCCCGGCGCAGCCGGCCGGCCTTCACCCGGACGGTGAACTCCTTGCGCAGCCCGCTCATCTCGATGACGCTCATGACCCCGTACTCCGGTAGTGACGGATCCCGACCCGCCAGGCCAGGGCGGCGATCGCCGCGGCGACCAGCGCGACGCCGGGCGCGACCCAACCCACCCAGCCGGGCAGGCCCAGCGGGTCGGCCCGGCCGAGCAGCGCCAGCGCCGGGTGGTAGCTGACGAAGGCGAAACCCAGCCCGTACGCGAAGAGCGCGCGGAACCAGCCGCCGTAGACGGTGACCGGGTACGACGTGAAGTCGCGCCCGCCGTAGGTGACCGAGTTGGCCAGCTCGCCCGAGTCGATCCAGTAGAACGAGACGGTGGCGGTGGTGACGAAGACCGAGCCGAAGAAGACCAGCCCGGCGAGCGGGGCGACCACCACCAGCGCCACCCGGCCGGCGGTCCAGTGGATCCCCGCCGAGCCGACGGAGGCCACCAGCACGCCCAGCCCGAACACCACCCGGGACACCTTGCGCAGCGGCAGGTCCATCAGCAGCAGCTGGGGCAGCGCGGCCAGCGGGCGGACCAGCACCGCGTCGAACAGGCCGGTGCGGACGTACCGGGGCAGCCGCTCGATGTTGCCGACCAGCAGGTCCGCGGCGGCGAACGCGAACGACGACAGGCCGACGATCACCAGCGTCTCGTGCAGCGTGAAGCCACCCAGCTCGCGGGTGACCCCGAACAGCACCAGCACGGTGACCACGTCGAACACCGTGGCGCCGACGTTGCCGAACAGGTCCACCAGGAACGACGCCCGGTACGCGGCCTGCGACCGCGCCTGCGCGCCGAGCAGCGCCCGGTACGCGCCGAGCACCCCCGGTGTCCGCCCGGCCGGCTCCGGCCCGCCCCCGGACGGCGGGACCACCCGGGTCGGGCCGGTCAGCGTGCCCGGCTCAGCCACCCTGCACCACCAGCCGGAGCTCGGCCCGACGCTGCACCAGCCGGCAGAGGGCGAGCAGCACCACCGCCCAGCCGGCCTGCACCCCGACCAGGCCGAGCTGCACTGGCGCGGGCTGCCGCTCGACCAGCACGTCGAGCGGGATCTGGAGCAGGCTCGGGAACGGCGTGCCGTACCGGAGCAGGGCCTCCAGCCAGCCGGGCAGGAAGCCCAGCGGGAAGTAGAGCCCGGCCAGCACCCCGGAGCAGAGCGTCCAGAGGATCAGTGGTCCCCGGACGTCCTGCAGCCAGTACGCGGTGGCGTTGACCAGGTAGCGGCAGCCGAAGCAGATGACCACGGCGAGCACCACGGAGAGCACGAACAGCGGCAGGGTCGCCCCGCGGTGCGGCAGGTACACGTCGAAGAGGAACAGGCCGATCAGCACCGGCGGCACCAGCCGGGACAGCGCGGCGTACCCGGCCCGGCCCACGTCGGTGGCGAGGTAGCTGGTCACCGGGTGGACCGGGCGGAGCAGGTCGGCGGCGATCTCGCCGGTACGGATCCGGTCGGCCAGCTCGGTCCAGCCCCAGATCGCGATGACCGCCAGCAGCCCCTGCCCCACCCAGACGAAGGTGGCGAGCTGCTCCCGGTCGTAGCCGGCGACCCGGCCCGCCGCGCCGGCCGCGGCGAGGAAGATGTAGTAGCGCAGGAAGCCGAAGACGGTGTTGGTGACCACGCCCGCCACGGCGGCCTGTCGATAGGTGGCGTACCGGCGGAAGCCGGACCGGGCTATCGCGCCGAATGTCCGAATCGATCGGGTAACGTTTGAGTTCGTGGGCGGTGCCACAGTGGCGGTGACGGAGCCCACGCCGCTACCCTCCTTGCGCAGCCAAGACGTGCCGGACCGGGCGACTCTACCGGTGCGTCCGGCGCCCAGCGCGACAATTTCCAACGAGGTGACATCGCCGTGAGCGAGCGACGCGAGCCGGCCACGGGGCCGCGCCGCGCGAGCGGCGACCGGGTCCCCCGATGAGCGGCTACGACCGCTGGCGCGAGCCGGCCGAACCCTCGTGGGCCGCCGAGCCGACCCACGAGTGGCGGCCGCAGTTCCCGGGGCAGCGCTACCCGGGTGACATCGGCATCGAACACCTCACCCCGCCCGCGCCGCGCGGCCGGGCCGCCGTCGTCGGCCGCGCCGAGGTCCACCCGGTGAGCCCGGCGCCGATGGACGACGCGTACCCGGCCGGGCCCGACGGTCGGCGCGGCAGCCATCCGGTCAGCCCGGCCGGCCCGGACGGGCGGCCCGGTGGGTACCCGGTGAGCCCCGCTCCGGACGACCGGCGCGCGTACCCGGATCGGAACGGGCGCGAGGAACCCCGCGCGGACGGGCGGCGCTCGTGGTCGGACCGGCGTGGCTCCCACCCCGACGACCGGTACGACCCCCGCGGACCGGGGTGGGCGCCGGACCGGGAGCAGCCCGCCGCGTGGCGGGACGACCGGCCCGACCAGCGGTGGGTACGTCCCCGTGACGGCGCCCCGCACCGGCCGGTCTCCCCCGCGCCCGAGCCCGGCTGGCTGCCGGAGCCCGACGAGTTCCCGCACCGCCACCAGCCCCGTCCGGGCCGACCGGAACAGCGCTGGGGCACCCCCGACGGGCGCACCCCGCCGCCACGCGGTCCGGTCGACCGCCCGGGCTTCGACGCCCCCGCCGAACGAGGTGAACCGGCCCGCAACGGGCGCCCAGAGCCCGGCTCCGAGCGCCGAGCGGACCGGCGCGACCACGGCTTCGCCCACCCGGCGGAGCGGCGCGACCCGGGCTTCGACGGCCGGCACGAGCCCGGCCTCGACCGGCGGCCCGACCGCCGTGAGCCCGACCTCGACCGGCGGCTCGACCGCCGTGAGCCCGACCTCGACCGGCGGGCGGACCGGCGGGACCCGGGCTTCGACGGACGCGGTGACCGGCGCGAGCCCGGCTTCGCCCGGCCGGTCGACGGGCGGGACCCGGGATACGGACGGCCCACCGAGCGAGGCTTCGATGGCGCGCCCCGACGCGAGACGGACCCCCGCCGGGAGGCCGCCGCGCGGGCCGAGACGTACCGGGACGCGCCGGAGGGCCCCCGCCGGCCGATGGACCCGTACCGCCCCGGCCCCGGCCGGGACGAGGGACCGCGCCCGGCCGCCTTCCGGCCGGACGAGCGGTGGGAGGACCAGCGTCCCCCGGCCGACCCCGCCCGCCCGCGCGCCGAGGAGTGGCCGGTCATCGAGCGGCGGCCCCGCACCGAGCCGGCCACCCAGCGTCCCGACGAGCGGCACCGCCCGCCGCTCGGCCCCGACGGGCGGCCGGTCCGGCCGGCGGACGAGGCGGCTACCCGGTACGACGCTCGCCGCCCCGGCCCGGTCGACCCCCGGTACGACGGGCCGCGCCCCGAGTCCACCGGCCCCCGGTACGACGGTCCCCGGCCCGAACCGACCCGACCGCGCCCCGAATCCGTCGGCCCACGCCCCGAGCCGGTCGGCCCACGCCCGGAGTCCGTCGGCCCACGCCCCGAGCCGGTCGGCCCACGCCCGGAGCCCGGCGGGCCGCGCCTCGAATCCTTCGGCCCACGTCCGGAGTCCGCCCGCCCCGGTTCCGAGCCGGGCCGGCCGGAGTTCCGGCCGCGTCCGGACGAGTCGGCGGGCCGGCCGGACCGGCCGACGACCGCGCCGCGCGCTGACGACCCGCGACAGCGCCCGACCGCACCGGCCCGGCCGGAACAACCGCGCCCGGTCCCGATGCCGGCCCCGCCCGGCCGGCGGGACGAAGAGCGCCGCCCGCCGGTGGAGCGGCCCGACCCCCGTCCGGTCGCGCCAACCTCCGGCGCACCGGTTTCGGGTCCGCCCGTCTCCGGACCGCCCGTCCCGGGCCCCACCCGTCCCGGCGCACCCGTCTCCGGACCGCCCGTCTCCGGACCGCCCGTCTCCGGACCGCCCGTTTCGGGCGCCACACGTCCCGGCGCACCCGTCTCGGGCGCCACCCGCCCCGGCGCGCCCGTCTCTGGACCGCCCGGTCCGGGTCCCAGCCGTCCCGGCGCGCCCGTCTCCGGGCCGCCATCGCCAACTCGGGCCGTGCCGGGGCCCGGCGTTCCCACCTCGGGTACGCCGGTTTCGCCCGCGCCGGCCGCCGGGGCGCCGGTGGCCG
>NZ_RJLN01000075.1 GCF_003725545.1 Micromonospora solifontis | reverse complement strand
CAAGCCCTTGACGAAAGTTGAAGATCCCTTGGCACAGGTTCCCCGAGTGGCCTGACCGGCGGGTTCAGTCGTGCAGCTCGGTGCGGGCGACCTCGGCGAACGCGAGGGTCAGGTAGTCGGCCAGCGGCCGACCGGTGGCGGCCAGCAGGTCGGCGACGAGCAGCGGGGCGTGCCGGGCGACCGCCGCCGGGTCCGGCGGGGCGTCGTCGTCGCCCGGGTCGTAGACACCGAGGGCACCGGCCAGCAGCACCAGCAGCACGTGCGGATCGACCTCCGGCCACCACGTGGCGGCGGACCGGACGCATCGCTCCAGCACCTGGCGGACGTCGTCGCCGTCCAGGCCGTCCGGGTGGGTCTCCTCCAGTTGAAGCCGCACCACGCCGCCGAGCACCAGCCCGGCCCGGTCAGCGGCGGCGAGCCGGGCCACCGCCTGCGGGTACGCCTCGGCGTCCCGCGCGCCGGCGACGGCGACGGCCGCCGTGGCCGCCTCGGCGATCTCCCGGGCCGATGCGGGTAGGTGCCGCCAGGTCGTGGTCACCGGGCCAGCATGGCAGACGGCACCGACACCCGGCCGGGTCAACCAGCGCCGCCGGGTCGGGCCGCCGGCTGCCCGGGCCGGACCAGCACGACGGCCACCGCGCGGCGAGAGCCACCGACCCGGCCGTGTCCTTGCTCACCCGGGTGCTCAGTGGAGCGCGGAACGGAAGGTAATCCGGTCGCGGGTCGTCGTACCCGGTGCGGAGAATCCAGCCATGCTGCGCCGCGCCCTACCCGCCCGCCCGGAAGCCCGCCGGATCCTGCTCGGCACCCTGCTGTCGGCCGTCGGGCGCGGTCTCACCCTGCCGTTCCTCTTCATCTACCTCACCGACGTGCGCGGGCTCTCCGACAACCAGGCGGGCCTGGTGATCGGCTGGTTCGGCGCGGTGACCCTCGCCCTGTCCCCGCTGGGCGGGACGCTGATCGACCGGTTCGGCGCGCGGCGGGTGGTGCTGCCCTGCCTGGCCGTCGAGGCGCTCGGCACCGCCTCGCTGGGGCTGGTTCACTCGGTCGGCACGGCCTTCGCGGTCAGCACGTTGATCGCGGTGGGCGGTTCGGCGCTGTGGTCCGGGCAGAGCACCATCCTCGCCTCGCTGACCGACGAGGGTGAGCGGCAACGGGTGTTCGGCCTCCAGTTCGCCCTGCTGAACCTCGGCATCGGGGTGGGCGGGCTGATCTCCGGCGCGGTGGTCGACGTGGCCCGTCCGGTCACCTTCCAGGCCATCTACCTGCTCGACGCGGCGAGCTACCTGACGCCGGGCCTGATCCTGCTGACCCTGCCGCACGTGGGGCACCGGCTGGTGCAGGCCCGGGCGGCGGGTGCCGCGCGGGCGAGCGGGGGCTACCTCACCGTGCTGCGGGACCGGCCGTTCCGGCGTCTGGTCCTCTTCGGTCTGGTCCTGACGACCTGCGGCTACGCGCAGATCGAGGTGGGCTTCACGGCGTACTCGGTGCGGGTGGTGGAGGTGACGCCGCGGGTGGTGGCCTGGGCGCTGGCCTGCAACACCGTGATGATCGTGCTCTCCCAGCTGCTGGTGATCCGCCGGATGGAGGGGCGCAGCCGGACGGGGGCGCTCGCCGCCGTGGGCGGGGTCTTCGCCACGGCCTGGCTGGTCCTCGGTGCGGCGGGCGTGATCGGTACGGGCAACGCCCTGCTCGCCGCGCTCGGCGTGGTGGCCTGCTCGGCGATCTTCGGTTTCGGGGAGACGATGCTGTCCCCGGTCATGCCGGCGCTGACCAACGCCCTCGCCACCGACGAGCTGCGCGGCCGGTACAACGCGATGAGCTCGATGATCTTCGGGATCAGCGGGATCATCGGCCCGGTCACCGCCGGGCCGCTGCTCGGCGCCGCACACGGCAAGGTGTGGGTGGCGTTCGTGGTCGGCGGCTGCCTGATCGCCTCGGTGCTCGCCCTGTCGCTGCGCCGGCTGCTCACCCCGGCCCAGGACGGCCGCGCCACCCCGGTCGCCGTCCCGGACCCGCAACCCGTCGCCGCCTGACGCCCCCCAGCTCGGCCCTACGTCCCCACGCCGGGCCTCGACGCGCCTCGCCGCAAGGTCACGCTGGATCCGTCAGGCAGTGGCCTCCCGTTGCCGGGAAGGCCACCACACCTCCTCCACGGTGGCGGGGAGGGCCGGAAAGCGGACGGGCCCCGGAGCGGATGCTCCGGGGCCCGTCGCCGTGCCGGGTCCGCGTCAGGCGGCGGGGACCTCGGCGGTGGTCTGGATCCGGTCCAGGGCCGGCGGCGAGACCGGGGACTTCTCGGTCAGGTACGCGGTGAACGCGTCCAGGTCGATCATGCCGGTGACGGCGTTCGTGCCACCGGTGAGGACGCTGAAGCCGTCACCACCGCCGGAGAGGAAGTTGTTCACCGTGACCCGGTAGGTCGCGGTGTCGGTGACCGGGGCGCCGTTGATGGTGAGGCTGCCCCGGACCACCCGGGTGCCGCTGCACGGCACGCCGGCGGCCGCGGTGGTGCCGTTGGTGTCGACGACGTAGTGCACGGTCGAGGACGCGTACAGCACGCGGGCGACCGTGAACTGCTGCTCCAGCAGGCAGTAGAGCTGGGCGCCGGTCAGGTCCAGGGTCACCAGGTTGTTGGCGAACGGCTGGACGGTGAACGCCTCGGCGTAGGTGACCGGGCCGGCGTCGACGTCGGCGCGGACCCCACCGGGGTTCATGAACGCGGCGACCGCGTTCTGCTCGTTGTCGGTCGCGGCGAGCTGGGCGTCGGCGATCAGGTTGCCGAGCGGCGACTCACCGGTCTGGTAGACCGGCTTGCCGTTGGCGTCGACCCCGGTCTGGTACAGGTTCTCCTGGGTCTTGGTGATCGCGGCGGTGGTCTCGCCGACCACCTTGTCGGCCACCGGGCCGAGGGCGGTCTTGTAGTGGTCGATCAGCGCGGTGCTGGCCGGGTCCTTCGGAACGTCCCGGGTGACCACGACGTTGTTCGCCTTGGCGCTGACGATGTCCCGGGTGCGCCGGTCGATCTTCAGGTCGATGTCGGTGACCAGGCGGCCGAACGAGCTGGCGCTGGTGACCAGCTTGCCGTTGATGTTGCAGTTGTACGCCTGGTGGGTGTGCCCGCTGACGATCACGTCGATGGACGGGTCCATCCGGTTGGCGATGTCGACGATCGGGCCGCTGAACCCGGTGCAGTCGTTGATGCCGCCGCCGTTCTGCGCGCCGCCCTCGTGCAGCAGCACGACGATGGCCTGCACGCCCTGGGCCTGCAGGATGCGGGCGTACTTGTTGGCGGTGTCCGCCTCGTCGGCGAAGGAGAGGCCGGCGACGCCCTGCTGGCTGACGATCTGCGGGGTGCCCTCGAGGGTCATCCCGATGAAGCCGATCTTGACGCCGTCGATCTTCTTGATGCCGTACGGCGGCAGCAGCGGCTGGCCGGTGGCGGTCTTGAAGGCGTTCGCCGACAGGTACTGGAACTTGGCGCCCTTGAACGGGGTGCCGTCGGCGCAGCCGTCCACCGGGTGGCAGCCGCCGTTCTGCATCCGGAGCAGCTCGGTGGCGCCCTCGTCGAACTCGTGGTTGCCGACGCTGGTGAACTCGAGCCCGGCGAGGTTCATCTCCTCGATCGTCGGCTCGTCGTGGAAGGCCGCGCTGAGCAGCGGGGAGGCGCCGATCAGGTCACCCGCGGCGACCGTGACGGTGTGCTCCCGCTCCTTCTTGGTGGTGCCACGCAACTGGTTGAGCTGGGTGGCCAGGTATTCGGCACCGCCCGCGGTCTGGCCGGCGATGGTGCCGCTGGAGCCGCCCGGCGGTTCCAGGTTGCCGTGGAAGTCGTTGATGGCCAGCAGCTTGACGTCGACCGGCTTCGGGCCGGCCTCGGCCTGGACGGGGTTGACGGCGACCGCGGTGAACGCGGTCGCGGCGAGTGCGGCCAGGCCGACGGCGGCCCGACGCATCCCGGGGACGGACATGGAACTCCTCGTGAGATACCGACGCGTGGCTGTCCGGACGATGGTTCGCCCGGCGACCCTGATCCGTGCCGTGACAGGGGTCGTCGCGAGGGCGGCTGTCGGGGGAACGCCGCCCCACCGGGGGCAAGCTTCTCATCCACCGGGCGATCGGTCGACCGGGGCGGCACCGTGGAATCGTGGATATGGACGGCGACCTGCAGCGGTATGACCGACGAGTCCGACATGACGGGCAGGTGAATTCCTTCACGGACCCCCGGTGTCACAGGTCTCCGCTAGAAAGGTAGCCATGGCGTCGAACGGGACCACCTGGACGGTGGACACGGTGCGGTCGGCCGATGGCACCACCATCGCGTACGAGACCGCCGGCGGGGGGCCGCCGATCATCCTGGTCGGTGGGGCGTTCAACGACCGGAGCACCGTTCGCGCGCTGGGCGCCGCGCTGGCGTCCGACTTCACCGTGTACGGCTACGACCGGCGGGGCCGGGGCGACAGCGGCGACACCGGACCCTACGCGGTGCAGCGGGAGATCGAGGACGTGGCGGCCCT
Source organism: Micromonospora solifontis (assembly GCF_003725545.1). Taxonomy (GTDB): domain Bacteria; phylum Actinomycetota; class Actinomycetes; order Mycobacteriales; family Micromonosporaceae; genus Micromonospora; species Micromonospora solifontis. Next base: position 22,634 of record NZ_RJLN01000075.1, on the reverse strand, counting down.
GATTGAACGGGCGGGCGGCACGGCCCACCTCTACGGTCTGTCGTCGGGGGCGATCCTGGCCGCGTTCGCGACGGCCGAGGGGCTGCCGGTGGCCGGGCTGGCGCTCTTCGAGCCGCCGTTCCAGGCCGGCCCGCACGGCGGCCGCAAACCGGGGCTGGCCGAGCGGTTGACCGAACTGGTGTCGGCCGGCCGGCGCGGCGACGCGGTGGAGTTGTTCCTGACCGACGCGGTCGGGGTGCCGGCCGAGGCGGTCAGCGGGATGCGCGGCGCGCCGGAGTGGTCGTGGATGGAGGGGCTGGCGCACACCCTGGCGTACGACACCACGGTCACCGGCTACGGGGAGTTGCCGGTCGACCGGCTCGCCAGGATCACCGCCCCGACCGTGGTGGTCGACAGCACGGGCAGCCCGCAGTGGCTCCGGGACGCGGCCGCGGCGACCGCCCGGGCGATCCCGGGCGCCACCCACCGCAGCCTGGCGGGCGGCTTCCACGAGGTGCCACCGGAGACGCTGGCCCCGGCGCTGCGCGACGCCCTGCTCGGCTGAGCGGCCGTCGGGATTGATCCCGGCGGCCTCCGCCGCGTCCGGATCAGGAGCCGGTGGCGGCCACCACCACCTGCCGCAGCCGGGCCCGGGGCCACCGGCCCCGCACGCCCGGCCGGCCGGCCAGGTAGCCGGTGATCCGCTCGGCATCCCAGCCGTGCGCCTCGCGCAGCCCTCGGGCCAGCATGCCGAGGTAGACCGGCGCGGGCGCGGTCCACTCCACGTCGGACGCCCGCCCCGGTGCGGTGAAGGTGAGCATCGGCAGGCCGTCGCGCGTGCCCACCCGGAGCAGGGTCTCGTAGCGGCCGGGGCCCAGGACCGCCCGGCCGCTCTCCGCCGCCGCGCGGACCAGGCCGAGGTCCGCGCCGGGTGGCCGGTACATCTCCTGCGCGGCGATGTCGGCGAACTGCTCGACCGTCACCAGGTAGCCGCGGACCGCCGCCCGGCCCGGCAGCTCCGGGTCGTAGAAGGCCATCCCGCCGGTCCAGGCCCGCGACTCGCCGGCGAAGTAGACGCCGCCGGGGAGCAGCGCCGGGACCGTCCGGCCGGGTGGCCGGCAGTCCCGGCAGCCCGGGTACGTGCGCAGCCCGCCGGGCGGCCGGCCACCGGCGAGATAGTGACGCAGCCGCTCGGCGTGCAGGTTCGAGCCGTACGCGACGTACCAGAGCCGGTCCATCCGGTCAGAACCAGCAGGTCCGCCCGGCGGCCTGGCTCACCTGGACGGTGTGCGTGACACAGCCGGCCGCGGCCACCTGGTGCAGCAGGAAGGCGGTCGGCTCGGCCACCATCCAGATCTCCGGGTCGTCGGTCATGGTCAGGCTCACCTGCATCCAGGTGCTCGGCGCGGTGGTCAGCACCGTGCCGGCGAATCCGCTGGTCACCGGTCGATGCAGGTGACCGGCGGCGACGCGTACGACATGGGGGTGGCGGCCGATCACGGCGGCGAACGCGTCGGCGTCGGTGAGCCGGATGGCGTCCATGGCCGGGATGCCGACCGCGACCGGCGGATGGTGCAGGCACACGACGGCGGGCACCTCGGGGCGGCCGGCGAGCACCCCGTCGAGCCAGCCGAGCTGCTCGTCGCCGAGCCGGCCGGCGTCGTCCCCGGGAAGGAGGGAGTCGAGCACCACGACCGTCGCCTCCGGGTGGTCGACGTGGTAGTGGGCCGAGAAGCCACCGCCCAGGTAGGGGGTGCCGCCGAAAGCGTCGAGCAGCGACTCCCGGTCGTCATGGTTGCCGGCGGCCAGGTGCACCGGCAGCGGGAACCGCCCGATGATCTCGCGGAGCGCGACGTACTCGTCCGGGCGGCCCTTGTCGGCCAGGTCACCCGTGATCACCACGCAGTCGGGGCGGGGACGCAGGGCGAGCACCCGGCCGAGCGCCCGGTGCAGCCCGGTGGCCTGCTCGGCGGCGAGCCGGCCGGTCGTCACGTGCGGGTCGCTGAGCTGGGCGATGAGCATCGACGCCTCCTGCGGACCGGGACCCTCACGCTATCGCCGACCGGCCCACCGCGCGGCCCGGCCGCACCCACAGGCCCCGTCCACACCCTGTGGATAGCACATGTGTACGAAGGTCGGCGGGCCGGCGGGTGAGTACCCTTGATCGCACCCCACCCCCTCCGACCAGGAACGACGTGGATCACGAGCGAGTCGTCCGAGACGTCACGGTCCGCCTGCCGATGGCGTCGACCGCGCTGGAGGCGTGCCAGTGGACGGTCGCCGCTCTCGCCCGGTACACCCCCGCGACCATCTCGGTCCTGCTCCAGGTCCACGACCGGCTCCGCTGCGTCGCGGCCACCGGCGCCTGGCAGGTCTTCTCGACCGTGCCGCCGAAGACCGGGATAGTCGGCCGGGTCTACGCCTCGGGCGAGCCGGCCACCGTCGCCGACGTCACCGCCGACCCCGACTACCTCCCGGTACGCCCGGACGTCACCGCCGAGCTCTGCGTCCCGGTGCTGGACCCGGCCGGGCGGCCGCTCGGCGTGCTCGACCTGCAGTGGAGCGAGCCGGTCGAGCTGGACCGGTGGCGGGAGACCGCGGCGCGGCTGGCCGGCCGGCTGGGCGCGCGGATCGTGGCGCTCGGCGGCCCGCCCGCGGAGAGCCGCAGCGAGAAGCTGCTCCGGCACGCCGCCGCGATGACCGCCGCCCCCACCGACTGGGACCTGATGGCCGCCGCCATCGCCGCCGCCCGGGACGTCTCCGGGCTCTCCGCCGCGGTGCTGCTCCTCGCCGGCCGGCGCGGACCCCGGCTCGGCGCGCCCACCGGCACGCCCGGTGAGTTGGAGTCGCGGATCCGGGCCGAGCTGGCCGAGGCCGGGCCGGCCGCACTCGGCCGGATGCTGGCCCGGGCGCACCGGAACGGCTCCGCGTACACGCTGGGCGAGGCGGGGCTGCCGCCGACCGAGGACTACCTGCCACTCGCCTCGGCCGGGGCGCGCACGCTCGTGGCGGTGCCGGTCGGGCCGCCGGACACCGGCGGGCTGCTGCTGGTCGCCGACGAGCGGCTGCTGCGGCCCGACCCGACCACCGTCAACCTCATGGAACTGCTCGCCGGCCAGGCGTGGACCTGCCTCGACCGGCTCCGTACGCTCGCCCGGCTGCGCGAACAGGCCAGCTCCGACCCGCTCACCGGGCTGCGGCACACCGGGCCGTTCGGCCAGCGGATCGCACGCGCCACGCCGGGGCGTACCGCCCTGCTGGCGATCGACGTGGACGGTTTCAAGAACGTCAACGACACGTACGGCCACCAGGCCGGCGACCGGCTGCTGGTCGGGCTCGCCCGGGCGCTGGAGGGCGCGCTGCGGCAGGGCGACGAACTGTATCGGACCGGGGGCGACGAGTTCGTCGCGGTGATCGAGGTGAACCGCCCGGAGGAGGCGGTCCGGATCGCCGAACGGCTCACCGAGGCGGCCCGGCGCACCGGCCGCACCATCAGCATCGGGGTCGCCCTTCCCCGCCCCGGCGAGACCCCGGAGCGCACCCTCCGCCGCGCCGACCAGGCCCTCTACGCGGTCAAACGCCAGGGCCGCGACGGCGTCCACCTCGCCGCCGCCTGACCCCCACCCCTCGGGCCCACCCGCCCCATTGCGTCGATCATGAAGTTGGCGGCGCGACACGCCGACCCGGCCGCCGCTAACTTCATGATCGACGGAGCGGGTGGGGGTGGGGGGTCAGGGGGTCAGGTCTTTGGCGAGGAGTTCGGCGATCTGGGCGGTGTTGAGGGCGGCGCCCTTGCGGAGGTTGTCGCCGGTCACGAAGAGGTCGAGGGCCCTCGGGTCGTCGACGGCGCGGCGGATCCGGCCGACCCAGGACGGGTCGGTGCCCACCGCGTCGATCGGCATCGGGAACTCGCCCGCCGCCGGGTCGTCGACCAGGATCACGCCGGGCGCGTTGCGCAGCGCCTCACGGGCGCCCTCGGCGTCCACCTCGGTGGCGAAGACCGCGTGCACCGCGACCGAGTGGCCGGTCACCACCGGCACCCGCACGCAGGTGGCGGAGACCTTGAGGTCGGGCAGTCCGAGGATCTTGCGCGACTCGTTGCGCATCTTCAACTCCTCGGACGACCAGCCGCCGTCCGCGAGCGAGCCGGCCCAGGGCACCACGTTGAGCGCCAGCGGGGCCGGGAACGGGCCCAGCTCGTCGCCGACCGCCTGCCGCACGTCGCCCGGACGGGAGCCGAGCACCCGGTCCCCGGCGACCTTGCCGAGCTGGGCGTGCAGCGCGTCCGCGCCGGCCTGCCCGGCCCCGGACGCCGCCTGGTACGAGGCGAGCACCAGCTCACGGAGGCCGTACTCGCGGTGCAGCGGGGCGACGGCCACGATCATCGCCAGGGTGGTGCAGTTGGCGTTGGCGATGATGCCCTTGGGCCGGTTTCGCACCTGCTCCGGGTTGATCTCGGGTACGACCAGCGGCACGTCCCGGTCCATCCGGAACGCACCGGAGTTGTCCACCACCACGGCGCCCCGGGACACCGCGACCGGCGCCCACTCGACGGAGACCTCGTCCGGGACGTCGAACATCGCCACGTCGACCCCGTCGAACGCCTCGGCGGTGAGGGCCTGGACGGTCAACTCCTCGCCCCGGCACTGCACCCGCCGCCCGGCCGAACGTTCCGAGGCGAGCAGCCGGATCTCGCCCCACACGTTGCGCCGGGAGGAGAGCAGCTGGCACATCACCGTACCGACGGCACCGGTCGCCCCGACCACGGCGAGGGTGGGCAGCGACGACATGCGGTTACCGCCCGGTGCCCGCGTAGACCACGGCCTCGGTGTCGCCGCCCAGGTCGAAGGCGTCGTGGATGGCGCGGACCGCCTTGTCCAGGTCGGTGTCCCGGCAGACCACCGAGACCCGGATCTCGGACGTGGAGATCATCTCGATGTTGACCCCGGCCGCGCCGAGGGCGGCGAAGAAGCCGGCCGCGACGCCCGGGTGCGAGCGCATGCCGGCCCCGATCAGGGACACCTTGCCGACGTGGTCGTCGTAGAGCAGGCCCTTGAACTTGACCGACTCCTGGATCTTGCTGAGGGCGGCCATGCCGGTCGCGCCGTCGGTCTTGGGCAGCGTGAACGAGATGTCCGTGCGCCCGGTGCCCTCGGTGGACACGTTCTGCACGATCATGTCGATGTTGATCTCGGCACCAGCCACGGTGTCGAAGATCTTCGCGGCGGCGCCCGGCTCGTCGGGCACCCCGACGATCGTGATCTTCGCTTCGCTGCGGTCGTGGGCGACCCCGGTGATCAGTGCCTGTTCCACAGGAAGGTCCTCCATCGATCCGGTGACCATCGTGCCGGTGTTGGTCGAGTATGACGAACGGACGTGGATCGGCAACCCCGCGCGCCGGGCGTACTCGACGCTGCGCAGGTGCAGCACCTTGGCGCCGCAGGCGGCCAGCTCCAGCATCTCCTCGTAGGTGATGTTCCTGATGTGCCGGGCGTTCGGCACGATCCGCGGATCGGCGGTGAACACCCCGTCCACGTCGGTGTAGATCTCACAGACGTCCGCGTCGAGCGCGGCGGCCAGCGCCACGGCCGTGGTGTCCGACCCGCCCCGGCCGAGGGTGGTGACGTCCTTGGTGTCCTGCGAGACGCCCTGGAAGCCGGCCACGATGACCACCGCGCCCTCGTCCAGCGCGCCCTTCAGGCGGCCCGGGGTGACGTCGATGATCCGCGCCCTGCCGTGCACCGAGGTGGTGATCACGCCGGCCTGCGAGCCGGTGAACGAGCGGGCCTCGTACCCGAGGTTGTGGATGGCCATGGCGAGCAGCGCCATCGAGATCCGCTCCCCGGCGGTGAGCAGCATGTCCAGCTCGCGGCCGGGCGGCAGGGGGCTGACCTGGTTGGCCAGGTCGAGCAGCTCGTCGGTGGTGTCCCCCATCGCGGAGACCACCACGACCACGTCGTCGCCGGCCTTGCGGGCGGCGACGATGCGCTCGGCCACCCGCTTGATCCGCTCGGCGTTGGCGACGGAGGACCCGCCGTACTTTTGCACCACGAGTGCCACGACGGTGCACTCCCTCCCAGCGACGACCCTGAGCGTGCCGACGCCGCCGGCTTCCGGTCCGGCGGCGCGTGTCAGACCACCCCAGGGTATCGGGCGGCCCGCGGCGCCGGGTCGGGTGATCCCACCATCCGGCCCGGCATGGCGCGGCTCACCAGGGGCGGGCGCGCCGCTCGCGGGGCGGCGACACGCCGGCACGGCAGCCGTACGGCGGGCTCCCCGGACCGGGGCGCGCACCGCAGAATGACCCGGTGCAAGCTCACCTTCGCGCGGGCCGGCTGCTGACCGGTGCCCTGGCGATCACCCTGTCGGCACTGCTCTCCGGCTGCACCGCCGACCCGCCGGCGCCGGCCCCGACCAGCACCGCCGACCCGGCCCCGGCCGAGGTGGACGCCGCCCGCGACGAGTTGGCCGCGCTGGCCGCCGCCGCCCAGGACCGGCACCTGACCGCCGCGTACACCTTCGCCACGGGCGACGGCCCGGACCGGACGATCACGGTGACCAGCGCGAACGACGGCACCTGGCGGGTGGACGTGCCCGGTTGGGGGCGGGGTGGCACGGTGGACGTCTCGCTCGCCGCGACCGCCGACGGGCTGTTCCAGTGCGCGCTGACCTCGGCCGGGCACGCGGCGCCGCCGAGCTGCGTACGCCTCGGCGACCCGGACGACAGCGTGCCCCGGAAGCTGGACCCCCGGGTGCAGCACCCGTTCACCGACTGGCTGGAGGTGCTCACCGACCGCCGGGCCCCGCTGGCGGTCTCCCCCGCCGAGCCGCCGACCGGGGCGGCGGGCCAGTGCTATTCGGTCGAGTCGACCTCGGCCTCGCTGAACGCGCCGCTGGACGTGGGCATCTACTGCTACCGGCCGGACGGCACCCCCTCCGCGGTCCGGGCCGCGTTCGGCACGCTGCGGCTGGCCGGCGAGCCCGGCCCGGCACCGGCCACTGTCGCGTTGGCCGGGCCGGTCACCGAGGACGATCCGGTGGGGCGGGAGGCACCGACGCCCGACGACAGCCCGAGCTCGGGAACGCAGTAACCCGATGTCCGTTACGGGTGCTCTTAACCACATCTGACGGGGCTGGCGTTTCGGGCAAAACCACCATGGGGGACGCTCCCCTCATGGCCGAACTCACACCGCTGCTCGCCTTCCGCTGGAGTCCCCGGGCCTTCGACCCGGACGCGGAGCTCACCGGGGACGAGGCCGCCTCCCTCCTGGAGGCCGCCCGCTGGGCGCCCTCGGCCGGAAACGCGCAGCCGTGGCGGTTCGCCCTCGGGCACCGGCAGGACGAGACCTGGAAGCGGATCCTGGTCACCCTCCCCGAGCCCGACCAGGGCTGGGCCCGGCATGCCTCCGCCCTGGTGGTCGGCGCACACACCGGCGCACCCTCGACGGCTGCGGACTACGGGAGCGCCGAGCGGGCCGCGTACGACCTGGGCCAGGCGGTCGCCCACCTGACCGTGCAGGCCACCGCGCTCGGCCTGCACGTACGCCAGCTCACCCGGTTCGACCGGGGTCGCCTCGGCACCGAACTGGACCTGCCGGCCGGAGTCCGTCCCCTGGTGGTGGCCGCCGTCGGCCGGCTCGGCGACCCGGCCGCCCTACCCGCCGACCTCCACACCCGGGAGACCGCCCTGCGCCACCGCCACCCCCTGGCCGCGCTCCTCATCCCCTGACGCCCTCACCCCGGGACGACGCCACGAGCGGATCGGCCCGGGATGCGGCAGATCGGGCGCTCCCGGCGCCGGGACACCCCGCCTCGCCGCAACCGGCACGTAGCCGGCGGCCGGGCCGGGACGCGGTCAGGCGCCGCGGGCGGCGCGGAGGAGGGCCATGCCCACCTCGGTGTTGCGGTAGCGCACGTGCCGGCCCTCCCGGGACCGGACGACCAGCCCGGCGGCGTGCAGGGCGGAGAGGTGCTGGGAGACGTTCCCGGCGGACATCCCGGTGAGGCGGGCCAGGTCGGTGGTGGTCGTCGCCGCGTCGAGCAGGTGCAGCAGCGCGGCCCGGCCGGCGCCGACCACCCGGGCCAGCGGGTCGCCGGGCGGGACCGGGGCCCGCTCCCAGAGCGTCCCGACCGCGCGAACCGGGTACGCCCCGGCCGGCAGCGAGTCCTCCAGCAGGTTCCACAGCACCCGCCGGTCGGTGAACACGCTCGGATTCAGCGCCAGCCCGCGCCCGCGGAGGTCGAAGTCCCGCTCGAACGGGTCGTCGCTGACCACCCGGTCACCGAGCCAGCGCAGGCTGGGATGGAGCTGCTCGAAGAGCCGGCCGGCGCCGCCCTCGGCGAGCTGGGCGGCGCGGTACGCCACGTCGGCGGCGAGCAGCGCCCGCATCCGCGGCCAGTCCGGCGCGATCGCCTCGTCGTACCAGACCCGCACCGCGTCGACGAGCTGCGGCAGCAGACCTCGGGGATCGGCGAGCAGCGCCCGCCCGAACGGGCTCAGCGGCCGGCGCGGGGTGGTCGCCAGCAGGTCCTGGACCACCACGTCCGGCGGCGTCGCGGCGATCTGGTCGAGCTGCTCGGCCATCTCCAGGTCCGGGCGGGCGGCGGGGGTGAGGAAGTCGGGCAGCCAGCGGCGGGGCCGGGTCAGCTCCACCAACGGCCGGACCCGGTCGGCCACCTCCGGGCGGCGCAGGGTCAGCCGGGCCCGGTCGATCCAGGGCAGGTGCACCGCGTAGCGGACCGGATCGGCCAGCGCCCACATGCTCATCACCGTCTCGTTGGCCGGCGAGACGGCGAACCGCACTCCCGCGACGTCGGCCAGGCTGAACCGCAACTCGGACACGCGCACCCCCCGGACGCAGGATTCGGCCCAGCCTAAAAGGCTCGACCGGCCCGTGGGGGGCGCGGTTCACTCACCGGCCATGGGGACCAGGGACAGCATCCGCACCGCCGTCCGGCACGTCGTACCGCCGGCCGGGCTGACCCGCGCCCTGGCCGTGCAGGCCATGGTGTACGCCGTCGGCCACGGCCTCTTCCAGGCCGGCAGCGCGGTCTTCTTCACCCGGGCGCTGGGGCTCAGCCCGGCCCAGGTGGGCCTCGGCCTGTCGCTGGCGGCCGGGGTGTCCCTGCTCGGCACCGTCCCGTTGGGCGCCCTCACCGACCGGTACGGCTCGCAGGGGGTCTGGCTGGTCGGCCTGCTGGTCGAGGCGGCGCTCTTCGCGTCGTACCCGTTCGTGGGGGGTTTCGCCGGGTTCCTGGCCGTGGTGGCCGCGCTCGCGGTGGTGGACGCGGCGACCGGCGTGGCCCGGCAGGTCTATTCGATCAACGTGCTGCCGGCGGAGGAGCGGGTGACCGCCCTGGCCTACCAGCGCTCGTCGCTGAACGTCGGGTTCGGGCTGGGCGCGGTGATCAGTGGCGGGGTGCTGGCCCTGGACACGATGGCGGCCTACCGGGGCATGGTCTGGTTCAACGCGGCGATGCTGCTGGTCACCGCCCTCTTCGTCGGCCGGCTGCCCCGGTTGCCGGGCGGGCGGCGCAGCGCAACGCCGACCAGCCGGCTGGCGGTGTTCCGGGACCGGCCGTTCCTGGCGGTGGCGCTGTTGTCCGGACTGCTCAGCTCGCACGGCACGCTCTACCTGGTGGTGCTGCCGCTCTGGGTGCTCAGCCGCACCGACGCGCCGCGCACCCTGATCGCGGCGCTGGTGCTGCTGAACACGGTGCTCGCCGTGCTGCTCCAGGTCCGGGTCAGCCGAGGTGCCGACACGACCTCCGGCGCCGCCCGGGCGCTGCGCGACGGCGGCCTGCTGATCGCGCTCTTCTGCCTGGTCCTGCCGCTGTCGGCGGTGACCGGCGGGTGGGTCACCATCGGGGTCCTGGTCGCCGCGGCCGTGGTGCTCACCCTCGCCGAGCTGGTGCAGTCGGCCGGCATGTGGGGGATCACCAGCACGCTGCCGCCGGCCGCGCAGCGCGGCGCGTACGTGGGCGCGTTCCGGCTCGGCGGCCAGTTGCAGTACCTGGTGGCCCCGGCCGGGCTGACCGCGCTGGGGGTCAGCACCGGCGGCTGGGGCTGGTTCCCGCTGGCGGCGCTGTTCACCGTCGCCGCCCTGGCGGCGGTGCCGCTGGTGGCATGGGCGGCCAGCCGCCCCCGGTTGGGCGCGGCGGCCCCGGAACCCGAGAGGGTGACTCCGGTCCCATAGTCCGGACCTGCCTTCCCACACCCCGCCCCACCACGTAGGGTGACCCTGTCATGTGGCGGGCGTTCCTTCTTCTTGGCTGCCGCGACGAGGCCTGACCGGCCGGCACCTCGTCGCGGAGTTGAACCGCGCCGTCCAGCACATCCGAACTTCCTCTCGGCACCCGGCACCGTCGCCGGGCATCTGCGCCGACACCTTCCGATCTGCTGACGCCACATGTTCCAGGGAGCACTCTGAGATGGCTCAACCTGTCACCGACGCCGAGACCGATCCGATCGCCCGGCAGCGCCCCAGCCGGATGCCGTTCCACCGTTACCTGCCGTACGACCAGCAGTTCCGGGTCGACCTGCCGGACCGCGCCTGGCCCACCCGCCGGGTCGAGACCGCGCCCCGCTGGTGCGCCGTCGACCTGCGCGACGGCAACCAGGCGCTGATCGACCCGATGTCCCCGGAGCGCAAGCGCCGGATGTTCCAGCTGCTCGTGCAGATGGGCTACAAGGAGATCGAGGTCGGCTTCCCGTCGGCCAGCCAGACCGACTACGACTTCGTGCGGCAGCTGATCGAGCAGGACCTGATCCCGGAGGATGTCACCATCCAGGTGCTGACCCAGTGCCGGGAGCACCTGATCGACCGGACCTTCGAGTCGCTGCGCGGCGCCCGCCGGGCCATCGTGCACTTCTACAACTCCACCTCGACGCTCCAGCGCCGGGTGGTCTTCGGCCTGGACCGGGACGGCATCACCGACATCGCCACCCAGGGCGCGCGGCTCTGCCAGAAGTACGCCGAGATCCACACCCCGGACACCGACATCCACTACGAGTACTCACCGGAGTCGTACACCGGCACCGAGCTGGAGTACGCGCTGGAGGTCTGCGCCAAGGTCATCGAGGTGGTCGACCCGACCCCGGACCGCAAGCTGATCATCAACCTGCCGGCCACGGTCGAGATGGCCATGCCGAACGTGTACGCCGACTCGATCGAGTGGATGCACCGGCACCTGCCCCGGCGGGACAGCCTGGTGCTGAGCCTGCACCCGCACAACGACCGGGGCACCGGCGTGGCCGCCGCCGAGCTGGGCCTGCTGGCCGGCGCCGACCGGATCGAGGGCTGCCTGTTCGGCAACGGCGAGCGCACCGGCAACGTCGACCTGGTCACCCTGGGGCTGAACCTGTTCTCCCAGGGCATCGACCCGATGATCGACTTCTCCAACATCGACGAGATCAAGCGGGCGGTCGAATACTGCAACCAGTTGCCGGTGCACGAGCGGCACCCGTACGCGGGCGACCTGGTCTACACCGCCTTCTCCGGCTCGCACCAGGACGCGATCAACAAGGGCTTCGACGCCCTGCACGCCGACGCGGCGGCGGCCGGGGTGCCGGTCGACGAGTTCACCTGGGCGGTGCCCTACCTGCCGATCGACCCGAAGGACCTGGGCCGCACCTACGAGGCGGTCATCCGGGTCAACTCGCAGTCCGGCAAGGGCGGCGTCGCGTACATCATGAAGACCGAGCACCAGCTCGACCTGCCGCGCCGCCTCCAGATCGAGTTCTCCGGCGTGGTCCAGCAGGTCACCGACCACGACGGCGGCGAGGTCGAGCCGGGCACCATGTGGGAGATCTTCGCCCGCAACTACCTGGTCGACCACCAGGTCGACCCGGCGGTCACCCTGGCCGGCTACGCCATCGGCACCGCCGACGGCAAGGTCGAGATCGAGGCCCGGGTGGGCTACCGCGGCGAGGTCCGCCCGCTCACCGCGGTCGGCAACGGCCCGATCGACGCGTACGTCGGCGCGCTGCAGTCCCTGGGCGTGGCGGTACGGGTGCTCGACTACCACGAGCACGCGCTCTCCTCCGGCGGCGACGCGCAGGCCGCCGCGTACGTGGAGTGCGAGGTGGACGGCCGGACGGTGTGGGGTGTCGGGGTGGACGCCAACATCGTCACCGCCACGATCAAGGCGGTCACCAGCGCGGTCAACCGCGCCCGCGCCTGACCTGCAAGGAAGGGTCCCCTGTTAACGCCTGGCGTCTGACGGGGGCCCTTCCTCACCGGTCGGGCGGGGTGGAGGCGGGTAGGGACGGGCAGGGCTGCGCCCCGGGCGCCGTCCGTGCCGGACGGTGGATCAGCAGCCCGGCCAGCGCGGCCCCGGCCAGCAGCAGCCCGGCGCACCAGAGCATCGCGCCGCGGAACGCGCCGGTCAGCGCGGCCTTCTGCTCGTACCCGGTGCCGGAGAGGCCGACCAGCAACGGCAGCGCGGCCACCGCCAGCAGGCCGCCGGCCCGGGAGGCGGCGTTGTTGAACCCGCTGGCCACCCCGGCGAACCGGTCGGCCACCGCGGCCAGCACCGAGGCGGTCAACGGCGCCACCACCAGGGTCAGACCCGCCCCGAACAGGGCCACCCCGGGCAGCACGTCGGTCCAGTACGACGCACCCGGGCCGACCCGGCGCACCAGCAGCAGGCCGAGCGCGGCGAGCACCGGGCCGACGGTGAGCGGCAGCCGGGGACCGATCCGGGCGGACAGCGCCCCGGCCCGGGCCGAGCCGACCAGCAGCAGCACCGTCATCGGCACGGTGGCCAGGCCGGTGAGCAGCGCCGACCAGCCCACCACGTTCTGCAGGTAGACGGCGAGGAAGAAGGTGAACCCGCCGAGCGCCGCGTACACCGCCACGGTGAAGAGGTTCAGCACCGAGAAGAGCCGGCTGGAGAAGAGCCCGGTGGGGAGCATCGCGGCGTCCCCGCGCCGCCGCTCGACCAGCACGAAGACCACTGCGGCGAGCACCCCGACCAGCACCGCCGCCAGCACCGCCGGGGAGCCGGCGCCGCGCGCCGGGGCGTCGATCAGGGCGTACGTGACGCCGCCCAGGCCCAGCGCGCCGAGCAGCGCCCCGGCGATGTCGAACCGCCGGCCCGCCCCGGTACGCGAGGCGGCCTCGTCCCGGCTCTCCGGGACCCAGCGCAGCGCGGCGAGCACCACGGCCACCGCCAGCGGCAGGTTGATGAAGAAGATCCACCGCCAGGAGAGCGCGTCGATCAGCCAGCCGCCGAGCAGCGGGCCGAGCGCGGTGGAGACCCCGGAGAGCCCGGACCAGGTGCCGATCGCCTTTCCCCGGTCGTCGGGGTGGAAGCTGGCCTGGAGCACGGCGAGCGAGCCGGGGGTGAGCAGCGCGCCGCCGGCACCCTGGAGGAAGCGGGCCGCGATCAGCCAGGAGGTCCCCTGGGACAGCCCGCAGAGCAGGGACGCCCCGGCGAACCAGACCACCCCGAGCAGGAAGACCCGGCGTCGGCCGAACCGGTCGCCGAGCGCGCCTCCGAGCAGCACGAACGCGGCCAGCATGAGCAGGTAGCCGTTAACGGTCCACTGCAGATCGGCCACGTTCGCGCCGAGTTCCTCGCCGAGCCGGGGTAGCGCCACGTTGACGACCGTGCTGTCCAGGAAGACCATGCCGGACGCGAGGATCGCAGCGAGCAGGGTGCCCCGCCCGGCGGCGGTGCCGGTGCGGAGCGCGGGTACGGGTGCGCTCATGGAAGAACACTCTGCCCGGGCTCCACTCCCGACGCCACGAATCGCGGAAACCGCGCCCCGGGTACTGTGCGGACTCGACCCGGAGCCCGCAAGCTAAAGAGGTGTCGTCTGTGCGTACGAGATCAGGAGCCCGTGCCGGGTCCGCGGCCGCGCTCGCCGCGGCGCTCGCCCTCGGCGCGGCCGGGTGCGTGCCGGTGGTCGACGACCCGGAGACGCCGCCGAGCGCGGCGGGGAACGTCGACCAGCAGCTCGGTGAGCTGACCGTCGCCAGGGCCGGGTCGATGAAGGGCTACAGCCGGTCCCACTTCCCGCACTGGCGGGACACCGGAAAGAACTGCGACGTGCGGGACAGCGTGCTGCAGCGGGACGGGGAGGGCATCAAGCTCTCCGGCTGCAACGTGGTGGGCGGCCGCTGGGAGAGCCCGTACGACGGTCTGGTGCTGACCGATCCCGCCGACGTGGACATCGACCACGTGGTCCCGCTGGCCAACGCCTGGCGCTCGGGCGCGGATGAGTGGGACGACTCGAAGCGGGGCGACTTCGCCAACGACCTGACCCGCCCGCAGCTGGTGGCGGTTTCCGCGCGCTCCAACCGGGCAAAGGGTGACCAGGATCCGTCCCAGTGGAAGCCGCCGAACAAGTCGTACTGGTGCCAGTACGCGGCGGACTGGGTGGCGGTCAAGCACTACTGGCGGTTGACGGTGACCAGTGCCGAGAAGGCCGCCCTTACCGACATGTTGGAGGGCTGCACATGGTCGAGCAAGCCGTGACCGGAGCCGGCGCGACGCCGCCACCGGAACAGCCACCGGACGCCACCGGCGGGGACGCGGCGGCCACCGGCGGCGGGACGGCGGCCGGTCCGACCTCGGCCGGGATGACGGCCGACGGCGCGCCGACCGCTCCCGCGGACGTGTCCGGGGCGGGCATGTCCGCCGACGCCGTCCCGGCGGCGCCGGCGGGTGGCGCGCCCGCCGGACCGCTGCAGCGCACGGCGGACCTCACGGCCGGCCCCGGCGGGGTGATGACCGACGAGGTGGGCGTGGTGACCGGCGAGCTGACCCTGCGTACGGAGTGGGCCGACGGCCAGGTCACCCTGCGGGTGCAGTACAAGGACGCGGACGAGTGGTACATGGTGACCGGCGGGCGGGCGGCGCTGGCCGATCCGTCCGGGTTGGACGCCGTGCACACGATCGCCGTCGCCCTGCTCAACCGCCCCGAGGGCTGAGACGCCGCGAGGCCCCTTCCGCACGTTCGGGGAAGGGGCCTCGCGCCGTGTTCACAGGGTCGGAATCAGCTCACCGGTGTCGCCCGGCGCCGCGCCGTCGTCCGGCCGGACCAGCTCCGGCTCCACCTCGTGCGGCCGGATCCGGCCCGCCGCGATGTCCTCGGCGTAGTGGCAGGCCACCCGGTGACCGTCGAGCACCTCGCGCAGCGCCGGCCGCTCGTCGGCGCAGCGCTTCGGCTGGGCCCACGGGCAGCGGGTGTGGAACCGGCAGCCGGCCGGCGGGTTCGTCGGCGAGGGCAGGTCGCCGGCGAGCAGGATCCGCTCGCGGCGGTCCTCCACCTGCGGGTCGGGCACCGGCACCGCCGACATCAGCGCCTTCGTGTACGGGTGCATCGGCTCCCGGTAGAGGTCGTCACTGGACGCCTCCTCCACCAGTCCGCCCAGATACATCACGCCGACCGTGTCCGCGATGTGCCGCACCACGGCCAGGTCGTGCGCGATGATCAGGTAGGTCAGGCCGCGCTCGTTCTGGATGTCCTCCAGCAGGTTGAGCACCTGGGCCTGGATGGACACGTCCAGCGCGGACACCGGCTCGTCGGCGACGATGAGGTCCGGGTCGAGCACCAGCGCCCGGGCGATGCCGATGCGCTGCCGCTGGCCGCCGGAGAACTCGTGCGGGTACTTGCTCAGCGCCGAGGCGGGCAGGCCGACCGCGGCCAGGGCCTCCCGGAGCTTCTTGGCGGTGGCCGCCTTGTCGCCGGCCAGGCCGTGCGCCTTGAGCCCCTCGACCAGCAGCGATTCGACGGACTGCCGGGGGTCGAGGCTGGACAGCGGATCCTGGAAGATCATCTGCATCCGTCGACGGGCCCGGCGCATCTGCTCGCCCTTGAGCGAGCGGACGTCGGTGCCGTCGAAGACGATCTCGCCGTCGGTCGGCTCGACCAGCCGCAGCAGGCCCCGCCCGAGGGTGGACTTGCCGCAGCCCGACTCGCCCACCAGCCCGTACGTCTCGCCCTTGTTGATCGACAGGGAGACGCCGTCGACGGCGTAGACGTAGCCGACCGTGCGGTCGATGAGCACGCCGCTCTTGATCGGGAAGTGGACCTTGACGTCGCGCAGTTCGACCAGTGGTCCGGTCCGCTCCTCGGTCACGGGACCGCCACCTCCTCGGTTACGGGGTTGTTGCAGCGCAGGTCGCCGCCGGTCGTGGTGGGTTCGAGCGGCGGGGTGCCCTCCAGGCAGGCGTCCACCACGTTGTCGCAGCGGGGCGCGAAGGCGCACCCCTCGGCCCACGGGATGTTGTCCGCCACCGAGCCGCGGATGGCGTGCAGCCGCTCGCCGCGCGGCGAGTCCAGCCGCGGCACCGAGTTGAGCAGCCCGTGGGTGTACGGGTGCCGAGGCCGGGCGAACAGCTCGTGTCGGGCGGCCCGCTCGACCACCTTGCCGCCGTAGAGCACGTTGACCGTGTCGCAGAGGCCGGCCACCACGCCCAGGTCGTGCGTGATCATGATCAGTGCGGTGCCGGTCTCGTCGACGAGCTGCTTGAGCAGGGTGAGGATCTGCGCCTGGATGGTGACGTCCAGCGCGGTGGTCGGCTCGTCCGCGATCAGCAGCCGCGGCTTGCAGGCCAGCGCGATGGCGATCAGGGCGCGCTGCCGCATGCCGCCGGAGATCTGGTGCGGGTACTCCTTCAGCCGCCGGTTCGGGTCCGGGATGCCGACCGCGTCGAGCAGCTCACGGGCCTCCTTCAGCGCCGCCTTGCGGTCCATCCCCCGGTGCCGCTCCAGCACCTCGGCCACCTGGGTGCCGATCGGGACGACCGGGTTCAGCGACGAGAGCGGGTCCTGGAAGATCATGCCGATGTCCCGGCCGCGCCGGTCCCGCATGTCGTCCGGGCGCAGCGCGAGCAGGTCGGCGCCGTCGAACATGACCTGGCCGGTCACCTTGTTGCCCCGCCGGGGCAGCAGGCCCATGATCGCCAGGCTGGTCACGCTCTTGCCGCAGCCGGACTCGCCGACCAGGCCGACGGTCTGCCCCGGCTCCACGCTGAAGCTGACCTTGTCGACCGCGGTGAACGGCCGCTCACCGCGGCGCTGGAACACCACGCTCAGGTCGCGTACGTCGAGCAGGCTCATCGGGTCACTTCCTCTCGCCGGCAACGGCCGGCCGTGCTGATGCCTCGCATGACCGTCACCGCCGGTTCTTCGGGTCGATCGCCTCGCGCATGCCCTCACCGAGCAGGGTGAAGCCGAGGGCGACCACGATGATCGCGATGGCCGGGTAGTAGGCGAGTTCGGGCCGGACCTCGAAGTAGCGCTGGCCGTCCACACCGAGCATCAGGCCCCACTCGGCCCGGTTGATGTCCGGGTCACCGAGACCGAGGAAGGAGAGCGACGCGGCCTCCAGGATCGCGGTGGACAGGGTCAGCGTGGCCTGCACGATCACCGCGGTCATCGCGTTCGGCAGCATGTGGCGCAGCACGATGCTGTGCTGCTTCACCCCGAGCGCCCGGGCGGCCAGCACGTGGTCACTCTCCCGTTGCGCGAGCATCGAGCCGCGCAGCAGCCGGGCGAAGATCGGCACGTTGACGATGGCCACCGCCAGGATGACCGTCCACTGGCTCGACCGGCTCGCCATGGCCACCAGGCTGATCGCCAGCAGCAGGGCCGGCAGGGCCAGCATGACGTCGGTGAAGCGCATCAGGATGTTGTCGATCCAGCCGCCGAAGGCGCCGGAGAGCGCGCCGATCAGCACGCCGAGGGCCAGCCCGATCAGGGTGGCCACCACGCCGACGAAGAGGGTCTGCCGGCTGCCGTAGATCATCCGGGAGAGGAAGTCCCGGCCGAGCGGGTCCGACCCGAGGGGGAAGTCGCTGCTGGCGCCGGGGATGCTGTCGACGGTCAGGTTCTTCGTGAGCTCGTCGAAGCGCTGCGCCGGGTCGTGCGGCGCGAGCAGCGGCGCGAAGATCGCCACCAGGACGAAGAGCGCGACGATGGCGGCGCCGAAGATGGCGACCGGGTTGCGGCGCAGCCGGCGGAACGCGTCCCGGATCAGGCTCACGCCGCCCTTGTCGGCGCTGGCCTGCGCCAGCGCGTCCAGCCGGGCCCGCTTCCGCTCGCCGAGCCGGCCGATGGCGCTCGGCGTCACGCCCTCGGGCTTCTCCTCGACGGCGGCCGGGTCGACGCCGTCGCGCTGGGCACCCACGGTGGGCCGGGTGATCGGATCACTCATCGCACACGCACCCTCGGGTCGATGAAGGCGTAGGAGAGGTCGACCAGGAGGTTGACCACCACGAAGACCAGCGCGGCCAGCAGGATCAGCGCCTGGAGCACCGGGTAGTCCCGGCCGCCGCTGATCGAGTCGGTGATCAGCGTCCCCAGGCCGCCCCAGTTGTAGACCTTCTCGGTGAGTACCGCGCCGGAGAGCAGCGCGCCGGTCTGCAGACCGATGGTGGTGACCACCGGCAGCAGGGCGTTCCGCAGGATGTGCCGGCCCCGGATGGTCTTGTGCCGCAGGCCCTTCGCCTCCGCGGTGCGGACGTAGTCCTCGTTGAGCACGTCCAGCACGCTGGCCCGGGTGATCCGGACGATCACGGCGAGCGGGATGGTGGCCAGCGTGAACGCCGGCAGGATCAGGTGCCAGAGCGCGTCGCCGGTGGCGTCGAACTCCCGGGTGAGCAGTCCGTCGAGGACGAAGAACCCGGTCACGTCGGTGTTGTCCACCCCGGTGCTGATCCGCCCGGAGGGCGGGAACCAGTGGATGTTCTGGGTGAAGACGTCCTTGAGCAGGTAGCCCAGGAAGAAGATGGGGATCGAGATGCCGAGCAGGGTGCCGGCGATGCTGAGGTTGTCCAGCAGCCGGCCCCGGTGCCGGGCGGCGAGGTAGCCGAGCGGCACGCCGAGTCCGACCGCGATGATCATGGCGACCGCGGCCAGCTCGATGGTGGCCGGGAAGGCCCGGCCGATCACCTCGGTGACCGGGTCGCCGGTCCGGATGGAGTTGCCGAAGTCGCCGGTCAGGACCCGCTGCATGAACTTGGCGTACTGCACCAGGACCGGTTGGTCGTAGCCGAGCGCCTTGATCAGCAGGGCCCGGCTCGCCGGGGTGGCCCGCTCACCGAGCAGCGCCTCGACCGGACCGCCGGGCAGGTTCCGCAGCCAGATGAAGATGAGCGCGGACAGCGCTATCAGGGTCACCACCAGTTGCAGCAGGCGGCGGACTATGACTCGCAACATCTCTCACACACCAGACTCTCGGTAGCTGCGGAATCGGCCCGGGCCGGGGTGCCCGGCCCGGGCCGATTCCGTGTACGCGTCAGCGGTTCAGCGGCGTCTTCAGCCGACGCTGACCGTGTTGAACCGCTCGTCGGTCAGCGGGCTGGCGATCAGACCCTTGACGTCCTTGGTGACCACGATGGCCGGCGGAGCGTGCCAGACCGGGACGGCCGGCAGCCACTTGCTGGCGATGTCGCGGTTGACCTGCTCCCAGGCGGCCTTCTTGCCGGCCTCGTCGACCGTGCCGTCGGCCTTGGTGATGGCCGCGAACATGTCGGTCATCGCCTGGTCGCCGAACTCGACCTTCGCGCGGCCGAAGAAGGTGCCGACGAAGTTGCCCGGGTCGTTGTAGTCACCGGTCCAGCCGAGCAGGTGCAGGTCGTGCTTGCCGAACTGCTGCACGTCGTCCTTGTAGCCACCGTTCCACGGGCGGGCCACACCGTTGACCTTGATGCCGACGGCCTGCAGGTCGTTGGCCAGGACGGTGAAGATCTCCTGCGGGTTCGGCATGTACGGCCGGGACACGTCGGTCGGGTAGTAGAAGTTGAGCGTCAGGTTCTCGGCGCCCGCCTCCTTGAGCAGCTGCTTCGCCTTCTCCGGGTTGTACTCGTACTTCTGCACGTCCTGCGCGTAGCCGAGCACGGTGTCCGGCATGAACTCGTCGGCGACCTTGGTGCCACCCGGGCCCTTGGTCTGGACGAGCTGCTGGCGGTTGAGGGCGTAGGCGATCGCCTGGCGCACCCGCAGGTCCTTCAGCTTCGGGTTCTTCTGGTTGAAGCCGAGGTAGAGGATGTTGAACGCCGGGCGGTCGAGGACCTGGAAGCCCTCACCGGAGAGCGCCTTGCGGTCGGCCGGGGCCGGGAAGTCGATGCCCTGGACGGTGCCGGCGCGCAGCTCCTGCTTCCGGGTGTTCTCGTCCTTGATGATCTTGATGACGAGCTTGTCGACCTTGGCCTTCTCGCCCCAGTAGTCGGGGTTGCGCTCCAGGGTGATCTCACCCTTGGCCTTGTCCCAGCCGGCGAACTTGAACGGGCCGGTGCCGACCGGGTGCTCGTTCGCGAACGCGCTGTACTCGAAGGAGTCGCCGTTCTGCTTGACCGTGTCGGCGTCGTACTTCTTCAGCGCCTCGGGGCTGGCGATGGAGAGCGCGGTCAGCGCGAAGGCACCCGGGAAGGCGCCCTTGTACTGGTTCATCGTGACGACGGCGGTGGCGTCGTCCTTCGCCTCGCACTTGTTGTAGACCGGCTTGCCCGCGTCGGCGCTCTCGTTCTTGGCGAAGCCACCGAAGACGTCCATGTAGTAGAGCATCTGCGACTGGGCGGCAGCGCCCTTCATGTTGTACCAGCGGTCGAAGTTGAAGCAGACCGCCGCGGCGTTGAAGTCGGTGCCGTCGTGGAACTTCACGCCCTTGCGGAGGTGGAAGGTCCACACCTTGCCGTCCGCGTCGTGCTCCCAGCTCTCCGCCAGCGCGCCCTGCAGGTCGGCCGTGCCGGGCTTGTTCTGCACGAGGGTGTCGTACATCTGCCGGATCGGCCGGAAGGACTCACCGTCGTCGTTGAAGATCGGGTCAAAGTTCTTCGGGTCACCGGCACCCGCGAAGACGAAGGTGCCGCCGGTCTTGGCCCCACCGCTGTCCCCGTCGCGCTCGCTCTTGGCGCAGCCGGACGCCCCGACCGCCAGAGCGGCAGCGGCCGCGAGGGCCACGGCCGCTTTAAGCCTGCTCGCCTGCATCTCTCACCTCTGTCATGCGCATGTCCACGCCGAGCTGTGACTCGACCCGTGTGCGGGAGGCTATGACACGACACACAGAAGCGGAACGCCCGTTAGGCAATCGCTATCAAGCCGACACCAAGCCGCCTGGTCTGACAGCGCTTGATCCATCCACAAACGGGACTGTCACACCGGGGCGCAGGTGGCCGTGCCCGACATATGCCGCAAAAATCGCCCTCGGCCGGCTCATCGCTGGAGTACGTGGCGAACCGCACTCGTCCCACATTTCGGTCTCGTACCGGCTCGCGGAGGGCAGCCCGGAACGGCCGCCCTCCGCGAGCCGGAGACAAGAACCGGCGGTTCAGACCGCCCGGCGGCCCTCGAACGCCCGACCCAGGGTGATCTCGTCGGCGTACTCGAGATCGCCGCCGACCGGCAGGCCGCTCGCCAGCCGGGTCACCGCGATGCCCATCGGCTTGACCATCAGGGCCAGGTACGTCGCCGTCGCCTCACCCTCGGTGTTCGGGTCGGTGGCGAGGATCAGCTCGCGTACCGCGCCGCCGCTCAGCCGGCTCATCAGCTCGCGGATGCGCAGGTTGTCCGGGCCGATCCCCTCCAGCGGATTGATCGCGCCGCCGAGCACGTGGTAGCGGCCGCGGAACTCGCCGGTCCGCTCGATCGCCACCACGTCCTTCGGCTCCTCGACCACGCAGAGCACCTCGTCGGTGCGCCGGGGGTCACGGCAGATCCGGCACTGCTCCGACTCGGCGACGTTGTAGCAGGTGGTGCAGAAGCGCACCAGCTCCTTGACCTTGCGCAGCGCACCGGCCAGCCGGTTCACGTCGGCCGGATCCGCCGACAGGACGTGGAAGGCGATCCGCTGGGCGCTCTTCGGGCCCACGCCCGGGAGCCGGCCCAGCTCGTCGATCAGGTCCTGGATGGCACCCTCGTACATCTGCCGGCTCAGAACCCGGGCAGGCCGAGGCCGCCCATGCCGCCCGCGACCGGGCCCATCTTCTTCTCGGTCAGCTCCCGGGCCGCCTCGGCGGCGTTGTGCACGGCCGCGACGACCAGGTCCTCCAGGGTCTCCACGTCCTCCGGGTCGACCGCCTTCGGGTCGATCTTGATCGCCTTCAGCTCACCGGTGCCGGCGACGGTGGCGGTGACCAGGCCGCCGCCCGCGGTGCCGGTCAGCTCCGCCTCGGCCAGTTCGGCCTGGGCCTTGGCGATCTGCTGCTGCATCTTCTGCGCCTGCTTCAGCATCTGCTGCATGTTCGGCTGTCCACCTGGGCGCACGGATGGCTCCTTCTCGCACTCGTCCGATCGGCCGCGCCCAGCCTAGTCGGGCGGCGGCTGCTGTCCTTGCCGGCCGACGCAGCCTCAGCGCGCGTCGACCTCGTCGATCTTCTCCGCCCCGAACACCTCGCGGAGCAACTGCACCGCCTGCTCCTCGCTGGACTGCCGGGCGGTCTTCTCGTCGATCACGTCGTCCAACGGCTCGTCGCCCGGATCGAAGCCCTCGTAGGCCGGGGTGGCGGTCGCCGCCGGACGTGCGCCGGGTCGGATCGGCCCGTCGAAGTCCGGATCGTAGGGCGGCTCACCGGCCCAGTCGGCGTCCGCGGTCGGCTGGGCCGCCGGCGCGGTACGCGGACCCTTCGGACCACCACCGGCGGCGGCCGCCGCGGCCGCCCGGGCCGCCGCGATCGCGCTGCTCTTCGGCGCGCCCGCGCCG
>NZ_RJLN01000074.1 GCF_003725545.1 Micromonospora solifontis | reverse complement strand
CCCGGGCACGCCGGGTATCCCGCCGCACCGCCCGGGTACGGCGGCGCCGGGTTCGGATACGGCGGGCCGCCGGGGTCCGGCGGAGCGCCGCCCGGCGTACCCCTCGCGCCGCCGGTCTCTCCCGCACCCGCCGGTCGGACCGGGCCGGGGCGTGGCCGGCGGATGGGCTGGCTGGCGCTGGCCGCCGGCGTGGTGGTGATCGCGGTGCTGGGCACGAGCCTGTGGTGGGTGTTCCGCGACCGCTATCCGGCCCTGGACTTCCAGAACCTCACGCGGATCGCCCGAGCGGGGGTGGGCGACGAGCGGCCGGCCGCGATGTTCACCGCCGTGCTGGCCGACCGCGCCTACCTCGCCCATCCCCTGCCGGACGGCCGTCTCGAGGTGCGGGCGGTCGACACCACCACCGGGGACGGGCTGTGGACGAAGCAGACGCAGGCGACCGCGGAGCGGTGGGCGGGCATCCGGGCGCTGCCCGACGGGCTCGCGGTGTTCGCCGACGCCGCCGGCGACAGCACCCCGCGGGACATGGTGGTGCTCGACGGCTCCGGCACGCAGCGATGGGTGCTCAGCATCCACGGCGACGACGCGTTCTACTTCACCACCCGGACGGTGGTCTGGCTCGACCGGACCGGCAACCGGCTGGTCGGCCTGCGGCTCACCGACCGCCATGAGGAGTGGGACCGGGCCAACCCGCGCAACGAGTACGGGGACGCGCGTACCCGGGTGCTGCCGGTCGGCACCGGGGAGGCGCTGAGCGGCCCGGCGGACCTGGACGGCACGCCCCGCGCGCCCTGGCTGGGTGACGCGGACCGGCTGGTCCAGGTGGGCGCGGACCGGTCGGTGCGGGTCATCGAGATGGACAGCGGGAAGATCCTGAAGAGCCGGAAGAACGTCGCCGACGTGGACGACCCGGTGGCGGCCCGGGACGACCGGCTCTACGTGGTCGAGGACAACCGGGGCTTCCGGCTCCTCTCCTACGACCTGGGCAAGCTCGGCGAGCCCGCCACCCTCTACACCTCGGCGGGCGACGGCAGCCGGGCCAGGTCGCTGGTCACCTGCGGCGAGCACCGGGCCTGCCTGCTGGAGGTGCCGGAGTCGGGCGCGGACGGGACGAAGGTCATCGCCCTCACGGAGGGAAAGCCGACGCGGAGCTGGCCGGCCCCGAAGGCCGAGACGCTGGTGCCGCTCGGCGAGCACCTGCTCGCCGCGCACGACTCCCCGAAGCCGACCGTCACCCTCTTCGCGCCGGACGGCAGCACGGTGCTGCCGGAGCGGGACGGCGTCGCCGCCCGGCTGGACGCCGGCAACGTGCTCCTCTTCGCCGAGGCGCCGAGCAGTGCCGAGGACGACCGCAGCCTGGCCGGACTGGCGGTCGACACCAAGGAACTCTTCGAGATGGGCGAGCTCAAGGACGTACGCAGCGAATCCTGCTCGTGGAACACCCAGGTGATCGCCTGCGGCGCGGAGAAGGAGTTCGTGGTGTACCGGTTCGCCGGCTGAGTCAGCCCCGGTCGGCGCCGAGGTGCCGGAAGACCGCCAGCGTCGCCGGGTCGTCGATGGTGGGCGGCACCGGCTCGTCGCGCCCCTCCACCAGGCCGCGCATGGTCCGGCGGAGGATCTTGCCGGAGCGGGTCTTGGGCAGCGCCGGCACCACGGTCACCCGGCGGAACGCGGCGACCGGCCCGATCCGCTGCCGGACCAGGGCGACCAGCTCACCGGCGAGCGCGTCCGGGTCCACCTCGGCGCCGGCCTTGAGCACCACGTACCCGCTGGGCACCTGGCCCTTGAGCGCGTCCGCCACCCCGATCACCGCGCACTCGGCGACCGCCGGATGCCCGGCCAGCACCTCCTCCATCGCGCCGGTGGAGAGCCGGTGCCCGGCCACGTTGATGACATCGTCGGTGCGGCCCATCACGTACAGGTAGCCGTCGTCGTCGAACCGCCCGCCGTCGCCGGTGAGGTAGTAGCCGGGGAAGGTGGCGAGGTAGGAGCGGACGTACCGCTCGTCGTCGCCCCACAGGGTGGGCAGGCAGCCGGGCGGCAGGGGCAGCCGGATCACGATCGCGCCGTCGGTGCCCGCCGGCACCTCCCGGCCGGCGCCGTCGACCACCCGGACGTCGTAGCCGGGGACGGGCACCGACGGGGAGCCCGGCTTGATCGGCAGCGGCTCCAGGCCGCGCGGATTGGCCGCCACCGGCCAGGCCGTCTCCGTCTGCCACCAGTTGTCCACCACCGGTACGCCGAGCTTCTCCCCCGCCCAGGCCCAGGTGTCCGGATCGAGCCGTTCGCCGGCCAGGAAGAGGGTACGCAGGGCGGTCAGGTCGTGCCCGGGGATGAGCGCGCCGTCGGGGTCCTGCCGGCGGATCGCCCGGATCGCGGTGGGCGCGGTGAACAGGGCGGCGACCCGGTGCTGCGCGGCCACCCGCCAGAACGCCCCGGCGTCCGGGGTGCCGACCGGCTTGCCCTCGTAGAGGACGGTGGTCGCGCCGGTGAGCAGCGGCGCGTACACGATGTAGGAGTGGCCGACCACCCAGCCCACGTCGCTGGCGGCCCAGAAGACCTCACCGGGCTCGATGCCGTAGACGTTCCGCATCGACCAGCGCAGCGCCACAGCGTGGCCGCCGTTGTCCCGCACCACGCCCTTGGGCCGCCCGGTGGTGCCGGAGGTGTAGAGGATGTAGAGCGGGTCGGTGGCGGCCACCGGCACGCAGTCGACCGGCTCGGCGTCCGCCATCGCCTCGTTCCAGGCGAGGTCGCGCCCGGCGACCAGCGGCGCGGGTTCCTGGGGGCGCTGCACGAGCACGCAGCGCTCCGGGGCGTGGGTCGCCTCGTCGAGGGCGGCGGCGAGGATCGGGTGGTACGGCACCACCCGGTCCACCTCGATGCCGCAGGAGGTGGCGACGATCACCTTGGGCCGGGCGTCGTCGATCCGGACGGCCAGTTCGTGCGCGGCGAAGCCGCCGAAGACGACCGAGTGCACCGCGCCGATCCGGGCGCAGGCCAGCATCGCGACCACCGCCTCCGGCACCATGGCGAAATAGAGCAGCACGCGGTCGCCCCGCCGCACGCCGAGCCGGCGCAGCGCCCCGGCGAACCGGGCCGTCTCGGCCAGCAGTTCGGCGTACGTGAGGGTGCGGACCGTGCCGGTGACGGGGCTGTCGTGGATCAGCGCCGGCTGGTCGCCCCGGCCGGCCGCGACGTGCCGGTCGAGCGCGTTGTGGCAGGTGTTCAGCTCCCCGTCGGGGAACCAGCGGTACAGCGGCGCGGCGCTGTCGTCGAGGATCCGCTGCGGCTCGCGGTGCCAGTCGATGTCCCGCGCCGCCTCCCGCCAGAAGCCCTCCGGGTCGGCGATGCTCCGCTCGTACGCTGATCGATACGCGCCCATGCCGCCATGCTGCGTGGCGGCCGTCGCGGGGCACGACGGCCGACCGGGGTCGGTGCGCCGGAAGCACGCCCCGGCTCGCCGAACGGCCCGGACCGGCCGGTGGACGGTCGTCGTCGTGGGCGCTCAGCCTCCCGGGCGACGGATGAACCGGGCCGGGTGGGGTAATGCGATCGCCGTCCTGGTGGAGTGACGACCGGCGTCGCGGCGTACCGCGACCGGGCCGGCGGGCGGGCGGCGCGAGGCCGACCCGCCCGCGGCCTCGGCGGGTCAGTTGCCGGTGACCCAGTTCCAGGCGCTGACCACCCACTCGGTCTGCTGCAGGTAGGCCACCCCCACCCCGGCGAGGAAGAGCGCGGTCACCAGGTGCGCGCCGCGGGCGGTCCGGCGGACCCGGCCGAACTGCCGCTCCCAGACGATCCGGCCGAGCAGACGGGCGAGCGCGAACAGGCCGACCGCGGTCAGCAGGCTGAGCACGAAGGTGAACAGCGGGGCGGCCAGGTTGCCCCGGCCGGAGATCGCCCAGATGCCCCAGCAGACGAAGGCGAAGAGCCCACCGGCCGCACTCCACTCGCCGCCCCGGCGCAGCTGCGCCAGGTGCCAGCTCATCGGCCGGCGCGGCGCCGAGTCCTGGGCCCAGCCGGTCGGATCGACGGCGGCGAACTGCTCAGTCCGGGGCGTGCGGCGCGGCCCGACCTGGGCCACCCCCCGCTGGAACCCGTCCCGCTGCGGTGGCACCACTCCGACGCCCGGTTGGGGCGGCACCTCCACGGTCCGCTCCGCCCACGGCTGTGTCTGGTCCGCCATCTCGTGTCCTCCCCCTCGACCGACGCCGGCCACGGTTCCGAGGGTAGCGAGCCGGCAAATCGGTCGCCGACCCCGGACGTGATGGGCTACACACATCGGATGACGGACGTGACGGTGCCCCGGGCCGAGGACTTCGATGAGATTTCCGCGCTGCTCGCGCTGGCCTTCCACGACGATCCCGACCCGGAGATGACCGAGGTCGAGCGCGGGGTGTTCGAACCCGAACGCGCCCTGCTGGTCCGCGACGGCGGGACGGCGGTGGCGCACGCCGCCGCGTTCACCCGGGACCTTCAGGCGCCCGGCGCGAGCGTGCCGGCCGCGCATGTGACGATGGTCTCGGTGCTCCCCACCCACCGCCGGCGCGGGCTGCTCACCGCCCTGATGCGCCGGCAGCTCCGGGAGATCCGCGACGCCGGCCGGGAGCCGGTGGCGGTGCTCTGGGCCAGCGAGGGCCGGATCTACCCCCGGTTCGGCTACGGCCTCGCCGCGCAGAGGTACACGCTGCAGTGCGAGACCGCCGAGCTGCGACTGCCGGAACCGGCCTCCGCCGGGGGCACCCTCCGCCTCGACCGGCCGGCCGGCCACCGGGCCGAGCTGGCCCGGGTGTACGAGCGGGTACGCGCCGACCGGCCCGGCTGGTCGAGCCGGGACGAGCGCTGGTGGGCGTACGTGCTGGCGGACGTGAAGGGCCACCGCGACGGCGCGACCGAGCGACGGGTGCTGCTGCACGACGGGACGGACGGCGTCGACGGGTACGCGCTCTACCGGACGAAGGAGGGGTGGGAGCCCCGCGGCCCGCGCGGCGAGGTCCGGGTCGACGAGGTGGTCGCCGCGACGCCGGAGGCGTACCTGGCCCTGTGGCGGCTGCTGCTCTCGCTCGACCTGACCCGGCGGCTGTCGTTCCGGACCGCCGCCGTGGACGAGCCGCTGCTCTGGCTGTTGAACGAGCCGCGCGGGTTGGGCGCCCAGCTCGCGGACGCGCTCTGGGTGCGGGTGGTCGACGTGCCGACCGCGCTGGCCGCCCGCCGGTACGCGACCGACGTCGACCTGGTGATCGAGGTGACCGACGAACTGCTGCCGGAAAATTCCGGCCGGTGGCGGCTGGTCGGCGGCCCGGCCGGCGCCGAGTGCGTCGCCACCACCGCTCCCGCCCACCTCGCCTGCGACGTACGCGCCCTCGGCGAGCTCTACCTCGGCGGCGCCGGGCTGGGCGCGCTCGCCGCCGCCGGCCGGGTCCGCGAACTCATCCCCGGAACCGTCGCCACCTCAGCCGCCCCCTTCACCTGGCACCGCGCCCCCTCCCCCATGGAGGTCTTCTAACCCACCCCCACCCCCAGCCCGGGTCGATCATGAGGTTGGCCGCGCGATTCGCGCCGTTCGTCACCGCCAACCTCATGATCGACAGTCGGGGCGTGGGAGGTGGGGCCTGGGGGGTGGTGGGGGGCGGTACGGTCGGGTGATGGGTGAGGCGGAGCGACGGCGACGGCGGCTGCGGCACCACGGCGACGCCGGTACGCCGGAGGCGGAGGCGGCGAGCGCGACCACGTCGGCGGTGCACGACGACGATGGCTCCCGGTCGCCGCGCGGCGTCAGACGCGCCGAGCTGGACTCAGCGGACGATGGCTCCCGGTCGCCGCGCGGCATCAGACGCGCCGAGCTGGAGTCATCGGAGGTCCGGCATCGCCGCACCGGGCCGGCGGCCGAGGACGGCGAGCGCGGGCTGCGCGGGCTGGTCGGCTCGGGGTCGTCCCAGGTGAGCGTGACCGCCGCGCTGCGGGCCCGGGACGCGACCCGGCCGACCGACGCGGACCTGGCCGAGGCCGAGGCCCGCGTCGTGATCGTCCGCCGCAACTGGATCCCCCGCGACGAGCTGCCCCGCAGCGGCCGCTGACGGCCGCCCCGGCGGGCTCAGCTCAGGCCGGCAGGTCGGGCAGCTTGCGGCTCTGCTCGTACTCGGCCACCTGGGTGATCCGCCGGGCGTGCCGGGGGTTGCCGGAGAAGGGCGTGGTCAGGAACGCCTCCACCAGGGCGGTCGCCTCGTCCAGGGTGTGCTGGCGGGCGCCCACGGCGATGATGTTCGCGTCGTTGTGCTCCCGGGCGAGCTGTGCGGTGTCGATGTTCCAGGCGAGCGCGGCGCGGACGCCGGCGATCTTGTTGGCGGCGATCTGCTCGCCGTTGCCGGAGCCGCCGATGACCACCCCGAGGCTGCCCGGGTCGTTGACCACCCGGTCACCGGTGTGCAGGCAGAACGCCGGGTAGTCGTCGTCGGGGTCGTAGGCGTGCGGACCGACGTCGACCACCTCGTACCCCTGCGTGGCCAGGTGGTTGGCCAGGTGCACCTTCAGCTCGAAACCGGCGTGATCGGATCCCAGGTAGACGCGCATACCGCGCAGTCTGACAGGCCCGCCTCCGTGCCGGCGCGCGGGCGGCGGCACGGAGGCGGATTCGTCACAGGCTCAGTGCGGCAGCTCGGCGACCACCAGGCCGGCCCGCGCCTTCGGGGTGAACCAGGTGCTCTTGCGGGGCATCTTCTCCCGGGCCAGGTTGACCGCGACGAAGTCGTCCACGGTCACCGGGGCGATCAGCACCGCCAGCTCGGCCCGGCCGGCGTCGACCTCGCCGGTGAGCCAGCTCGCCGGGTAGTCGCCGCCGACGTACGTGATCCGCTTGTCGCCCGGGTCCAGGCCGAGCGCGTCCCGCAGCAGCAGCCGCTCGACCAGCGCGTGGTCGAGGTTCTCCAACTGGCCGCCGCCGACATGCGGCAACGTCACCGCGTACCCCTGGCCCGCGAGGTAGAGGTGGACGGTGCCGCCGGCCGCCGGGACCTCGACGGGCGCGCCGACCGGGGTGATCTCCGCCCCGGCGGCCCGGAGCCTGTCGAGCAGCTCCGCCGGGGTGGTGGTCAGCTCGCTGACCAGCCGGTTGTAGGGCTGGATGGCGACCGAGGCGGGCGTCGTGATCACCGACAGGAAGCGCGGGAAGCCGCCGGTCTGCGCGGCTAGGCTGCGGTGGTTGCCGTCCGCGACCACCAGCTCGCCGCCGCCGGCCAGGGCGGTCAGCTCGTCCTGCGCCGCACCGGGGCCGACCAGCCAGATGGCGTGCGTCCGCCCGGCCTGGTCGACGTCGGTGGCGGCGGGCGCGCCGGCCGCCTCGGTCGCCGCCGCGAGCGCGGCGTGCAGCTCGTCGCCGCGCCCGGTCTGGAGCAGGAGTACGGGCGAGAGCAGGTGACCGAGCGCCTCGGCGAGGGCGACCCGCTCCCGAACCTTGGCGATGAAGACGTCCTCGTTGCGGATCACCAGGCCGGGCTCGTCGGCCCGGGTGGAGATCTGGTCGGTGTCGACCATGGCGAACAGCCCGTACGCGGTCTCCTCACCGGGCGCGCTGATCCGGTAGAGGACCACGACCTGTTCGGCCGGGGTGTAGCTGCCGTCCGCCTTGGCCTCGGCGAGGCGGGCCACCGCGTCGGGAAGCGCGTCGAGGAACGACTTCCCGAGGCTCTCCGGCGCCCGGTGGGGCATCTCGATGCCCAGGGCACTGTGCGGGTTCGTCTCGACGATGGCGGTGATCTCCGCGTCGTCGGCGAACTCGTCGTAGTTCTGCGCGCCGGTGCCGCCAGTGGTGATCCAGGCCCGGGCGATCGGATGCACGACCGTCATGCCCGCTGACGCTACCCGCGGCCGCGGAAGCCCCGCCGCCGGACTCGCCCCCTTCCACCAGATGAAAGGAAGGGACCCCGGTTGACGCCTCCGGTGCAGCAGGGGCCCCTTCCCGACGGGGTCGGGTCAGGATGTGCGGTGCCGGCCCCCGGTGGGACGGCGGGTCGGCGCGGGGGTGGGCGGGCGCGAGGTGGCGCCGGTGGCCAGGCGTACCGTGGTCGCGCCGCGCGGCGCGGGGCGGTCGCCCGCGGTGGCGGACCGGGTCGGGCCGGAGGTGCCGGCCGGTACGCCCGCACCGACGGGCGGGGTCATCCGGGAGGTGGCCACCACCCGGGCCACCCCGACCACGATCGGTGGGGCCAGCAGGTCGACCATCTCGGCGGGCAGGGTAGGCCGGACCTCCGGCCAGTCCCCCTCGGTCACGGACCAGTACGTCGCACCGGAGTCCTCCGTCGCCGGCTGCGGCTCGTCGTCGGACATGCGGCGGTGCTTGGCCATCGGAACGCCTCCAGGAGCTCTGCCGGGGTGCGGCCCCGCGCGGGCCGCCGGCTGGGACACCCGGTAAAACGAGCCCTGCGCCGCCCGGGTCACGCCGGGCGGCGCAGGGTTCTGGAGGTGTTGAGAGGGGGCCCTTCCTCGCACCTCAGTCGAAGATGGGGCCGAGCTCGCGGGTGCGCTTCAGCTCGTAGAAGCCGGGGGTGCCGGCGACCAGCAGGACGCCGTCCCAGAGCCTGCCGGCCGCCTCACCCTTCGGCGCCGGCGTGATCACCGGGCCGAAGAAGGCGACCTGACCGCCGTCCGGGCCGGGCGCGTGGATCACCGGGGTGCCCACGTCGGTGCCGACCGGCCGCATGCCGGCCTCGTGGCTGGCCCGCAGCGCCTCGTCGTACTCGGTGGATTCGGCGGCGTCGGCCAGCGCCGGGTCCAGCCCGACGTCGGTCAGCGCGCCGACCAGCAGATCCCGGCCGAGGTCCTCCTTGCCGAGGTGGATCCGGGTGCCCATGGCGGTGTAGAGCTTCGCCAGGGTCTCCCCGCCGTGCGCCTGCTCCACGGCGATGCAGACGCGGACCGGGCCCCAGCCCTTGGCCATCAGCTCCTGGTACTGCTCGGGCAGGTCGCGCCCCTCGTTGAGCACGGAGAGGCTCATCACGTGGAAGTGGATCTCCACGTCCCGGACCTGCTCGACCTCCAGCAGCCAGCGGGAGGTGATCCACGCCCACGGGCACAGCGGGTCGAACCACATGTCCACGGCGCCACGCTCGGTCACGGTGTCATCCCTTCACGACTTCCGCGCGCCGGGGTGCCGGCGCTTCCCTACCGATCCTCACCCCGGGCGCGATCGACAGGTACCGGAATGAGAGCGTGACCTCGACCACCGCAGGCTGTCGGTGCATGGAAGACTCGGTTTCGGACCGGCCGTCACGAGCGGGCCGGCGAGCCGGTGCCGCGGGGCGCGGCGAGAAGAGTGGGATGGAGACGAACAGTGCCGGGAGTGCGCAACCTGACCCAGGTCGAGGCCACCGAGCGGGCCCGCCTGCTCGAGGTGACCGGGTACGACATCAGCCTTGACCTGTCCACCGCCGTGCAGGCCACCGGGCGCACCTTCCGCTCGGTGACCGAGGTCCGGTTCCGCTGTTCCGAGCCGGGGGCCAGCACCTTCATCGAGACGGCCGCCGAGTCGGTGCGCTCCGCCACGCTCAACGGCGCGCCGGTCGACCTCAGCGACTGGTCGGCGGAGAAGGGCCTCACCCTCACCGGCCTCGCCGCCGAGAACGTCCTCGTGGTGGACGCCGACTTCGCGTACTCGAACAGCGGCCAGGGCCTGCACCGCACCGTGGACCCGGTGGACGGGGAGACCTACCTCTACAGCCAGTTCGAGACGGCGGACGCGCAGCGGGTCTTCGCCTGCTTCGACCAGCCCGACCTGAAGAGCGTCTACACCTGGCACGCCACCGTCGCCGACCACTGGCGGGTGGTCTCCAACATGCCGGTGGAGCGGGAGGAGCCGGCCGGTGAGGGGCTGAAGACCGTCCACTTCGCCGAGTCGGCGCGGATGAGCACCTACATCACCGCGCTCTGCGCCGGCCCGTACCACGAGGTGCGGGACAGCCACGACGGCATCGACCTGGGCGTGTTCTGCCGCGCCTCGATGGCGCGCCACCTGGACGCCGACGACCTGTTCCTGATCACCAAGCAGGGCTTCGACTTCTTCCACGAGAAGTTCGGCGTGCGCTACCCGCTGCCCAAGTACGACCAGCTCTGGGTGCCGGACTTCAACGCCGGGGCGATGGAGAACTTCGGCTGTGTCACGCACGCCGAGTCGCACTACATCTTCCGCTCCCAGGTCACCGACTTCGAGTACGAGCAGCGCGCCAACACGATCCTGCACGAGCTGGCGCACATGTGGTTCGGCGACCTGGTCACCATGCGCTGGTGGAACGACCTGTGGCTGAACGAGTCGTTCGCCGAGTGGGCCAGCCACTGGTGCAACACCCACGCCACCCGGTTCACCGACGCGTGGACGACCTTCCTGTCCATCCGCAAGAACTGGGGCTACCGGCAGGACCAGCTCTCCTCCACCCACCCGGTCTACTGCGAGATGCCCGACCTGGAGGCGGTCGAGGTCAACTTCGACGGCATCACGTACGCCAAGGGCGCCAGCGTGCTCAAGCAGCTCGTCGCGTACGTGGGCGAGGAGCCGTTCCTGGCCGGCCTGCGGGCGTACTTCGGCAAGCACGCCTGGGGCAACGCCACCTTCGACGACCTGCTCACCGAGCTGGAAGCGGCCTCCGGCCGGGAGCTGCGCAAGTTCGCCGCGCAGTGGCTGGAGACCGCGCAGGTCAACACCCTGCGCCCCGAGGTCACCATCGGCGCCGACGGCACGTACGAGCGGGTGCTGGTCCGCCAGGAGGCGCCGGCCGGGCACCCGACGCTGCGCACCCACCGGATCGGGGTGGGCCTCTACGACCTGAGCGACGGCCGGCTGGTCCGCCGGGAGGCGGTCGAGGCGGACGTGACCGGCGAGCTGACCGAGCTGTCCGCGCTGCACGGCAAGCCGGCCGCCGACGTGCTGCTGCTCAACGACGAGGACCTCACGTACACGAAGCTGCGGCTGGACGAGCGGTCGATGGCCACCGTGGTGCAGCACATCGCCGGCTTCGACTCGTCGCTGGCCCGGGCGCTGTGCTGGACCGCCGCCTGGGACATGACCCGGGACGCCGAGCTGGCGGCCCGGGACTACGTGGCGCTGGCGCTGGCCGGGCTGCCGGCGGAGACCGACATCAACCTGGTGACCGCCACCCTGCGGCAGGCGACCACCACGCTCACCTTCTACGTCGACCCGGCCTGGGCGCCGACCGGCTGGGCGGAGCTGGCCCGTACCGCCCGGGACACCCTCGCCACCGCCGAGCCGGGCAGCGGCTTCCAGCTCGCCTGGGCCCGGGCGTACGTCTCGGCGGCCCGCGCCGACGAGGACCTGGCCGTGCTGCGCGGCTGGCTGGCCGGCACCGGGGTGCCGGCCGGGCTGACCGTGGACACCGAGCTGCGCTGGACGGTGCTCCAGTCCCTGGTGGCCAACGGCGCGGCCGGCGCCGCCGAGATCGAGGCCGAGCTGGCCGACGACCGGACCGCCAGCGGCGAGCGGGAGGCCGCGTACGCGCACGCGCTGGTCCCCACCGCCGAGAACAAGGCGGCCGTGTGGGCGCAACTCACCGGCCCGGAGGCGCTGCCGAACTGGCGCAACCGGGCGCTGCTGCAGGGCTTCACCCACCCGGCGCAGGTGGAGCTCACCGCGCCCTACCGGGAGAAGTACTTCGCCGCCGTGGGCCAGGTCTGGGCGCAGCGGGACAGCGAGCCGGCGCAGGAGTTCGTCCAGCTCGCCTACCCGGCGTACCTGGTCGAGGAGGACACCGTGGCGGCCACCGACGCCTGGCTGGCCCAGGAGGGCCACCCGGCGCCGCTGCGCCGGCTGGTGGCCGAGGGCCGCGACGGCGTGGTCCGCGCCCTGAAGGCCCGGGCGAAGGACGCCCGGAGCGCCTGACGGGAGTACCGGCCGGGGCCGGCGTGGGTGGGAGCCCGCGCCGGCCCCGGCCGTTATCGTGTACGGAGGAGGTGGACGTGATGGCACAGCCGACCCACGAGTGGCGCCCACCGGGAAGACGCTGGCGTGAGCAGGACCTTCTCGACCTGCCCGAGAACGGAAGCCGCTACGAGCTCATCGACGGGAGCCTGCACGTGACGCCACCTGCCGGGCCGGACCACCACGAGCTGGCCGACGACATCCGGATGTCGCTGCGTCTGGCGGCCCCGGCGGGCTGGCGAGTGATCCGCGAAACCGGTGTGCGCATCCCGGACGGCAATCTGATCCCGGACATCACCGTGCTCAAGCCGGACGCACCCCGGGGCCAGTTGTGGACGGATCCGGCCGATGTCGCGCTCGTCGTCGAGGTGGAATCGCCCAACAGCCGGCGCCATGACCGGTTCACCAAGCCCGCCCTCTACGCCGAGGCCGGCATCCCCCACTACTGGCGGGTGGAGCGGGGTGACTTCGGCCCGGTGGTGTACCGCTACCAGCTGGCCAAGGGCGTGCACTACGACCCGCTCGGCACCATTGGGCCGGACGATCCCGTGCAGCTCGACGAGCCCTGGCCGATGCGACTCGACCCGAGCGGCTGGCCCCGCTGACGACCGACACGAGGAAGCCCGGCCCGCGTACCGCGGGCCGGGCTTCGTCGTGAGGGAAGGGCGGTCAGCCCTTGCCGGCGTGGCTGGCGAGCTGGTCGAGGCCCTGGATGATGCCGCCGGCCAGGTCACCGCCGCCGAAGGACGCCACCATGGAGAGCGCGGCGAGCTTCGCGTACGTGTCGGGGATGCGCTTGCGGGCGTACTTGCCGGTGACGATCTCCAGCTGCCGCTGGTTGGGCGACACCGCGATCAGCACGGACTTGTCCGGCTCGGCGAGCTGCCGGTGCAGTCGCTCGGCGTGCTCCCGGATCGGCTCGTCGAGGCCGCCGACGTAGACCGAGAAGACCAGGCCGGTCCCCTGGTCGGCCAGGCGGAGCGCCTCGTCGATGCGGAGCAGCTGACGGGTCGCGAAGGGCCCGTCCAGCACCTGGGGCGGGGTGCCGATCCCCGTCGCGGCCTGCTTCTCACCAACGGTCACTTGCGCCTCCGGTTCCACCGGCCGGCGCCTCCCGGCCGGCCTGCTCCTGCTTGCGGCTGGTCAGCGCCGGGGCCTGCGCCCCGGCGGCCAGTGCGGTGCCGGCCGAGTCGGCCAGCTGCTCCGGACGGCCCAGGAACCAGACCGGAGTGAAATCGAAGGGCCGGCCCGGCCGGTAGCGCTTGGCGCCGCCACCGCCGCCGCCACGGCTGCCGGCGTACGCCAGGCCGGCGATCACCAGCACCGCGACCGCCGGGATGCCGACGAAGACCACCAACGTGTCGGTAACAGACAATCCCAACGCCCCCAGGCGGAAAGAGAGACCAGGAATCTTCCGGGTCGGGTGGACGATCATGTCGACGGGTGCCCGACTCCGCTTGTGCTGTTCACGTTAGCGGAGTCGACCGCCCGCCAGATTGCGGGGTGCTGATCCCATCCGCCACAGCCGTGCTCCAGTTGCGCGGCAGTGGCTATCAATGTCGCGTCGTCCCCGTACCGGCCGGTGAGCAGCACCCCGACCGGCATCCCGTCGGCGGTCCGGCCGAGCGGCAGGGAAACGGACGGGTCGCCGGTCACGTTGAAGATGGCGCAGTACGGCGAGAACCGCCGCTGCCGGTCGAAATCCTCCGCCGGGTCCAAGGCGGCGAACGCGCCGACCGGCGCCTGCGGCGCGGCCAGGGTGGGGCAGAGCAGCAGGTCGCAGCCGGCGGTACGGCGTACGCCGAGGCGTACCTGGGCCTGCAGTTCACCGAGGGCGGCCAGCAGCGGGCCGGCGCCGACCGCCGCGCCCCGGGCGCGGAGGAACCGGGTCAGCGGCAGCAGTTCGCTCTCCCGCTCGGGCGGCACCGGGGAGAGCGCGAG
The DNA here is from genome assembly GCF_003725545.1 of Micromonospora solifontis. Taxonomy (GTDB): domain Bacteria; phylum Actinomycetota; class Actinomycetes; order Mycobacteriales; family Micromonosporaceae; genus Micromonospora; species Micromonospora solifontis. The sequence continues at coordinate 13,302 of NZ_RJLN01000074.1, read as the reverse complement.
GACGTACCAGAGGGTCTCGAAGAGCGGCCACGCGGCGGGGCCGAGCGGCGCCGGCACCTCGACCACCTCGTGGCCGGCCTCGGTGAGCAGCGCGGCGGCCCGGTCGACGGCGGCCACGCAGTCGGGGTGGACGGGCTCGTCGGCGAGCATCGGCGTGGTGAAGCGGCCGATCCGCAGCCGACCGGGCGCCGCCGCACGGGCGGCGCCGAGGTAGCCGCCGGCGGGCGCGACGGGCGGCAGGTACGGCTCGCCGGGCACCGGCCGGGCCAGCACGTCGAGCAGCGCCGCCACGTCGGTGACGGTGCGACCGAGCGGGCCGTTGACGGGCAGCCCGAACCCGCCGAAGCCGAGCGGGCCGCCGGAGACCAGCCCGCGACTCGGCTTGTACCCGACCAGGCCGCACAGCGACGCCGGGATGCGCAGTGAACCGCCGCCGTCGGACCCCTGGGCCACCGGCACCAGCCCGGCGGCCACCGCGGCGGCCGCACCGCCGCTGGACCCGCCCGCCGTGTACGCGAGGCCCCACGGGTTACGCGCCGGGGGCGCGACGAGCCCCTCGGAGTAGAGGGAGCAGCCCAGCTCGGAGGTGGTGGTCTTGCCGAGGCTGACCAGCCCGGCGGCGGCCATGAACCGGACCACGTCGGCGTCGACCGGGGGCACGAAGTCGGCGAACGCCGCCGAGCCGAAGGTGGTCCGCACCCCGGCGGTCAGCGTCAGATCCTTGACCGCGGTCGGTACGCCGTGCAGCGGCCCGCGCCGGTCGGCCGGGACGGCGTCGGCGGCCCGGGCCGCCTCGCGGGCCCGCTCCGGGGTGACGGTGACGAAGGCGCCGACCGTGTCGCCGAGCGCCTCGACCCGGTGGAGGTGATGCTCGACCAGCTCCACGCTGGACAGCTCGCCCCGGCGGATCGCGTCGGCCTGCTCCAGCGCGGTCAGGTCGTGCGGCTCGGCCATGCCCCCATCCTGCCTGGACGGTCCACCGGACGCACTTCTCACGCGCCGGCCCGGACGCCGCGTCGGGCCGGCGGCCGGTCAGCCGTGCAGGAAGCGGAGGGCGTTGCCGCCGAGCAGCTTGTCGCGCTGGTCCGGGGTGAGGAAGTCGGCCTTGCGGACCACCTGCCCGACCGGCCGCTCCCCCAGCGGATACGGGTAGTCGCTGCCGACCAGCACCCGGTCCTCGCCCATGGTGTCGACCAGCAGCCGCAGCGCGGCCGGCTCGAAGACCACCGAGTCCACGGAGAACCGGTCCAGGTAGGCGCTGGGCGGGGCGGTGGAGGCGCCCCGGACCAGGTCCCCCCGGCGATGCCAGGCGTTGTCGGCGCGGCCCAGCCAGAACGGGAAGCTGCCGCCGCCGTGCGCGAAGCAGATCCGCAGCGTCTCCGGCACCCGGTCGAAGACCCCGCCGAGGATGAGCGCCAGCACCGACAGGTGCGTCTCGGCGGGCATCCCGGTGAGCCAGCGGGCCATCCAGCGGTCCAACCGCGGGCCGCCGGGCATGTCCCAGGGGTGCACGAAGACCGGCGCGCCCACCTCCGCGCAGTGGGTCAGGAACTGCACGATGCCGGCGTCGTCGAGGTCCCGGTCGCCGACGTGGTTGCCGATCTCCACACCGGCGTGGCCGGCGGCCAGGCACCGGTCCAACTCCGCGCAGGCGGCGTCCGGGTCCTGCAACGGCACCTGGCAGAACGGCACCAGCCGGTCGCCCCCGCCGGCGGTGACCGCCAGGGTGAGGTCGTTGAAGATGCGGGCCACCTTGACCGCCTGGTCGGCCGGCCGGTCGTAGCTGAAGAAGACCGGGGTGGGCGAGACCACCTGCACGTCCACGCCGTCGGCGGCCATGTCGCCGAGCCGGGTGTCCGCGTCCCAGCATTCCGCGCCGACCGGCCGGAACTCCGTCTCCCCCATCATGATCATGGCGGCGCGCTCGGAGTCCACCCGCAGCCAGGGCCAGCCGGACCCGCCGCACGCCGCGGCGAGGTCCGGCCACCCCTTCGGTACGACGTGCGTGTGCACGTCCACGACGGGATGCGGCATCAGCCCTTGCCCGGGTGCAGCGCGCCGCAGTTGGTGCAGGTACGGGCCTTCTCGTCCCCGTAGAACGCGGCGAAGACCGGGGGCAGGTCGGCGGCGATGTCCCGGACCTGGAGTTCCACCTCGTGCACCTGGTGGCTGCACTCGGGGCAGTACCACTGGAACTTCTCCAGCGTGCCCTCCTCGCGGACCCGCTCGATCACCATGCCGATCGAGCCGGCCTCCGGGCGCTGCGGAGAGTGCGGGGTGTTGCGCGGCAGCATCCACATCTGACCCTCGCGCACGTGCACCGTACGCGGCCCCTCGGGGAGCATCAGGTTGATGTGCATGTTGCCCTTGACCTGGTAGAAGAACTCCTCGTACGGGTCGACGTGGAAGTCGGTGCGCTGGTTCGGGCCGCCCACCACCATGACGATGAAGTCGTCGCTGCCGGGCAGCATCTCCTTGTTGCCCACCGGCGGCTTCAGCAGGTGCTGGTTCTCCCCGATCCAGCCCTGGAAGCTGAACGGCTCGGCGATCTCACTCACGATGACCTCCCGACGGGTAGTAGGGCCACGGCCTGCATCTCGATCAGCAGGTGCGGGTGCGGCAACTGGTGCACGGCCACCGTGGTCCGGGTCGGCCCGGTGGCGTCGAAGAACTCCGCCCACACCTCGTTGTAGCCACCGAAGTCGTTCATGTTGACCAGGTAGCTGGTGACCTGCACCAGGTCGGACAGGTCCGCCCCGACCGAAGCCAGCAGGTCCCGGATGTTCTCGATCACGGCCCGGGTCTGCGCCCGGATGTCCAGGTCGGTCGTGCCGAACTCGTCCACCGAGACACCGGCGAAGGTGTTGTCCGGCCTTCGCGACGACGTACCGGAGACGAAGACGAACCCGCCGGCGACCTTGACGTGCGGGAAGGCGCCGCGGGGCACGGCCTTGCCGGCGACCACCCGGGCGGTCGGAGCCTCCGCTGCCCGCGACCGCGGGGCTCGCAATCCCGGCTCACTCCTCGCGCTCACGCCGCCGCCTTCAACGACACGGTGCCCAGCTTCTCCACGACGGCCCGGACGTGCGCGCCGGGTCGCAACGGCACCGCGGCGGTGGCCGCCCCGGCGAGGAACACCCAGCCCTCGCGCAGCCGGACGCCGTGCCGGCCGGCCAGCCGGATGCCCTCGTCCAGCGCGCGGCGCGGGTCGCCGAGGATCGCCGCGGTCGAGCCGACCTGCGCGACCCGGCCGTCGATCTCCAGCAGCACCCCCAGGTTGTCCAGCCCGTCCGGCACCGGCGACCAGGGTCCGATCACGAACGCCGCGGCCGAGGTGTTGTCGGCGATGACGTCCGGCAGGGAGAAGGTGAAGTTGGCGTACCGGGAGTCGATCAGCTCGATCGCCGGGGCGACCGCGCGGACCGCGTCGGTGAACGCGCCGACCGGTTCGCCGGGCTCGGGCAGGCGGTCGAGCAGGAAGGCCACCTCCGGCTCGACCCGGGGGTGGATGAAGTCGCTGACGTCGACCGAACCCCCGTCGGGCACCCGCATCACGTCGGTGAGCCGGCCCCAGATCACCTCGTCCACCCCGACCTGGGCCATCTTCGCCTTGCTGGTCAGCCCCATCTTCAGCCCGACCAGCCGCTCACCCCGGTCGAGGCGGCGCTGCACCAGCGCGGTCTGCACCGCGTACGCGGCGTCGACGTCGAGGCCCGTCTCGGCGGCGAGCTGCGGGATCGCGGTGGCGCTGTCGGCCGCCGCGCCCAGCTTCTCGGCGATCCCCGCGATGTCCGGCCCGATCATGAGAGCTCCTCCTTGCCGGCCAGGTCGAGCGCCACGTCCACGATCATGTCCTCCTGGCCGCCGACCATCCGGCGCCGGCCCAGCTCCACCAGGATCGACCGGACGTCCACCCCGTACTTCGCCGAGGCGCGCTCGGCGTGCCGCAGGAAGCTGGAGTACACGCCCGCGTACCCGAGGGAGAGCGTCTCCCGGTCCACCTGGACCGGCCGGTCCTGGAGCGGGCGGACGATGTCGTCGGCCGCGTCCATCAGCGCGAACACGTCGCAGCCGTGCTTCCAGCCGTGCAGCTCGGCGACCGCGACGAAGACCTCCAGCGGGGCGTTCCCGGCCCCGGCCCCCATGCCGGCCAGGGAGGCGTCCACCCGGACGGTCCGCCCGGACGGGGAGCCGAGCGGCCCGTCCCCCAGGATCCGGCCGTGCTCGACCGCCACCACGCTGTTCGCCACGCCGAGCGACAGGTTGTGGTGGGCGTGGATGCCGATCTGCGTCTCCGGTTCGAGCACCTGCCGGTACGCGTCGACCCGCTCCGCCACGTCGGACATCAGCAGCCGGCCGCCGGAGTCGGTGACGTAGACGCAGTGCGCGCCGTACGACTCCATCAGCTTGGCCTGCGCGGCCAGCCCGGCCGGGTCGTTCATGTGCGACATCATCAGGAACCCGGAAACGTCCATGCCGTTCTCCCGGGCCCAGGAGATGTGCTGGGCGGAGATGTCCGCCTCGGTGCAGTGGGTGGCGATCCGCACGCTGGTCACCCCGAGCGCCTTCGCCGCCTTCAGGTCGGCGATGGTCCCGATGCCGGGCAACAGGAGGGTGGTGAGCCGGGCGGTGGTCAGCACCTCGGCGGCGGCGGAGATCCAGTCGGCGTCGCCGGCCGCGCCGTGGCCGTAGTTGACGCTGGAGCCGGCCAGCCCGTCGCCGTGGGCCACCTCGATGGCGGCCACCCCGGCCGCGTCCAGCGCGGCGGCGATGGTCCGCACCTGGTCCACCGTGTACCGGTGCGCGATGGCGTGCATCCCGTCGCGCAGCGTCACGTCCTGGATGTAGAGATCGGTCATGCCGGCACCCCCTTCGCCCGGAGGGCCACCAGGCGCTCGGCGGTGCGCAGCGCCGCCGAGGTCATGATGTCCAGGTTCCCGGCGTACGCGGGCAGGTAGTGCCCGGCGCCGGAGACCTCCAGGAAGACCGACACCTGCAGGCCGGTGAACGGCCGCCTCAGCGCCGGCACGTACGCCTCGACCCGGTCGAACTGCACGTCCTGCTTGAGCCGGTAGCCCGGGACGTACTCCTGCACGGTGGCCACCATGTCGGCGACGGAGGCGGCGATCGCCGCGCGGTCGGCGTCGGCGTCCGGGCAGAGGCAGTAGACGGTGTCCCGCATCAGCAGCGGCGGATCGGCCGGGTTCAGCACGATGATGGCCTTGCCCCGGTCCGCGCCGCCGACCACCTCGATGGCCCGGGCGGTGGTCTCGGTGAACTCGTCGATGTTGGCCCGGGTGCCCGGCCCCGCCGACCTTGAGGCGATCGAGGCGACGATCTCCCCGTACGCGACCGGGGTGACCCGGCCGACGGCGTGCACGATCGGCACGGTGGCCTGCCCGCCGCAGGTCACCATGTTCACGTTGGACTGGTGCAGGTGCTCGTCGAGGTTGACCGGCGGCACCACGTACGGGCCGATGGCGGCCGGGGTCAGGTCGACCACGGTCCGGCCGTGCGCCCGCAGCACCTCGTCGTGCCGGCGGTGCGCGCCGGCCGAGGTGGCGTCGAAGACCAGCTGGACGTCGGCGAACTCCGGCATGGCGACCAGCCCGTCCACGCCCTCGGCGGTGGTCGCCACGCCGAGCCGGCGGGCCCGGGCCAGGCCGTCCGACGCCGGATCGATGCCGGCCATCGCCACCATGCGCAGCTCGCTGCTCAGCCGCAGCACCTTGATCATCAGGTCGGTGCCGATGTTGCCCGAGCCGAGCACCGCCACTCCGACGGTCATGATGCCTCCTTGGAGAAGCAGGTCCGCACCGAGCCGAGCCCGGAGATCCGGGCCTCGTACGCGGCGCCCGGCGTCACCGGCACCATCGGGCCGAGCGCCCCGGAGAGCACCACGTCCCCGGCCTTGAGCGGGTCGCCGGCGCGGGCCATCGTGCCCGCCAGCCACTCCAGCGCGTGCAGCGGGTTGCCGAGGCAGGCCGCCCCGGCCCCGACCGAGACCGGTTCGCCGGTGTGCTCCAGCACCATGCCGCAGAGCCGCAGGTCCACGTCGGCGAGCCGGCGCGGCCTGGTGCCGAGCACGAACAGCCCGCTGGACGCGTTGTCCGCCACGGTGTCCACGATGGAGATATCCCACCCGGCGATCCGCGAGTCGACGATCTCGATGGCCGGCAGCACGTGGTCCACCGCCCGGATCAGGTCCACCCCGGTCACCCGCTCGTCGGGCAGGTCCGTACCGAGCACGAAGGCGATCTCCGCCTCCACCCGGGGCTGGAGCAGCCGACTCATCGGCACCTCGACGCCGTCGCCGACCGCCATGTCGTCGAAGAGCACCCCGAAGTCGGGCTGGAAGACGCCGAAGCTCTCCTGCACGGCCCGGGAGGTGAGACCGATCTTGGCGCCCACCCGGCGGTGCCCCTTGCCGAGCCGCTGTCGGGTGTAGACCTGCTGCACCTGGTAGGCGGCCTCGATGTCGCCCTCCGGCAGCATCCGGCCGCGCAACGGCGGGCAGGGTTTCTCCTCCTGCCGGGCGACGGCCAACTCCCGGTTGGCGGCCTCGATGTCGACGGTCATGCCGGCTCCTCGCTGCGTTCGCTTGGGACGCCGGCCATTCTGCCCGGAGCGCGCACTCATGAGAGGTCCACGCAGACGTTGGTGAGTTCGGAGTAGAAGTCGAGCGAGTGCACGCCACCCTCCCGGCCGATGCCGGATGCCTTCACCCCGCCGAACGGGGTGCGCAGGTCGCGCAGGAACCAGGTGTTCACCCAGACGATGCCGGCGTCCAGCCGGGACCCGGCCCGGTGCGCCCGGCCCACGTCCCGGGTCCAGACCGTGGCCGCCAGGCCGTAGTCGGTGCCGTTGGCCAGGGCGTACGCCTCGTCCTCGTCGTCGAACGGGGCGACGTGGACCACCGGGCCGAAGATCTCCTCCCGGTTGGTGCGGACGTCCGGGCCGAGCCCGGTCAGCACGGTCGGCTGCACGTACGCGCCGCCGTCGCGGGCGTCGCCGAAGCGCGGCACCCCGCCCCCGGCGCGCACCTCGGCGCCCTCGGTACGGGCCAGCTCGTAGTGGCCGAGCACCTTGTCCCGGTGGGTGTGCGAGATCAGCGGCATGTTCACCGTGGCCTCGTCGGCCGGCCAGCCGTACGCCAACTCGTCGGCGCGCTTGGCCAGCCGGGCGGTGAACTCCTCGAACACCGGCCGCTGCACGTAGATCCGTTCGGTGCAGAGGCAGACCTGGCCGCCGTTGGTGAAGCTGGACCGGACCGAGCCGGCGACCGCCGCGTCCAGGTCGGCGTCGGCGAAGACCAGGCCGGCGTTCTTGCCGCCCAGTTCGAAGGAGACCGCCTTCACCCCGTCGGCGGCGGCGCGCATGATGGCGCTGCCGGTGGCCGACTCGCCGGTGAAGGTGATCGCGTCGACGCCGGGGTGCCGGGTGAGGAACTCGCCGGCCGAGCCGGGGCCGAAGCCGTGCACCAGGTTGAACACGCCGTCCGGCACGCCCGCGGCGGCCATCACCTCGGCGAGCAGGGTCGCCGAGGCGGGGGTCTCCTCGCTGGGCTTCACGATCACCGCGTTGCCGCAGGCCAGGGCGGGCGCGACCTTCCAGGTGAGCAGCAGCAGCGGCAGGTTCCACGGCACGATCACGGCGACCACGCCGACCGGCTTGCGGACCGCGTAGTTCAGCGCCCGGCCGCCGGTCGGGGTGACCGTGGTGAACGACTCGGTGGGCGCGGTCGCCACGATCTCGGCGAACGCCCGGAAGTTGGCCGCGCCGCGCGGGATGTCCAGCGTGCGGGCCTGGGAGATGGCCTTGCCGGTGTCCGCGACCTCGGCGGCGACCAGGTCGTCGAAGCGTCGTTCCAGTTCGTCGGCGACCCGGCGCAGCACCTCGGCGCGCTCCCGCTCCCCCATCCGGCCCCACGGCCCGCGCAGCGCCGCCCGGGCGGCGGTGACCGCGTCGTCCACGACGGACGACGACGCCTCGACCACCTCGAAGACGGGTTCGCCGGTGACCGGGCTGCGCTTGGTGAACCGGGTGCCGGTGTCGGCGAAGGCGCCGCCGACGAAGTTGCGCAGCAGGCCGGGGCCGTCCGGCGCGTGCCCGGCCATCAGCCGGGGATCCCAGAGACTCATCGCCGCCGCCCCAGCGCCGCGCCGATCCCGGCGGCCAGCAGCGCCAGCGCCCCCGCCGCGACCGCGCCGACGGCGGCGTACTGCCGGCGGACCCGGCGGCGCACGTCCGCGTACGGGGTGGTGGAGAAGGAGACCAACTCGTACTGGGACACGTACCGGCCGGGCAGGGCCCGCTCCAGCGCGTGCTCGATCCGCTTGCGGGTCTGGAACACCGGGGAGGCGACCTTGTCCCGCATCTCCACGAAGTTGGTCAGCGCCATCCGGGCGATCGCCTCCGCGTTGGCCTGCCGGCGGTGCTGGAACAGCGGCAGCGCCGACGCCCAGTGGTCGTCGCACTCGTCCAGGCAGCGGTCCAGCTCCACCACGTCCTCGAAGGCGCAGTTCGCGCCCTGGCCGTAGAACGGCACGATGGCGTGCGCCGCGTCGCCGAGCAGGCCCACCTTCCCCTCCACCTGCCACGGCGTGCAGCGGACCGTGCCGAGCACCCCGACCGGGTTGTGCTGGTAGTCGTCGACCAGGTTCGGGGCGAGCGGGACCAGGTCCGGGTAGTGGGTGGTGAAGTGGCGCTCGATGGCGGCCGGGCTGCCCAGCGACGCGAAGCTCTCGGTGCCGTGCGTGGGCCAGAACAGCGTGCAGGTGAAGGAGCGGTCCGGGTTGGGCAGCGCGATCATCATCGAGGTGCCGCGCGGCCAGATGTGCAGCGCGCCCGGGTCGAGGGCGAACTCGCCGCCGATCGGCGGGATGGTGAGTTCCTTGTAGCCGTAGTCGAGGAAGTCGAGGCTCTCGGTCAGCACCCCGTACGCGAGGAGCTGCCCGCGCACGGCGGAGCCGGCGCCGTCGGCGCCGAGGACCACCGATGCGGTCTCGCTGACCTTGCCCTGCGGGGTCTCGAAGGTCATCTCGCCGCTGGTCGGGTCGAGGCCGACCAGCCGGTGGTCGAAGGCGATCCGCACGCCGGGCAGCGCGGCGGCGGCGGTGAGCAGCGCGTTGTTCAGCGCGCCGCGGCTGATCGAGTTGATCGCCCGGTCGCCGGAGACGCTGTACGACTGGAACTGCGGCTCGCCCTCGACCGGGTGGATCATCCGGCCGCGCATCGGCAGCGCGTCGGTCATCACCTGCTGGTCCAGCCCGATCCGGCGCAGCGCGTCCAGGCCGCGCTCGGAGAGCGCCAGGTTGATCGAGCGGCCCCGCTCGACCCGCCCGGTGCGCGGGTCGGGCCGCCGCTCGTAGAGCGCCACCGGGTAGCCGCGCCGGGCCAGGAAGCAGGCCAGCAGGCAGCCGGCCAGCCCGGCCCCGACGACGGCGATCTCCTCGCGTTCCGCGGTCATGGGGTCACCTCCACGGTCGCGGCCAGCGCGTCGGCGACCCGCCAGCAGTCGTGGTACGTCGAGTAGAGCGGCACCGGGGCGAACCGGACGATGTCCGGCTCCCGGGCGTCGGCGATCACGCCGTGCTCGTGCCGCAGCCGCTTGGTCAGCTCGTTCGCGCTGCCCGCCCAGCCGCCTTCCGTTCGCGACTGCGGGGCTCGCAGACCCGGCTCACTCCTCGCGCTCACGCCGATGCGGACGGAGAGCTGGCAGCCCCGGCGGGCCGGGTCGCGCGGGGTGACCACGGTCAGCGGCCGGTCGGCGGTCACCTCGTCGAGCAGCCGCTCCAGGTAGCCGGTGAGCCGCAGGCTGCGCTCCCGCAGCGCCGGCATGCCGACGGAGTCGAACAGCTCCAGCGACGTCCGCACCGGACCCATCGCGAAGATCGGCGGGTTGGAGATCTGCCACGCCTCGACGGTGGCCGGCGGCCGGGAGACCGGAGTCATCTCGAACCGGGTGGCCGCCTCGGTGCTCCACCAGCCCTCGAAGCGGGGCAGCGCCGGGTCGCCCAGGTGCCGCTCGTGGACGAAGACGCCGGCCAGGGCGCCCGGTCCGGAGTTCAGGTACTTGTACGAGCACCAGGCGGCGAAGTCGACGTCCCAGTCGTGCAGGGCGAGGGGGACGTTGCCGGCCGCGTGCGCCAGGTCCCAGCCGACCACCGCCCCGGCGGCCCGGCCGGCCGCGGTGATCGCCGGGATGTCCATCAGCTCGCCGGTCAGGTAGTTGACCCCGCCGAGCAGCACCAGCGCGATCGTGTCCCCCTCGGCGGCGAGGAGGTCGAGGACGTCGGAGCTGCGCAGGGTGTCCTCGCCGGCGCGCGGCCGCAGCCGGACCACGGTGGCGTCGGGGTCCAGGCCGTGGAAGCGGGCCTGGCTGCGCACCGCGTAGCTGTCCGACGGGAAGGCGCTGTCCTCGATGACGATCCGGGTCCGCCGCCCCGCCGGCCGGTAGAAGCTCACCATCAGCAGGTGCAGGTTGACCGTGAGGGAGTTCATCACCACGGTCTCCGCGGGGAGCGCGCCGACCAGCCGCGCGGCCGGCGCGGTCAGCAGTTCGTGGTACGGCAGCCAGGGCCGCTCGGCCTCCAGGTGCCCCTCCACGCCCAGCCGGCGCCAGGCGTCCAGGTCGGCGAGGAGTTCGTCCCGGGTGGCCCGGGGTTGCAGGCCCAGCGAGTTGCCCGCCAGGTACGCCACCTCGGGGTAGCGCCCGCCGTCGGCCGGCGGCACGTGGAACAGGTGCCGGTGCCCGGGGTCGGCGGCGTCGAGCTCTCGCGCCTCAGCTTCGGTGTGCATGTCCATCTCTCTCGGTCACATCGCGGTCCGGGCGGACCACAGCTCGGGGAAGACCACCCGGGCCATGCTGCGCTGCAACCAGGCCAGCCCGGCGGAGCCGCCGCTGCCGACCTTGGCGCCCATGCTGCGCTGCACCGCCTTGATGTGGTGCCAGCGCCAGTCGCCGAACCGCTCGGCCACCTCGGTCAGCGCGTCACCCAGCAGCCGCAGGTGGTTCTCCGGGCCGGCGTCGGCGTAGATCCGCACCCAGGCCGCCTCGACCGCGGGGTGCGCCTCGTGGTCGGCCGCCCGCTCCCGGTCGAGCAGGTCGGCCGGGAGGTCGAAGCCGCGCCGGGCGAGCAGGGCGAGCACGTCGTCCCAGAGGCTCGGGGCGGCGAGAGCGGCGGTCAGCTCGGCGTGCACCTCGGTCTGCCGGCGGAACGGGCGGATCAGCGCCGGGTCCCGCAGGCCGAGCAGGAACTCCAGCTGCCGGTACATGGCCGACTGGAAGCCGGAGCCCTCGCCGAGCCGGTCGCGGAACCGGTTGAAGTCGGCCGGGGTCATCCAGCGCAGCCCCTGCCAGGCGGCGTTGAGCCCGTCGAGGTGCAGCGCGGCGCGGCGCAGCGGGGGCAGCGCCTCCCAGATCCGGTTGGCCCGCAGCTCCCGCTGGGCGTGCCGCAGCTCGTGGCAGGTCAGCCCGAAGTACAGCTCCATGATCTGGGTGACCATCAGGAAGGACATCTCGCCCGGGTCGTCGCTGAGCGGCTGCTGCAGGCTGTGCAGGGTGCTCGCCCGCACGTACGCGTCGTAGGGCACCCGCTCGGCGAACTCCAGCGTCGGTTCGCCGCCGTTGCGCGCCGCCCGGGCCGCCCGCTGGTGCGCGGTGGCGGGGCGTACCGCCGTGGTCTGTTCCACCGTCGTCTCCCTCCGTACGCCGCGGTAGACGACATGATGCCGCCGGTGGATCCGCAGATGGAATGCCTCTTCAACGGCGATACGCTGGTCTCACCTGCCATAGCTAAGGCTTACCTCCGGCTCGGCTTAACGAAGGAAAGGTCACCGCGTGGACGACATGGACTGGGCGCTGCTGCGCGAGCTCCAGGCCGACGCCCGGCTCTCGTACAGCGAGCTGTCCCGCCGGGTCCACCTGTCGCCCCCGGCGGTGGCCGAGCGGGTCCGCCGGCTGGAGGAGTCCGGCGTGATCACCGGCTACCACGCGCACGTGGACCTGACCCGGGCCGGACGGACGGTGCTCGCCCTGATCCGGATGTCCTGCTACGGCTCGCGCTGCATCCTCAACGACCCGGAGGTGGCGGGCTGGCCGGAGATCATGGAGATCCACCGGATCACCGGGGACGCGTGCAGCATGCTCAAGCTGGCGGCCGGCTCGATGGGCGAGTTCGAGCAGGTCATCGACCGTCTCGCCCCGTATGGCCAGCCGTCCAGCACGATGGTCCTGTCCACCCCGCTGGACTGGCACCCGGTGGAGCCGCTCCCGCCCGCCGGCGCGCCCCCGGCCGCCCGCCGCCGCTGAGGCGCGGTCCCGGGGCCCGGGAGCCCGGGCCCGTTAACAGCCCGCCCCACCGGGAACGCAGCCGCCACTGCCCGACAGCAGGATTCCGGCGCGCCGCGCCGGAAGGGGGGAATCATGCGAGGGCTCGTGGCACATCGCGCCCGGTCGGCCGTCCTGAGCGTGCTCGGACTGGTCGCGGCGTTCGTCCTGATGACCGTCGCCCCGGCACGCGCCGGGGAGAACGTGTTCGTCGAGGTCACGCCCAATCCGGCGCAGGCCGGCACCCGGGTGAGCATCCGGGCGAACTGCGACAACGCGAACAACCGGCAGGCCGAGGTGAACTCGGACGCCTTCGGGCGGGTCATGCTCCGGCCGGACAACGGCTTCCTGACCGGGGCGGTGACCATCCCGAGCAACAAGCCGGCCGGAGACTACCCGGTCGACCTGCGCTGCTCGAACGGGAACACCGCCTCGACCACCCTCACCGTGCTGAACATGGCCTCGCCCAGCAAGGGCCCGGCCACCGGTGGCGGCGGCACGGCGGGCAGCGGCCGGGGCACCGGCTCGCTGCTGCTGGTCGGCGGGCTCGTCGCGGTGGCGGTGGTGGCCGGCGTCGGTGCCCGCCGCAGGACCGGGTCGCGCTTCTGACGAGGGTGCGGCCGATGGCCTGTCAACCGACCCGAGCCGGCCGGCAGCCGGACGACCGGATGACGCGGATCCACGGTGACGGTCGCGCGAGCACCCGGTCGCGGGACCGGGCCGTGGTCGAGCGGGACCACCGCGCCGTCCGGCCGCCCCGGCAGGCCGCCGGGACGCGCATCCACGGCGACGGCCGGACCACGCGACTGCCTCCGGATGTCCGCCCGGCGGCGATCGGGCGCGACGGCCGGTCCGTGGCGATACCGCGCACCGCACGCACCGCGCGGATCCAGGGCGATGGTCGCGGCGCGCGGCGGAACGGCGACGTCCCGCGCGCCCAGCGGGACGTCCCGGGCACCCGCCGTGCCGGC
>NZ_RJLN01000073.1 GCF_003725545.1 Micromonospora solifontis | reverse complement strand
TAACGCCTCAGGTATAGGAAGGGGCCCCTGTTAACACCTACGGCCGTCAGCGGGTCGGCCAGACCCGCCAGTTCTGCCAGGACCGGCTCGGGGTCGGGCCGCGCTGCCCCTGGTAGCGCGACCCGTACACCGCCGATCCGTACGGGTGCTCGGCCGGCGAGGAGAGCCGGAAGATGCAGAGCTGGCCGATCTTCATGCCCGGCCAGAGGGTGATCGGCAGGTTCGCCACGTTGGACAGTTCCAGCGTGACGTGCCCGGAGAACCCCGGGTCGATGAAACCCGCCGTGGAGTGGGTGAGCAGCCCGAGCCGGCCCAGGCTCGACTTGCCCTCCAGGCGGCCGGCGAGCTGGTCGCCCAGCGAGATCACCTCGAGCGTCGAGGCGAGCACGAACTCGCCCGGGTGCAGCACGAACGGCTCGCCCTCGGGAACCTCCACCATCGACGTCAGGTCGTCCTGCTGAATGGACGGGTCGATGTGGGTGTAGAGGTGGTTGTTGAAGACCCGGAAGAGCCGGTCCAGGCGTACGTCGATGCTGGACGGTTGCACCAGCGTGGGCTCGAAGGGCTCCAGCGCGAGCGTGCCCGCCTTGATCTCGGAGACCAGGTCGCGGTCGGAGAGCAGCATCGGAACACCATAGCGACCGGTACGGGTGACCTGCGTGTCGGACTACATCTTCGTACACCTGTTCGATAGAATGTCCGCATGGCTTCCTGGTCCGAATTCGCCGCCGACGAGCCCCGACTCGCCGACGAGATCCGCCTTCTCCTGCAGCAGTACGGGCCGGGCTTCGGCTACCTCGCCACGGTCCGGGCCGACGGTGGCCCCCGGGTCCACCCGGTCTCCCCGGTCATCACCGACGACGGGCTCTACTGCTTCGTCATCGACTCGCCCAAGCGTCGTGACCTCGAACGTGACGGCCGGTACGCGCTGCACTCGTTCCCCCCGGAGGAGAGCGACGACGAGGCGTACGTGGCCGGCCGGGCCCGCCCGGTGACCGACCCGGCGACGCTGGCCCGGGTGGTCGAGCTCGGCCGGGCCGCCCCGCAGGTCGACTGGCGGCTGTTCGAGTTCACCGTCGACGTGGCGATGCTGACCCGCCGCGACCAGACCTCCCAGCCGGGCGCCGGTCGGCCGCAGGTGCGGGTCTGGCTCGATCCGGGGGCGACCGCCGTGTCCCGGTGTGCCGTGGTCGCGGCCGAGGGTCGGCGCGGCGGCCGGCACGGCTTCGACACCCGCCGCCCAGCCGCCTGACGGTCCATCAATGCGCCGGTGCCGGCCCCGTCCGAGGAGGACGGGGCCGGCACCGGCGTTTCTGGTGCGGGGTGCTCAGGCCGCGCGGTAGGCGTTCCACGCGTTGATCATCCGGCTCGCCTGGCCGGGGGTGAACTCGTACATGCACGAGTCGTACGTGTAGTCCATGAAGTTGTGGATCGGGTCCTGGCCGGCCGTGGAGCAGGTGTCCCGACCGGTCGGGCACTGGTAGGCCGGCGAGGACTCGGCCGGAGTGTCCGAGACGCTGTCACCCGAGCCGGAGCAGCCGCCCTGGAAGGTGTGGTAGAGGTTCAGCCAGTGGCCGATCTCGTGGGTGCCGGTGTCACCCTCGTTGTAGTTGGTCGCGGTGCCGCCCGGCAGCGACTCGTTCAGCGCGACCACGCCGTCCATGCTGTCGAGCTTGCGCTTCGGGAAGGTGGCCCAGCCGAGGAGGTTGTCGCTCAGCTCGCCCAGGTAGAGGTTGAGCGTGTTCTTGCCGCCCTCGCGGAGCGAGGACTTCATCTGCCGCTCGGCCGAGGAGCCCTGCACGATCGGGTACCAGGCCGCGTTGGTGACGTGGTGCACCTTCTGCAGCTGGAAGCTGAACGCGGTCGGCGCGCCGCCGGTGCCGCCGCTGTAGGCGGTGTTCAGCACGGAGATCTGCTGGGTGACCATCGAGTCCGGGATGTTGCCACCGGCGCGGGTGCTGTCCCGCTGGATGACGTGCACGACGACCGGAACGGTGACGCTGGCCAGCGGGGTGGCGGCCTGGGCGCCGGCGCGGAAGGCGGCCCGGTCGCGCAGCGCGGCGGCGAGGTCCGCCTCGCGCTCGGTGACCTGCTTGGCGGTCAGCGCGTTCGGGTCGAGCTTGGTGCTGCCGCCCTTGGCGACCCGGGCGTCCGAGTGGACGTCGGCGGGCTCGGCGCACGAGCCGGCCGGGGCGGCCGAGAAGGCGGAGGCAGCGGGGACGACTCCCACCGCCGCGGTGCTGAGCATCAGCGCGAAGGTCGTCGTCGCGACGCCGGCGGCACGCCGGGTCAGCAGGTTGGGACGAAGCCCCATGGGCCCACCTCTTTCTGGCGGCGCGACAGGGGGTGTGTCACGCCGAGTCGGAGAACGTGTGGGAGACGTTACATCCGATCGACAGATTTGAGAACGCCCATATGTTGCCGCCGTGAAACTTCCCGCCGTCCCCCTGTTTCAAGATCGTTTCCGCGCGGTTGCCGGGCGGCCGGCGGGCCGCCACGGGGGTACCTGGGTGCACGGAGGTGATGACCTCAGGTACAGTGGTGCCGCCTGCGGGTGTAGTTCAATGGCAGAACATCAGCTTCCCAAGCTGACAGTGCGGGTTCGATTCCCGTCACCCGCTCCAGCACGAGGGCCCTGGTCGTGGCGCGAGTCACAGCCAGGGCCTTCGACGTTCCAAGATCGGCAATCGCGCGGCGGGCCTTCAGCCTGCCGTCAGCCCTGGATCTCCGGACCACCCCGCGACGCGGCTGCCCGTGCTTCGTCGCGGCGAGGCAGCCGGTCAGACTCGGGAAGAGAACCAACCAGTGCCGCCAGGTCGCCATGCACGAGGGGAAGGCCGCCCAGCTCGCTGATCCCCACCCAGGCGATGTCGTCATGCTCATCAGGTGCACGGTTGGTCGGAGAGCCAACCCAGTCGCCAACCTGCCAGACGCCCACGTGAACGGCGTCCTCACCACTGCCGGCATGCAGGTCGCCCAACCGTGAAGCGGACTCCGCCACAATGTCAACACCGAGCTCCTCGCGCATCTCACGCGCGAGGGCCTGCAGTTCCGACTCACCCGCTTCGACATGCCCCCCGGGCAGATCCCAGAGATCCGGGTATGCCCGGCGGGTCGGGCTGCGGTGTACTAACAGGACCGCGCCGTTCTCAACGAGTGCCCCTGTGACGACGACATGCATGGCCGGATTAGAGCACCGGGATGTGACAGCCCGTCCAGCCAGAGGGGACGCCCGGACGCCCGGATCTGGTCGTACCAGCAGCTCGGGCGGGACCGGGTGGCTACCTCGGCCAGCCAACAGCGTCGAGGAACTCCTCCACGGCGACGACGACCCGACTGAGCACCGCGATGGACTCGGTGAGCGGGCCGGGTACGTACATGCCGTGGTCCGCGCCTGCCACCTCCAGCACATGGGGCGACAGCCGGCGGGCGAGGTCACCGTCCCACAGCTTGTCGGCAGTGCCACCCACGAGCAGGAACGGCGCGGTTGCGCGGCCCAACGCGTCAGCCACCCACGGCAGGGTGAGCAGGGGCGTGAGCCACACGGCGGGCAGGGACCTCTCGGCGGCGATCGCTGCCGCGTTCGTGCCGAGCGACTTGCCGATCAGCAGCGGGCGACCGCCAATGGTGTCGAGCAGCGGAACGATCTCATCGCCGACCCAGCTCTCGATTTCTGGCTGATCAAGCTTCGGAAACTCCTGGGACCACGAGTGCCGGTGTACTTTCGCGCCGCGCTGCTCCGCCACATCGCCGGCATACATCAGCAGCGGAGCGCCCGGCCCGAACCGGCCTCCGGGAATCACGACAGCGTCAGCCATGCGGACGACCCTAGCGGTCAGGACAGCTCCAGCGTGCAGTCCATGTGCGACAGGGTCGGCATCATCGGGTGAGCCTGGCCGCTTCGCGGCTGCTGGACGAGGATGGCGGCCGCCAGCCCACCGCCGCTGGTCGGGTCCGTCAGTCGCCGGCTCCTTCCGTCGCGGCGTCGGGTCGAAGAGCGCCAGTTCCTCCGGCGTCGGGCGCTCCCGTTGGAAGAAGGCCCAGGCCGGCGTGAACTCCTCGTCGGTGACCCGGAAGACGCCGGGCCCCGGAGCGGCGTTCCTCGGCCGGAGCCGGTCGAGGAACGCCTGCCGGGAGGGCTCCAAGCGCTGCCCGGCAGGCCGCAGGTCAGGAAGAGGGTGGCGGTCACGGCTGCCGGACGGCGGCGGCGAGCCGGTGCAGCAGCGCCAGGTCCGCCCGGTCGACGTCCCGAGGCTCGTAGCCGCGGTGAAAGAGCAGCTGCTGCTCCACCGAGATGCAGTCGACCCGGCGGCCGGCGATGGTCCCGGTGGTGAAGCACCCCCTCGGCCAGCGGAAGCTGGTGCCGTCCAGGCCGGCCTGGTGGCCGTCGCGGGCCTCGTCGAAGGCCAGCGGGTGGAGGTCCACCCGGCCCCGCCCGCCCGCGACCACCTCGACGCGTACCGGACGCCAGTCGGTTTCCACGGCGTACCCGAGGCGCGCGAGCGCCCGCAGCGCGGCCGACTCGTGCTCGGCCGGTACGGCCAGGTCCAGGTCGCGGTGCGGCCGGGTCTGCTCGCCGAGCAGGGCGTCCACCCCCCAACCGCCGCTGATCCAGGCCGGGCAGCCGGCCGTGGCGAGGGCGTCCAGGACGGTGTGCACCTCCGCCGCGCCCATGCCGTCGCCGTTGCGCAGGTCGAGCACGTGCCGGCGGCACGGGCGGCCGTTGATCACCACCTCGCCGGTCGGAACGAATCCGGTGCGTCGCAACACCGCGAGCGACGCGTGGTTGGTCAGCGCCGCCGCCGCGACCAGCCGGTGCAGCCCGTACGCGTCGCGGGCCAACGCGCAGACCCGGCGCACCCCGTCCTGGGCCACGCCCCGGCCGGTGGCCCGCTCGGCCACCCGGTAACCCAGCTCGGCGCTGCCGTCGGCCACGTCCACCAGGTTGAACCGGCCCAGCACGACGTCGTCGTCAACCAGGACGTGGAAATGGCACCGACCGGTCGCCTGCTCCGCCAGCAGGCCCGCGAGCCGCGCGGCGAACTCGGCGAAGTAGTCGTCGCCCCGGTCCGACACGAACCGCGCGAAGTACGCCCGGTTCTCCCGCTCGAAGCGGAGCAGCGCGGGGGCGTGCCGGGCGTCGAGCCGCTGGAGTTCGGGCATCGCGACACGCTAGCAACGGAACCGGCCGGTCCGTCACCCGTTTCCGGGCGACCGGACGTCCGCCAGCAGTTCCTCCACGGCGTTGAACTCGTCCGGGCGCAGCGGCCCGTGCGCGAGCGCGCCCGCGTTCTGCTCGACCTGGGCCACGGTCCGGAAACCCGGGATCGGGACGGTGGCCTCGCTGCGGGCCCACAGCCAGGCCAGCGCCCCCTGCGTGGGCGTACGTCCGCCGGTGGCGAAGACCTCGCGCAGGGCCTCCACCCGTGTCAACCACTCCGGTGCCCCGGCACCGTCGCGGAAGTACGCCAGCCACTCGTAGCCCTGCGAGCGGACGTCGTCCCGGGCCACCGTGCGCCCGTCGGCGTACTTGCCGCTGAGCAGCCCCATCGCGAGCGGCCCCCGGTTGACGCTGGCCTGCCCGGAGCGCTCGCACACCTCGATCATCGAGGGCCGGTCGGCCAGCACCGACATGTCGTGTTGGATGGCGGTGCAGTGCGGACCGGCGGCGGCGAAGGCCGAGGCGCGCTCCGGATCGTCGGTGCTCCACCCGTACGCCCGGATCTTGCCGGCGGTGACCAGCTCCTCCAGCGGGCCGATCAGCTCCAGGGCCTCCGCCACGGGCAGGTCGCCGAGGTGCAGCTGGTAGAGGTCGACATGGTCGGTGCCCAGCCGCCGCAGCGAGCCGTCCAGGCAGCTGCGCAGGTACGCGACGCTGCCGTCGGTGCCCAGCGCCTCCCGGGTGAGCTCGTCGAAGGTGAACCCCCACTTCGATGCGATGACCACCCGGTCCCGGTCGGCGCCGAGCGCCTTGCCGAGGATCACCTCGCTGTGCCCGGCGCCGTAGCTGCTCGCCGTGTCGAAGAAGGTGACCCCCAGCTCGACCGCCCGGCGGACGGCCCGGATCGACTCGGCGTCGTCGACCCGGCCCCAGCCGTACTGGTTGCTGCCGCCCGCGTACGGGCCACCGATCGCCCAGCAGCCCATGCCCAGCGCGCTGACCTGGATCCCGCTCCGTCCCAACGTTCGATTCATGACCGCGAGTCTTCCGGTTCGAGCGCGCTCGAGGTCAAGCCCGTCAGGACGGCGGATACCAGCGCAGTTCGACGGTGTTGCCGTCCGGGTCCCGTACGTAGATCGAGGTGGCGCTGCCCTGCGCGCCGAAGCGCGGCACCGGCCCGGTGAGCACGGTGAATACCCCCGAGTCGATCACCTGCGCCCAGTCGAGCGGCTCCACCACCAGGCAGAAGTGGTCCACGTTCGACCCGCCCGGCTCGCCGCGTACCAGGTCGATGATGGTCTCGGCGTTGACGCGTACCGAGGGGAAGGGGACCTCGCCGGCCCGCCAGCGGTCGACCCGGACCGGGGCCAGCCCGAGCGTGCCGCAGTAGAAGTCGAGGGCACGTTCGACGTCGGCGACGGTGAGGACCAGGTGGTCGAAGCCCGTCACCCGCACCGCGCTCACCGGGTCTCCAGCTCGTACGCCTGGCGGAGCCAGCCGGCGAACAGCCCGGGGTCGATCTCGTCGACGGTGCGCAGCTTGACCGCCGCCATCCGCCGCGCGCCCGGCGCGAGCCGCCCGGAGTCGTCGGCCACGTCCTGCCCGCGCCACAGTGCGAAGGTGAGGTACGACGGGTACGCCTTGACGAGGCAGACCGGCGTGCGGCCCGGGCGGTCGCCGAGGCCCCAGACGGGGTGGCCGTGCCACATCGCGCCGGTCGCCTCCGGCAGTGCGGCGTCCACCACGGCGCGCAGCTTCTCGCCGACTTCGCGCAGTGGTGTGTCGAGGCCGGTCAGGTAGGTGGTGACGGGATCCATCGGTTTTCCTCTCCTCGAAGGGCTCACCTCAACCCTCGTCGGATCGGCCGCGTCGACCAAGCCGCGATCGGGCTACGATCGTTGACCCTGAGTCAACGGTGGGGGTCGACGTGCTGGAGCGGTACGAGATCGAGACGTTCCTGACCCTCGCCGAGGAACTGCACTTCGGGCGGACCGCCGAGCGGCTGCGGGTGACCACCGGGCGGGTCAGCCACGTGGTGCGGAAGCTGGAACGCCGGATCGGCGCGCCGCTCTTCGCGCGTACCAGCCGGGTGGTCCGGCTGACCCCGATCGGCGCCCGGCTCGCGGACGACCTGCGACCGCTGGTGGCCGGCATGGCCGACGCCGTCCAGCGGGCCGTCGAGGCCGGTCGCGGTCTCACCGGCGAGCTGCGGGTGGCGTTCGTCGGCGAGTGGACGGCGCCGGTGCTGCTCCGGGCGGTCAGCCTCTTCACCGAGCGCCACCCCGAGTGTGTGGTGCACGTCCACGAGGCTCCGCTCGCCACCACCCGGTCCAGCCTGCAGGACGGCTCGGTCGACGTGCTCATCGCGTCGTACCCCTTCGACGGGATGGCGAACGGCCCGGCGCTGCTGCGCGAGCGGCGGGTGCTCGCGGTGGCCGCGGACCACCCGCTCGCCGGGCAGGCGTCGGTGTCGCTGGAGGTGCTGGCCGACCACCCGGTGGTGCAGTATCCGGCGGTGACGTCGACGGAGTTCAAGCGCGACCGCACCCCGGACCGGACCCCCTCCGGGCGGCCGGTGCCGCAGGGTCCGGTCGGCAACACCTTCTCGGAGATGCTGTCGCTGGTCGCGATGGGTCGGGGGGGTGCTCCCGGTGGGCGAGCAGACCCGCCGCTACCACCCCCGGCCGGACCTGGCGTACGTGCCGATCGACGACGCGCCGCCGATCCTCCGCGGGCCGGTCTGGCTGGCCAGCAACACCACGGCCCGGGTACGCGAGTTCGTCCGGGCCGCCGCGGATGCCGCCGACCGGGCGGAAGACTGAGGTGCGGGACGGGGTCGGGACGCTGGCGAAGCTCAGCCGACGCTGACGGTCAGCGGGCGCGGGTCCTTCCGGGGCGCGAGCGCGATGGCCAGCAGGACCAGCGCGCAGCCGGCGCCGATCAGGAAGAGCAACGAGAAGGTCGGCTGCCCGAGCCACTCCCAGAGTGGGTGCCACGTGGGGTGCGGCTCGCCGAGGTGGTGCGGTACCAGCGAGGTGGTGGTCGCCAGCGCGGGTGCCCACCACAGGAACAGGGCGAAGCCGAGCAGCAGGCCGGTGCCCCGCCGGCCCTCGGTGCGCCGGCTGGCCCAGGCGAAGACCAGCCAGGCGAGGACGCCGCCGACCAGGCCGGCCAGCGCCGCGACGGGGAGCACCAGCGGTGGCGCGGCCCGCTGCACCGTGAAGTAGAGATAGGAGTTGTAGAGGGTGGGATCGTTGAAGGTGGCCCGGAAGACGGTGTCGCCCCGGCGGGCCACCAGGACGGTCTCGGTCTCCTGCGGGTCGCAGGGCGGGGCGGCACAGGTCTGCAGGTCCGTGGTGGTCGGCGCGTAGACCCGCCAGCCGGCGGCCCGGAGCCGCTGCTCGGCCGTCGTCAGGGTGTCGCTGGTCGGCTCCCGGCCGGCCGCTGCCCCGCCGGCCGAGCCCTCCTGGTACTCGCCGCCGTCGCCGAGCAGCAGGCCCCGCAGGCTGTCCACCGTCACCGGGTTGTTGTAGTAGACGAAGAGCGCCGGGGAGGTCGCCACATCATCGTCCAGCCGGTGGCCGGGGAACGCCTCGGCGAAGATCGCGGCGGCCTCGGCCCGATCGGGCTGGGGGCGGGAGGTCTTCCAGGCCAGCCGGGACGCCAGTGCGGCGGTGAACAGGCCGCAGATCAGCGCGGTGAGGACCGCCCACACGCCGACCGTACGGCTGGCCGGCCGGCCGAGCCGGCAGCGCAGCCCGGCCCGGACCAGGTCCACCGCCCCCGTGACGGTGGGTCGGGTCCGCCCCGGCGGGGTGGTGTCGAGCAGCAGGCCGAGGAGCTCCTCGCCCCGCTCCCGCCGGTAGGCGCGGGGATAGGCGAGCAGCAGCCGTCGGTAGTGGCGGGTGAGCGACATGGCCTCCCCTTCGTCGGGAGCGGGGGCGGGAACCGGGTCAGGTGGTGCGGGGGCGCAGGGCGCGCAGCCGGGTCTCGGCGGCGGTGGCGAGCTGGCGCAGCCGGGCGGTCTCGGACTCCAGGGCGGCCAGGCCGCCCGGGGTGAGGCGGTAGTAGCGGCGCAGCCGCCCGTCCACGACCTCTTCCCGGTCGGGTTCGACGAGCCCCTGCGCGGTCAGCCGGTCCAGCGCCGTGTAGAGCGTGCCGGGCAGCAGGGTGACGCGCCGGTCGGAGAGGACGGTGACCTCCTGGATGATCCCGTAGCCGTGTCGGGGGCCGGTGGCGAGCGCGGTGAGGATCAGGAACGTCGGCTCACGCATCTGGGTCACCTCGGCAATATATATAAGTGATCGATACATGGTCAACGCCTTGACCCTGCCCCTGCGGCAAGGGCCAGCGTGGTCCGTGCCGGTCGCCGCGACCGGTACGAGGAGGATGGGTCCGTGGAGCTGCTGACGATCGGGGCGTTCGCCCGGGCGGCCCGCCTGACGCCCAAGGCGCTGCGGCTCTACGACGAGCTGGGCCTGCTTGCGCCCGCCGCCGTCGACCCGCACTCGGGCTACCGGTACTACGAGCCGGCCCAGCTCGACCGGGCCCGGCTGATCGCCGCGCTGCGCCGGGCCGGGATGCCGCTGGCCGAGATCCACACCGTCTGCCGGCTGTCGGCGGAGGCGGCGGCCGAGGCGGTCGACGCCTGGTGGCGTCGGGTCAGCGCCGACACGGCGGCCCGCCGACGCGTCGTCGCGCTCCTCGTCGACCAGCTCTCCGAGAGGAGCGCCCCCATGTCCGAACCCACCTTCCGGTACGCCGTCCGCTGTACGGCCGGCGCGGTCCGGGACTCCAACGAGGACGCCGCGTACGCCGGCGACCGGCTGCTCGCCGTGGCCGACGGCCTGCGTGGCCCGGGCGGGGCCGCGGCCAGCGCGGCCGCGATCGACGCGCTCCGGCCGCTGGAACTGACCGACGCGCCCGCCGCCGAACTGCTCGCCACGCTGGCCGACGCGGTCACCGCGGCCGACCGGACGGTCCGCGCGCACGCCACCGACGGGCACCAGCCGGCCACCACCCTCACCGCCGTCCTGCGCCGCGGCACGCGGCTCGCGCTGGTGCACGTCGGGGACACCCGGGCGTACCTGCTGCGCGGGGGCGAGCTGTCCCGGCTGACCCAGGACCACACGTACGTGCAGTCGCAGGTCGACCAGGGCCGGCTCACGCCGGCGGAGGCGGCGGCGCACCCGCAGCGGGCGCTGCTGTCCCGGGCGCTCGGCGCGGGGGCCCCGGTCGAGGCGGACCTCGCGCTCCGCACCGCCCTGGTCGGGGACCGCTACCTGCTCTGCTCCGACGGGCTCTCCGCCGTGGTCGGGCCGGCCGCGCTGCAGGCGGCGCTCGCCGGGGCGGACGATCCGGAGAGCGCCGTCGGGCGCCTGGTCGACCTCGCGTACGCCGAAGGGGCGCCGGACAACATCGCCTGCGTGGTCGCCGACGTGGTGGCGGGGTGAGGTAGCCCCGGCGGCCGGCCGGAGTGCGACGCGTCCGACGCCGTACCCCGGCCCCGGCCCGCCGCCGTACCCTGGCGATCATGCGGATTGGCATCGTGATCCTTCCCGACCAGCGCTGGTCGGACGCGCGACGGCGGTGGCGGCAGGCGGACGACTGGGGCTTCGACCACGCCTGGACGTACGACCACCTGGGCTGGCGGGACCTGGTCGACGGCCCCTGGTTCGACTCGATGACCACGCTGACCGCCGCCGCGACGGTGACCTCGCGGATCCGGCTCGGCACCCTGGTCGCCTCGCCCAACTTCCGGCACCCGGCGGCGTTCGCCCGGCAGGTGACCGCCCTGGACGACGTCTCCGGCGGCCGGCTGCTGCTCGGAATCGGCGCGGGCGGCATCGGCTTCGACGCCACCGTGCTCGGCGGCGACACCCTGCCACCCCGGCAGCGGGTCGACCGGTTCGCCGAGTTCACCGAGCTGCTGGACCTGATCCTCCGGGAGGACGGCACCACCTGGCGCGGCGAGTGGTTCGCCGCAGTGGACGCCCGGAACAATCCCGGCTGCGTCCAGCAGCCCCGGGTGCCGTTCGTGGTCGCCGCCAACGGCCCCCGTTCGATGCGGCTCGTCGCCCGGTACGGGCAGGGCTGGGTGACCACCGGGCTCGGCGGGGACGACCTGGAGACCTGGTGGGCCACGGTCGCGGAGCTCGCCGGGCGGATGGACGCGACCCTGGAGAAGGCGGGCCGCGACCCGGGCACCCTGGACCGCTACCTGTCGCTCGACTCGGCGCCGGTCTTCTCGCTCAGCGGTGCGGACTTCTTCGCCGAGCAGGTCGCCCGGGCGGCGCGGCTGGGCTTCACCGACGTGGTGACGCACTGGCCCCGGGCCAGCAGCTGGTACGCCGGCGACGAGGCGGAGCTGGTGACGGCCGCCGGCCTCCTCCCGGAGCTGCGCCGGCCCTGACGTGCCGCCGGACGTTAGGAGGGGCCCCTTCACCCGCACCAGGCGTTAACAAGGGGCCCTTCCTTACACCTCAGGTGCCCAGGTCGCCGGTGCTGATCCCGCCGTCTCCGGCGGAGACCAGCCGGAACCGGATGCAGACGACCTGGCTGTCGTCGTCGATCGGGAAGCCCGCCCCGGTCCAGTAGCGGCGGTGGCCCTCCCGCCACTCCTCGATGGACCGGTCGCCCTCGCCTTCTGAGCGGGCGAAGTCCCAGGACACGTCCGCGAAGCGGACCACCTCGACGTCGGTGATCTCGACGACGCCGACCAGCGCGTCCTGGTCGTCGACCAGGACCAGCCGCTCGCCGACGCGTTCCAGCTCCTCGTTCTCGGCGGCGTACTCGTCGGTCAGCAGGCCGGCGGTGGCGGTCTTCACGCCGGCCAGCACGAGGGTGTTGAGGTTGGTGCGCATCTCGCCGGGGGTGCCGAGGGCGAGCGTGCGGAGTCCACCGATCCGGGGCCACATCCTGCCGAGGCTAGTGGTGGCCGGACCACCCGTCGCGGGATTTCCGGATGGCGTGAGTGCCGGCCGGCGGAGTTCGTCAGATGAGGTGGCCGGCGTAGCCGGCCGCAGCCAGCACCCGCGCGTCGCCGGTCGCCGCGTGCGACTCCAGGACCGCGTCGGCAAGCTTCACCACGTGCGCGTCGCCGTGCCGCGCCGCCCGGGCGAACACCTCGTCGGGCTGAGCCGGTGCCACCGTCGGTGGGGCGGCCGGCGTGGGTGCGGCGTACACCGAGGTCACGGCGGCGGTGGCCGACCAGGCCGCGGCGACGCTCGGCGCCCACAGCGCCGGGTCCAGGGCCGGCAGGGTACGCAGCACCGCCGTCGGCGCGGTCACGGCGTGCACCAGCATCACCGGGTTGCCGTGCCCGAACCGCAGGTAGTCCAGGCCGGCGCGGTGCACCAGGTCGGTGAGGGTCCGCTCGGCCTGCGCCGCGCCGGCCGGCGGGCGCAGGGCGACCGCCGCGGTGGCCCAGTCCGGTACGTCGGGCAGCCGGCTGAGACGGTCCCGGATCCCGCCGGTCTGCGCGGGGAGGCGGGGCACCCCGGCCAGCGCGGTGGCCACGTCGGACCGCCCGGTGAGCGGCCCCGCGCCGGGCACCGGCTGCCAGCGGGCGGCCCAGTAGCCGAGCGCCTGCCCCAGCTCGGCGAGCCGCGCCGGGTTCACCCCGTCGGTACGGAGCGCCCGGACGGCGTGGCCGACCCGGATGACCCCGTGGGTGGCCCCGGCCGCGATGCCGGGCAGCAGCCGGGGCCACCAGGTGCCGAGCACCTCCTGCCAGGGGTGTTCGCGCAGCTCGTGGTCGAAGTGGGCGAGCCAGTCGCCGGCCCGCTTCGGGTCGCCGAGGGCGGACCGCCAGTCGTCGACCGGCCGGAGCCCGCGCGGCAGGTCGTCCAGCCGGGGCAGGTAGTCGTCGAGCCAGCGGTGCACCCGGTCGCCGTGGCCGTGTCGGACCAGCGCCTCGACCGCCATCGGTCCGTGGTTGGAGAGCCAGCCCTCGAACTCGGGGCCGGTCCGGTGCAGTCGCTCGTACGCCTCGTCCAGGATGCCGTCGCTCATGCCGCGATCGTCGATGCTCAACCGCGCTTGAGGTCAAGCGCTCACAGGCGGTCCCCGGTGAGCAGGGTGCGCAGCCGGAGCCGCTCGGCGACGGCCGGCGGGCAGGTGGTCACGACCGCGACCGCCCCGACGACCTCCGCCCCGGTGGTGGCCACCACCCGGTGCAGCGCGTCGAGTTGCGCGCCGCTGTCCACCCAGTCGTCGACGAGCAGCACCCGGTCGGCGGGGCCCAGCCGGGCGGTGTCCAGGCCGAGGCGCTGGCGGTGGCCCCGGTGGTCGGGGGACGTCTCCGCCCAGCGCAGCGCCCCGACCCGCCGCCGCTCGCCGCCGTCCTTGTACGCGGGCAGGAAGCCGGCGCCGGCCGCGACCGCGACCAGGGGGCCGAGCAGCAGCCCGGTCGCCTCGGGGGCGACCACGACGGTGGGCCGGGCGGCCGGGAAAAGCCCCGCCAGGGCCGGTCCGAGGTCGGCCAGCGCCGCCGGATCACGCCACCAGCCGGCCGTGTCGCTGACCAGATGGCTGCTGCCCGGGCCGGGATCGACCCAGCGGAACAGTTCGACCAGACGTCGGCTCAGCACGCCCCCATCCTCGGCCACCGGCGCCAGGCGATGCCGCACCGGCCCCGGCCAGCGATCCTTCCTCCGTTCGGGGGAGGCTGGGTGGCTTGATCGGCTACACGTACCGGGGTAAATACGGGCATAGCACCATGATCACGTTGACTTCGGAAGTGCTTCTCTCGTTACGGTCCCAGCCGGTTTGTTCCGCTGACGAAAGGACCCGGTGGTGGCTGGTAGGCACTTCCGCAACCGTAAGTTCTCGCCCACCGGCATCGCCGCCACCGCCGCCGTCGGCGTGGTGCTCGCGGTCGGCGGCACCGTCGGCGCCGTCCAGCTCACCTCGGGCGAGCCCGCCGCCGAGTCGGCCGCCGTCGAGGCCCTGCCCAGCACCGTGGCCCCCACCTCGGCGTCCCCGTCCGCCTCGCCGAGCGCGTCGCCGAGCCTAAGCCCGTCGCCGAAGGCCACCCCGAGCCCGAAGGTGACCCGCACCCAGGCGGCCTCGCGCAAGACCCGGACCGCCAGCCCGAAGCCCACCGCCAGGAAGACCACCGCCGCCCCGAAGGTCGTGGACAGCGGCTCCTGCGGCGCGTCCTTCTACGACGAGGGCCAGATGACCGCGAACGGGGAGACCTTCAACCCGGACGCGCTGACCGCCGCGCACAAGACGCTGCCGTTCAACACCCGGGTCCGGGTGACCAACCCGGCCAACGGCAAGTCCGTGATCGTGCGGATCAACGACCGCGGCCCGTACATCGACGGCCGGTGCCTGGACCTGTCCCGGGCGGCCTTCGCGGCCATCGCCTCGACCGACCTCGGCGAGGTCGACGTCCGGTACGAGGTCCTCGGCTGACCGGGTGACCGGACCGGGCGGAAGTTCCACGGACCACCCGCCAGGCTCATTCACCCGGTCACGTCCATCAGGCATGCTGTCCGGTGTACGCACGCAACCTCTCCAGTCGGGCCGCGGCCCGCTGAGCCCCGGTTCCCGCGCCGGCATCGGCGCGGCCCTCGCGCTGCTCGCACTCGTCTCCGCCGTGGAGCTGGCGGACGGCCGGCCGGTGCACTACCTCGCGCTGATGGCGGCCGCCCCCCTCCTCGCCGCCGCGCTCGCGTCCTGGCGGGTGGTGCTCGGGCTGGGCGTGCTCGCCACCGGCACGGGGGTCGCCTTCGCGCTGGCCGAGGGGACCACCTCCCTGGTCACCGCGGTGAACGTCGCGGGGATCGCGCTCGCCGCCGCGATCGCCGCCGGCGTGGCGGCGGTACGCCAGCGACAGTCGGAGCGGATCGCCGAGCTGTCCCGGCTCGCCTCGGTCGCCCAGCAGGCCGTCCTCCGGCCGCTCGGTCCCCAGGTGGGCACCCTCGCGGTGGCCGCCCGCTACATCTCCTCCACCGCCACCGCGGAGATCGGCGGCGACCTGTACGAGGTGATGGACACCCCGTACGGCGTCCGCATGATCATCGGTGACGTCCGGGGCAAGGGGCTGGACGCGGTCCGGCTGGCCAGCATCGTGCTCGGCTCCTACCGGCACGTCGCGTACGAGCGGGCCGACCTGCGGGCCGTGGTGACCGACCTGGACCGGGCGGTGGCCCGCAACGTGGGCGACGAGGACTTCGTCACCGCCGCCCTGGTCGAGGAGCGGGGCGGCACCCTCACCATCGTCAACTGCGGGCACCCGCCGCCGCTGCTGCTGCGCCGGGGCGCGGTGATCCCGCTGGAACCCCCGGCGCCGGCGCCGCCGCTGGGCTTCATGCCGGTGGTCCGGCCCCGGGTGGAGCGGCTCGAACCGGGCGACCGGCTGCTGCTCTTCACCGACGGGCTCGGCGAGGCCCGACGGGACGGCGAGTTCTTCCCGACCGCCGACCGGGCCTGGCGGCTGCTCGGCCACGGCACCGTCGCCGACGGTCTGGCCTCGTTGGAGACCGCGCTGGTCGAGTGGGTGCACGGCCGGCTCGACGACGACATCGCGCTGGTGCTGATCGAATACACCGGCCCGAGCAGCGGCGTGACCGCCGCCGTCCCGAGCTGGGAGGTCGGCGCGACCGAGAGCTGACGCTTCCGGCCCGCTCAGCCCTCCGCCAACTCGTCGGTGGCCCGACGCCCGGCCTCCCCGGCCCGGTGCAGGAAGTCGGCGATCACCTCCAGTTGGGCCTCGTCGTAGCCGGCGCAGATGTCGTCCATCGCGGTGTTCATCCCGGCGTACAGGCCGAACAGTTCACCGTTGCGCTCGCGCCGGGCCCGGACCGTCACCGAGCGCCGGTCGCTGGCGTCGGGGTCCCGCTCGCGCACGATCCAACCGCCACGCTCGAGCCGGTCCAGGATGCCGGTCACGGTGGCCGGGTGCAGGCCCGCCCGGCGGGCCAGCGCGCCGGGGCTGAGCGGCCCGTGCCGGGCGATCAGGTCGAGACAGTCCAGGTCCACGTCGCGCAGCGACAGGCGTACGCCGACGTGGTGGTTGAGCAGCGCGAGCTGATTGCTCAGCTCGCGCAGTTCGTCCTTGATCCGGGTGGCCGTCCGGCGCCGTCGACGCGCGTCCGCAGAACCTACGGAACTCATATTGTTTGAACCTCGTATCAACTGTTACGGTTTCCATATCTTACGAGGTTCCGCCGCGTCGAGCGGCGATCGACGGAGGAGCGGCGGATGCAGTTGACGATCTTCGGGGCCAGCGGCGGGATCGGCCGGCACGTGGTCGACCGGGCGCTGGCCGCCGGTCACAACGTCACCGCGGTGGTCCGCGATCCCGCCCGGCTGCCCGGCACGGCCGCCCGGCTGGTCACCGCCGACCTGGCCGACCGGGCGGCGCTGCGGGCGGCGGTCGACGGCGCCGACGCGGTGCTCTCCGGCCTCGGCCCCGTACCGCGGCCGACGCCGGCGTGGCGTCCCGGGGCACCCGGGCGATCACCGAGGCGATGGCCGGAGCGGGCGTACGACGGATCGTCGTGGTCAGCGCCGCCCCGGTGGGCGTGGTGCCGTCACCGGGCCGGCCCCACCCGCCGCGGCGCGACCCGGGCGACGGTCCGCTGATGCGCTTCGTGCTCGGACCCGTGATCCTGCGGGTGTTGCGGCGGCACTACCTGGACCTGGCGCTGATGGAGGAGGAGCTGCGGGAGGGTGCCCTCGACTGGACCGTGGTCCGCCCGCCCCGGCTGACCGACGGCCCGGCGACCGGCCGCTCCCGGACCGCGTACGGGCGGAACATCCGGGGTGGGGTCACCGTGTCCCGGGCGGACGTCGCCCAGCTCATGCTCGCCCTGCTCGACCGCCCGGAGTCGATCCGGCAGACGGTCGGCGTCGCCAACTAGGTGCCGGAGTTCCTCGTGCACACCACGTACGTCGTCGTCACCCTGCTCGCGGTCGTCGCCACCGGCTTCTCGGGCATCGCGGCGCTGGCCCACTTCCGACCGATCCTGCCCGGGATGGCGGCGGCCGGCGTACCGCGGTCCTGGCTCACCTTCCCGATCGGCACGCTGAAGACCGCGGGCGCGGCGGGCCTGCTCCTCGGGCTGGCCGGCGTGCCGTGGATCGGGGTCGCCGCTGCCGGGCTCGTGCTCTTCTTCGCCTGCGCGGTGCACACCCACCTGCTCGCCCGCGACTACTCCGGCCAGTTCGCGCTGGCCAACGGGTTTCTCGTGCTCGCCGGCGCCACGCTGGCGCTGGGGGTGGCCGGAAGCTGAACCGGAAGTGTGTAATCGCTGTCACTTCCGAGATCGGCTTGTCGTTGGCTACCCGCGAGTAATAGAGTCGGGGTTACTGATCGGTAACACCTGTCCGGAAGCGGGGCCAGCGAGCATGACCCACTACAAGAGCAACCTTCGGGACCTCGAGTTCAACCTGTTCGAGGTCTTCGGGGCGGACCGGACGTTCGGCCAGCAGCCGTACACGGACCTGGACGTCGACACCGCCCGTAGCTTCCTCTCCGAGGTCGACCGCCTGGCCCGCGAGGACCTGGCCGCCAGCTACTCGGACAGTGACCGCAACCCGCCGGTCTTCGACCCCGCGACGCACACCGCGCCGCTGCCGGAGTCGTTCAAGAAGTCGTACCGGGCGTTCATGGACTCCGAGTTCTGGCGCCTCGACCTCCCCGAGGTCCTGGGCGGCACGAACGCTCCGCGCGCCCTCTGGTGGTCGCTGGCCGAGCTGGTGCTCGGCGCCAACGCCCCGATCTGGATGTACGCCTCCGGCCCGTCCTTCGCGCACGTGCTGCACGTCGAGGGCACCGAGCAGCAGCAGAAGTGGGCCAAGCTCTTCATCGAGAAGCAGTGGGGCTCGACCATGGTGCTGACCGAGCCGGACGCCGGCTCGGACGTCGGCGCGGGCCGCACCCGGGCCATCCCGCAGCCGGACGGCTCCTGGCACATCGAGGGCGTCAAGCGCTTCATCACCTCGGGCGAGCACGACCTCTCCGACAACATCGTCCACTACGTGCTGGCCCGTCCGGTCGGCGTGGAGGGCGTGGGCGGCCCGGGCACCAAGGGCCTCTCCCTCTTCGTGGTGCCGAAGTACCACTTCGACGAGGAGACCGGCGAGCTGGGCGAGCGCAACGGCGTGTTCGCCACCAACGTCGAGCACAAGATGGGCCTGAAGGTCTCCAACACCTGCGAGGTGACCTTCGGCGAGCACGGCGTACCGGCCAAGGGCTGGCTGCTGGGCGAGAAGCACGACGGCATCCGCCAGATGTTCATGATCATCGAGTACGCCCGGATGATGGTCGGCACCAAGGCGATCGCCACCCTCTCCACCGGCTACCTGAACGCGCTCGAGTACGCCAAGAACCGGGTGCAGGGCGCCGACCTGATCCAGCAGGCCGACAAGAGCGCGCCCCGGGTGACCATCACCCACCACCCGGACGTGCGCCGCTCGCTGCTCATGCAGAAGTCGTACGCCGAGGGCCTGCGGGCGCTGGTCTGCTACACCGCCAGCTGGCAGGACAAGGTCGCCATCGCCGAGGCGGCCGGCGACGAGAAGGCCACCAAGCTGGCCAAGCGGGTCAACGACCTGCTCCTCCCGCTGGTCAAGGGGGTCGGTTCGGAGCGGGCGTACGAGCTGCTGGGCCACGAGGCGCTGCAGACCTTCGGCGGCTCCGGCTTCCTCCAGGACTACCCGCTGGAGCAGTACGTCCGGGACGCCAAGATCGACACCCTGTACGAGGGCACCACGGCGATCCAGAGCCTGGACCTGATCTTCCGGAAGATCGTCCGGGACAACGGCAAGGCCCTGATGGCGGTGGCCGGCGAGATCCAGGAGTTCATCGCCTCCGAGGCCGGCAACGGCCAGCTCAAGGAGGAGCGGCAGGCGCTCGGCAAGGCGCTCGCCGAGATCCAGAACATCCTCGGCGTGATGACCGGCTGGCTGGGCGAGGCCCAGGGCGGCGATCACCGGGCCCTCTACAAGGTCGGCCTGAGCAGCCGCCGGTTCCTGCTGGCGGTCGGTGACCTGGTGGTCGGCTGGCTGCTGCAGAAGCAGGCGGACGTCGCGCTGACGGCCCTCGGTGGCGAGGTCTCCGCCGCCGACCAGGCGTTCTACACCGGCAAGGTGGCCGCTGCCCGGTTCTTCGCCCGCGAGGTGCTGCCCCGCATCGGCGCCGACCGGCGGATCATCGAGGGCGCCGACCTGGAGATCATGGACCTCCCGGAGGAGGCGTTCTGATCCTTCCCGGGATCCGAGGCTGACCACGGCGGCCGGCGAGCACGTGCTCGCCGGCCGCCGTCGTGCGGGAACGTTCCGCCGGTCGAGCCGGCGGAACGGCACGTCCCGCCTCGATCCACTCGGCAGGCCGCAAAGGGCGCTAACCAGCGACCTGAAGGGCCGCGACCTGCCGCAGAACGAGTCGATCAGCCGTGCGGGGCCTCGCCGTCGGCGGTCATCGGCCCGTCCGGGGTGGGTAGGCGGCCGTGGGACGGGTAACCGTCGCGGACCACGACCGAGCACGCCCAAGGGCCACCGCACGGGGGAGTGCAGCGCACATGGGCATTGGCAGCGCAATCTTTCTCATCGCGCTCGGCGCGATCATGACCTTCGCCATCCGAGCCAACGTCTGGTGGATCGACCTGCGCGCGGTCGGCTGGGTGTTCATCCTGGCCGGACTGGGCGTCCTGCTCACCACGCTCTGGTTCTGGCAGGACCGGCGTAAGCGGGCACGCACGCTGATCGTGGAGGAGAACCGGCTCTCCCACCCGACGGCGATGATGCCCCCGCCGCCCGACCCGCCGCCGCCCACCGCCCCGCCGTCCTGACGGCGGCCGAGACGGCGCGTTGACCGGGGGGCCCTCCTCACCCCTCAGCCGCGGGCGGTGTGCCGGCCGGTGATCGGGGCGCCGCCCGGGGCGAGCGCGGCCCACCGGGTGGTCGGGCGGTGCACGACCAGGTCCGTGGTGCGTAGCCCGTCCGGATCGGCGCGCTGCGGGTCGAGCAGCGCCGAGAGCAGCGAGATGCCCGGATTGTGGGCGACCAGCAGCACCGTGCCCGTGCCCGGCGGGACCGCCCGGACCAGCTCCAGCAGGTCCTCGGGCCGCGCCTCGTACGCGGTCGGCTCGTAGCGCACCACCGGTGACGACCCCGTCGGTCCCCCCTCCGGCGGGGATCCCGTGATGCCCATCGCCAGCCCGTGCCAGGTCTGCCGGGTGCGGCGCGCGGGGGAGCAGAGCACCACGTCGGGCACGAGGGTGTGCCGGGCCAGCCACGCCCCGGCCGCCGCCGCGTCGGCGTGCCCCCGGGCGGTCAGTGGGCGCTCCGCGTCCGGGCCGTCCTCCCGGAGCTGTTCGGCCTTGGCGTGCCGGAGCAGCACGAGTGTCCGCTCCTGCTTGCTGCCGTCGGTCATGCCGACAGCTTGCCTGATTGGCGATCCGAGTGCCTGGGTAAGTCGATGGATGCCGCTACCTCAGCCATGGCCGCGGCGGGTAGGAAACGCCAGCAGAACGCCAAGGAGGCGACGTCATGGGCATCGGTGCCAGCATCTTCCTCATCGCGCTGGGCGCGATCTTCGCGTTCGCCATCGACGCCAACCTGGGATGGCTCGACGTCCACGTCGTGGGCTGGGTGCTCATGCTCGTCGGCGTCGTCGGCCTGCTCCTCACGATGTACTTCTGGAACAACCGTCGCCGTACGGTCGTCGCCGCCCCGGTGCGCGAGCGGGTCGTCGCCCAGCCGACCGTGCCGGTGCAGGACGACCGCGTGGTGCGCGAGGAGTACCGCGAGGTGCGCCGCCCGGGTTACCCGGCCTGATCCATCCCCCGCAGACGTCGAGGGCCCCGCAACGGCGCGGGGCCCTCGAACTCGTTCCGGGCCGTCAGGAGAAGAGCGCGAAGTAGATCGCGATGTGGTGGCAGATCGCCGCCACCAGCGTGCAGGCGTGGAAGAACTCGTGGTGGCCGAAGACGGTCGGCCACGGGTTCGGCTTGCGCAGCGCGTAGAAGACGGCGCCGACGCTGTAGATGGCGCCTCCGATGATCAGCAGTACCAGGGCGGTGACGCCGCCGCCGTGCAGGATCTGCGGCAGCATCGCCACCGCGACCCAGCCGAGCGCGAGGTAGAGCGGCGCGGAGACCCAGCGGGGCGCGTGCGGCCAGATCAGCTTCACCGCCACCCCGGCCAGCGCGCCGCCCCAGACCAGACCGAGCATCAGCTCGGCCGGGCGGGGCTTGAGCAGCAGCGCGCAGAACGGCGTGTACGTGCCGGCGATGAACAGGAAGATCATCGAATGGTCCAGCCGGCGCATGATCTGGTAGCCCCGCTGCGACCAGACCCGGCGATGGTAGAGGGCGCTGGTGCCGAAGAGGCCGCACACGGTCAGGCTGTAGATCAGGCAGCTGACCAGGGGGGCCCAGCCGGGGCGGGTGGCCGCGATCGAGCAGAGCACGATGCCGCAGACGAGCGCGACGAAGAAGGCGTAGGTGTGCAGCCAGCCGCGCATCCGGGGTTTACCGATGTCGACCGGCTTCAGCCGAAGCGGAGCGGAGGTGGTCACGCCAATAGGTTACGGCACCGTAGGTTACTTGCAAGTAGTGTGTACCGTCACGCGGATCCGCGAGGATGGCGGAATGCGGATCCGGCCCGTGGGCGCGCACGCCCTGCTGCTCGACTGCGACGACCCCGACCAGGTCCAGGCCTGGCGCGCCGAGCTCTGGCGCCGCCGGGAGGCCGGCGAGCTGGACGCCGTCGAGATCGTCCCGGCCGCGGCCACCGTGCTGGTCGACGGCGTACCGGACCCGGCGGCGGCCGCGGCCCGGATCGCCGGCTGGACCCCGCGGGGCGACACCCACCCGGACGCCACCGCCGAGGTCGAGGTGCCCACCGTGTACGACGGGGAGGACCTGCCCGCCGTCGCCGCGCACTGGGGCGTCGGCGTGCCGGCGGTGGTGGACCGGCTGCGGCGTACCGAGTTCCGGGTGGCCTTCTGCGGCTTCGCGCCCGGCTTCGCGTACCTGACCGGGCTGCCGGCCGAGCTGGCCGTGCCCCGGCTCGCCACCCCGCGCACCCGGGTGCCGGCCGGATCGGTCGCGCTGGCCGGCCCGTACGCCGGCATCTACCCGAGCGCCTCGCCCGGCGGCTGGCTGCTGGTCGGCCGGACCGACCTGGTCCTCTTCGACGTGCACGCCGATCCGCCGGCCCGGCTCACCCCCGGCACCCGGGTCCGGCTGGTGACCCCGTGAGCGCGGGGAGTGCGCCGATCCGGCGAGCCCCGCAGTCGCGAACCAGCGTGATCGAGGTGCTCCGGGCCGGCGCCCTCACCACCGTCCAGGACCAGGGCCGCCCCGGGTACGCCCACCTCGGCGTCCCCCGGTCCGGCGCGCTCGACCCGGCCGCGCTGCGCCTGGCCAACCGGCTCGTCGGCAACCCCGCCACCGCCGCCGGCCTGGAGATCACCCTGACCGGCTGCGCGCTGCGCTTCACCCGTGCCGTCACCGTGGCGCTCACCGGGGCGGAGGCCGACGTCCGGATCGAGCGACCGCCGGCCCGCGCGACCGCCCTCGCCGCCCCGACCGACCCGGCGCCGCCCACGGCCGGCCGACCGGTCGAGCGCCCGCCCACGGCCGGCCGAACGGTCGAGCGCCGGCCCGGGGACGGCGGCGAGCGGCTGCGGGAGGCCGCCGCCCAGGTCGAGCGTCGGCCCGGGAACGGCGACGAGCTGCTCCGGTGGGCCGCCGGCCAGGTCGAGCGCCGGTTCGGCGACGTCGGTCGGCCGCTGTCCCTGCCCGCCGGAGCGGTGCTGCGGGTCGGGCCGGCCCGCGCCGGGCTGCGTACCTGGCTCGCCGTCGCCGGCGGGATCGCGGTCGAGCCCGTGCTCGGCAGCCGCGCCACCGACACCCTCTCCGGGCTCGGCCCGCCCCCGCTGCGCGACGGTGACCGGCTGCCGCTCGGCCCGGCCGTCGGCCCGCCCGCACCGGTGGACCTCACCGTCACCCCACCCGTCCCCGCCGAGCTGCGGCTGCCCCTCCGCCTCGGTCCCCGGCACGACTGGTTCGGCGACACCGCGCTCGACCTGCTGCTCCGCACCGCGTACGCGATCAGCCCGCTGAGCAACCGGGTCGGTGCGCGCCTGGTCGGCGCGGCCCTGCCCCGCGCGGTGGCCGGCGAGCTGCCCAGCGAGGGCCTCGTCCTCGGCGCCGTGCAGGTGCCACCGGACGGCCAACCGTTGATCTTCCTCGCCGATCACCCCACCACCGGCGGATACCCGGTCGTCGGGGTGGTGGACGACGTGACCCCGCTCGCGCAGGCCCGGCCAGGGACTACGGTGACGTTCCATGGACCTCAACGCTGACCTCGGGGAGGGATTCGGCATCTGGCGGCTCGGTGACGACGAGGCGCTGCTGGACCTGATCACCTCCGCCAACGTCGCCTGCGGTTTCCACGGCGGCGACGCGTCCACCATGCACCGGGTCTGTGCCGCGGCCGCGGCGCGAGGGGTCGCCGTCGGTGCCCAGGTCGGCTACCGCGACCTCGCCGGCTTCGGCCGGCGGCACATCGCGTACGGCTTCGCCGAGCTGCGGGACGAGACGATCTACCAGATCGGGGCGCTCGACGCCTTCTGCCGGCTGTTCCGCACCCGGGTCCGCTACGTCAAGCCGCACGGCGCGCTCTACCACGCCGCCGCCTGCGATGAGGCGCAGGCCGCCGCGCTGGTCGCCGCCGTCAGCGGCTACGACCACGAGCTGCCGCTGCTCTGCCCGCCCGGCTCGGTGCTGGCCCAGCTCGCCGTCGGCGCCGGACTGCGGGTGGTCGCCGAGGGCTTCGCCGACCGGAACTACCTGCCCAACGGACAACTGGTGCCGCGTACCGCCGCGAACGCGCTGGTCACCGACCCGGACGAGGTGGCCACCCGGGCGGTCCGGATGGCCACCGAACGGACCGTCGTCGCGGTCGACGGCAGTGTCATCCCCGTCCAGGTCGAGTCGATCTGCCTGCACGGCGACAGCCCCGGCGCCGTGCGCGCCGCCGAGCTGGTCCGCGCCGCCCTGATCGACGCCGGCGTCACGCTCGCTCCGTTCGCGTGAACGGAACGGCCCCCTTCCTGACCGTCGGGGCCGTACGTCAGCCCTGGTCCATGCCGCGGAGGACCAGCGGGAGACGGCGGGCGCCGTCGGCGACCACCCGGACCGGGACACCCCAGTCCTGCCGGGTCAGGTGGCAGGCGGCATGTTCGACGTCGGCGTCGCAGGTGGCCGCCTGGGCGGTCACCTGCAGCACGCCCTGCGCCACCGCGCCGTCGACCACCAGGCGGCGGGACAGGTCGGTGGTCGTCCCCGCCCCCTCCACCAGCAGCTCCGGCGGGGACGCCGAGACCACCAGCCGGGTCGACGGCCCGTACGTCTCGTCCAGCTTCTGCCCCGGCGCGGGCGTGAAGATCACGTCCAGGGTCAGCTCGCCGGCCGCCACGTCGGTCGGCTTCCGCTCCAGCCGGTGCCGGGGGCCGTCCACGGTGCTCGCGCCGGCCGCGGTCAGCGCGCCGGGGGCCAGCCGGGTCAGCCGGTGCGCGGCCGACTCGACCACCAGCACGTCGCCCCCGGGGGTGAGCACCAGGTCGCTCGGCTCGGCCAGGCCGTCCGCCACCGTGCCGACCTGGCCGGTCGCCGGGTCGAACCGGCGCACCGCCCCGTTGTACGTGTCGGCGACCAGCACCGAACCGTCCGGCAGCGCGCACACCCCCAGCGGGTGCTGCAGCAGCGCCCGTTCGGCCGGCCCGTCCACGTGGCCGAAGTCGAAGAGTCCCTGGCCCACCGCCGTGTGCAGCACGCCGTCCTCGACGTACCGGACGGCGCTGGTCTCGCTGTCCGCGATCCAGAGCCGGCTGCCGTCGACCGAGACGGACAGGCCGGAGGGCTGGGCCATCCAGACGTCCGGCAGCGGTCCGTCGCGCAGCGCCTCGACCGTGGTCCCGGCGTACACGCCGGCGGTCCGCTTGATCGGGTCGAACCACCAGAGCTGGTGGATGCCCGCCATGGCGATCACGACCCGGTCGTCGTACCAGGCGACGTCCCAGGGGGAGGAGAGGTCGACGGAGGTCGCGTCGTGCGCGTGGTCGTCGACCGTCGAGCGCCACTGCCGGCCGGTGCCGGTGACCGTGACCACCTCGCCGGTGTCGAGCCGTACGCCGCGCAGCAGGTGGTTGACCGTGTCCGCGACCACCACGTGGTAGCCGGCCACCTCGGCGACGTGCTCGGGGAGCAGGCAGAGCCCCTGCGGCTCGGCGAAGGTGGCGGTGTCGGCCGGGCCGTCGGCGTGGCCGCGGGCACCCGACCCGATCCGCCGGAGCACCTGCTCGCCGTCGGGAGCCAGCTCGACCAGGGAGTGCCGGGCCGAGTCGGAGACCAGCAGATTGCCGCCGTCGAGCACCACGGCCTTGCCGGGGAAGCGCAGCGTGGTCTCCGGTTCGGCGGGCGGGACGTACGGCCCCTCGCCCCGGTGCAGGGTGCCCTTCGCCTCGTGGGTGGCGATCAGCTCGTCGATCAGCTTGGCGAGCCCTTCGGCGTGCCCCTCGCCGGCCATGGTGGCGACCACGTAGCCCTCGGGGTCCACCACCGCCAGGGTCGGCCAGGCCTTCGCCGCGTACTGCTGCCACATGTCCAGCTCGGGGTCGTCGAGCACCGGGTGGTGCACGCCGTACCGCTCGACGGCCGCCGCCAGGGCGTCGGCGTCCTTCTCGTGCTCGAACTTGGGCGAGTGCACACCGATCACGACCAGCACGTCGCCGTAGCGCTCCTCCAAGGGGCGCAGCTCGTCGAGCACGTGCAGGCAGTTGATGCAGCAGAAGGTCCAGAAGTCCAAGACGGTGATACGACCTCGGAGGTCGGCGAGGGTGACGTCCTTCCCGCCGGTGTTCAGCCAGGCCCGACCCCGCAGCTCCGGGGCGCGTACGCGTGCGCTCATGACCCCATCGTGCCTTACCAAGGGCGACCATCCGGCGCGACGAGGTGCAGGTAACGGCGTACGGGCGATGGCCTCGCCCAGGCGCAGGAACCAAGAAATTCAACGGGACGGTCGGGCGGTGCAGGTCGGCGAGGGTGACGTTCCGCCCGACGGGGCGGCGGTGGCGATCACTTCCTACACTGCCGCCGTGTTCTCTAGAGCGAATCCCGCAGACCAACCGGCTCCACCGGGTGCGCTGGTCGGGGTTGTCGGCACTGTGGCGGCAATGATCGGCGTCCTGATCATCTATTTCAACGGTCTCCTCGGGGCGGTGCTCGTCCTCGGCGGATTGCTGCTGCGCATCGAGGCCGCGGTCCGTGGTGTGAACCGTCCGGGCGAGGCCGATGACGAGGGTGCGGCCTGACGCTCCGGATGTGACCAGGCGAGGCCACGGATCACCGTGGCCCCGCCGTCGGGTACGCGCTACTTGCCGGCCGGCTTGAGGCAGAGCACCGGGTTCGCCTCGTTCCGCAGCGTCACGCTGGGCTGCGCCGGGTCGGGGCACTTGTCCTTGCTGTCGGCCCGCGAGACGACCGTGAACGCGCCGGGTTCGGCACAGTCGGCCGCCGCGGCGGTCGTGCCGGACTGCTTGATGCAGGAGCCCACGGCCGGGTTGAAGGGCTGCGGCTTGTTGTCGTCGCCGCCGAGCTTGCCGAGCAGGGCGAGCGCGCCGAGCGGGACGGCGAGGATCAGCACCGCCGCGATCAGCACGAGCGCCAGCACCCTGCCGTTGCGGACCTTTGGCGCGGGCGCCTCGCCCGTCGACTCCGCCTCCGGCTTGAAGGCGTCGAAGCGGCCCTGCTCCGGGTTGCCGGCCGGGCTCTGCTGCCAGGCCGGCGGGGCCTGCTGGGGCGGCGGCGGGAACGCGGGCGGGAAGCCGCCCGGTCCCGGCTCACCCGGCCCCTGGCCCGGGACCGCGACCGAGGCCCGGCCGCCGGCCGGCCCGCCGAACGGGTCGTGCTGGCCGCCCGGGCCGCCGAACTGGTCGGGGTGTCCGCCCGGGCCGCCGAACTGGTCGGGGTGCCCGCCCGGGCCACCGAACGCGCCCGGCGCGCCGAACTGGTCGCGCTGCCCGCCGGGGCCGCCGAAGGGGTCACCAGAGTTGCCGAACGGGTCGCCGGGGCGGTCGCCGCTCTGCGGGTGCACGCCGTTGACCGGACGGTTGTTGCCGGCCGGGTCCACGAAGGACGGCAGGCCGGGCGGGAAGGGCGGCGGGCCGGCCGGCGACGACTGCGCCGGCGGGACGTCGGCGAACGCGTTGGGCCGCTCCGGCTCGTCCGGCCGGGACTGGTGCCCGTGCTCGTCGAAGCGCGGACCCTGCTCCGGGAACCCGTTCGGCGCGTCCTGCCCCGGGCCCTCCTCGTCCTCCGGCCGGGTGGGCCGGCCGTACACCCGGGGCTGCGGCGCGGGCATGCCGGCCGCGGGCAGCGGCTGGTCGGCCGGGGGCGTCACCCGGCTGGCCACCGGCACCGCCGCGCTGGCCGAGACGGCCCCGGACTCCGGGGAGGTACGCGGCGCGGGCACCACCGGTCCGGCCGGCGACTGCGGCTCGGCACGGGCCGGTTCGGGCGTGCCCCAGGCGGCCCGCTCCGGCTCGTACCCCTGCGGGTCGCGTTCGGCGGACTCGGCGGCCGGGCCGAACTGGTTCGCCGGCAGGTAGTCGGCGGGCGGCGAGGCGGCCAGGGCGGCTCCTGGCACCCGCTGTTCCTGCGGCGGCAGCGGTACGGCGTTCGCCGGGGAGATGCCGGGGCCCGGGGCCGGCTGGTAGGCCGGGCCGTCCTCGGCGCGGTTCGGCTCCCAGCCCGGCGACGCCGACTCGGCCGGGCCGGCCTCTCCGGACCGGCCCCACGCCTCGCCGGGCGCCCACGGCTCGGCCTCGGGAACGGCCGTGCGCCGGGACGTCCACTGTGCCGGATCGTCCTGGTTGTCGGCCCAGGCGGGCGGCGAGTCCGGGGCCGGCACGGCGGCGCTGGCCCGGGCGGACGC
>NZ_RJLN01000072.1 GCF_003725545.1 Micromonospora solifontis | reverse complement strand
CGGCGCTGACCGCCAGCCCGGCGGGCAGCGCCCGGCCGAACCGGGCCAGGCTGGTCCGTGGGGACGGCCAACCGCCGGTGACGTTGCGCTCGTGCAGCGCGGCGCTGGCGGTGGCGACGGCCGGGGCGAGAGTGAGCAGCGGCAGCGCGGCCAGGGTCAGGGCCAGGCCGAGCAGCGCCAGGTCGGTGGCCTCGCGGAGGGTGTCCCGCCAGTCCCGGCGGGGCGGCCGGGCGGTCATCCCTTCAGCCCGCTGGTGTTGATGCCCTCGACGAGCATGCGCTGGAAGGCGAGGAAGAACAGGAACACCGGCGCCAGGGACAGCACCGACATGGCGAACATCGGCCCGAGCGACGTCTGCCCGCTGGAGTCGATGAACAGCCGCAGGCCGATCGGCACCGTGTAGCTCGACGGGCTGGGCAGGTAGACGAGCTGGGTGAAGAAGTCGTTCCAGGTCCAGATGAACGAGAAGATCGCCGTGGTGACGAGCGCCGGCCGGCTCAGCGGCAGGATCACGTACCGGAACACCCCGTACGGCGAGCAGCCGTCGATCTTCGCGGCCTGGTCCAGCTCGCGCGGGATGCCCCGCATGAACTGCACCATCAGGAACACGAAGAACGCCTCGGTGGCCAGCAGCTTCGGCACGATCAGCGGCAGCGGCGTGTCGATCCAGCCGAAGTAGTTGAACAGCACGTACTGCGGGATGATCAGTACGTGGCTGGGCAGCAACAGCGTGGCGATCATGACCGCGAACCACACCCTCCGGCCGCGGAAGTGCAACCGGGCGAACGCGTACGCGGTGACCAGGCAGGACACGCCGTTCGCGACGACGGTGGCGAGCGCGATGACCAGGCTGTTGGTGAAGAACCGGCCGAAGCTGATGCCCTTGATGTAGCTCCAGCCGTCGGGGTAGTTGGCCCACGTCGGCTCGGTCGGGATGACCGAGAGGTTGCTGGCCACCTCGGTCGGCGACTTCAACGAGGAGCCGAGCATCCACAGCAGGGGATACAGGACGAACCCGAGGATCGCGACCAGGACGACGACGCGCCCGACGGCGCGGAGCGCTCCGGACGAGCCGCCTCCGGTGACGGTGCCTGCCTGGACTGTCATCAGTCGTCTCCGTCCGAGTAGTGCACCCAGAACCGGCCGGTGGTGAAGAAGACCACGGTGATCAGGCCGATCGCGATGAGGAAGACCCAGGAGAGCGCCGAGGCGTACCCCATCCGGAACTCGGTGAAGCCTTCGTTGTAGATGTGCAGGGTGTAGAGCAGGGTGGAGTACACCGGGCCACCCGTACCGTTGCTGATCACGAACGCCGAGGTGAAGCCCTGGAAGCCGTTGATCGTTTCCAGGACCAGGTTGAAGAAGATCACCGGGGAGAGCATCGGCAGGGTGACGTTCCAGAACTGGCGGAACTTCCCGGCGCCGTCCACCGCGGCGGCCTCGTACAGCTCGGTCGGGACCTGCTTCAGGCCGGCCAGGAAGATCACCATCGGTGCGCCGAACTGCCAGATCGCCAGGACCATCAGGGTCTCCAGCGCCCACGCCGGATCGTTCACCCACGGCTCGCCGTGGATGCCGAAGAAGGCGAGCAGGTCGTTGAACGCGCCGTCGCCGCTGAACATCGCCCGCCAGACCAGGGCCAGCGCCACGCTGCCGCCGAGCAGCGACGGCAGGTAGAACAGGCTGCGGAACAGGCCGACGCCGCGGCGCTCCCGGTTGAGCAGCAACGCCACCCCGAGCGCGGCGGCCAGCTTGAGCGGCACCGCGATCAGCGCGTACGTCAGGGTCACCTGGACGGCGTGCCAGTACGAGGGGTCCTCGGTGAACATCCGCCGGTAGTTGTCCAGGCCGACCCACTCGACCTGGTCCCAACTCGCCAGCACATCGTAGTTGGTGAAGCTCAGGTAGAGCGAGAACAGCATGGGGAACGCGGTGATCGCCATCAGGCCGAGCAGCCACGGCGACAGGAATACGTACCCCGCCAGCCCTTCCTGGCGGCGGAGCCGGGACTCGCGCGGCTTGCCGGACCTGCCCGGCTTCGCCCTCGCGCCGGTGGCCGGCTGACGGGCCGTGGACAAGGCCACGATCGGTGCTCCTCTCAAAGACCGGGTTGCCGCCCGGGGTGCGGGGCCGACGCCGGTACGCCGGCCCCGCACCGGGATCAGGCCAGTGCGGCGGACGCCTCGGCGAAGAACTGCTTGGCGGCGGCCTCGGGCGTCGCCTTGCCGTAGGTGACGCTCTCGGCGATGTCCCGCAACTTGTTGCGCAGGCCGCTGTGTCCCTTCGGCGGCACCGGCGGGGCGGCGCCGAACTTCGGGGCCAACCCGTTCTCGAAGTCGAAG
This sequence comes from Micromonospora solifontis, assembly GCF_003725545.1. Classification (GTDB taxonomy): domain Bacteria; phylum Actinomycetota; class Actinomycetes; order Mycobacteriales; family Micromonosporaceae; genus Micromonospora; species Micromonospora solifontis. The sequence goes on along the minus strand of NZ_RJLN01000072.1, from coordinate 26,504 downwards.
GTCGCCTTCATCGAGGGATCGGTGATGCCCGCCTCCAGCGTCTTGCGCACGTCGAGGTTGGCCGGCAGGCCGCGGTCGGTGCCCAGGATCTTGGCGGCCTCCGGGTCGTTGACCAGGAAGTTGATGACGTCGGCGACGACCTCACGGTGCTTGGTGGTACGCGACGCGGCCCAGTAGAGCGAGGCCCGCGGCCACTGGCCCTTCACGTCGCCCGGGTACGGCAGCATGGCGAGGTCGTTCTTGGTGGCCTTCTGCAGCTCGGAGAGCTGGTTGGACCACATGAAGGAGATCGCCGCCTTCCCGGTCACCACGAGCTGCGTGGCGACGCTTCCGGTGACCGCCTCGTGCACGATGTCCGCCGGCGGGGTCGCGCCCTTGGTCCGGGCGTCCTGCCAGAGCTTGAACCAGGACACCAGGTCGGCCTCGGTGAAGCCCAACTGCTTGCCGTTGTAGAACTCCTTGCCCTGGGTCCGCAGCCACAGCCACAGCGCCTTGTAGTCGGAGCTCGGGTCCATGGTGCCCCAGTACTTGCCGCCGCCCTTGCGGGTCACCTGCGCGGCCCAGTCGACGAACTGCTGGTAGCTCCACCCCTCCTGCGGCGCGTCGACGCCCAGCGCGGCGAGCCGGGTCTTGTCGTAGATCATCGCCGGGGTGTTCTCACCCGAGGCGACCGCGATCTGCTTGCCGTCGACCTGGCCGTACTTGGTCAGCTCGGGGTGGTGCTTGCTCAGGTCGATCTTGCCGGCCTTGACCAGGTCGGTCAGGTCCAGCGTCACCTTGCGGCCGGCGTACTCACCCAGGCCGTTGTCGTCGATCTGGAAGATGTCGGGGGCGTTGCCGCCGGCCGAGATCGTCGCCAGCTTGTCGTAGTACCCGTCGAAGGCCTGCCAGGTGGGCGTGATCGTGACGTTGGGGTGCTTGCTCGTGTAGAGCTTGAGCGCCTCCTCGGTCGCCTTGGCCCGGGCCTCGCCGCCCCACCAGAAGAACTGGATGGTGACCGGCGCGTCGGGGTCGCCGCTGCCCTTGTCGTCGCCGCAGCCGGCCGCGCCCAGGGCGAGGGGCGCGGCCAGCGCGACGACGGCCAGGCCGCGCACGAATCGACGTCGGGACAGGGGGGTACGGTGATTCCGCCCGGCGGGTACGCCGGCGGTGGGGGACGTTGCGGGGTGCATCTGCGCTCACTCCTCGGCTGTGGGAAGCGACGACGTCACCGGCGGCCGTCCGCGGGCCGCCCGGGTCCGCACGGCGATGCGGGCCCGGGCCACCTCGTCAGGCCCCGGCGACGTCCCGACCGGGCGGCGGAACGGGCCCGGTCGAGTCGCGGACGACCAGTTCGGTCTGGAGCATTACCTGTGCGGTGGTGCGACGGTCGCCGGCCACCGCGCCCCGGCCCCGGGCGCCGCGGGGCGCGTCGGAGTCGTGTTGCAGCAGCATGTCGACGGCCGTCCGGCCGGCGGCCGCGGTCGGCGTGGCCACCGTCGTCAACTTGGGGCGGGTGAGGCGGCTCAGCGCGATGTCGTCGACGCCGATGACGCTGACGTCCTGCGGCACCCGGAGCCCCAGCGAGTCGAGCCCTTCGATCAGGCCGATCGCCATCAGGTCGTTGTAGGCGAGCACGGCGGTGACGCCGCTGCGGCGTACCTGCTCGGCGAGGGCGCCGCCGCCGGTCTCGGTGGGCTGGTTGGGCCCGAGGAGGGTCAGCTCGGCGCCGCCGGCCCGGACCGCCGCCGCGGCGACCCGGCGCATCTCCCGGTTGGTCCACGAGCCGCGCGGGCCGCCGAGCAGCGCGATCCGCCGGTGACCGAGGCCGAGCAGGTGCTCGATCGCGGCCCGGGCGCCCTGCCCGACGTCCATCATCACGCACGGCAGGCCGGCGACCTGGCGGTTTATCACCACCACCGGGACCTCGCGGCTGACCTGCTCGATCAGGCTGTTGCTCATCCGGGGGCTGCACAGCAGCACCCCGTCCACCTGCTTGGCGAGCGCGTGGACCAGCTCCTCCTCGGCGGCCGGGTCCTCGTTGGTGTCGGCCACGAAGACGTGGTAGTCACGGTGCCGGGCCTGCCCCTCGGCCGCCTTGATCAGCGGCGGGAAGAACGGGTTGGCGATGTCGGCCACGATCAGGCCGATGTTGTGCGTACGTCCGGTGATCAGGGCCCGGGCGGCCCGGTTGGGCCGGTAGCCGAGGTCCTCCGCGCAGGCCAGCACCCGGACCCGGGTCTCCGGATTGACCAGGTGCGGGGCCGAGAACGTGCGGGAGACGGTGGAGATGTGCACGCCCGAGGCCCGGGCGACGTCCCGGATGGTGGCTGGCACGGCGGGCTCCCTCGTCCGTTGTGGTGGTGGTCACGTGGGTGCCGCCAATTAATGCAAACGGTTGCTCCAGTGTCAACGGCTCATTGTTACGGATGAATTGCGGTACCGCTCCCAGCGACCGGCCGGATCGCCATTAATGCGGACGAACGTAACGGGTTTGGCATCGGACGTTGACGCGCTCTTCCTCCTCATGGTTTCTTCGGCTGCAAACCTTTGCAGCACATCGGGGAGGCCGAGGCCATGTCATCACCGGCCCGGGAACGGGTCCGCCACGCCCTGGTCGGCGCCGGGGCGCGGGCCGAGATGTTCGTCCGCGCGCTCGCGCTCGACCACGCCGACACCGCCGAACTGGTCGCCCTCGCCGACGTCAACCAGGCCCGGATGGACGCGCACAACCGCTGGCTGGCCGCGCTCGGTCACCCGCCCGTGCCCACGTACCGGGCCGCCGACTTCACCGCCATGCTCGCCAAGGAGCGGGTCGACGTGGTGCTGGTGACCAGCGTCGACGTCACCCACGACGAGTACGTGACGGCGGCCCTGCGCGCCGGCTGCGACGTGATCACCGAGAAGCCGATGACCGTCGACGCCCCGCGCTGCCGGCGCATCCTCGACGCGGTCGCGGAGACCGGCCGGCGGGTCACCGTCGCCTTCAACTACCGCTACAACCCGCTGCACGAGCAGGTCCGGCGGCTGCTCGCCGACGGCGCGGTCGGCGAGATCGGCTCGGTGCACTTCGAGTGGCTGCTGGACGTCCGGCACGGCGCCGACTACTTCCGCCGCTGGCACCGGGACAAGGCCGTCTCCGGCGGGCTGCTGGTGCACAAGGCCAGCCACCACTTCGACCTGGTCAACTGGTGGCTCGACGCCCGCCCGGTCGAGGTGTACGCGGCCGGCCGGCTGTTCTTCTACGGCGAGTCCGGACGCCGGCACGGGTACGCGCGTGACTACGACCGGGCGCACGGCTCCCCCGCCGCCGACGGTGACCCGTTCGCCCTGCGGCTGGCCGACCACCCCCGGTTGCGCGAGCTCTACCTCGACGCGGAGGCCGAGGACGGCTACCAGCGCGACCGCAACGTCTTCGCCCCCGGCGTGACCATCGAGGACGACCTGGCCGTGCTGGCGCGCTACTCCACCGGCGCGACGATGACCTACCACCTCACCGCGTACGCCCCCTGGGAGGGCTACCGGGTCATGGTCAACGGCAGCCGGGGTCGGCTCGAACTGGAGGTCACCGAGAGCGACCACGTCAGCCCCGCCGGCGCCGGGGAGCTCAAGGGCGCGGCGCTGCACGGCGACGAGGCCGCCGCGGAACACGGGCAGGCACGCCTCACCCTGCGGCCGTTCTGGGCGCCCCCGGTGGAGATCCCCCTGGACGGCTGGACCCGGCAGGGCCACGGCGGCGCGGACACCCGGATGACCCGCGTGCTGCTCGGCGACGAGCCCGACCCGCTCGGCCGGGCCGCGACCGCGTACGACGGGGCGCTCGCCCTGCTCACCGGCCTGGCCGCCAACCGCTCGCTGGACACCGGCGCGCCCGTCCGCGTCGCCGACCTGCTCACCCTGCCCTGACCGAGGAGCCCGCCCCCGTGCCGACCATCTCCCCCAGCGACCTGCTCCTGCCCGCCGAACCCGGCCAGCGCGCCCTGGCGCGTGAGCTGTACGCCCTGGCGGCCGAGCAACCGATCATCTCCCCGCACGGGCACGTGGACCCCGCCCTGCTGGCCGAGGACCGCCCGTTCCCGGACCCGGCCCGGCTGCTCGTCGTGCCCGACCACTACCTGACCCGGATGCTGCTCAGCCAGGGCGTGCCCCCGGCGGACCTCGGCGTGCCGACCGTCGACGGCAGCCCGGTCGAGACCGACGGGCGGACCATCTGGCGGCGTTTCGCCGCGCACTGGCACCTGTTCCGGGGCACCCCGTCCCGGCTCTGGCTGGAACAGACCTTCCGCGACGTGTTCGGAGTGACCACCCCGCTCTCCCCGGCCACCGCCGACGCGGTCTACGACGAGCTGGCCGCCCGTCTCGCCGAACCGGAGTTCCGGCCCCGGGCGCTGTTCACCCGCTTCGGCATCGAGGTGCTCGCCACCACCGAGTCGCCCCTGGACGACCTGGGCCAGCACGCCAAGCTCGCCGCCGACGGCTGGGGCGGGCCGGGCGGGCGGGTGGTCACCACGTTCCGCCCGGACGACGTGGTGGACATGGAGTTCGACAACTGGTCGGCCAACGTGGACCGGCTCGCCGAGGTCTCCGGCGAGGACACCGGCACGTACGCCGGCTACCTGGCCGCCCTGCGGCAGCGCCGGGCGGCGTTCATCGCGGCGGGCGCCACCTCCTCCGACCACGGGCACCCGACCGCGCGTACCCTCGATCTCGACCCGGCCGAGGCGGCGGCCCTGTACGACAAGGGGCGGCGCGGCCGCGCCGACGCCGCCGACGCCGAGGCGTTCCGGGCCCACATGCTGCTGGAGTTCGCCCGGATGTCGCTCGACGACGGCCTGGTGATGCAGCTGCACCCGGGCGCGGTGCGCAACCACAACCGCTGGCTGTACGCCCGGCACGGGCGGGACGTCGGCGGGGACGTGCCGCAGGTGACCGAGTACGTGCACGGCCTCGCCCCGCTGCTGGCCGCGCACGGCAACGACCCGCGGCTGACCGTGGTGCTCTACACCCTGGACGAGGACACCTTCACCCGCGAGCTGGCCCCGCTCGCCGGCGGGTACGCGGCGCTGCGCCTCGGCGCGCCGTGGTGGTTCCTGGACTCGCCGGAGGTGCTGCGCCGGTTCCGGGAGGCGGTCACCGAGACCGCCGGCTTCTACAACACCGCCGGGTTCGTCGACGACACCCGGGCGTTCTGCTCCATCCCGGTCCGCCACGATGTGGCCCGCCGGGTCGACGCCGGCTTCCTGGCCCGCCTCGTCGCCGAACACCGGCTGCCCGAGGACGAGGCCGCGGAGACCATCGTGGACCTGGCGTACCGGCTGCCCAGGCAGGTCTTCAAGTTCGAGGGGAACCTCTCATGACCAGGATCGTCGACGTCGAGGTGCACGACGTGCGGTTCCCGACCGCCGCCACCGGCGACGGCTCGGACGCCATCAACCGGGGCGACTACTCGGCGACGTACGTGGAGCTGACCACCGACGGCGGGCCGACCGGCGCCGGGTTCACCTTCACCAACGGCCGGGGCAACGAGATCACCTGCGCGGCGGTGCGAGCCCTGGCGCACCATGTCCGGGGGCGCGCGGTCGCCGAGATCGCCGCCGAGCCGGTGGCGTTCTGGCGGTCGCTCACCGCCGACGTGCAGCTGCGCTGGCTCGGCCCCGAGAAGGGGGTGATCCACATGGCCACCGGGGCGCTGGTCAACGCGGTCTGGGACCTGCGCGCCAAGCTCGCCGGCAAGCCGATGTGGCGGTTCCTCGCCGAGGCGCCCACCGAGGATCTGGTGGCCAGCGTCGACTTCCACCACATCACCGACGCGCTCACCCCCGACGACGCGGCGGCGATCCTCGACAAGGGACGCGACGGCCTCGCCGAGCGGCTGGCCGCCCTGGACCGGGACGGCTTCCCCTCGTACACCACCTCGGTCGGCTGGCTCGGCTACCCCGACGACAAGGTGCGGGCGCTGACCCGGGCCGCGTACGCCGAGGGCTGGCGGGCGGTGAAGATGAAGGTCGGCGGCCCTCTCGACGACGACCTGCGGCGGGCCCGGATCATCCGCGCGGAGATCGGCCCGGACGCGCTGCTGATGATGGACGCCAACCAGGTCTGGGACGTCGACGAGGCGATCACCGCGATGAGCGCGCTGATCGAGGTCGACCCGTACTGGATCGAGGAGCCGACGCACGCCGACGACGTACTGGGTCACGCCCGGATCGCCCGGGCGGTCGCCGAACTCTCCGAGGGCCGCTGCCGGGTGGCGACCGGCGAGGTCGCGGCCAACCGGGTGATCTTCAAGCAGCTCCTGCAGGCCGAGGCGATCGGCGTCATGCAGATCGACGCCTGCCGGGTCGGCGGGGTCAACGAGGTCCTCGCCGAACTGCTGATGGCGGCGAAGTTCGGGGTGCCGGTCTGCCCGCACGCCGGCGGGGTCGGGCTCTGCGAGTACGTCCAGCACCTGGCGATCTTCGACCACCTGCGGGTCGGCACCGGCCTGGACGGGCGGATGGTCGAGTACGTCGACCACCTGCACGAGCACTTCGTCGACCCGGTCCGCACCCGGCAGGGGCGCTACCTGCTGCCCACCGCCCCCGGCTACAGCGCCACCATGCGACCGGAGTCGATCGCCCACTTCCGCTTCCCGGACGGCCCGGCATGGCGCTGAGCGTGGGTACCGACCGACTCGGCCTGGCCACCCTGCGCCGGCTGCCGGTGGAGTGCCGGCCGCTGCTGCGCCCCGGCACCGTGCCGGCCGGCATCGTCCACCTCGGGCTCGGCGCGTTCCACCGCGCCCACCAGGCCGTGCACACCGAGGCGGCGATCGGCGCGGCCGGCGGCGACTGGGGCATCATCGGGGTCGCGCCGCGCAGCACCGACGTGGTCGACGCCCTCGCCGCGCAGGACGCCCTGTTCAGCGTCACCACGCTCGCCGCCGAGGGGGCCACCACCCGGGTGGTCGGCGCGCTGGCCGGGGTACGGCACGCGGCCAGCGACCCGGCCGCCGTCGTCGGCCTGCTCGCCGACCCGGCGATCCGGGTGGTGACGCTGACCGTCACCGAGAAGGCGTACCAGCTCGACCCGGTCACCGGCGCGCTGAACGCCGACCCGGAGGTGACCGCCGACCTCACCACGGACCGGCCGCCGCGGACCGTGCCGGGGCTGCTGGTCCGCGGCCTGCTCGCCCGGGCCGCCGCCGAAGCCGGCCCGATCGCCCTGGTCAGCTGCGACAACCTGCCCGCCAACGGGCGCCGGCTGCGGGGCCTGGTCACCCAGTCCCTCGCCCTGGCGCGGGTGCCCGACGCGGTCGCCGGCTGGGTCCACGACAACGTCACCTTCCCCGGCACCATGGTCGACCGGATCGTGCCGGCCAGCACCGCCGAGACGCTGGACACCGCCCGGCGGGCGCTCGGCGTGACCGACCGGGCGGCGGTGGCCGCCGAGCCGTACTCGCAGTGGGTGATCGAGGACGAGTTCCCCGCCGGCCGGCCGGCCTGGGAACGGGCCGGGGCGATCCTCACCGACGACGCCGGCCCGTGGGAGCGGTTGAAGCTGCGCACCCTCAACGGCGTGCACTCGGCCACCGCCTACCTGGGCGCGCTCGCGGGCGCGGAGACCGTGGCGGAGACCCTCGCCCTCCCGCAGCTGACCACCGTGCTGCGCCGGCTGGTCGCCGAGGACGTCGCGCCCAGCTTCACCCCGCCGCCCGGGGTGTCCGTGCCGGCGTACGGGGAGGAGGTGCTCACCCGGTTCGGCAACCCGGCGATCCGGCACCGCACCCTGCAGATCGCCATGGACGGCTCGCAGAAGCTGCCGCAGCGGGTGCTGCACACCATCGCCGACCTGCGCGCCGGCGGCCGGTCCGCCCGCTGGGGCGCCCTCGTGGTGGCCGCCTGGCTGCGTTTCCTCCTCGGGTACGCCGACGACGGCCGCCCGCTGCCGCTGGACGACCCGCTGGCCGACCGCCTGCGCGGGGCGCTCGCCGCCGGCCGGGACACCCCGGCCGGGGTGGTCGACGCGATCTTCGCGCTCCGCGAGGTCTTTCCCGCCGAGCTGGCCGCCGACGACGAGGTCCGCGCCGACGTGACCGGCTGGCTGACCGCCCTGGAGCGGCACGGCGTCCGCGCCACCCTGGCCGGTGCGCTGTGACCGGCCCGGGGACCGGCACACCCGGCCGCGTGCCAACCGGCGCGGGCGCGGACCCGGCCGGCCCGGACGCCGGCGCGGCGGACGACCGCGGCCGGCCGGTCGGTGACCCGCCGCGGGTCGCGCTGGTCGGGGCGAACGGGCACGGGCGCTGGCACCGGCGGGCGATCGCCCCGCTGCACGCCGCCGGGCGGCTGCGCCTGGTCGCCCTGGTCGACGTCCGGCCCCTGGAGGACGAACCGACCGCGCCGGTGCCGCCGGACGCCCGGGTCCTCACCGACCACCGGGCGATGCTCGCCGCGACCCGTCCCGACGTGGTGGTGGTCTGCACGCCGCCGCACACCCACCTGCCGATCGCCCTGGACGTCCTCGACGCCGGCGCGGACCTGCTGCTGGAGAAGCCGCCGGTGCTCGACCTGGCCGAGCACCGGGCCCTCGCCGCGGCGTCCGCCGCCACCAGACGGGCGGTACAGGTCGGCTTCCAGGCCCTCGGCTCGGCGGCGCTCACCGAGTTGACCGACGCGCTCGCCGCCGGGCGGCTCGGCCGGGTCACCGGCATCGCCACGGTGGCCGCCTGGCAACGCCCCGACGCCTACTACGCGCGCTCCCCCTGGGCGGGCCGGCGGTCCCTGGGCGGCCGGCCCGCGCTCGACGGCGCCCTGGCCAACCCTCTCGCGCACGCGGTGATGCAGTGCCTCGCCGTCGTGGAGGCGGTGGCCGGCGCGCCGGCCGCGCCGGAGCGGATCGAGGTGGAGCGGTACCGGGTGCGCCCGATCGAGGTGGACGACACCGCCGTGCTGCGGGTGACCCCCCGTGGCGGGCCTCCGGTGCTGGCCGCGGTCACCCTGGCCGGGGAGGACTTCATCGCCGGGGAGGTGCTGGTCACCGGCGAGCGGGGGCGGGCGCTGCTGGAGTACCCGACCGACCGGCTGCGGCTGCCCGGCGACCCCGGCCCGCGTGCGGTGCCCGGCCGGCGAGGGCTGCTGGAGAACCTCCTGGACCACCGGGCCGCCGGCACGCCGCTGATCGCGCCGGTGTCCCGTACCGCGCCCTTCACCGCGGTGCTGGACGCGCTGCGGTCCGCGCCCGAGCCGACCCTGCTCGGCGGCGACCTGGTGCGCCGCGTGGGCGACGGACCGGAGCGGGTGCGGGTGATCCGGGGGGTCGACGCGGTGCTGCGGGCGGCGGCCGAGACCGGCGCGCTGCCGTCCGAGGCGGGGGTGCCGTGGGCGGTCCGGCCGTACGTGGTGGACGGGTCCGACGTGGAGGCGCCGCAACGGTAGTGCAAACCCCGGCAGGGCCGGGCTCGGACGATCGGGACAGATGCCCGCGTTACCCGCCGCCCACCGGTCGGGGCATTACCACACGCGCATCATCTTTGCAACAAACCTGCACACAATACGCATTGACTCATATAAAGGCCCGACTTTACCGTCACAGAGATCGGCCAACAGAAGCTGACAGGACGGAACGAGCCATGCGAACACCTGCAGCGGGCGCCGCGCTTCTCGCCGCCGCGCTCGTGGTCACCACCGCCGCACCCGCGCCGGCCGCCCCCGCCGTCGACGCCCCGCTGTCCCGGATGGCCGGGCAGCTCGGCCGCCAGACCCTTCCGGCGAACGACGGCTGGGCCGCCGAGGGCCCCGGCACCACCGGCGGCTCGGCGGCCGCCACCGACCGGGTCCACGTGGTGCGCACCCGGGCCGAACTGGTCGCCGCGCTCGGCGGGGACAACGCCACCAACGCCACCGACGCCACCCCCAAGATCGTGTACGTCGACGGCACCATCGACGGCTTCGAGGGACCCGACGGCGCGCTGCTGGACTGCGCCGACCTGGCCGACCCGGAGTACTCGCTCGACGGGTACCTGGCCGCGTACGACCCGGCCGCGTGGGGCCGGGTGAACCCGAGCGGCCCGCTGGAGGCGGCCCGAGTCCGCTCGGTGGCCAACCAGACCCGGCAGACCCAGATCAACGTCGGGTCCAACACCACCATCATCGGCCTGCGCGGCGCCCGGCTCACCGGGCTGACCCTGATGATCGACAAGGTCAGCAACGTGATCGTGCGCAATCTCGAGTTCGTCGACGCCCGGGACTGCTTCCCGGCCTGGTCCCCCACCGACGGCGACAGCGGCAACTGGAACTCCCAGTACGACCAGATCTCCGTCCGCCGCAGCGAGCACGTCTGGGTCGACCACAACACCTTCACCGACGGCGACAACCCGGACAGCGCCCAGCCGCGCCACTTCGGCCGGCCGTACCAGGTGCACGACGGCTCGCTCGACGTCACGCACACCGCCAGCCTGGTCACCGCCTCCTGGAACCGGTTCGTCGGTCGGGACAAGCTGATGCTGATCGGCTCCTCGAACACGATCGGCCCGGACGTCGGCCGGCTCAAGGTCACCGTGCACCACAACCTCTTCGACGGCGACCTGCAACGGCTGCCCCGGGTCCGGTTCGGCCAGGTGGACGTGCACGAGAACCACTACCGGCTCGGCAGCGCCGGCTTCGAGTACGCGCTCGGCGTCGGCGTCCAGTCCGCCCTCTACGCGGAGAACAACTTCTTCAGCCTGGCCGACGACGTCGACCCCGCCGACCTGATCCACGACTGGGGCGGCACCGCGCTCACCGAGCGGGGCAGCTGGCTGCGGCAGGGCGACGGCCGGGCGCGGCCGGTGGACCTGCTCGACGCGTACAACGCGGCGCACGACCCGGACCTCGGCGACGACGCCGGCTGGACGCCGACGCTGCGCGCGGCCCCGCCACTGCCGACGCCGCTGGTCCCGCTGGTCGTCGACGCCTGGTCCGGCGCCGGCCGGCTGCCCCTCTGACAGTGAGGAGGTAGGGGCGGGCCACCCGACCGGGCCGGCGTCCCGTCCCACCGGGACGCCGGCCCGCGCCGTGGCTCACCGCCGGCGCAGCCGTCAGGGATCAGGGCCGTCCCGCCGACGCCTTCCGCTCGCGGCGGGCGGCCCGCCGGGAGCGGACCACCCACACCGCCAGCAGCAGCACCACCAGGGCGAGCACCGCCTCGCCGCCCCACCCCAGCCGCCGCTCCAGCAACCGGTACGACGCGCCGGCCAGGTAACCGAGCACGGCCACGGTCACCGCCCAGAGCGCCCCGCCGGCCACGTTCGCCACGGTGAACGCGCCGCGCGGGATGCCGCTCATCCCGGCCAGGCCGGGCACCAGCGCGCGCAGCGCCGCGGCCCACCGGCCGAGCACCACCGCCGCCGCGCCCCGCCGGCGGATCAGGTCCAGGGCCCGGCGCACCTCTCCCGAGCGGACGAACCGCCGGGGCGTGCGGTCCAGCAGCCGGCGGCCGTACCGGCGGCCGACCAGAAAGCCGATCTGGTCGCCGAGGGCCGCGCCGGCCAGCGCCGCCACGATCACCGCCGCGAGCGGCAGCCGCCCCTCGTGGGCGAGCACCCCGCCGACCAGCACGGCCAGCTCGCCGGGCACCAGCAGCCCGAGGAAGGTTGACGCCTCCAGCGCCGGCAGCAGGAAGACCAGCGCCAGGACCAGAGCGGGCGGCAGCGCCACCAGCAGGTTCAGCAGCCGGTCCATCCGCCGATTGTGACCTGCGCGCTGGCACCACGGGCCTCGGTACGCAATGATCATGCCGAACGGGGCGCCGCCGGGCCGGGGGGAATGAGCGCGGCCCCCGCCGGGGACAATAGGGTGGGTACGGGGCGGTGACAGCGCGGGCGAGCGGCCAGGCCCGGGATCGTGCGCAGGACAGGGGGCCGGACGTGGAGGGTGGGACAGCCGCCGGGACGGGCCGCGTCCTCACCATCGACCTGCCGGCCGACCCGGGGCAGCTCGCCCCGACCCGGGAGCGGCTGCGCGAGTGGCTGCACGACCTCGGCGTGAGCGACTGGGACGTGGAAACGATCCTGATCGCCACCGGAGAGGCCTGCGCCAACGCCATCGAACACGGCTACCGCTTCGTCTCCGCCGGGATCACCACGGTCCGCGCCGAACTGCGCGACGACCTGCTGGAGATCGAGATACGGGACCACGGCGGCTGGCGGGCGGACGACCGCGGCGAGAGCACCGACCGGGGCCGGGGCCGGCTGATCATGGCCCGGGTGATGGACGAGGCGATCATCGTCGGCACCCCGGACGGGACGACCGTACGCCTGGTCAAGCGGCTCTCCCGGGCCGGGTAGCGGAATCGCGGACTCCCCGTTCTGCCTGGTCGGGGCGGGTTAGCCTCGGCTGAGGCGAGCGCTGCTCGCCGGCACCGTACGGCGGCGCGCGGACGGGGGTGCGACGCATGCGCGGTCCGCTCTGGCGCGGCTGGCTCTGGACGCCGCGGATCTGGTGGGCACGGCTGTCCCGGCGGGGACAGACCACCCTGGGCGGAGGCCTGCGGCGGGTCGAGGTCTCCCGCAGCGCCCGTTTCCCGTCCAAGGCCCGGGGATGGCACCTGCCCTGGCCGTGGCTCCTCGTGGTTCTGGCCGCCGTCACCCTCTTCGCGATCGTGACGCTCACGCAGTTCGTCCTTCCGCTCTACCACCTGGTCGTCCACCACTGGCTCAACCTCAAGGGCCCCCGGCTCGACTGGCCGAAGAACTGGTTCAACCCCTGCTCGGACCGGTCGGGCGAACCACACAACGACGCCAAGGCGGCCTGCGGGAGCATCACCGGCTTCTTCCGGCCGGTTGCCGCCGCCGCCCTGACCTTCGTCGTTTTTCTGATCTTCATTCGCTTCTACGTCCGGTCGTGGTACCTGCGCCGGGCGCGGCACGCGCCCCGCGACCTCGTCCAGACCGCGAACGACGACATCGACCGGGTGGTGGGGCGCACAGAGCTGTGCGAGGTGCTGATCGAGCGAATCCGTGACGACGAGGTGCGCTGCCCCACCGTCATCGTCGGCGGGGTGGGCAGCGGCAAGACCGCCACCCTGGTGCAGCTGACGGCCGAGTTGGCCCGGCGCGGCGTCGTGCCGGTGCCGGTCCGGCTGCACGACGTGCAGGACAAGGACCAACTGGACTTCGAGGACCTGGCGAAGAAGCAGTTCCTCGCGCAGGTCGACTCGCGGCTGTACAGCGACGCGCAAGGCGGCCGGCTCTGGCGCATGCTCCGGTGGCAGAACCGGGTGACCGTGCTCGCCGACGGCCTGGAGGAGGCGGCGAAGGAGGACAAGACACGCAGCGGCGAGAGCGTGCTCCGGGCCGCGATCGGCAAGGCTGCCGAGGCGTGTCTACCGCTGGTGATCGCCTCCCGTCCGTACGACCCGCTGCGTGGCATGCCGGTGATCGTGGTGGCCCTGGAGCCGCTCGGCGAGGGTGCCGCACTGGAGTACGCCCTCGACACCGACCAGGAGTGGTCCAACCCGGCTGTCTGGGGCCCGGTCATCGAGCTCGTGGTCGCCGCCGATGTCACCGAATCCCCGCTCTTCCTGCGCATCGTCCGGGACCTCAACCGCAGCGGTCGGCTGCACCACCACATCGGCTCTCCGGCGGAGCCCGGCCTGGCACGCCGTCCCACCGATCGCCACGCCACCCGGTGGAGGCTCCTTCAGACGTGGCGCGACGCGCTGGTGGACGGCTACCTGCGGGCGGACTACGCGCAAGACCGCGAGCAGCGCGAAGACACCCTGCTCGTCCTCTCCGCATTCGCCTGCGCCGGCTTCCTCGACGACACGCTTCAAATCACGTACGACACCCTCACCGGCAAGGGCAGGTGGAGCGACCCGAAGTCCGAATCACGGCAGCGGCAGCTCTTCAAGGTCTTGCAGCGCCGGCTCTGGGACGTTCGCGACCCCGCCAAGCGCCGCGACCCGGCGGACCGTGACGAGCTGAACCGAGCGGCCACGGAGGGCGACGAACTCGGCGTCGTGGATGCCCAGAGCGACGGCGTCCGCTTCCAGCACGGAGACGTGCAGGCGTACCTCGGGGCCAGGCTTCTCGCGGACGAGCCCGACCTCCGCCGATGGTTGGTGCCGGAGCTGATCGACAGGGCACCCCCGAGCCGGGAGACGCTGACCGCGCTGCGGCTGTTGTCCCGGTCCGATGCCGGCCCGGACGGCCACGTCGAGGCCACGGAGCGGCGCCTGCTGGGGATCGTGCCCGTCACCGGGGACACGCCTGGCGACTCCGTCGACATGGTCCATCGGCTGCGCCGACGCGCGAACGACCAGATGAACGGCTGCTGGCAGCTGGAGTTCTACGCGGCGGCGGTGGAAATCGACAGCAACACGCGCCGGCCCGAGCACGCCGACCTGATCCGGGAACTGTCTCGGCGTTGGCGCGACTACCAGCATGATGTGCCGGACCGCCCCCTCGACGAGGCGAAGCTCGAGGTGGTGCGACGGATCGGGGATGCCGCGCGGTGGCTCGTCGACCGCCGCCGGTTCACCCGGGAGGATCTGGGCGACGGTGCCCACCCGCGGTACGCAGACTTCTTCCGGCTCGCCGCACAGGACCACTCGTACCGCGTGCGGCTGGCGGCGGCGCGAGAGATCGGACTCGGCGGCTGGACGGCCGCTGATGATCTCGATCGCGCCGACCTGCTGCGCCCCCGGGTGCTGGACCTGCGCCCCGGGGCCGACGCGGAGACGCACCCGAACTTCCTACGCGAGCAGCAGCTACGTGGCTGGGTGGTGCCGCTGCTGGCGATCTCCACCAGGCAGGACGCCGACGCCGACGCGCATGGCGCTGCCGCACAGCAGCGGGGACGGCTGGCGTGGGGCCCGCTGGGGCAGTGGCTGGACCGGCTGATCACCGACAACGGGCCGCCTGCCGGGCGGCGACTGGGCATCGCCTCGGAGATGGCACTCGCGCAGGGCCTCCGGCTGGCGGCGAATGTCCGCCGGCTGCCGGTCGGCCTGCCCACCTGGGACCGCAGCGCCATGGTGGAGAAGGCCGAGATGGCGCTGCGTCGCTCCCGCTACTGGTTCAGCCACCTGGCCCTCCTGCAGGCGCTCACGCTGCTATCGCTCCCGGAGGACCCGCTCGAGCCCCTTCCCCGGCGGGGCCACGGCGCCAACCCGTACGGACTCGTGCAGCACTGGATCAGCATCGCCGGCGCCGACCTGCCCGGGCAGGGCCGCTGTGCTGCCCACCCGTTCGTGCTGGAAGTCGGTCGGCTCTGCACGCTGACCCTGCTCACCCGCCGACCTGAGCGCTACTGCTGGATCGACGAGCGGGAAACCGCCAGTCGGGTCGGCTCCTGCACCACCTATCCACAGGTGCGACGGGTACAGCGATTCTGGATACCCGACTCGATGGGCTGGAGCGTGCTCGACCGGCGGGCCCAGCGGCTCATCGCCGACATCATGCTGCTGCTCAACCTGGCCGACCGGGGCGATGGCCCGGCCCAGCGCGAGGAACGGCTGGCCCGCGCGGATCGCTGCGACCTGCCACCGTGCCTGACCAACGACCGGTCACCGCTGCAGCCGTCCCGGACCGCTCACGAGGGGGACCACTGTGAGCCCGGCGCGACCTGCCTGGACGACTGCGCCTTCCGCCTCTGCCCGCTGCCCGCCAGGGGCGAACGGATGCCACACGAGCTGGACCAGAACTTCTGTGCCCGGCAGAGCGACCTGGCCTGGTATCTGGTCAGAGCCCGAGCACCGTGGCAGAACTGTGACCGCCGCTCGCTGCGCGCATTCTGGCGGCAGATGGCCGAACGGACCCTGCCCGACTGGCGGCGGTGACCGCCAGGCGGCCGTCGCACAGCCGACTTCATGGTCCCGACGGCTCACGAAGATCCGCTATAAGGAACGCATGGACTTCCCCGCGTACCTCGCGACCATGCCGATGCACGCGATCACCGAGATCCACGGCGAGCCGGGCCTGCTGGCCCGCTTCCGGCTGGAGATCGAGGCGTTCGACGACGCCGCCCGGGACCGGCTCACCGAAGCCCTCGAGCTGGCGGCCGAGCTGCACCGGGACGACCGGCGGGTACGCGAGCCGTACCTCAACCACCTGCTCCGGGTGGCGATCCGGATGATGCACCACTACCAGGTACGGGACGTCGACGTGATCGTCGCGGGGCTGCTGCACGACGCGGTGGAGGACCACCCGGCGGAGCTGGCCGGCCCGCACGCCGGGGAGGATCCGACGGCGGCGGCCCTCGCGGCGCTCGGCGAACGGTTCGGTCCGCGGGTCGCCCGGCTGGTCGGCGCGGTCACCAATCCGGCGTACGACCCGGGGCGTGACCCGCACGTCCAGTACCGCGAGCACGTCGCGGCGAGCCTGGACCGGGAGCCCTGGGCCCGGGTGATCAAGATATCGGACTTCACCGACAACGGCGTCGGCGTGATCCACACGGTCGGGCCGAAGGTGGCCCGCTCGGCGGCCAAGTACCGGCCGCTGGTGCCGGTCTTCCGGGACCTGATCGCCCGGCCCGACACTCCCCTGTCCGCCTCGGTCAAGCGGCACATCTTCGCCCAGCTCGACCTCGCCGAGGAGCGCTTCAGCGCCATCCTCGACCAGCCGAACTGACCCCCTCCCCCGCCCGCCCCCGCACCACGCCCGCACTCGCACTCACGCGTGCCGCGTCCCACGCCCAGATCGCGCTAAATCCCGGAAAGAGTGGTCATTCTTCGACGGGAGGCCACTCTTTCCCCGAACGAGGCCCCTCCCCCGACCCAGGCCCCTCAGGGAGCGCGACGGCCACGCCGGCGGGTGGGGGCGGGTGACGGTGGGTCAGTGGGGGTCGGCGGGTGGGGCGCCGACGTGGCCGCCCAGGGCGGCGGTGATCCGGTGCCGCAGCGCGGGCAGCCGGTCGGCGCGGTCGGACAGCAGCACCCGTAGCGAGTGGTGCCCGCCGGCGGCGACCCCGCCCAGCACGTCGAGCAGGGTGCCGAGCTGCGCGGGCGGCTCGTCGGCCAGCAGTTCTCCGGCGTCCCGGACGACCAGGGTGAGCGGGCCGCAGTCGAGCCGGTCGGCCAGCACGTCGGCGAGTGCGTCCCAGTTGCGGCCGAAGTGGTCCGGGAGGGGCAGGGCCGTGGCCAGCACGTCGAAGAGCCCGGCCCGGGTACGGGCGTTCGCCCCGCCGACGACGGTCCCGGCCGGCTCTGCGCCGGGTGCGCCGTCGAAGGCCAACCAGGCCGGCAGGTGCGGCTCCATCGCGGCCATTCCCTTCGTCCTCTCCCGTCGGGCGGGTCGGGCCGCCCGTGCGACCCGACCTCCCGACACCATGTCAGAGCTGGTAGAAGTTCGCGTAGTGATCGGGCGAGAACCAGGTCGCCCCGGTGCTCCTGTTGACCACGATCCGATACGCGTCGCGGGACGCGCCGCAGGTACGCGGGTAGACGTCGTACTCGTAGTAGGTCGCGTTGGTGGGGAGTTGGCCCTCGTAGTTGTAGAAGCGGCCGCCGGCGAAGTTGCACAGGCCGCCGCTCCAGGAGTACCAACCGCGGGTGGTCGGGAAGCCCTTGCCGGACCAGCCGGAGCGCGCCGTGCGGGCGTCCGTGCAGCGGGTCATCGTGCAGGAGTCGTAGACGGCGGCGTGGGCCGGTTCGGTGAGCTTCGGCGACACCACCGAGGGGCCGACGAGCCCCGTGCTGACCATGGCCGTGATCAGGGCCAAGGCGCTGAGGATACGGCGTACGCGGGCGCGGGTGGCGCGGAGCGGAGTCGCGGGCGCGGTCATGCGGTCCTCCCGGTCTGGGCGACTGGATATCGATCGACGTCGTTTTACCGATCGAGCCCCAGTCTGGCCGTGATCCTTCCGAACGGACAAGCCCTCGGCGGAAACCGCGCGCCAATGCGGGATGAACCCTGGGTGAGCCACCCCGGGCCGGACCTGCCCGCCCGGCCCGGGGTGTCCGGTCAGCAGCCGATCCGGGTCGTGCCCAGCGCGACGTCGTCGAACCAGAGGGTGTCCGGGGCGCCGCCGTAGCTCTCCCAGCCGAGTTTGAGATCGGTGAGCTGCGGACGCCAGGTGCGGTTGTACCACTGGCCGTCGATGTCGTGGGTCGGCACCCCGTCGGCGGTCAGCCCGGTGATCGCGGCCCCGTCCAGCCAGGTCCGCAGCTGCCCGGTGCCGCCGTCCACCATGAACTCCAGGCAGGACCAGCGGCCGGTGGGCAGCGGCACGCTCAACGCCACCCCGGCCGGGCTCTGCTCCGGCAGGGTGGCGTCGTCGGACGCCCGGTTCCACTGGAGGGCGCCGTTCTGGCCGCCCATCCGCAGGTCCCGGTTGCCGTCGGCGGCGTCGGTCATGGCCAGCAGGGTCACGTGGTCGGTCGGCAGCGCGGTGGTGTGCCGTACCCAGAACCGGCCGTAGCGGACGGCCCCGAGGCCGCCCAGGTCCCGGTTGGCGCGGACGAAGACGTGGTTGCAGTATCCCCCCGCGCCGTCGACGCGGACGGCCTTCGCGCCGCTGTGGACGGTGCCGGTGTCGATGGCCGCGGCTCCGGCGCCCGAGCAGTCGGGGTGGACCACGGCCCAGTCCCCGGCCGGCGTCGGGCCGGTCTGGTTCTCGAAACCGTCACACAGCACGGCGCTCCCACAACCGGCCGGCGGCGGGGTGGTCGGCGGTGGCGTCGTCGGCGGCGGGGTGGTCGGCGGCGGGGTTGTCGGCGGCAAGGTCGGCACCGGCGTGGTGGGCGCGGGGGTGGTCGGGGCCGCCGTGGTCGGCCCGGGCGGGGCGCCGTTGCACGGTACGCCGTTGAGCGTGAACCCGGTCGGGGCCGGCGCGTTCGAGCCCATCGTGCCCTGGACGCCGAACTCGGTGGCGCCACCGGCCGGCACGCTGCCGTTCCAGGCGGCGTTGCGGGCGGTCACGGTGCCGCCGGACTGGCTGACCGTGGCGTTCCAGGCGCCGGTGATCCGCTGGTCACCGGGGTACGTCCAGGTGACCGTCCAGCCGTTGACCGCAGTGTCGCCGGGGGCGACGCGGACGGTGGCGGTGAAACCACCCGGCCACTCGTTGGGCAGGTAGTCGATCTGGCACCCCTGCGCCGCGGCGGCCGGACCGGCGACCAGCGGGGCGACGCCGACGGCGGCCACCAGGGTGACCGTGGCCGCGGCGAGCGGGGCGAGACGGGCGTGGGAGATCCTCATCGAGGGTCCTCTCGGCGGACCGCCGGCCGGTGGCCAGCGGTGCGGGAGTTGCGGGGACCTCGCGTGGCCGCACGCGCGACGGCGCGTACGGAAATGCCCGGCTCGGGGCGACCGCCCGTCGATCAATCTAGTGATGTTCGACGATGCAAGGCAAGGGGGTGATGGTGCCACCCTGGTGTGCGTGTCCGGCTTTTGTCATTGACACTCGCCGGTACCGCTGGCAAAACTTTGCCTCTCTTGAAGTTCCTCGTCGGCGCCTCACGCGCCTTCTCGCTGATGACGACCTCGCGCTCGCCGTGCCCCGGTCCGGGGTCCGGCGCCTGCGAGGACCCGGACGCCGCTCCTGTCGCGCGCCTGGGCTGCGATCCGCCGGGCCGTGCCCTGTTCCTCGTCGGTGGCACCACCGCCGAGCACGTCGATATCCGCCCCCTGCGACGCCCGGAAGGAGCACCGATGTTGCGGATCATGTTGTGTGGCGCGCGGGACACCGAACGTTTCCGCGAAGACTTCGTCCAGGTCGCGGCGGGTTTCGACGCCGAGGTGTGGCACTACCTGTCCGGCGACATCCTGCACATCAACCACGCCCAGGCCAGCTGGGAGACCAACTCCCGGGACACGGTACGGAACGCACACGTGTGCGTGTTCCTGATCGTGGAGGCGTACGGCGAGATCACCTGGCAGACGGAGCTACGCGAAGCCCTCGCCGCGGGAAAGCCGACCCTCGTGTTCTGCCTCGAGGAGACCTACCAGGCATACCAGGTGCTGACCAGGAAGGCGTCCGCGATCCGTGACCCGGGCGACCAGCGGCTGGTCGACATCATTCGCGAGGTGGAGTCGGAGCGGCGCCTGACCATCGTGCCCTTCTCCTACGGGACGTTCCGGGACCGACTCAAACGCCAACTCTCACGGATGATCGAACTGGCCCTGGGCCTGATGGAGGAACGGAACAAGCGAACGACGGTCGCCCGGATCCTCAGCGAGCCCGCGCGACTCAGCCGCTCCGAACTCGCGGTCAGCGCCGACATCGCGCTGGACGAGTTCGAGAACAAGATCTGGCGGAAGCAGGCCATCCGTGCCCTCGCCGCCCATGGAGGCACCGACGAGGAGAGCATCCTCGCCCTGCTCGCCAGCATGGAACAGGGTGTGCAGCGGCTCGCGGTCGAACTCCTGCCCCAGCTGTACGTGCCCCGACCCGCGGACCCGGAGTTCGTCGCGCACTGCGTCGCGGTGGCCAACCGATCGGCCGATGTCGGAGTGACCCGGCGCCTCATCCCGGCGCTGCTGGCCATCGACCTACCGGTAGCGGTCCATGCAATGAGTACGTTGGAGCTGGTCGAGTCGGGTGCGCGGCGCCGGTTGGCGGAGGCGCTCGAAGCTCACGAGCGTGACCTCACCGATCCGGTGGTGATCGACGCGGTGTGCACACTTCTCACGCGCTGCCTGACCGCCGAGTTCGAGGCGGACTGGAAAGCGCGTTGTCGACTGCTCCATGAGCGACTGTTGTCGCGGCGTGACCCGCACACCGGTGAGCCTGAGCAGTAGTGCGGATTCACGGCCAGATCGTGCCGCCACCGGAGTTGTGCGCGATGATCTGACTGTTGCCGAGCACCGTCGCCGCACCCCCGACCCGGAACTGCTGGCCCGGGTCGACGTCGACCTCCGAGGTGGCCCGCACGATCACCTCCCGCAGGCCTTCGGACTGCTCCGGATACACCTCCAACATGGCCTCGAACCGGCCCTGCCAACGGGTCGCCACCACCTCCGGAGGCGACCCTCCCTCAAGGACGGTGCGACGCGAGTCCTCAAGCGCGTTGGCCACCTCCGCGGCCCGGCTCTCGCCCATTCGGCCGTACAGCCTCGTGAGCCCGTCGCGGACGGCGAGCCAGGCGTCGGAGGCCATGGCGGCCACCAGGGCCTGCCCCGCCTGCCTCGCCAGCGTGATCACCATCGGGTCCATCGGGTCCCTCCCCGGGCCGGTTCACTCACGGTGTGCCGCCGCCAGCTCGGCCAACAGCAGTCGGCTCGCTTCCACCTCTGGGTGTTCCCTGCCGAGAAGCCGCTGCTGCCGCGCCAGTGTGTCGGTGAGCAGCTGCCGGGCGCCGGGCGTGTCGCCCATCTCCAGTCTCGCCCGGCTCAGCAGGAACCGCGCGCGCAGCGTGTCCGGGTGATCCTCGCCGAGAGTCGCACCGTAGCCATCGGCGAGTTGACCGTACGTCATCGCGGCCTCGGCGGTTCGTCCCATGCTCTCCAGGAGAGTGGCGATGTTGCCCAACGAGACCAGGGTCACCGGGTGGTGCGGGCTCAGGCTCCTCCGTCGCTTGTCGTGAACCGTCTGTTCACAGTGCAGAGCCTCATCCAGGCGGCCCAACCCGTACAGCATGGTGGCCCGGTTGCCCAGCGCCACCAACGTGTCCGGATGGTCCGGACCGAGCAACTCACGTCGCTCGCTCAGCAGCAGCTCGTTCTGCGCCAGCGCCTCGTCCCGCTTTCCGACGCTCCAGAGCATGACCGCCAGATTGTTCAGGCTGGCGAGGGTGTCGCGGTGCTCGGCGCCGAGCAGTTGACGCCGCACCTCCCAGGCCCGGTTGGCCAGGTCGCAGGCTTCCTCGCGGTCACCGGCCTCCCAGGTCACGCCCGCGAGGACGTGCAGACCGGAGGCGGTGTCCCGATGCTCTGCGCCGAGCAGTGCGGTGAACCGCTCGACGATGGTGTCGGCCAGGGTCCGGGCACGCTCCACCTGGCCACTGGCGGAGAGGTAACCGCAGAGGAGCAGCACCAGCGCACGCAGCGCCGGTCCGCGGACCCAGTCGGCGGCGAGCACGTGGGGAAGCAGTTGCCGGTAGCGGGGCCAGCTCCGCGGATCGGCGGGATCGCCGAGGCGGGCGGAGACCAGCAGCCGTTCGCCCTGCCGCCGGAACGCCTCCTGGCCGGCCGCCGTGAGGTCCTCCCGGACGGCGGCCTGGACCAGCGGGTGCACCTGCAGGTGCTCGTCCGTCCGCTCGACCAGGCTGTAGCCGCGCAGCGCGCCGAGGACCTCCGCGAAGCTGGACTCGTACGCCATCGAGGCCCGCAGGTCGGGATGGTCGACGACGGCGGGCGTGTCGACGAAGAGGCTGAGCGGCACGGGCTCGGGGGCGAAGAAGGCGAGGATGCGCAGCAGTTCCACGCCCGCCGGCGCCTCGACCTGCAGTCGCACCCGTGCCCACTCCCAGTACACGGCGAGGACGAAACCGTGGGTGCCGCGGTCCCACCATCTCCGCCGGGAGTCGCCGCGCACCTGGACAGCCGCCGCCGGGTCGGACGCGACCATGGTGAGCGCGAGCGGCAGCCCCGCCACCCGCCCGGCGATGTCCCGGGCGGCCTGCTCCGACAGATCGGGTTCGATGCCGCGCAGCAACGCCACGGCCTCATCGGTCGGCAGCGCCGCCAGCAGGTGCTCGGCGACCGCCGGGCCCCAGCCCTGCCGTCGGGACGTGACGAGGACGTCCACGCCGGCCGGTGCCTCCTCGAACACGTCGTGTCGCTCCTCGATACCGTCGAGGATCAGCAGGGACCGGCGCCGCCCGAGCTCGGACAGGAGTTCCGCGGTCGGTGTGTCGAGAACGCGCTCGGCGGGCAGGTCGAGGGCCGCGGCCAGTTTCGACATCCCGCGGGCGAGGTCCTCGGGCGTGCCGGCGGAGGTCCACCACACGAGGTCGTACTGGTGCGCGAAGCGGTGCGCGAACTCGGCGGCCAGCGCCGTCTTGCCGACCCCGGCCAGCCCGCACACCACCTGCGTCCTGCTGCGAGGCACCTGGAAACCGGACCACAGCTCGAAGATCTCCTGGTCACGCCCCAACAGCTCGCGCGGCCTCGGCGGCAGATTGGCGATCTTGGGGGGCAAGCCGGGGAAGCCCTGTGAGAAGTGCCTTTCGAGGCGGTGGCGGTAGCCGCTGGCCGGCGGTTGGATCTGCTGGATCGCCGAGAGCAGCCGCCGGCGGGCCGACCCTTCGTCGCTGCCGACCAGTCGGATGCCATTCAGGTCTCCGAACGCCGGCGGCGGCACGCACTCGACGACCTGGATGGGCACCAACCGCCCGGCCTCCCCGCCCGGGTCGACGTCTCGGGCGAGCTGCCACTCCTGCTGGACGTGCGACGACCGCACCGACGCGGGAGACAGCAGCGCCAGCGTGACGTCGCTGGACAGCACGGCCCGCTCGATCTCCTCGGACCATCTGGCGCCGGGCCGCACGTCCCAGGACCGCACCCACACCCGGTATCCCGCCTGTTCCAACTGGGCCGCAATCCACTCGGCCCAACGCTGGTCGGAGTGGTCGTGGCTGATGAAGAAGTCGTACAGGCTGCTCCCGACGGTCTGCCGCCAGAAGCGCTTGATCAGCATCTCCCGGTCGGCGTCGCCGAGCGGCACGACCTCCCTCACCCGCCCGTCGGTCAGGTGCGCGGTGAGCCGCTCGTAGGCGGCCAGCAGCGAACCCTCCTGGTGGGGCCGGTCACCGACGGACGCCAGGATCTCCTCGTACGCGTAGAAGATCTTGTAGGGGATCTCGACATCACCCCAGTAGCGGTCCCGTTCCTCCGCGCTGCGGTCACTGAGAAAGCGCCGAAACCCGTGGCGCACGTAGCGGCGTGCCGCTTCCAACCGGGTCGACTCCCCGTCCTCGACCCGGCAGGGCACCGGGAGGATCCGGAGGTCCTGCCCGCCCCGCTGCCGGCGAACGGATTCGGTGACGGCGAGCGCTCCCGCGATGCTCTGGTCGTTCAGCGTGAAGCACATGACCAAGGTGTCGGGCAGCTGGACGGTGCAGATGCCCGAGGTGTCGTTCAATCCGGTGCGACTGTCAATGAGCACATAGTCGTAGTGCCGGCGCATGCTGCGCTTCATCTCCTCGATGAAGGAGCCGCCATGCAGCCGGTCGTAGAAGTTCTCCCAGTCGAACGACATGACGCGGGTGGCGTACGAGCGGTCCTGCTGGCCGGCGGGCAGCAGGTCCACCACCCCGCCGTCGGGGAAGGGCCAGCGCAGCGACACGACGTGCTCCAACACGTCGGCGTGCTCTTTTCGCCACTGCTCACGGTCGTCGCGGGACGAGTCCACCATGTTCGTGGCGTAACTCCACAGCACGTCCATCAGTCCGGACGTGGAGCCCAGCTCCTTGTCGGGCAGGAACGGATGGAAGTACCGGTGCAGACCCGGCGCCTCCAGGTCCCAGTCCACCATGAGGACGCGATGGCCGTTGCTGGCCAGGATCCAGGCAATGTTGGCCAGGGCCATCGAGCGCCCCGTGCCGCCCTTGTACGAGTAGAAGGTGACGATCCGACCACCGGCGGGTTCGGTTCCCATCAGGCTGCACCCGGCCCTTCGAGGAGCGGTCGTGCCACGAACGCGCCCGCGTTCACGAGTTCGGGGACGGGATGCTGTTCGAACACGAAGCTCTGCGTCCGGATCAGCACCTCGCGCAGCGCCTGGGTGAACTCCTCCACGGAGTGCAGCCCGCCGCGGAACGTCGGATGCGGAATCCGGGCGTTCTTCTTGAACAGCGACACGACCGCGGTCATAAGCGCCGGGGCGTGCTCCTCCGACTCCTCGTCCGCCAGGTTCCAGGGCAGCAGCACCGCGCAGTTGCCGTACAGGCGGTCGTCGTAGGGGCGCAGGGCGTCGGCGTAGGCGGGCATGCGGGTCGCCCAGGCATCCACGAGCAACACGACCAGTTCGCCCTCGGACTCCGCCTCCTCGAGCAACTCGGAGAGCCCGTCGCTCACTCCGATCGGGTGCGGTGTCAGGTCCTGCTCGTCGGCAACCGCCATCGCGTAGCGCACCACCGGCTTCGTCGCCGCGGGCAGGTACGGCATCCAGTCCTCCGACCGCTTGCCGTAGCAGTCGACGTTGGTGCGTTCCTGAGCAGCCTCGGCCGCCGTGGGAGCGGCCACCACCAGGTGTACGTGACGGGGGCCGCCGCCGGTCAGCTCCCCCGGACGTTGCAGGGGAATCTGCGCCACGCCCGCGCAGTCGTCCGGCCGGAAGACGTCCGGCGCGGTGTCGAAATCGATCGGCGCAGCGGGCGACGGCAGCTCGTACTGTTCGGCCGCGCTGATGATGACGCCGGCCAACCGGTCCACCACATCCTGGTACTCGTCCCGGTACCTCGTCCTGAGCTGGACGAGTTTGCGCAACCCCAAGGTCGGGTACGAGCCCCCGAGCCCGTCGCTCCTGGTCCAGATGTCCTCGGCGATCTTCGGAATTCGCCCGGGCCCGTTGGCGAAGACGTCCTCCCAGAGCACCGGGACGATCAGCTCCGGAGCGCTCCCCCGCTGCTGTTCGTGCAGTCGCTGCCGTTCGGCGAAGATCCCCCACTCCTGGCCGCAGAAGCGGGTCCCGAAGTAGCGCGGGGAGTAGAGCGGCACGAAGACCCGGCAGGTGCCGAGGCCGTCGGCCACGGTGGAACGCCACAGCGTCCCTTCCCGCATGCCCCCGTACTCGAAGCCGATCTGCTCCTCCGGCTCGGTCGTACGCCTCCTGATCTCATCGCGAAGGTCCTCATAGAACTCGCGGACCAGGCCACCGCGCCCGTCGTCACCGCAGTAGCTCAAGAAGAAAAGGAAAGGCATTCTCTGCACACCCTCGCCGGTGGGTCGGGTGCCAGTCTTACCGACGGATGACCTTGAGGCAATCGTCCGATTGCCGACAGTGTCGGGCAGCCACCCGGCCGCTGGGCGCTCAGGCGAGGACCGCGATGATGAAACCGGCGACGTACACCACGGCGAAAGACACGGGAATCCACTGCTCCAGGTGGGTCAGTGGCCAGTATCGTGACGGGTCCCGACCTTCACCGAGCGCCTTCCACTCGGCCCGCCAGTAGGGCGACGCCGGTAGCCGCTCCTCCAGCGCCCCGACCACGATGTACTTGGCGGAATTCAACTGGCGGTAGGAGCGGAGCAGCCAGAACCACGCCGCGCACTGGAGCAGCAGCGCGGCCAGCGGAACGGACAGATACCAGACCTCGACGGCCGAGCGGTCTTTCCAGACGACACCAGCAGCCGTGGCGATCAATGTGTTGAGACTCAGAAAAAACGTGTTCGTCAGGCCCCGCCGGGCGCTGATGCGATCCGCCATCTCCACATAGATCTTGTACTGCTCCAGAATCACGCTCTGCCGGCCGCCGGCCGGGCCGGCGTCCTTGTCCGCCTCGGTGGACGGGCCCCACAGCGTCGGGGCAACCTCGTCGAAACCCGCCGTCGTGGTCCTGAGATACCTGGCCATGTTCACCGGTACAGTGTGGCCGCCACGCCGTCTGCCGCAAGCTCTCGTCGAGCCGGCCCCACGACCGCGGGCTCAATGCGGGCTCTCACCGATCTGGTCCCGTGAGATACC
>NZ_RJLN01000071.1 GCF_003725545.1 Micromonospora solifontis | reverse complement strand
ACCCCGACCGCGGGCAAGCCGCCGGCCACGCCTGCACCGCGAGCGTCGCCAGCACCGGCCCACCGGCCCGCCCGGTCGCGGTCCGGCCCCCCACGACCGCCGGCCGCTGGCGGTACGCCGCACAACGCGGTCCCGGCGCCCCGGTGCTGGTGGTCGCGGCGCTGATGCTGCTGATCGTGGCCATGCTCGGGGTGGAACGGGTGACCGGGGTCAACGTGCTACCCGCCGGGCTGCTCCCCGGTCTGCAGCCGCCGCCGAAGAAGTTCCCCGTACTGTCGGCGAGCGCACCGACGGACATCTCGATCGGCAAGCTCGGCCTGCGGGCGCCGGTGCACCGGGTGGGCCTCGCACCCGACGGCACCATCGCGGTGCCCGAGCTCGCCCGGGCCGGCGAGGCCGGATGGTACGACCAGGGACCGACCCCCGGGCAGTACGGCCCGGCGGTGATCGTCGGCCACGTCGACACCACCACCGGCCCGGCGGTCTTCCACGATCTCAAGAAGCTCGACGACGGCGACCGGGTCGAGGTCACCCGGGAGGACCGGTCGGTGGCGGTCTTCGAGGTCACCTCGGTGCAGCGGTACGGCAAGGAGAAGCTGCCGGTGAACGAGATCTACGGCGACTTCAGCCGGCCGAACCTGCGCCTGATCACCTGCGGCGGCCAGTGGGTGGGCGGCGAGACCGGGTACGCGGACAATCTGGTGGTCTACGCGTCGCTGGTGCAGGCGCGGAACGGGTGAACCGCCGGTCAGGCCGCCTCGGGCTCGGGTTCGCGCAGGTCGAGCCAGTCCGCCCAGCGTGGGTCCGGGGCCCGGTGGCCGAGCACCCGCCACGCCGTGCCCTTCGGGGCGACCGGCATGATGTGCAGCCGCCAGCCCAGCTCGGCCGGGGTCTTGTCGCCCTTGGTGTGGTTGCAACGGGCGCAGGCCGCCACCACGTTCTCCCAGGCGTGCCGGCCGCCCCGGCTGCGCGGGAAGACGTGGTCGATGGTCTCCGCCGGCCCCCGGCAGTAGGCGCAGCGCCAGCCGTCCCGCGCGAAGATCGCCCGGCGGGAGAGCCCGACGTGGGTCCGGTACGGCACCCGGACGTAGCGGGTCAGCCGGACCACCGAGGGCACCGGGAGCGCGTTGCGCGCGCTGTGCAGGATGCCGTCGCCGTCGGCGACACAGACGGCCTTGGCGGAGAGCACGAGAATGGCGGCGCGACGCACCGACACGACACACAGCGGCTCGTAGGTGGCATTGAGAACCAGTGCACCGGAGCCCACCGTGGGTCGTATGTCAGGCATCGTGCTCACCCTCCCGGTCCAGCCGCTCCCGCCGCTGCCGCGTCGGCGCCCGCCCCGCGGGCAGCGGGGAACGACACCGACGCCGGCCGGGACCACCGACGTCCGTTGCGCCAATCGTCCCTGATCGCGCCCCGGATTGCACGCACTAATCCCGGGTACCTCGTGAAGCTTTTTCCGGCCGTGGCATGATGGCCGGCTCCGCCCGGGATGATCACGCCGACCGGTCCGTGGCGCGGCGGTGGGTCAGCGGCCGGCTCTCCGGGACCGTGCGGTACGAAAGCAGGGTGAGTGCCGCCAACCTGATGCTCGTCGCCCTGCCTGCCGCCAACAAGCCGGACTGCCAGGGCAGCAGTTCCTGCGAGTGGATGTACCGGATCACCGGCTCCGCGTGGTTCGCCGAGGGCAGCTACTGGATCCTGCTCAAGCCGCTGCGGGTTCTCCTGATCCTGCTTCTCGCGTTCGCCGCCCGCTGGGCGCTGCACCGCACCATCAACCGGCTGGTACGCACCACCAGCGAGGGCGCGGTGCCCACCCTGCTCAGGCCGCTGCGGGAGCGGATCCCGAGCGCCTCGCTCGACCCGGAGCAGTTCGTGCCCGAGCGCCGCCGCCAGCGCGCCGAGGCGATCGGCTCGGTGCTGCGCAGCATGGTGACCGCGTTCGTGTTCGGCATCGCGCTGCTGATGGTGCTCAAGGAGTTCAGCTTCGACCTGGCGCCACTGCTGGCCAGCGCCGGGATCGCCGGCGTGGCCCTCGGCTTCGGCGCGCAGAGCCTGGTGAAGGACCTGATCGCCGGCCTGTTCATGCTGATCGAGGACCAGTACGGCGTCGGCGACACCGTCGACCTGGGTGAGGCGACCGGCGTGGTCGAGGCGGTGGGCCTGCGGGTCACCACGGTCCGCGACGGGCGCGGCGTGCTCTGGTACATCCGCAACGGCGAGATCGTCCGGGTGGGTAACAAGAGCCAGGGCTGGGCCCTGGTGGTGGTCGACCTGCCGATCGGCTTCGCCTCCACCGAGGAGGCCACCGCGGTGCTGCGTACGGCCGCGGCCTCGGTGGCGATGGACCCCGAGCTGGCGCCCCGGGTCGTGGAGGAGCCGGAGGTGCTCGGCGTCGAGCAGATCACGGTGGACGGGGCGGTGATCCGTACCGTGGTCAAGACGACCGCCGACGGGCAGTTCGCGGTCGGCCGGGAGCTGCGCCGCCGGCTGGCCGAGGCGCTGGAGAACTCCGGCATCACGGCCCGGATCGCGGCGGCCCGGCTCTATCCGGGGGTGCCGAGCCGCGTCCCGGCGCCGGGCGAGACGGGCACCGGCGGCGCCACCTGACCGTCGCCGTCCGTCGCCGCTCGGATGATTTCGGGGGTCGCGCACCGCGCGGCCCCTCGGGTATCGTCCGTTCGTTCAGTCGGAGATGCGACGATCAATCCGTTCGCCCTAGCCAGCTCTCAGCCGATCGGGCAGAATCCGGTGCACACGCTCCCCCGGGAGCGTGCTCGTGTCCTCGCTGATCCGTAGATCTGACGACGGTCCCCGGCAGGGCCATCACGAGTGGCCGCACCGGGGACGATGGAGGCGACGGTGTCCGACGAGCGACCCGCCCCGGAGGGCCCGGCCACCTTTCGCGACGTCTTCGGCCAGCCCGAGTTCCGGGCCCTCTTCGCGGCCAACGCGCTGTCCTGGGTCGGTGACTACATCGCCAAGGCGGCCGTCACGGTGCTGGTCTACCAGCAGACCGAGTCGGTCGCGCTCTCCGCTACCGCGTTCGCGGCCAGCTACCTGCCCTGGTTGCTCGGTGGGCCACTGCTCGCCACGGTGGCCGAACGGCACCGCTACCGCGAGGTGATGGTCGTCTGCGACGTGGTCCGGATGGCGCTGATGGTGCTGGTGGCACTGCCCGGGATCCCGCCGTGGGCGATCCTCGCCCTGCTCTTCGCCGCCACGCTGGCCAATCCGCCGAGCCAGGCGGCACGCTCGGCGGTGTCCCCGCAGATCCTGCACGGCGACCGGCTGGTGGTCGGCCTGTCCGTGCTGACGAGCGCCGGCCAGACCGCCCAGGTGATCGGCTACATGCTCGGCGCCGCGATCGCCGCGATCAGCCCGACCACCGCGCTGCTGATCAACGCGGCCACATTCGCGGCATCGGCCGCCCTGGTCCGGTTCGGCCTGCGGGACCGGCCATCGGCGATGACCACCGCCCACCGCAGCCACCTGCTCCGCGAGACCGGCCAGGGCTTCCGGATCGTCTTCGGCCAGCCGGTCCTGCGGGCGATCGCCGTGCTGGTGTTCAGCGCGATGCTCTTCTCCATCGTGCCCGAGGGCCTCGCCGCGGCCTGGGCCGAAAAGCGCGGCGGCAGCCTCGGCAGCGGCACCGCCCAGGCGGTCATCATGGTCGCCAACCCGCTCGGCTACGTGCTCGGCGGGTTGGTCATCGGCCGACTGGTCGGCCCGGCCCGGCGGCTGGCGCTGATGCGCCCGTTGGCGGTGCTCGGGCCGGCGGTGCTGGTGCCCGCCCTGTTCGATCCGCCGCCGCTCGTGGTGGCGCTCCTCGCGGCGGCGTGCGGCTTCGCCGCGGCGGGGCTGCTGCCGGTGGCGAACGGGCTCTTCGTCCGCGCCCTGCCCGACGGCTACCGTGCCCGGGCCTTCGGCGTGATGGGCACGGGGACGCAGATCATCCAGGGCGGGGCGGTGATGGCGACCGGCGCCCTCGCCGAGCGGTTCGCCATCCCGATGGTGGTCGGCGTGTGGAGCGCGGCCGGCGTCGTGCTGATGCTCGGGGCCGCGCTCGCCTGGCCACGCCGGGAGACGGTGGACGCGGCGATCGAGGCGGCCCAACAGGGCGACGCGCCGGCCGGGCCCGGCCGGCCCCACCCGCCGGACCGGGGCGCCGCCCCGGCGAGCGGCGGGGAGCGCACCGGGGACCGGAGCCGCCGCCGGCAGGCGGTGACCTGACCCGCAGCCGGCCGGTGGGCGGCAGCCGGCCGTCGGCCGACCTGGCAGGATGGGGGCGTGACTTCCCCAGGCGAGCCGATGACCCCCTTCGAGGCGATCGGCGGCGAACCCGCCTTCCGCAAGCTGGTGGACGAGTTCTACGCCGGCGTCGCCACCGACCCACTGCTGCGGCCGATGTACCCGGAGGAGGACCTCGGCCCGGCCGCCGACCGGCTGACGCTCTTCCTCATGCAGTACTGGGGCGGCCCGCACACCTATTCCGAGCAGCGTGGCCACCCGCGGCTGCGGATGCGGCACGCGACGTTCCGGATCGGGGCGGCCGAGCGGGACGCCTGGCTGCACCACATGCGGCGGGCGGTGGACCGGCTGGACCTGCCGCCGGAGATCGCCGGCGCGCTCTGGGACTACCTGGAGCGGGCGGCGTACTTCCTGGTGAACGTGGTGGAGGACCCGGCCCCCGGAGCCTGACGGCCCCCGCGGCGGCGGCTCAGAGCAGCGCGCCCTCGTCGTGCAGCCAGTCCACGAAGGTGGTGGCCACCGCGGCGCCGCAGTCGAGCATCTCGACCAGCAGGGCGTCGTGGGCGCCGGCGCCGAGCGGGACCTGCAGCTCCGCGTAGATCGGGAGCTGTCCGCGCTCGGTCGGGTCACCGATGTACGCCTTGCAGAACCGGCGGGTGTGGTTCCACTCGTTGACCACCCGGTAGGCCCGGTCCGCCCAGTCGGGCGGCACCGTCGCATGTGGGCGGGCCCGCATCACCAGGATCTCGTCGTCCGGCCCTTCGAGGGTGACCAGGACGGCGTGCCGCTCCCACATGGCCAGCAGGTTCCCGTCGCCGTCGGCCAGGTAGCGCACGTCGAGCAGGTCGAGCGCGTCGCAGACCCGGCGGAGGGTGACCGGACCGACGGTGGCCGGCATGTCGGGGGTCACCGGCCGCTCGACGGCGGCGTCGTCCCCCGGCTGGCGGGGCGTCGGCGGACCGCACCGGACGCTGTCATCCACTGTGATCCCGCTTCGAGTTTCCGGATCGCCGCCGACGGCGGGACCTGGGCGCCATGACCACCACGGCATCGCTCGCGCACCTCACTCCCCAGCGGATCCAGCCGCCTACGGTGCGTTGGATCCGAGGATGGACGGTACCCGGACAGCCGGTTTGAGGCATCCCCCCAACGGACGCCCCAAACCGGAAGAATGAACAGGGGTCATCCGTTCGGACGACCGATTGCGGGAGCGAGGCTGAGTTCGGGCACCTTCCGCGACCAGGCCGCTCCATACGGTCCGACCAGGCCGACCCAACGGCCCGCGACCCTCACCTGGACGTCGCCAGCGCCGAGGAAGCCCATCCGGACCAGGCCCTGGACCAGCCGCTGCGGCACCTCCACCGGGGCGTCCGGCGCGTCGTCCGGGGTGACCACCACCGCGACGTGGTCCAGCAGCGCGTCGCGCAGCGCCCGCTGCCCCACCGCCCGGCCCGCCACGCCGTGCGCGGCGGCCTCGCGCAGAGTCCCGGCCGCCGCCGTGGCGATCCGGCGGACGTCCTCGGCGGGCAGCGTCTCCACCGCCCGGCTCGCGGCCGGGGGCAGCGGCCAGCGCCACGCGTCGTCCCGGCGCCGGGGCAGCGCGCCCCCGCCCGCCTCCAGTTCGGCGAGCAGCTCCGCGGCGGCGACGGTGACGTCGCCGGGGGCCGCCCCCGGAACCGTCCGGACCACCAGCACCCCCCACGGCAACCGGGCCCAGAGGGCGGTCCACCCGACCTCCGGCACCGGACGCAGCCGGACCAGGGCGGCCGGGTCCAGCCGGACCAGCCGGGCCACGAAGGCCCCCGCGTCGGCCACGCCGGTCAACCCGTGCTCCGCCGGCCCGGTCACGGCGCCTCCCCGGCCCGGGATGTCAGACCCGGCGCGTAGCGGAGCAGGAAGGCCCGCTCGTCCGGGGAGATCCGGCGGGGCCGCTGCGCGGCCAGGTCGAACGGGACCAGCACCGAGCGGGCGGTGCTGGCCAGCACGTCACCGTCGTACAGCTCGTAGGCGACGGTGAACGAGGCCGCCCGGAGCTGCTCCACCCACAGCTCGATCCGGACCGTGGGCGCCGTCTCCACGCTGGCCCGGCCCAGCGCGTAGTCGACCGGGCGCAGGTAGTCGACCTCGTGCCGGCGGATGACGACCCCGTCGGCGAAGGAGCCCACGCCCCACGCCCGGCCGCCGGCGAACATCAGCGCCACCCGCGCCTCCTCGTAGAGGGTGAGGAAGCGGGCGTTGTTGACGTGCCCGTAAGCGTCCAGGTCGGACCAGCGCAGCGTGCAGTGGTAGACGAACTTGTCAGTCACGGGTCAGCTTGCGGTAGGTCACCCGGTGCGGACGGGCGGCCTCGGCGCCGAGCCGGTCGATCTTGTTCTTCTCGTACGCCTCGAAGTTGCCCTCGAACCAGAACCACTTGGCCGGGTTCTGGTCGTCGCCCTCCCAGGCCAGGATGTGCGTGGCGACCCGGTCGAGGAACATCCGGTCGTGGGAGATGACCACGGCGCAGCCGGGGAACTCCAGCAGCGCGTTCTCCAGGCTGCCGAGGGTCTCCACGTCCAGGTCGTTGGTCGGCTCGTCGAGCAGGATGACGTTGCCGCCGATCTTGAGGGTCAGCGCCAGGTTCAGCCGGTTCCGCTCGCCGCCGGAGAGCACCTTGGTCGGCTTCTGCTGGTCCGGCCCCTTGAACCCGAAGGCGGCGATGTACGCCCGGGACGGCATCTCGACCTTGCCGACCATGAGGTGGTCCAGCCCGTCGGAGACCGTCTCCCAAACCGTCTTGTCGCCGGCCAGGCCGGCCCGGCTCTGGTCGACGTAGGACAGCGAGACGGTCTCGCCGACCCGGACCGTGCCGCCGGTCGGCTCCTCCAGCCCGACGATCGTCTTGAACAGCGTGGTCTTGCCGACGCCGTTCGGGCCGATCACGCCGACGATGCCGTTGCGCGGCAGCGAGAAGGACAGGTCGTCGATCAGCACCCGGTCGCCGAAGGCCTTGACCAGGTGGTTGGCCTCGATGACCGTGCTGCCCAGGCGCGGGCCCGGCGGGATCTGGATCTCCTCGAAGTCCAGCTTGCGGGTCTTCTCCGCCTCGGTGGCCATCTCCTCGTACCGGTCGAGCCGGGCCTTGGACTTGGTCTGGCGGGCCTTGGCGTTGGAGCGGACCCACTCCAGCTCCTCGGAGAGGCGCTTCTTCATCTTGGCGTCGCGGCGGCCCTCGACGGCCATCCGGGCGGCCTTCTTCTCCAGGTAGGTGGAGTAGTTGCCCTCGTACGGGTAGGCGCGGCCGCGGTCCAGCTCGAGGATCCAGTTGGCGACGTTGTCGAGGAAGTACCGGTCGTGGGTGATGGCGATCACGGTGCCGGCGTACTTGGCCAGGTGCTGCTCCAGCCACTGCACGCTCTCCGCGTCCAGGTGGTTGGTGGGCTCGTCGAGCAGGAGCAGGTCGGGCGCCTCCAGCAGCAGCTTGCACAGCGCCACCCGGCGGCGCTCACCACCGGAGAGCTGGGTGACGTCGGCGTCCGGCGGCGGGCAGCGCAGCGCGTCCATCGCCAGCTCGAGCTTGGAGTCGATGTCCCAGGCGTCGGCGTTGTCCAGTTCCTCCTGGAGCTTGCCCATCTCCTCCATCAGCTCGTCGGAGTAGTCGGTCGCCATCTGCTCGGCGATCTTGTTGAACCGCTCCAGCTTGGTCTTGATCTCGGCGACCGCCTCCTCGACGTTGCCGAGGACGGTCTTGGCGTCGTTGAGCGGCGGCTCCTGCGCGAGCATGCCGACGGTGTACCCGGGCATCAGCCGGGCCTCGCCGTTGCTCGGCTGGTCCCAGCCTGCCATGATCTTGAGGAGGCTGGACTTACCGGCGCCGTTCGGACCGACCACACCGATCTTGGCCCCCGGCAGGAAGTTCAGCGTCACGTTGTCGAGCACGACCTTGTCGCCGTGCGCCTTGCGCGCCTTTTCCAGGACGTAGATGAACTGGGCCACGGTGCGGGCTACCTCCGTCGATTGGATCGCGAGCTTGTTCAGGGCGCGGGCAGCGGGCCGCGCGCACGCCATCGTCAATCCTGACAGGTACGCCCCGCTCCGCCCACATCAACCCCGCCCCGGCGACCCGCGTGCCCTGGATGTTGACAAGATCACGATGAGGGTTCGGTGGATCTGGGACGGGTACGTGACTCAGTCACGGGGGAACAGACGCCGCAGCTACGCTCAGTACGCTCATCGCGGTGGACCCGTCAGCACCCGGAGGTGGCCGATCGTGACCGTCCGTAGCTCCTTTGTCGTTGTGGCGAACCGACTGCCGGTCGACGAGGTGAGCACACCCGAGGGACGGCAGTGGCGGCGCAGTCCCGGCGGGCTCGTCACCGCACTGCACCCGGTCCTCGCCGAGCACAAGGGCACCTGGGTCGGCTGGGCGGGCGGCACCGGCGCGGCTCCCGAGCCGTTCGACCTGGAGGGCATCCGGCTGCACCCGGTGCCGCTGAGCGCCGAGGAGCTGGAGCGCTACTACGAGGGGCAGTCCAACGCGACGATCTGGCCGCTCTACCACGACGCGGTGGAGACCCCGGCCTACAAGCGCCGCTGGCGCGAGGCGTACCGGCTGGTCAACGCCCGGTTCGCGGAGGCCGCGGCGGACGTGGCGGCGGAGGGCGCGACGGTCTGGGTGCAGGACTACCAGCTCCAGCTGGTCCCGGCGATGCTCCGCGAGCTGCGGCCGGACCTGCGGATCGGGTTCTTCCTGCACATCCCGTTCCCGCCGATCGAGCTGTTCATGCAGATGCCCTTCCGCACCGAGATCCTGCGCGGCCTGCTCGGCGCCGACCTGGTCGGCTTCCAGCAGCGGCTGGCCGCGCAGAACTTCGTCCGGCTGGCCCGCCACCTGCTCGGCCTGCGGTACGAGGGGCAGATGATCCAGGTCGACGGCCGGCAGGTGAAGGCGGGCGCGTTCCCCATCTCCATCGACACCAGCGAGATGGAGCGGATGGCCGCAGACCCGACGATCCAGGCGCGGGCCAAGCAGATCCGCGAGGAGCTGGGGAACCCCCGGACGATCATCCTGGGTGTCGATAGGCTGGACTACACCAAGGGCATCGAGCTCCGACTCAAGGCCTTCCGGGAACTCCTCGCTGACGGAAAGTTGACAGTTCCCGACGCGGTTATGGTGCAGGTGGCCACCCCGAGCCGCGAGCGCGTGGAGCACTACCAGGCACTTCGGGTGAAGGTCGAGCGCGAGGTCGGTCGGATTAATGGTGAATTTGGACGGGTCGGCGTGCCGGCGGTGCATTATCTGCATCAGTCGTACAGTCGCTCCGAACTGGCCGCGATGTACGTCGCGGCCGACGTGATGATGGTGACCCCGCTGCGAGACGGAATGAATCTGGTGGCCAAGGAGTACGTCGCATCGCGCGCCGACCAGGGCGGCGCGCTCGTGCTCAGTGAGTTCGCCGGCGCCGCCACCGAGCTGCGCCAGGCCTTTTTGTGCAACCCGCACGACCCCGACGCAGTGAAGGACGCGCTGTTGCGCGCCGTGCACGTCGAGCGGCCCGAAGCCCGCCGCCGCATGCGGATCATGCAGCGCCATCTGCGCACCCACGACGTGGGGCACTGGGCCAAGTCCT
Source organism: Micromonospora solifontis (assembly GCF_003725545.1). Taxonomy (GTDB): domain Bacteria; phylum Actinomycetota; class Actinomycetes; order Mycobacteriales; family Micromonosporaceae; genus Micromonospora; species Micromonospora solifontis. The sequence continues at coordinate 19,494 of NZ_RJLN01000071.1, read as the reverse complement.
TCCTGACCGAGCTCGGCGTGCCCGATGCGGAGGCCGCTGCGTGAGTGTTCCCGCCACCACCACCCCGCACGGCGGGGTGCTGGATCCCGAGCTGCGCGCGGCCATCGGTCGGATCGCCCGCGTCCCGCAGCTCCTGGTCGCCTGCGACTACGACGGCACCCTCGCGCCGATCGTCGAGGACCCGAGCAAGGCCGTACCGCTGCCCGAGTCGGTGGCCGCGGTGCGCGCGCTGGCGTCGCTGCCGCAGACGAGCGTCGCGGTGGTCTCCGGCCGCGCGCTGCGCGACCTGGCCACGCTCTCCCGGCTGCCCAGCGAGGTCCACCTGGTCGGCAGCCACGGTTCCGAGTTCGACATCGGCTTCGTCGAGCGGCTCACCCCCGAGCTGATCGCGGTGCGCACCCGCCTGCGGGACACGCTGCGCGAGATCGCCGCGGTCCACCCGGGGATACGGCTGGAGCGCAAGCCGGCCAGCGTCGCCGTGCACACCCGCGGGGTGGACCCGCAGATCGCCGCGTCCGCCGTCGAGGCGGTCCGCAGCGGCCCGGCGACCTGGGACGACGTGACCGTCACCCAGGGCAAGGAGGTCATCGAGCTGTCGGTGGTCGCCACCCACAAGGGCACCGCCGTGGACCAGCTCCGGACCCAGCTCGCCGCCAGCGCGGTGCTCTTCATCGGCGACGACGTCACCGACGAGAACGCCTTCGGCAACCTGCACGGCCCGGACGTCGGCATCAAGATCGGCCCGGGCGACACCCAGGCGGACTACCGGGTGGCCGAGCCGATCGAGGCGGCCCGGGCGCTGGGCCTGCTGCTGGAGACCCGCCGGCACTGGCTCTTCGGCGAGCGGGCGGTGCCGATCGAGCGGCACTCGATGCTGGCCAACGGGCGGACCGTCGCGCTGGTCACCCCGGAAGCCAAGATCACTTGGCTCTGCCATCCGAAGCCCGACTCGGCGGCGATCTTCGCCGACCTGGTCGGCGGCAGCCCGGCCGGCCACTTCACCGTCGGCCCGGAGCGCGGCGGCATCCCGCTCGGCCAGCGGTACCGCAGCGGCACGATGACCGTGGAGACCCGCTGGTCCGGGCTGACCGTCACCGACTGGCTGGACCTGCCGGCCCGGGAGACCACCCCGGACGGCGAGGCCGTCGTCACCGGCGACTCGACCCTGGTACGGCTGCTCAGCGGCACCGGCCGGGCCCGGATCGAGTTCGCCCCGCGCCCCGAGTTCGGCCAGGTCCAGGTGCAGCTCCAGCCGCTGGACGACGGGCTGCTGGTGCTCGGCTCCAACGAGCCGGTCGCGCTCTACTCCCCCGGGGTCGAGTGGAACGTCACCAACGACGGCGGCTACGAGTCCGCCAGGGCGGTGGTGGACCTCTCGGCCGCGGGCGGCCAGGTGGTGCTGGAGCTGCGCTTCGGCACGCAGAGCCTGGAGCACCACCACGTGCCGGTCCACGAGCGGCAGACGTCGGCCGAGCAGCCGTGGAAGGACTGGGTGGCCGGGCTGCGGCTGCCCGGCACCGCCCGGGACCTGGTGGCCCGCAGCGCGCTCACCCTGCGCGGGCTCTGCCACGAGGCGACCGGCTCGATCCTCGCCGCGGCGACCACCTCGCTCCCCGAGGAGCTGGGCGGCGTGCGGAACTGGGACTACCGCTACTGCTGGCTGCGCGACGCGGCGATGACCGCGCGGGCCCTGGTCGACCTCGGCTCCACCGAGGAGGCGGAGGCGCTGCTGCGCTGGATCGACGGCGTGGTCGAGCGGACCGGCGGGCACCCCGAGCGGCTGCACCCGCTCTACACCGTCGACGGCTACGAGCTGGGCGCCGAGGCGGTCATCGACACCCTGCCCGGGTACGCCGGCTCCCGGCCGGTCCGGGTCGGCAACCTCGCCAACCACCAGCTCCAGCTCGACGTGTTCGGTCCGATCGCGGACCTGATCGCCGCGGTGGCCGACGCCCGGGGCTCGGTCCGGGACGACGAGTGGCGGGTGCTGGACAACATGGTCGAGGCGGTCCGCCGCCGCTGGCACGAGCCCGACCACGGCATCTGGGAGGCCCGCCTCACCCCGCGGCACCACATCTTCTCGAAGGTCATGTGCTGGATGACCGTGGACCGGGCGCTGCACGTGGTCCGGCAGCACGGGCACGAGGACCGGCCGGAGTGGGTGGAGCTGCGCGACCGGATCGGGTCCAACGTGCTGGAGCACGGCTGGCACGAGGAGGCCGAGGCCTACAGCGTCGCGTACGGGCACGACGAGATGGACGCCTCGTCGCTCTGGATCGGCCTGTCGGGGCTGCTCCCGGGCGACGACCCGCGCTTCCTGTCCACGGTGCTGAAGATCGAGGCTGAGCTGCGCAGCGGCCCGGTCGTCTACCGGTACCACTGGGACGACGGCCTGCCCGGCCGGGAGGGCGGCTTCCACATCTGCACGTCCTGGCTGATCGAGGCGTACCTGCGCACCGGCCGGCGGACCGACGCGGAGGAGCTGTTCGCCCAGATGATCGACACGGCGGGTCCGACCGGGCTGCTCCCGGAGCAGTACGACCCGCTGGCCGAGCGCGGTCTGGGCAACCACCCGCAGGCCTACAGCCACCTGGGTCTGATCCGTTGCGCCCTGCTGCTGGACAACATGCTCAAGCAGTGAGCTGACGGTGGCGCCGACGGCGGCGGAGGACCTCGGTTCTCCGCCGCCGTCGCCGTTCACATCGCCACACCGGCTCCGGGCCCCGACCGTCTCCCCCACTGCCTTTGCTCTGCTACAACGGGCGCAACACAGACGGCCCGGAACTGTTGCGTGGGTTGAAGCAGAGCAAAGGCGGACCGGAGTGCTTCCGGCCGGCGAGGGCGCGCGAGTCGGTGGGTCGGCGCCGCGGACCGCCCACGGGCGGGGCGTCGCGCACAGGCCTCGCCCCGACGCCGGGGGCCACGAGCGAACGCCCGAAGCGGGCCGGCGCCGGGGCGGGCGACTCAGGTGTCCGCCGGTCCGCCGGCCAGCGCGTCGACCACGTCGCCGATGACCACGATGGCGGGTGGGCGCAGCGCGGCGGCGACGACGTCGGCGTCCACCGCGCCCAGGGTCGAACGGAGGGTCCGCTGGCCACTGGTGGTGCCCTCCTGGATCACCGCCGCGGGGGTCGCCGGCGGTTTCCCGTGGGCGATCAGCGTGGCGCTGATCGCGGCCAGGTTCTTCAGGCCCATCAGGATCACCAGGGTGCCGCGCAGGCCGGCGAGCGACTCCCAGCGGACCAGCGAGGCCGGCGAGTCGGGGGCCACGTGCCCGGACACCACGGTGAACTCGTGCGCCACCGCCCGGTGGGTCACCGGCACCCCGGCCACCGCGGGCACGGCGACGGCGCTGGTCACCCCGGGCACCACGGTCACCGGCACGCCCGCCGCGGCACAGGCCAGCAGCTCCTCGCCGCCCCGGCCGAAGACGTACGGGTCGCCGCCCTTGAGCCGTACCACGGCCTTCCCGGCCAGGGCGCGGTCCACCAGGATCCGGTTGATCTCCTCCTGGGCGCGGGACGGCCCGTACGGGATCTTCGAGGCGTCGACCAGCTCGACGTCGGGGCGCAGCTCGTCGAGGAGCAGCCCCGGGACGAGCCGGTCGGCGACCACCACGTCCGCCGCGGTGAGCAACCGCCAGCCCTTCAGCGTGATCAGCTCGGGATCGCCCGGCCCCGCCCCGACCAGCGCCACCCGGCCCGGGGTGTTAACAGGGGACCCCTCCTCTACCGCAGGCGTTAAGAGGGTGCCCTTCCTTGCACCGAGCAGGTCGCGGATCGCGTCGCGGACGGACATCGCGCGGCGGGGGTCGCCGCCACCGAGCACCGCGACGGTGACCGGGCCGTGCCGGGTGACCGCCGGAGTCCACGCGGTGGCGGCCGCCCGGTCGTCGGCCCGTACGCAGAAGATGCGGCGCTCGGCGGCGGCGGCGCTCACCGCGGCCGCGGCGGCCCGGTCGTCCACCGCCACCTGGACCAGCCAGGCGCCGTCCAGGTCGTCGGGGGTGAACCGGCGCGGCTCCCAGTGCAGCCGGCCGGCGTCGACGTGGGCGCGCAGCGCCGGGGTCAGCTCCGGCGAGACCAGCAGGACGTCCGCGCCGGCGTCGAGCAGCGCCGGCACCCGCCGGGTGGCCACCGCTCCCCCGCCCACCACGACCACGCGCCGCCCGGCCAGCCGCAGCCCGAGCGGGTACGGACTGGCGCTCACTTCTCCGCCACTCCCGCCGCGTCGAAGGTGGCCACCTCGTGCAGCACCCGGACCGCGCCGGTGACCACCGGCAGCGCGAGCAGCGCACCGGTGCCCTCGCCGAGGCGCAGCCCGAGGTCGATCAGCGGGTCGAGGCCGAGGTGCCGCAGCGCCGCCGTGGCGCCCGGTTCCGCCGAGCGGTGCCCCGCGACCATGGCGCCGACCGCGTCCGGCGCGAACGCGGCGGCGGCCAGCGCGGCGCTGACCGCGATCACCCCGTCCAGCAGCACCGGCACCCGGCGGGCGGCGGCGCCCAGGATCAGCCCGCACAGCGCGGCGTGTTCCAGCCCGCCGACGGCGGCCAGCACGCCCAGCGGGTCGGCCGGGTCGAGGGTGTGCCGGTTCAGCGCCGCCCGGACCACGTCGACCTTCCGGGCGTACGTCTCGTCGTCCACCCCGGTGCCGCGCCCGGTCGCCTCGGCCGGGTCGACGCCGGTGAACGCGGCGATCAGCGCGGCGGCCGGCGTGGTGTTGCCGATGCCCATGTCCCCGGTGATCAGGATCCCGGCGCCGCCATCGACCAGTTCGCCGGCCACCCGGATGCCGGTCTGCACGGCCGTCCGCGCCTCGTCCCGGGTCAGCGCGGCGGTGACGGTCAGGTCCCGGGTGCCGGTCCGCACGTTCGCCCGGACCAGCCGGGGACCGGCCGGATCGCCGCCCCCGTCCGCCGGCAGCGGGGTGGCCACGCCGACGTCCACCACGGTGACCGAGGCGCCGGCCTGCCGGGCGAACGCGTTGACCACCGCGCCGCCGGCCAGGAAGTTGCCGATCATCTGCGCGGTGACCTCCTGCGGCCAGGGGGTGACGCCCTGGGCGTGCACGCCGTGGTCGCCCGCGAAGATCGCCACCGCGGCCGGCTCGGGCAGCGGCGGCGGGCAGCCGCCGGCCAGCCCGGCGAGGCGGACCGAGAGCGGCTCCAGGGCGCCGAGCGAGCCGGCGGGTTTGGTCAGCCGGCCCTGCAGCTCGCGGGCGGCCGCCATGGCGGCCTCGTCGAGCGGACGGATCGCCGCGACGGTGGACTCCAACATCATGCCTCCAGGATTTCCGCCAGCACGTCGGTGAACGCGTCGGTCGTCGCCGGATCGCGCACCGCGATCCGCAGCCAGTCCGGGCCGAGCCCGGGGAAGGTGTCGCCCCGGCGTACCGCCCAGCCGCGCTCGCGCAGCCGCTCCCGGACGGCGGCGGCACCGGGCAGGTGGACGAGGACGAAGGCGCTGGCCGGCCGGCCGGCGACGCGTACGCCGGGCAGGCCGGAGAGGCGGGCCACCAGGTGCTCGCGGTCGGCGGCGAGCCCGGCGGCGATGGCGCGCTCCGCCGCCACGGCGGCCGGGGTCGCGCAGGCGGTCGCCGCGGCCAGCGCCGGGGTGGAGACCGCCCAGAGCGGTTGGGCCTCGGCGCAGCGGGCGAGCAGGGCGGCGTCGCCGAGCAGGTAGCCGATCCGCAGCCCGGCCAGCCCCCAGGTCTTGGTGAGGCTGCGGACCACCACGAGGCCGGGCAGGTCGCGGCGGCCGGCGAGGGACTCGGGCTCGCCGTCGACGCCCGGGGCGAGGGTGGTGTCGGCGAACGCCTCGTCGACCACCAGCACCCGGCCGGGACGGGCCAGCGCGGCGAGCGCCTCGGCGGGGTGCAGCACCGAGGTGGGGTTCGTGGGATTGCCGATCATCACCAGGTCGGCGTCGGCGGGCACCCGGGCCGGGTCGAGCCGGAACTCCTCGGCCGGGTCGAGCAGCACCCGCTCGACGGGGTGGCCGGCGGCGCGCAGCGCCGCCTCCGGCTCGGTGAACTGCGGGTGCACCACCACCGGCCGGCGGGCGTCCCGTAGCGCCCAGGCGAGCAACACGAAACCCTCGGCCGCGCCGGCGGTGAGGAGTACCTCCTCCGGGGGTCGCCCGTGCCGGTGAGCGACGGCGGCCCGGGCCGGGCCGGGGTCCGGGTACGCGGCGAGCCGACCCAGGGCGTCGACCAGCGGATCGGCCAGCCAGTCGGGCATCGGGGCGCGGCGGACGTTGACCGCCAGGTCGATCAGTCCGGGGGTCGCCTCGACGTCCCCGTGGTGCCCGAGGTCGGGCTCGACGGCGCCAGGTCGCGGCGCGGCGTCGGACGCGCCGGGCGGGAGGTGTCGTACCGGTCCGGCGGCGGCCGGCGCGGTCCCGGTGAGCTGCGCGCGCATGTCCGCGATCCTGCCGGGAAGCCGCCGCCCGGGACAGCGGATCCCGGCGTGGGCCGCGTCACCACCCGTGCACCGTCCGGCCGTTTATGAATTCTTCTCATTTCCGAATCGGAAATGTCATAGCTTGACCTCGTGAGCAACCGACCCCTTGCCTCCGCTGGTCGTGCCATTCCTCTCCTCCGCGCCGGGCTGATCGCCGGCATCGTGGTCGCCGCCGCGGCGTACCCGCTCGCCGCCCTCACCGGCATCGGCGCCAAGGCCACCGCGCACGCAGTGGAGCAGAAGACCGACATCCTGAAGACCGCGCTACCCGCCGAGACCTCGTACCTCTACGCGCCGGACGGCAAGACGGTGCTGACGATGTTCTACGAGGAGTACCGGCAGTACACCAAGATCGAGGACATCTCGCCGAACATCCAGCAGGCGATCGTCGCCGCCGAGGACAACCGCTTCTACCAGCACCACGGCGTCGACCCGAAGGGCGTGGCCCGCGCCTTCGTCTCCAACGCCCGCTCCGGCGGCGTCTCCCAGGGCGCCTCGACCCTGACCATGCAGTACGTCCGGATGGCGCTGCGGGACAGCGCCAAGACGCCGAAGGAGGTCCAGGAGGCCACCCAGCAGACCAGCCTGCGCAAGGTCAAGGAGATGCGGATGGCGCTGGAGATCGAGAAGCATCTCAGCAAGGAGCAGATCCTGGAGCGCTACCTCAACTCGGCCTACTTCGGCCACCGGGCGTACGGGATCTACGCCGCGTCGCAGATCTTCTTCTCCAAGACGCCGGCCAATCTCAGCCCGGTCGAGGCGGCCACCCTCGCCGGCCTGGTCAAGTCCCCGTCGGAGTACGACCCGATCACCTCCGACCAGAAGGACGCCACTGCCCGGCGCAACTACGTGCTCGACAACATGGCCCGCCTCGGCTACCTGTCCCCGGACGCCGCCGCGCAGGCCAAGGCGGAACCGATCAAGCTGCGGCTGACCACCCCGCCGAACGACTGCGCCTCGATGGACCCGAAGTACCGGCCGACCTGGGGCTTCTACTGCGACTACCTGAAGAACTGGTGGAGCGCCCAGCCCGCGTTCGGGAGCAACCGGCTGGAACGGATGGACAAGCTGCGCCGCGGCGGCTATCGCATCGTGCTCGCCCTCGACCCGAAGATCCAGGCGGCGGCCGAGAAGAACGTGGGCGCCAAGGACAACACCGGCAGCCCGTTCGCCAACGGGATCGTGGTGGCCGAACCGGGCACCGGGCGGATCAAGGCGATGGCGGTGAACCGGAACTACTCGCTGAATCTCAGCGACAACGGGCCCAGCTCCAACCCGGAGGCCGGCCCGAAGGTCAAGGCGAACTACCCGAACACGGTGGCGCCGCTGCTCGGCGGGGGCACGCTCCCCGGCTACCAGGCCGGTTCGACGTTCAAGATGTTCCCGATGCTCGCCGCGCTCAACTCCGGGATGACGCTGTCCACCTCGTTCAACTCGCCGTACACCTACAAGTCGGCGGTGTACGACGGCTGGGCGCCGTCAAACGCCAGCGGCGCCATGACCGGCGTGCAGACCATGTGGTCCGGCTTCGGCAAGTCGGTGAACACGTACTTCGTGCAGCTGGAGGAGAAGGTCGGGGCGGACGCGGGGGTGCGCCTGGCCGAGCAGCTGGGGCTGCGCTGGCGGACCGACGTGGACAAGGACCAGGCGTCGCCGGCGAAGGCGAAGAAGTGGGGCGCGTTCACCCTGGGCGTCTCCGACGCCACCCCGCTGGAGATGGCCAACGCGTACGCGACGGTCGCCGCCGAGGGGCGGTACTGCGAGGCGATCCCGGTGAACTCGATCATGAACCGGGACGGCACCCCGGCCATGTACACCACCCCCGGCGGGGTGCAGCGGGAGGTCGCGAAGCCGCGCTGCCGGCAGGTGGTCAGCGCCGACGCCGCCCGGGCGGCCACCGACGCGGCCCGTTGCCCCACCGGCGACACCCCGGCCAAGGGGGGCTGCGGGGGCTGGTCGACCGCCGACAGCGTCCGGGGCACGGTCGGCCGCCCGGTGGCCGGCAAGACGGGTACCACGGACAGCACCCGGTCCGCCTGGTTCGTCGGCTTCACCCCGGAGCTGGCGGCGGCGAGCTTCATCGCCGACCCGGACAACCCGTTCAACGCGGTGGGTGACGGGCAGTCCGAGGTTCCGGTGAACGCGGTGGCGCTGACCCTGCGCGAAGCGCTCAAGGGGCAACCCGTCCGCCAGTTCACCCCACCCTCCGACCAGATCGTCGGCTGAGCGGCCGGCACCCACCCTGGACCGCCCGGGGGTGCGCCCGGGTTAGTTGATCAAGGGGTTTGCGCGCGGGATCGCCCGATTCCCGACGCAAACCTCTTGATCGACTTTCCGGTGCGGGTGGCGGCCGGGGTCAGCGGAGGTCGGCGGCGACGAAGGACCAGAGTTCGAGGTCGACCCGGGCGCCCCGGACGTAGCCCGCGTTGCGCAGCAGGCCCTCATAGCTGAAGCCGGCCTTCTCGGCCACCCGCCGGGAGGCCACGTTCCCGGGCGCGACCCGCAGCTCGACCCGCTGGAACCCGTGCTCCAGGATCAGCGCGATGGTCACCGCGTCCACCGCCTCGGCGGCCAGACCGAACCCGCGGGCGTGCGGGGCGAGCGCGTAGGAGACCTCGGTCAGCCGGGCACCCCAGTCGGTGCGCCGGGTCCAGAGGCAGCCCACCACCCGCTGGTCCTCCCGGCGGACCAGCCCGTAGTGGTCGCCCTCCCCGCTGTCCCGGCGCTGCCGGGCCAGCTCGGTGCACCAGGCCCGCCCCTCGATCTGCCCGGCGGCGTCGGCCAGCGGCAGCCAGCGCTGGGTCTGCCGGTCGGCGAACACCTCGTCCACCGCCTCGGCGTCCGCCGCCACCAGCGGGCGTACCTCGGTGCGCGGGGTGGAGACGGTCAGCGCCGGGAAGCGGCGGACGGCCACCTGCCCGATCACGCCGGGGCCTCCGCGCGGGCCCCGGCCGCCGCGACCAGCCGGGCCGCGATCTCCGGGTACGCGGCCCAGTGCGGAACGAGCTGCGAGGCGTGCACGCCCCGCCAGACGAAGCCCTCCGGGGTGCCCCCCGGCCAGTTCCACGCCGCCCGCTCGCCGGCCCGCGGGGTGAGCACGGCGGCGTGCTGCTTGTGCCCGATCATGGTGGCGCCGGCCGGGGCCACCACGCTGTCGCTCGCGGCGGTCGCCTCCCGGTAGCCGATCACCAGGCCGTCCCGGCTCGCGCCGATCGCGTCGAGCACCCCGCACATCGGCAGCCCGTCCAGCTCCCGGGCCAGCCAGAGCAGGCCGGCCCCCTCGGCGATCACCGGCCGGCCGGTGCGGGCCAGTTCGGCCACCGCGATGCAGAGCCGGCGGTTGGCGGAGAGCCGGTCCCCGTACGTCTCCGGGAAGCCGCCGCCGACGACCAGCGCCCGGGTCCCGGCGGGCAGCGCCTCGTCGCGCAGCGGATCGACGATGACCACCTCGGCCCCGGCCGCACGCAGCAACTCCTCGACCTCCGGGTGGCTGTAGCTGCCGCCCGGGCCGCCGGCCAGCGCGACCACCGGCCGCTCCCCCGTCGGCGGGGCACCGGCCGGGGCCGGTGACCACGGCTCGACCGTCAACTCCGGCGCGGAGCGGGCCAGCCCCAGCAGCCGGTCCAGGTCGACGGTGGCGGCGACCGCCTCGCCGAGCCGGCGCACTCCGCGCAGCGCCTCGCCGTCCCGCTGGACCACCGGGACCATCCCCAGCCGGCGGGCGGGCAGCACCGGGGGCAGCTCGTGCCGGCGCAGCGCGCCGTAGACCGGCACCCCGACATCGTCCAGCGCCTCGCGCAGCATCGCCTCGTGCCGGGGCGAGGCCACCCGGTTGAGGATCACCCCGCCCAGCCACAGCTGCTCGTCGTACGCCCGGAAGCCGTGCACCAGGGCGGCCACCGACTGGCCCATCGCGGCCACGTCCACCACCAGCACCACGGGGCTGCGCAGCGTGGTGGCCACGGCGGCGGTGGACTCGGTCTCCGGGCGGCCGGCGACCGAGTCGTAGAGGCCCATCGTGCCCTGCACCAGCGCGAAGTCGGCTCCGGCCGCGCCGTGCGCGAAGAGCGGCGCGACCCGCTCCGGGCCGACCAGCCGCGGGTCCAGGTTCCGCCCCGGGCGGCCGCCGGCCAGCCCCAGGTACGCCGCGTCCACCTGGTCCGGCCCGATCTTGGCGCCGGCCACGTCCAACCCCCGGTCGGCGAGGGCCGCGAGCAGCCCGAGGGCGAGGGCACCGGTGCCGTGCCCCGAGGAGGGCGCGCTGAGCACGACGCGCGGCACGACGGTCATCATCGACTCCTGGTCTGGGGTGGTTTCCGCCCGCGTGACCATACCCGCCCGCGCCGACGTGTGGCGGCCGCCCGCCGGCCCGGTCGCCGTTCCCGCCGGCTCACCGACGGCCGCTGTTCCGGCCGGCTTGTGGCCCGGCGCGGGCCGGTGGCGTCGCTCACACGGGTAGCCTTGGCAAACGTGTACCGGTTCCTGCTGACCCCGCGCTGGCTGGGCTATCTCGCGCTGACCCTGGTCGCCGCCGCGCTGATGGTGTTCCTCGGCAACTGGCAGCTGGACCGCTACCGGGGCCGTACGGCGATCAACGAGCGGATCGACGCCGGGTCCACCATGGCCCCCGCGCCGCTGCGCGACGCCCTGCCCGCCCCGAACGGCGGTCCCGGCAGCACCGGCCCGGCTCCGGCCGAGCGGCTGACCTGGACCAGGGTGACCGCCACCGGCCGGTACGACACCGCGAACGTCGTCCTGGTCCGCGGCCGCACGGTCGACAACGAGGTCGGCTTCGAGGTGCTCACTCCGCTGGTCCTCGCCGACGGCAGCGCCGTGCTGGTGGACCGGGGCTGGATCCCGCCCGCCCCGGGCGGCAGCGCCACCACCCAACCGCAGGTCCCGGCCGCCCCGAGCGGCGACGTCACGGTCACCGGCCGGGTGGTGTCCAGCGAGAGCGGCGGCGGCGCGGTCGACCGGCGCGAGGGCAAGCTGGAGACCCGGCGGATCAGCGTTCCCCGGATCGCCAGGCAGCTCCCCTATCCGGTGGCCGGCGGCTACGTGCTGCTCGACCAGCAGACGCCGGCCGCCGACCCGGCGTTCCAGGCGGTTCCGATCGGGCACACCAACAACTGGCAGAACTTCGGGTACGTCGTGCAGTGGTGGCTCTTCGCCGGCATGAGCCTGGTCGGCTACGGCTGGGTGGCCCGCCGGGAGGCGCGCCGGATGGCCGGCCTGGACACGCCCCGGACGCCGGTCGACCGGGCCGCCGAGCCCGCCGCCCCGACCTCCGCCTGACCCCGCCGACGCCGACCGCGCCGGGCGGCCTCAGCCGGTGACCCGGCCCTCGTGGATGGCCCGGACGGTGTCGATCGTGTCGGCCTCCGCGGCGGTCTTGTCGTCGCGGTAGCGCACCACCCGGGCGAACCGCAGCGCCATGCCGCCGGGATAGCGGCTGCTCGTCTGCACCCCGTCGAAGGCGATCTCCACCACCTGCTCGGGACGGACCCGGACCACCCAGTCCCCCTTCTCCACGGCTAGGCCGAGGAAGCGCTCGGTCTGCCAGCGGAGCAGCTCGTCGGTGAGTCCCTTGAACGTCTTGCCCAGCATGACGAACTCGCCGCTGCGCGGATCGCGGGCGCCCAGATGCAGGTTGGACAACCAGCCCTGCCGCCGGCCGCTGCCCCACTCGACGGCCAGCACGACCAGGTCGAGCGTGTGCCGGGGTTTGACCTTGACCCACGCCGAGCCGCGCCGCCCGGCATCGTAGGGAGCGGCCGGGTCCTTGACCACCACCCCTTCCTGGCCGGCGTCGATCGCGGCGGCGAACGCCGCGCCGGCCTGCTCGGCGTCGTCCACCTCGACCCGGCCGACCAGCAGCGTCGGGTCGACCGCGCCGGCCAGCGCGGCCCAGCGTTCCCGGCCGGGCAGGTCGATCAGGTCGGCGCCGTCGAGGTGCAGCAGGTCGAAGAAGTACGGCGTCAGCACCGTGGCGCCGGTCCGCTCGGCGGCGGCGAGCACCGCGGGCGCCACCGGGCTGCCCCCGGTCGTGCTCGGGGTGGTGCGCCGCGCCGCCCGGCTGGAGGTCTCCTGAAAGGGCAGCGGACGGCCGGTGGCGTCCAGCCCGATCGCCTCGCCGTCGAGCACCAGCTCGCGGGCGGGCAGTGCGCGTACGGCGGCCACCACCTCGGGCAGCCGGGTGGTGATGTCGTCCAGGCTGCGGGTGAAGACCGCGATGTCCTGGCCGGACCGGTGCACCTGGATCCGGATGCCGTCCAGCTTCACGTCGACCACCGCCGGCGTGCCGGTGGCGGTGAGCGCCTCGTCCACCGTGGGGGCGCTCTGGGCCAGCATCGGGGCCAGCGGGCGACCGACCCGCAGCCCGAACCCGGCCAGCGCCGCGGCGCCGCCGGTGAGCGCGGCGACGGCCACGGCGCGCAGGTCGCCGGCGAGCAGCAGGGCCCGGCGGACCGCCGCCACGGGCACCTCGGCGGCCCGGGCCACCGCGTCGGCGAGCAGCCCAGCCTGGGCGCCCTGGCGCAGCTCACCGCGGAACAGGCCGGCCAGCAGCCGCTGCTCGTCGGCGGTGGCCGCCGCGAAGAGCCGGCCGACCAGCTCCCGCCGGCGTGCCTGGGAGCCGGGGCCGTGCACCGCCGCGATCTCCGCGACCGCCGCGTCGACCCCGCCGACGGTCAGCGTCGGCTCGGCCGCCGGCGGGGGCAGGTCACGCAGGCTCGCCCAGCCCACCCCGGTCTGTCGTTGCCGCAGCTCCCCGGCGAGGTAGCCGGCGCCGGCCGGGACCTCCCCGGGGTCGAGCGACCGCAGGGCCGCGGCGAGCAGCTCCACCTTGGCCCGCCGGCCGCTGGTGGCGCCCACCGCGGCGGAGGTGGCCGCCAGGTCGAGGAACCGCACGGAAGTCATCCTGCCAGCCACCACCGACACGCAGGGCCATCCCGCCCGGCCCGCCTCCCCCGGGCGGGTCGAGGGCCGCCGGCCACGGTCCGGGCGGGAGCCGGTCCCGGGTCAGGCCGAGACCGGCTCCTCGATCCGCAGGCCGCGGGCACGGACCTCGTCGGCGACCCGGGTCAGCAGCGTGTCGAGCGTGACCAGCGCGGCGGAAAGCTCGCCGAGCTGTTCCTTGAGCGTGTCCTCGGGCCACGCGGAGACGTCGACGTCCCCCAGAGCACTGACGGCGGCCTGGAGCCGCGCCATCTCGTCGTTCGTACGCATGTTCGAGAGGCTATAACACCCCGTCGCCCGACACACCGGAAACTCCGACATCCACCCCGAAGTTACGGTTCCGACACCTAACTCCGCTTCGCGCCCGCCTCGGCGACCTTCGCCAGCAGCAGCGCCTCGGCCAGGCAGACCCGGGCGAACTCGCCCAGGTGCAGGCTCTCGTTCGGGCCGTGGGCCCGGGCGTGCGGGTCCTCCACGCCGGTCACCAGGATCGCCGCCTCCGGGAACATCTCCTGGAAGGTGGCGATGAAGGGGATCGAACCGCCCACGCCGATGTCGACCGGGTCGGTGCCGTCCCAGGCGCCCCGGAAGGCCGCCCGCGCCGCCTCGAACATCGGCCCGGTGGCGTCGATGACGCAGGGGGCGCCGTCGTGTTCGAACGTCACGTGCACCCGCGCCCCCCACGGGGCGTGCTTCTCCAGGTGGGCGGTCAGCGCCGCGTACGCCTTCTTCGGGTCGTCGCCCGGCGCCAGCCGTACGCTCAGCTTGGCCTTCGCCGACGGGACGAGCGCGTTCGGCGCCTCGCCGGTGGCCGGGGCGTCGACGCCGAGGATGGCCAGGGCCGGCTTGGTCCAGAGCCGGTCGGTGATCCGGCCGGTCCCGAACAGTTCCGCCCCCTCGACCAGGCCCGCCTCCGCGCGGAACCGGTCCTCCGGGTAGTCGACGCTGGCGCTCTCCCGGCCGACCAGGCCCTCGACGGTCACGTTCCCGGCGTCGTCGTGCAGCGTGCCGAGCAGCTTGACCAGCGCGGTCAGCGCGTCCGGCACCGCGCCGCCGAACATGCCGCTGTGCACGGCGTGGTCCAGGGTGCGTACCTCGACGAAGCAGTTGACGATGCCGCGCAGCGAGGTGGTCAGCGCGGGCACGCCGACGTCCCAGTTGGTGGAGTCGGCGATCACGATGACGTCGGAGGCCAGTTCCTCGCGGTGCTCGGCGAGCAGCCGCTCCAGCGAGTCCGAGCCGTACTCCTCCTCGCCCTCGATGAACAGGACCACGCCGACCGGCAGCCGGTCGCCGAAGGCGCGCAGCGCGGCGACGTGCGCCATGATGCCGGCCTTGTCGTCGGCCGCGCCCCGGCCGTAGAGGCGGCCGTCCCGCTCCACCGGCTCGAACGGGTCGGACAGCCAGAGCGAGAGGTCGCCGACCGGCTGGACGTCGTGGTGGGCGTACATCAGCACGGTGGGTGCGCCGGGCGGGGCGGGCTTCTTCCCGATCACCGCCGGCTGGCCGCCGGAGCGCACGATCGTGGTGTCGAGGCCGCAGCCGCGCAGCAGTTCCGCCACCGCCTCGGCGGAACGCTCGAGGTGCGAGTGGTCGAAGCCCTCGAAGGCGATGCCCGGGATGCGGACGAGGCGTTCGAGGTCGGCACGGACGCCGGGCAGTTCGCGCTCGACGGCGGCCCGCACCTCGGACTCGGACATGATCGGTGAGGTCATGACCGGCATCGTATGCCGGCCTTACCGCGCCGCACCGGCGGAGCCTGCTCCCCGACCCTCGCCGGCAGGCGCGCGGGCGCCGGCGGGCCCGTCGCGGCGGACGTAGTAGCGGTCCGCGTCGTGCGGCAGCCCCGGGGCGCCGTCGACCACGACGTCGGCGGCCACCTCGGTGCCGTCGGCGGCGAAGTGCGCCCGCTCCCCGTCGTGCCAGCGGCGCAACTCGGGCAGGATCTCCGCGCCGTCGCGGGCGATCGCGCGGGAGAGCCGCAGCGGCGCGGGCGCGGTGACGAAGACCGACAGGCTCAGCTCGGGGCGTACCTGCGCCCGCGCCGCGCTCACCCCCTCGACGACCAGCACCGGGCCGGCCGGCACCGGCACCGGCCGATCCGTGAAGCGGCGCCGCACCCAGCTGTACCGGCGGTACGCCCCCGGACGCCCGGCGCGGACCGGATCCAGCACCCACTCCTCCAGCCGGGACCAGAAGGTGAGCTGGTCGTCCCACCCGTCGAGCAGGTCGTCGGTGCGGATCACCGGCGGCCGGTCGCCGCCGGGAAGCGCGGCGAACGCGTCCGCGAGGCGGGTCGCGAACAGGCTCTTGCCCGCGCCGCTCGGCCCGTCGACCGCCACCAGCCGGGTACGCCCCAACCGCGCCGGCCCGGCCAGCACCCGCCGGGCCAGCCCGGCGTACGCCTCGATCACCGCCACCGGCCTCAATCCGTACCGCCCAGCGTCTCCCGGAGCCAGGCCAGCTCGGCCCGGCTGGTGGCCCGGGCGATGGTGAGCAGCCCACGCCGGTACGGGTCGTCCAACTCCTCCGCGCGCACCGGCCGGTTCCCGTCGTAGAAGAAGCTGCTCGGGGTTTCCAAAAAGGCCAGCCGGCGTCGGAGCACCGCGTCGCGGGCCGCCGGGTCGTCGAGGTGACGGAGGAAGGCGAGCACGGTGAACCAGCGGTTCTCGTCGCTGATCTCCATCTCCTCGGGCTCGGTCAGCCGGCGTCGGAGCTCGGCACGGCCCTGCTCGGTCAGGACCAGCATCTGGCGGGGCGCCGCCCGGCTGCCCGGTTCGGTGCGCCGGGTCAACCAGCCGGCCCGTTCGAGCCGCTTGATCGCCGGATAGAGCGTGCCGTCGGCGATCGGCCGCACGTGCCCGGTCAGCTGGGCCACCCGTCGCTTGAGGTCGTAGCCGTGCAGCGGCTGCTCGGCGAGGAAGCCGAGGATCGCGAGTTCGAGCACGCCTCCGATCATAACCCGGTTCCGATATACCTCGGCGCGGATGTATTGTGTCGGTCATGCGTGCTGCGATCGTGGGCCCGGACGGGGCCCGGATGCGATGGGTCGAGATCGCCGGCGAGGAGCCGGCCCGGGTGTACGTGCACGGGTTGGGGGCGACGTCGGCGGCGTACTTCGTGCCGGTGGCCACCCGCCCCGCGCTGGCCGGGCACCGGTCGCTCTTCGTCGACCTGTTCGGCTTCGGGCTGAGCGACCGGCCGGCCGCGTTCGGCTACACCCTTGAGGACCATGCGGCGGCGCTGGCCGCGACGCTCGACGCGGCCGGCGTACGCGGCGCGGACGTGGTGGCGCACAGCATGGGTGGCGCGGTGGCGATCGTGCTCGCCCACCGGCGGCCGGATCTCGTCGGTCGGCTGGTGCTCGTCGAGGCGAACCTCGACCCGAACCCACCGTCGACGGCCGGCAGCAGCGGCATCACCCGGTACGCCGAGTCGGACTTCCTGGCCGGCGGCTACGCCGAGACGCTGGACCGGGTCGGCCCGGTGTGGGCCGCCACCATGCGGCTCGCCGACCCGCTCGGCCTGCACCGGACGGCGGTGGGGCTCGTCGCCGGCACCCGGCCCACGATGCGCCACCTGCTGGAGCGGCTGCCGATGCCCCGGACGTTCGTTCAGGGCGGACAGAGCGAACCGGTTGACGACGCGGTCGGGCTGTCGGCCGCCGGCGTGCGGGTGGTGACCGTCCCCGGCGCCGGGCACAACGTCATGCTCGACGCGCCGGAGGAGTTCGCGGCGGCGGTGGCGGCCGCGGTCAACCCGGCCTGACGCCCGCCGCCCCGGCCGGAGGACACCCGATCGGGGCGGCGCGCGCCCTCGTCCGCCGCCGCCGGATACCGCCTCCGAGGGATTTCGTCGCGGCGGCCCCGCGCTGGCCGGTCGTTCACCCGGCGGGGCCTCGGGATGGCCGGCATCATCGGGTGGTGCTCCATGACGTGATGTGTCCGGGCGTCGACGCCCTGCTGGAACAGGCCCGGGCCGGGCTCCGCCGACTCACCCCGCACGAGACCGTCGAGGCGGTCCGCGCCGGGGCGCTGCTGATCGACACGCGCACCGACGCGCAGCGGCGGGAGCAGGGCGAGCTGCCCGGGTCGATCGTGATCGACCGGACCGTGCTGGAGTGGCGTCTGGACCCGGCGAGCGCCTGGCGGATTCCCGAGGCGAACGGGTACGACCGCGAGATCGTGGTGGTGTGCCGCGAGGGCTACAGCTCCAGCCTGGCCGCCGCCAGCCTGCAGGCGCTCGGCCTGCGCCGGGCCACCGACATGATCGGCGGCGTGCAGGGCTGGCAGGAGGCCGGGCTGCCGATGTCCGACCGGCCCGCCGACGTCCGCTACTGAGCGGTCGGCCGGCCGGACAGCGCGGCGAGCCCCGCCCGAGGTGATCGACTCGCGCTGCGGCAGGTCGTGGTCTCCGGATCGCTGGTTACCGCCCTCTGCCGCATGCCGGGCGCAGACACCGGCGGGCGGGGTCGGCTGGTCACTCCGGCGCGCCGGGCGGGATGAACGGCAGGCCCGGCGGTGGGCCGGATTCCACCAGCCGCCACAGGGCCTCGGTGTCCAGGTGTTCCTCGACCAGGTCGCCGAGGAGGTCCAGGGTCCGCTCGCGGGCGGCGGCGAACTCGGTGTCCGGGGCGACCTTGAAGCCGGTCCGGCCGGCCAGCCCGGCGATCTCGGTGAGGAACCGGCGGCGGAAGCCGTCGGACTCGAAGGCGCCGTGCCAGTGGGTGCCGTGCACCGCGCCGAGCCGGGCGCCCTCGCCGGTGCCGTCGGCGTGGCGCAGCAGCGGCGGCAGGCCGGGGTCGGTGGCGGAGACGTACCCGTGGTGGATCTCGTAGCCGTGCACCGGGACGTCGCCGTCGGCGGTGCCGGTGGTGCGGCGGACCGTCTTGCGCGGGTGGAAGGTGATCTCGATGGGGAGCAGGCCCAGCCCAGGGACGGTGCCCTGTCCGCTCTCCACCGGATCGTGGATCGCCCGGGCCAGCATCTGGAACCCGCCGCAGATGCCGAGCAGCGGCCGGCCCGCGGCGGCGTGCGCCGACACGGCGTCGGCCAGGCCGGTCTCCCGCAGCCAGGCCAGGTCGGCCACGGTCGACTTGGAGCCGGGCAGCACGATCAGGTCGGCGGCGGCCAGCTCGGCCGGCTCGACGGTCAGCCGTACCCGCACGCCCGGCTCGGTGGCGAGCGCCTCGACGTCGGTGGCGTTGCTGATCCGCGGCAGCCGGACCACGGCGACGTCGAGCCAGTCGGTCCCGCGCGGGGCCGCCGGCCGACCGAGCACCCGGCCGTAGGCGAGCGAGTCCTCGGCGTCCAGCCAGAGGTCCAGCGCCCAGGGCAGCACCCCGTACGCGGGGCGCCCGGTGACCCGGTGCAGCATGTCCAGCCCGGGCTGGAGCAGCCCACGGTCGCCGCGAAACTTGTTGATCACAAAGCCGGCGACGAGGGCCTGGTCGGCCGGGTCGAGCAGGGCCACGGTGCCGAACATCGAGGCGAACACCCCGCCCCGATCGATGTCGCCGACCACGATCGTGGGCAGCCCGGCGTGCCGGGCCAGGCCCATGTTCACGTAGTCCCCGGCCCGCAGGTTGATCTCGGCCGGGCTACCGGCCCCCTCGCAGATCACCACGTCGTACGCGGTCCGCAGCTCGGCGAGGGCCGCGTAGGCCGTCTCCGCCAGGCGGGGCCGCAACTGCCGGAAGTTGCCCGCGGTGACGGTGTCGACCGCCTCGCCGAGCAGCACCACCTGGCTCGCGTGGTCGCTGCCCGGCTTGAGCAGCACCGGATTGAACCGCAGGTCCGGGGCGATCCCGCAGGCGGCGGCCTGCATCGCCTGGGCCCGACCGATCTCGCCGCCGCGCCCGTCCGGGCCGACCACCACCGCCGAGTTGTTGGACATGTTCTGCGCCTTGAACGGCGCCACGCGCACCCCCCGGCGGCGCAGCCACCGGCAGATCCCGGCGGTGAGCACGCTCTTGCCGGCGTCGGAGGTGGTGCCGGCGACCAGCAGCCCGCCGCTCATCGCCCGTCCGCCCGCCGCGCCCGGCCGAGGGCCACGCCCCGCCTGCCGCGTCCGTCCCG
>NZ_RJLN01000070.1 GCF_003725545.1 Micromonospora solifontis | reverse complement strand
GGGTGAGCATCACGTCTGTCTCGGGATCGGGCGGACGTCTCCGCCTCTCGCCCGTTCTACGAACGGCTCGGCCCGGATCCGACGCCATCCGGAGAGAAAGTTCCCCGGGATCGTCGGGCTGGTCGGCGCACGCCAGCGGGGTCCGCTTCTGCCGCGGTCACAGCCGTAGCGGTCGTGGCCGTCGGACGTCGGGGTCAGCCGAGCCACCGCTCGAACCATGCCCGGGTGCGGCGGAGTACGTCGAGTTGGTGGTTGCGTTCGCGGATCGAGTGGTTCTCTCTGGGATAGACGACGTACTCGTGCTCGACGCCGAACCTGCGTAGCGCACGGTGGAAGAACTCCGCCTGGGAGACCGGAACGTTGGTGTCGTCCTCGCCGTGCAGGATGAGCACCGGCGTGCGGACCTTGGCGGCGTACGAGATCGGGCTGAGCCGGTCGTGGCGGTGTGGACCCGCGCCTTCCCAGCCGCTGCTGCCGCCGAGGGCAGCCTCGAACGGCCCCTGTTCTCCGGTTGCGGCGAGCATCCCCCAGTCGCTGATGCCGGCGCCCATCACGGCGGCCTTGAACCGGTCGGTCTGCCCGACCGCCCAGGCGGCCAGGAAGCCGCCGTGGCTCCAGCCGCCGATGCCCAACCGGTCGGGGTCGGCGACGCCGTCGGCGATGAGCAGGTCGATGCCGGCGCGGATGTCGCTCCACTCGTCCAGGCCGACCGCTCCGGCGACACGGATCGCGAAGTCGTGGCCGTGGCCTTGGCCGCCGCGCGGGTTCGGCAGAAAAACGGCGTAGCCCGCAGTCGCCAGCCACTGGCCTGACGGGTGCCAGCCGAGCATGAGCCGGTCGGCGTGCCGTTCGTACGGGCCGCCGTGCACGAGTGTCACCAGCGGGAACGGCCCGTCCTCGCGGGACCGGCCGGCGGGCAGGATCAGCAGGCCATCCAGCGTCAGCCCGTCGGATGCCTGGTACGACAGGCGTTCCTGGGCACCCCACCGGATGTCGCGGAGTTCGGGCCTGAGGTCGGTCAGGCTCCTCAGCGGCCCGCTCGTCGGGCCGGCGTGGACGTTCCCGGGCTGGTAGGACGCGCTGACGACCGCCGCGACGGCGTCACCGTGCCGGCTCGTGGTCAACGACGTGGCGAGCCCGTCCACCCGGGACACCTCGACGAGGTTGGGCCCGGCTGGATCGAGCCGGTGGATCGCGGTGTCGAGCCCGTCGGCGACCAGCACGAGCGGCGGACCGGTGTCGACCTGAACCAGGGTGCTCGGGCAGAAGGTCGTGCCAGCGGTCAGGTTTCGGTGCTCGCCCACCGGCCCGGTCACCGGCACGGCGACATCGAGAACCGCGTACCCGCCCACCAGAGCGGGCGGGGTCTTCGCGATATACGCCAGGTGCCAGCCGTCATCGGCGGGCCACCAGACGAGCGACGACGCGTCCGCCGCGGCCGGGCCGAGGTCCCGCGTCACGCCGCTGTCCGGATCGAGGAGGTGGAGACCGGGCTCCACAAGACCCGGGTCCACGTCGGGGGTCGACCAGGTCAGTACCGCCAGGATTCCGTCATCGGGCCGCTGGACCACCTCGACGACATGGCGATCGGCGGACGCATCCGGTGTCCGGACCTCGCCGCTCCGTACGTCGAGCAGCCGCAGCCGGTCCGGGCGTACGCGTTCACCCCACACCCGAGCGTCGTCACGCTCCCTCGCCCGACGTTCGTCCTCAGCGGACGGTTCATCGGCTGCGATCACCACGACCAGGTCCGGGTCGGCTAGTGGGAGGTGCCCGGACACCCCACCGGCCCAGCAGGTGACCGCCTGCACAACACCGTCGACCAGCCTCACCCGGTGCAGTTGCGCCGTGCCACGCTCGACCCGGTCGGAGAGAAAGTAGATCAACAGCGAATCCCCGGCCCACCGAGGCGCCGAATCGTACGCCTCACCCGAGGTCAATCGTCGCGGAGAGTTGGTCCCGTCAGCGGCGGCGACCCAGAGTTCGCTGACCGGGTGATCACCAGCCCGCCCGACCGGGGCGACCACGTAGGCGACCCACCTGCCGTCCGGCGACAGCGCCAATGCCTGCGGAACACGACCGTCAACCACCAACTGGGCGGTGAGCTGCGCACGGGCCATCGAGGCACAGTATCGATCAACCACCACGGCGGCCAACCGATCAACGACCATGTGTCGGTCTGGGAGAGGAGGGATCAGGCTTGACGGGCTTGCTACGTACTGCGATGCTACGCGGGACGTAGTAAGGGAGACTCCATGGCCGGGCTCGCCGACCTCGGCCGGTTCTCCGAACCGGCACTGCACATCCTGATCAGCCTCGCCTCGGGGCCCAGACACGGCTACGCCATGCAGGACGACATCGGCGAGCTCACCGGTGCCCGCCCCGGACCCGGCACGCTCTACGGCGCCATCCGGCGCCTGGAGGAGCACGCCTACATCGAGGCCCTGCCCGAGCAGGACCGGCGCAAGCCGTACCGGCTGACCGACACCGGCCGGGCAGCCCTGGGCGCCGAGCTTCAGCGCATGCGGTCCCTCGCCGCCACCGGGCTGCGCCGGCTGGCGGTGGCCTGATGCGCGCCCGGCTCATCCGCGCCGTGCTGGCGCTGTACCCGACCGCGATCCGCGAACGCTACGGCGAGGAGATCGCCGAACTGCTCGCCACCAGTGACACCCCGGCCCGGGACCTGGCCGACACCGCCCGGTGCGCGCTGCGCGACCGACTCACCCACCGGACGGAGACGATGACCCTGGCTCAGGCGCGCACCGCCGCCGCCACCCTGATCAAGCTGGTCGTCGCACCGTTCGCGTTCGGAGTCCTGCTGCTGGCCCTGCTGACCACGGCGGGCCTGCTGGCCGACATGACCGGCGCGCACGAGGCCACGCCCTACGGGTACGCGCTGGCGGTGGCGCTCGCCGCGGCCTCGACGTGGTGGTCCGGCCGGAGGATGGCACGCACCATGCCGATCGTCGCCGCCGCCGTCGTGGTTCCGGCGGCGCTCGCGCTGGGCGCCGCGGGCATCAGCGCCGTACCGCATGTCGGTGATGTGCTCGGCGAGGTCCGTGCCGGATCGCTGGCGGCCGTGGCCTGCTGGGCCGCCGGTGCCACCGGCCTCGGCTGGGCGGTGAGCGTCCTGCTGCGCCGCGGCCGCCGCGCCGCTGCCTGGCTCAGTAGCGGCATCGGGGCGCTGCTGCTGCTCGACGCGGTCACCGCCGTGTATGTGTTCACCGCACTGCCGCCGGAGCGCGCCCCGCGGCACAACGCGCCGCTGTGGTACCTGTCGAGCATGAGCTGGTGGGATCCGGGCCTGGTCGACGGCGCGTACCTGCAGCTCGAGGACTCGATCAAGATGCTGCCGCCGGTGCTGACCATGTGCACGGTGTTCCTGCTCGGCGTCACCGCGAGCAGGCCCCGACCGGCCGCGTGACGGATCACGTAGGTTTGGGTGATGATCGAATCCCAACGCGAAGCCGTGCCGCGCAACGATGGTGGCGAGCTCGACACCGCCCTCGCCTTCTTGTCCTTCGCTCGATCATGCGTGCTGAAGAAGGTCGCGGGCTTGACCGAGGAGCAGCTGCGGCGCCGCTTGGTCGTCTCCGACACCACACTGCTGGGCCTCGTCCAGCACTTGACCGACGCCGAACGGTACTGGTTCGGCTACACGTTCGCCGGCGACCCCCGCCACGCCGACGTGGACTTCGACATGGTGGTCGAGCCGGACCGGTCCCCCGATCAGATCATCGCCGGCTACCGGGCTGCGATCGCCGAGAGCGACGCCCACATCAGGGCAGCCGCCGGCCCGGACGTCCTCACCGCGCAGCCGGTCGGTGACGCGCCTCGTACGCTTCGCTGGGTGCTCGCCCACACGACGAGCGAGACCGTCCGGCATGCCGGTCACGCCGACATCCTGCGGGAGCTTATCGACGGCGTCACCGGTCGGAAAGCAATCGCGGTTCGCCGCCGCGGCGGCATAGCGTCGTGCCGCGGACCGGGAACCTCCTCGGGCTGCCGATTTCCGGACGCGACCCGGGCCGGCTGGTCACGGCCGCGCCCGGTCAGACGGCGGCGAGGAACGCCCGCACCCGCGCCATGAGCAGCGCGGACGCCTCCGGGTCGTACGCGTCGAGCGAGGAGTCGGCGAAGAGGTGCTGGTCGCCGGGGTAGACGAACAGCTCGGCGGCCGCCACGGAGCCGGCGAGTTCGCGTGCGGCCGGCAGGTCCTCGTCGAAGAACTCGTCGCCCTCCTTGCCGTGGATCTGCACCGGCACCCCCTGCGGCCACGCCTCACCGAACTCCGCGACCGGGAGGCACGAGTACATGAGCAGTGCCCCGCGCGCGCCGGGCCGGGTCTGCGCGAGCCGCTGGGCGATCGTCACGCCGAAGGAGAATCCGGCGTAGACCAGCCCGGGGGCGAGCCCGTCGGCCGCGGCGGCCCCACGCTTCCGGATCGACTCGATCCCGGTGTCACGGGCGAAACCGAAGCCCTCCTCGAGGCTGCCGAACGTGCGGCCGTCGAAAAGGTCGGGCGTGTGCACGGTGTGCCCGGCCTGGCGCAGGTCGTCGGCGAAGGCCAGGACTCCGTCGGTCAGGCCCTGGATGTGGTGGTAGAGCAGCACCTCAGCCATGTCGGCGGCCTCCATCGTTCATCGATCCAATATTTTGGAACATTCCGCGATGCTAGTCTGTTCCACCATGGCGGACAACCCTCCGGACTACCAGCTGGCGGATCGGCTGGCCCTGTCCACGCCAGCCCAGGTCAAGGCCATCGGTCACCCGCTCCGCACCACGATCCTGCAGCTCCTCCACGAACGGGCCGCGACCGTTACCGAGCTCGCGGAGGCGGTCGATCGCCCCAAGAGCACGGTCGCGCACCACGTCGACGTCCTCGCCCGCAACGGCCTGCTCAAGGTGGTACGCACCCGGAAGGTGCGGGCGATCGAGGAGCGCTTCTACGGACGCACCGCGCGCATGTTCCACGTCGCAGCGGAGTCATCACCCGCCGGCGAAGAGCTGCCGCGCGACTTCAACGACTTCGAGGTGGCTGCGCGCGAGTCCGCGAAGGCGTTCGAGCAGGGAAAGCTCTGGGGCTTCATCCGACACGCGCGCATCTCGGAGGATCAGGCAGCTCAGTTCTGGGAGCGGATGGCCGAACTGGTGGATGAGTTCGACCGGATGCCGAGGTCCGGCGAAACCATGTACGGGTTCGCGATCGGCGTCTACCCCACCGACCACCCGACGCTGCCGCCAGCGGAGTGAACAGCGCCACGGCCCCTGCCCGCGCCGGCCGCCACCGACTCCGGGCCTCCGTTCAGGTGCGCGTCCGGAACGGGGCAAGGGTGGCGCGGACCTGGTCGGCCGCACCCCAGTCGTCGTCGAACTGGGCCAGCACGGCGAGGTGTTGCCGCAGCTGGACGATCGGCATGCGGGCCCGCCAGTCGCCGTCGAGGGCGGTCAGCTCCGCGTAGACGTCGAAGAACCGTCGCGCCTCGGGCGGGGGCGCGGTGGACCACACATGGGCGAGGTCGACCTCGGCCCACATGTAGGACACGGCCGGGTCGATCAGCGCGGGCTGCCCGTCCGGGGTGGCCAGCACGTTCTGTGCCCACAGGTCGCCGTGCGTCAGGCAGGCCGGCCGGTCGGGCAGCAGGTCGGGCAGCCGGTGACACAGCCGCTCCAGCGCCGCCCGGTCTCGGGCGTCGAGTGCCGCCTCGACGCGGGGCTCGCCGAGCCACCGGAGCAGCCGGTGCTGCGCGAAGAACGCGAAGCCGTCGTCATCCCACGTGTTGATCTGCCGGCGGCGGCCCAGCCAGTTGTCGCGGTGCCACCCGAAGCGGGGATGCGTCGTGCTCAGGTGCAGGTGGGCGAGCGCGTACGCGAACCGCTCCCAGAAGGTCTCGCTGCGCGGCCTCGGCCGCAGCACCGACAACACGATCAGTTCCCGGTCGGCCAGGATCACCTCGGGTGTCGCGACGCCGCCGAGGTCGCGCAGGGCGGCCAGCCCTTCGGCTTCGGTGCGGAAGACGTCGTCGGCCGGCACGTCGGCGAAGGCCTTGACGAACACCGACGGCGCGCCCTGGCGGGTCGCTATGCCCGCGAGCGCCGCGAGGCCGCCCGTCGCCGGCTCCACCACGACGACATCCCGCATCCCGGCCCGGAGCAGACGCTCCAGCAGGAACGTCGTTGACGGCACCACTGCGGCCTCCTCTTGTCCGGGGTCCGCAAGATCTTATGTGAACGCTCACCTCCCGAGGATCCGCGCCTCACCGGCCGGCATCTTCGCCAAGTCTCAGAACCAGCTCTCCCGGGTGTCCAGCGTCGTCCGGTCCAGGCTCTCCAGCAGGTCGAACTGCGCCGCCGTCTTCGGCAGCTCGTACCGGAAGAAGTACCGCGCCGCCTGCCGCTTCCCGGCCAGGAACTCCCCCTCCGCCCCGTCCGGCGATCCCAGCGCCTCCACCGCGAGCGCCTGTTCCAGCCACATCCACGCGATCACCACATGCCCGACCGCCTCCAGGTAGAGAGCGGCGTTCGCGAGCGCCAGCTCCGGATCCCCGCTCCCCCACAACCGCCGCGTCACCACCGCGATCCGGTCGATGGCCGACCCGAGCGGGCCGGCCAGCTCGGCGGCGAAACCCTCCGCCTTCCAGGCCCGGGTCACCGTGGCCCGGATCGCCTCCAGCAGCAGCTCCAGCCCCTCCCCGGCCCGCATGGTGACCTTGCGGCCGAGCAGGTCCAACGCCTGGATGCCGTGCGTGCCCTCGTGGATCGGGTTGAGCCGGTTGTCCCGCCAGTGCTGCTCGACGTCGTAGTCGCGGGTGTAGCCGTACCCGCCGTGCACCTGGATGGCCAGGTCGTTGGCGGCGAGGCACCACTGCGACGGCCAGCTCTTGGCGATCGGGGTGAGCAGGTCCAGCAGCAGGTGCGCGCGGGCCCGGTCGGCTTCGGCGGGCGCGGTCTTCTCCTCGTCGAGCAGCCGTCCGCAGTAGAGGATCAGCGCGAGCGCGCCCTCCACGTAGCTCTTCTGCGCCAGCAGCATCCGGCGTACGTCGGGGTGCGCGATGATCGGCACCTGCGGGGCGGTGGGGTCCTTGTCGGCGACCGGCCGGCCCTGGGGGCGCTGCCGGGCGTACGCGAGGGACTTCAGGTAGCCCGTGTAGCCGAGGGCGGTGGCGCCGGCGCCGACGCCGATGCGGGCCTCGTTCATCATGTGGAACATCTGCGCGAGCCCCTGGTGCGGCTCGCCCACCAGGTAGCCGACCGCCCCGGCCCGCCCGTACGGCCGGTGCACGCCCTCGCCGAAGTTGAGCAGGGTGTTGGTGGTGCCCCGGTAGCCCATCTTGTGGTTGAGCCCGACCAGCACCACGTCGTTGCGCGGGCCCAGCCTCCCGTCGCCGTCCACCAGCACCTTGGGCACGATGAACAGCGAGATGCCCTTCACCCCGGGCGGCCCGCCGGGGATCCGGGCGAGGACCAGGTGGACGATGTTCTCGGCCAGCTCGTGGTCGCCGCCGGAGATCCACATCTTGGTGCCGGTCAGCCGGTAGGTGCCGTCGTCCTGCGGTTCCGCTCGCGTGGTGATGTCCGCCAGGGAGCTGCCGGCCTGCGGCTCGGACAGGCACATGGTGCCGAAGAACCGGCCCTCGACCATCGGGGTGACCCAGGTGTCGATCTGCTCGGCGCTGCCGTGGGCGAGCAGCAGGTTGGCGTTGCCGCGGGTGAGGAACGGGTACGCGGCGGTGCCGACGTTGGCGGCCTGGAACCAGGCGAAGCAGGCTTCCGCCACGGCGTGCGGCAACTGCATCCCGCCGACCGACTCGTCCATGGTGGCGGCCAGCAGCCCGGTCCGGGCGAACACGTCGAGGGCGGCCTTGACCTGCGGGATGATCCGCACCCGGCCGCCGTCGATGCTGGGTTCGGTGGCGTCGGCGGCCTTGTTGTGGGTGGCGAAGTGCTCGGCGGCGACCTGCGCGGCGAGGTCGAGCACCGCGTCGAAGGTGTCCCGCGAGTGCTCGGCGTAGCGGGGTCGCTCGGTCAGCCGGGTCACGTCCAGCCAGTCGTGGAGCAGGAACGCCAGGTCGCGGCGGGACAGCAGGGTGGACGACGACACGGGGCTCCTTCCGTGGGCCGTCGTCAGCCGCGGCGCAGCCCCGCGACGGCCTCCCGGAGGTCATCCTGACTGATCGGGGCGGCCGGCGCACCCACCGTGGCCTCCCGCATCGCCTTGGCGAGTTGCACCCGGCGCAGCACCTCGCGCAGGTCGGCGCCGGTGAGGCCGGGGGTGTCGACGGCCAGCGCGACCGGGTCGACGTCGGCGGCGAACATCCGGAAGCCGGGCTGCTCGTGCCGGTCGATCAGCTCGCGGATCATCTTGGTGATGATCTCGGCGCGGCCGGTCTCGTCCGGCGCCGGGATGGCGATCTTGAGGTCGAACCGGCCGGAGCGGATCAGCGAGGCGTCCACCCGCTGCGGGAAGTTGGTGGTGGCCACCACGATCACGTCCGGGTTCTCCTCGAACAGGGTGTTCATCTCCTGCTTGAAGATGCCGGCGACCGCGTTGACCGCCTGGCTGGCGGCGTCCCCGCCGGCCCCGGCGTAGCTGATGATGCTGTCGAACTCGTCGAAGAGCATCACGGTCGGCCGCCGGTAGCCGCGCGCCTCCCGGAAGATCCGCTTGATGTTGCGTTCCGAGCCGCCGAGGTACTTGTCCAGGATCTCCGGGGTGCGGATTTCCACGAAGTCCGCGCCGATCTCGTTGGCCAGGGCCCGGGCCAGCATGGTCTTGCCGGACCCCGTGTTATAGCACAGTATCTAGTCATGGCTGTTTCCTCTCGGCGTAGGGCGATCTTGCTGGCGCGTCTGTCTGACAACAGGGAAGACGTGGATCTCACCGATGAAGGTATTCCTTTCGGGCTTGATGATCAGCTGCGTCGTATGCATGGCAAGGCTGACGATCTCGGGTGGGACGTGTGGAAGGTGATCAAGAACCCGCGTCTGTCTGCCTACAAGCGGCGCAAGATCACGCTTCCGGACGGGCGGCGGGAGTACCGGGTGTTCCGGCCTGATCTGCGGGAGGCTCTAGCGGACCTCGCGGCCGGGCGCGCGAACGCTCTGCTGTGTCTGGATCTGGATCGGGCGTTTCGTGATCCGAAGGACTTGCAGGATCTGATTGATGTGGTGGACCACTCGCCGCACGACATCGTGGTGGAGTCGGTCACCGGCTCGTTGCACATGGAGAAGGGCCGGGACAACTTCGACGCGGAGATCCGGGTGTTGGTGGCTAACAAGGCGTCGCGGGACACGGCGCGGCGGGTGGCCGCCGCGCGGGAGCGTCAGGCCCTCAACGGCCAGTACGGCGGCGGGAAACGGCCGTTCGGGTTCTGCTCGGGGCCGCCGAAGATCGTCCCGGACGGCGGACGGACGGACGAGGCGGTGTGCGCGTGGCACGGCGGACGGGACTGCCGCTCCGGGATCACCCCGATCAAGACCGAGACGGACGTGATCGCGGACTGCTCGCGGCGGCTGTTGCAGGGTGTGAGCCTGCGGGCGCTGGCGGCTGAACTGCGGGACAAGGACGTGCCGACCGTGACCGGCGCGAAGTGGTCGGCGGAGACGCTGCGCGATGTGCTGCTGCGCCCGCGCAACGCCGGCCTGATCGTCTACCGGGGCGAGATCCTCGACGGGGTGAGCGCGCCGTGGGAGCCGATCGTGGCGCCGGAGACGTTCGAGGCGGTGCGCGACCTGCTGACGGATCCGGCGCGGCAGACCGCGCCGGGCGCGCCGCCGCGTTGGGTCGGCACGGGCGTGTACCGGTGCGGGCTGTGCAGCCCTCCGGGCATGGAGACGACGCGTCCGGCGACCTGTCACGTGACCCGTGGCGGAACGAACCCTCGGTACACATGCCGGGAGTACAACCACGTGGCCCGCAACGCCCACCGCACCGATGAGGTGGTCTTCGCCCACGTCATGTACGCGATCACTCATCCTCGCGCGTACGAGTTGTTGGCTCCGGCCGCGCCGGACGTGGACGCCGCCGCCCTGCGGACGGAGAAGGCGACGCTGCGCCAGACGCTGGCGCGGATGGCCGAGGACGAAGTGTTGGGGCTGCGCACTCAGGAGCAGGTACGCGCCGCGACCCGCCGCGCCAACATCCGCATCAGCGAGATCGACGAACTGCTCAACGTGACGGTGACCGACGACCCGCTGGCGGAGGTGGTCAACGCTGCAGATCCGGTGAAGGCGTGGAAGGACATGCCGGTGGCGGACAAGCGGGTCATCGTGGACCGGCTGTGCACCGTGACGATCCTGTCCGCCCGCCCCGGCCGCCGCTTCGACATCGCCTCGGTCCGGGTCGACCCGAAACACTCCCTCGGCGGCACCCCCGCACAGTTCCAGGCCGACGTGCGGTAGGTACGGCGCGGGTGAGGGGAGCCCCCAAGGTGGGGCTCCCCTCACCGGGTGTATGGGCGTCAGCGGCTCGCTGGTGGCCACAGCGCAGCGAGTGTGTCTCGCTGCTCATCGGTCAGCGGCGGCCACCGGTCCACGTTCGCTCGCACGTGGGCCATCAGCGCCTCGTCGCGCAGCACGGCCCGCAGCGCCGCCAACTCGGGGTCGTCGGTGTCGCGGGGCGCGGCCATCGCCGCGAGGCGTGCCCGCATCAGCGCCCGCACCTGCGGCGACCCGTCGGCGGGTTGCTCGGTGGCCGGTCGCGGGTCGTCGGTGTCGGTGGGTGGGGCGGGTCGGGGTGTGATCCGGGCTGTCGCCCGAACACTGGGCGGGTGGGTGGCCAGCGGTAACGTCCCCCGTGCGTTGGGCTGGCCGGGCGGCTGGTGGGCGGGGGTGAGGTCCCGGCCCGACGCGGGTGCGCCAGGGTCCGGTGACCGGTCGCCTGGTGGGCGACGGCGTGGGTTAGGTGTCGTCGGTTGGCTCGTGGCCATCGTTCTCCACAGTCACGGTCGCTCGGTTGCGGTCGTCTGCGGTCATCGCCTTGTCCTTCCTGTCGTGGTGGTTGGTCTGCGGGCGTTGCCGCCCGCGCTCCCGTCGCCTCTCGATGGCAGGTTCAGCACCGAAGGCACGGGACGAGGTGGCCCGGCGTGGGCCGGGAGTTCGGGTGTGAAGCGTGGGGTAGGTGCGTGCTGGCTCATCCGCACGAGCAGCGTTGGGACGAGGTGGTTCCCGACAGGGCTGTACGGGACCGCTTCGCAGCCCGTGTCGGGCTTGCGGCTGGGGTTGACGTTTGGCTATCAACGACGCTGCCTGGGACGCTGTAGAGTCCGCTGCATGGCGTGCAAGTGCGGATGCGGGCAGGTGGTTGCCGGCGGACGGAAGTTCGTCAATAAGGAGCACCAACTGGACTGGATGGCCGCTGGCGGTGCTCGTGAGATGAACGCCCTGATGCCTGCGGAAGCGCGGCAGGCTGGCGGTCGTACGGCGGGCTCGGCGCAGGCAGCGAGTGGTGCGCTAGCCAAGGCCGGGATGAAGGGTGCGGAACGGGCTCGCGAGATTGCCGCTCAGTGGCGGCAGCGACGCAGCCACGACTAGTGAAGGACTGCTCAAATGGGCGTCGGCGAGCGGATGATCGACGCGGAGGTGCTGTGGACCGCCGGCCGCCGAGAAGGTGCCCTGCTCAGCGTGCTGGTCGCTGTCGACGCCGCCGCATGCGCCGAGCAGCCCGGCAGTAGCCACGGCGCTGCCTTCCGCAGTTTCCTCGCCGCACGCCACACCTGGAACATCAGCGTGGAACACCGAGGTCAGCTCGTGACCGTCGACCAACTGATGTGGAAGTGGCTGCGGTGCGAACTAGCCCACGAGGCAAGCCTGCCGTTCGATGTTCAGTTCTACGCCCCTGCCGACGACCCCGGCGGCCTGGTCGTCCGGGCTGGCGGCGCCCCGAGCTACTGCATCCTGCTGTCCGCGGGGTGGTACTGGTGGCTGCGCCGTCTGATCGAGGACTGGTTACAGAATCGCCCACCTATACCGCGTTGATCTCTTGCCTCCCCCTGTGGTTGTGATCGCGACGGCCGAGCCGAAACCAAGTTCCAGGACGGGTTGACGGCCGATCGGTTACGTCGCTGCCGCGCCCGCTGCGGGCCGCCTGGGGGCGTGTAGGCAGGTACGCACGCCGGTCAGGCGTCGTTGGTGGTGTCGGCGAGCAGGGCCGCGATGAGGTCGGTCAGGGGGGTGACGGTGTGGCATTGGTCGTGGGGTAGGCGCTTGCTGTGGTGGCAGCCGGGGCAGTCGCCGGTGTCGGTGGCGGGGATGGTGAGCGCGCAGCGGGCGCAGGCGGTCAGGTGCTCGACGTCGAAGGCCGCAGCGAGCGTCGCGCGGTCGGTGCGCTGGCGCTGCCACCAGGACAGGTGGGTCCACTCGGCGGTGACCTGCTGGTCGCGCCACTGCGGGTAGGTCGGTGCCGTGGCCTCGTCCCGGTGGCCGGGTGGCTGCCAGTAGCGCCACACCTGCGCCTGCGCGGCGTCGCGGGTGGGAGCGTCGCCAAGCTGGTGGTGCTCGGCGGGAGTGAGCAGGCGCCGCCCGGCGAGGTGCGCGGCGGCGGCGTACCAGGCGGGCCGGTCCTCCCCGGTGCTGGTGGCGAGGTGTGCGAGCTGGCGGACCTGGTGTGACCACGCCTGCTGGTGGAGGCGGGTGAGAGTGGCGGCCAGGGCGGGCGTGTCGCCGCTGGAGCGGGGGCTGCGCCGCCACCACTCGGCCAGGGCGTCCAGGGTCGCGTCAGTGTCGAGGTGGGGTGTGAATGGGTCGGTCGGGTCGTGGTGGGTGTCGAGCAGGTAGCTGACAAGGTCGACCGCCGCCGGGCCGAGCAGCGGGAGCAGCGGACGCGGTCTGACGCGGATACGCCGCAGCGTGTCGTCGCGCCGCAGGCGGTCGGCCTCGGCCTCCTGCCGTTGGTAGGCCGGCCACGCGGCGGCGGCGGTGGTGGCGCGTTCGGTGCAGATCGCGGTCAGGGTGACCTCGGCGGCTTCCGGGTCGGTCAGCGTCCAGGCGTGCTCGGTGACCGCGCGGGCCGGATCACGGACGCAACCGGCCGCGGCGACGACGAGCCGCCCGTGCGCGGCGATCAGGTCGAAGTCGCCGACCGGCCGCCGCCCATAGCCGGGCAGGCTTTTGTCGCCGAGATGGCGGGCGGCGTTGCGGGTGAAGGTGACCGCCCGATGGCCGGTTGTGGTCAGCAGCAGCAGCGGCGGGCAGTACGGGAACCGGCCCCGCCACGCCTCGTCGCGGGCGTAGGCCCGGTACCGGTCGAGCTTGCCCCGAAGCTGGGTCTGCGTCATCGACGCCAGGTCGACCTCGATGAACGCCGCCACCTCCTGCCCGTCGTCCAGGACCGCCTCCAACACGGCGTCCGGGGTGAGCCGCTTCACGCTCGCGCCACCCCACCGCGAGGCCGAGCCTTCCCACTCCTGCCACCCGGCCCGGTCGGTGGCCCACCCGGTCAACGTCAACCCCACGGCCGGGCCGTGCTCGCGCAGGGCCAGCCACACCTCCGTGATGGTGGCCGCGTGCGCGCTGAACAGCGCCGACGGGCGGCGTCCGTCCGCCGGAGACGTCCCGGTGACCAGGCGGGCTCCGGCGGGACGCAGCCACCAGTGGTGCGGCGCGCTGCCGCGCTGGCGGCCGGGCCGGTCGTAGTCCACCAGACCGGCCGTGCGCAGCTGCTCCAGCCGGTACAGCACCGTCCGCGCCGGAGTCGCCGTGGCACGGGCGAGCTGGTCAGTGGTCATCACCCGGTGATCGTTGAGCAGCAGTAACAGGTGTTCGCTGGGGCCGCCGGAGGCCCGCAGCCGATCAGTCGTTCCGGACGGCATCAACACACTCCCTTTCGCGCTGTTACGCGGATATCCGCTTCCCCGGGGGAGAGAAGACATAGTCAGTCGCCGGTCTCCTCACCAGGCAAAACTCGGCGCGGACCGGCCTCTTCACGGACTGTCAGGTTGCGGATCGGGTCCAGACCAATCCGCAAACCACCCAGGCCCACAGTGACCTCCGTCAGCAGAGGCAGCGAGGCTGTCAGCACCAGACCCACCCTGATTGCCGAGAGCTGTCCAACCCCCACTGTCTCGGTCAGGTCCGCTGGACAGCCGTCCCTTGCGTCAGCCAGGCGCAGTGCCGGCGACGGTCGGGCCAGCAGCCGCCGGGCCACCGCCCGGGTCGCCGGGATTACCGTGTGACGTCTGACAGTTCCGGTTCGCTGAAGCACCAGCGCAGCCAGAGGGTTGTCTCCAGATCCCAGAAGGCGGCGGCGGTGAGGCCGTGAGCGGAGGGCAGGTTGAAGCCCTGGATGGCGGCCACCGCGGGCAGGGTCAGGTGGATGCCGTCGAGGTCGGCGGCGACCGCAGCCCAGTCGGGGAACACCAGGCGTTCAACCACTCGTGGGTAAGCCTCGAGGAAGGCGACCCAGTCGCGGGCCCGGGTCACCTCCAGGACTCGGGCGTCCGGCGTCGCCAGCAGCCGCCAGGTGTACCAGGGCAGCGGATACAGCCAGGAGCCGTGATAGTTGTCGAGGTAGGCCCGCCACATGCTGCGGCCACCGGACACCGCGGTGCTGGTGTAGAGGCCGAGGCCGAAGGGCTTCGTGCTGGGCGGCTCCGACTTGCGGTCGCGCGCGGCGACGAAGCGGTGCGCGGCGAGTTCGGGTACCTGCCGGCTGGTGCCGATCCACGTCTGCTCGTCACGGCGCAGCGGCCCGTCGACCAGCGCGGGGTGATTGCGGCGGATGTCGGCGAGCAGCCGGCAGGTGCCGATGATCTCGTCGGCCTGCGCGGCGCCCACGATGGCCGGGCCGCCCACCTCGGCCTCGATTCGCGTGTCGGTGTGCAACTGCATGACGGACAGGAAGTGCCGCAGCCGAGGGTCGTCAGGCCCCGGTGACGCTGGTGGCGTGGCGTCGAGTTCCGCGACGCGCCGCCGCAGCAACCAGCTCCCATCAAGCGGCACGGCGACGTCCTTCCAGGTGCAAATGGGTGCCGCGCGGCGGCGCGGTGGCAACGCCCGGCGGGTCAGCGACGGCCTGGGCCGTGCTGGCCAGTGTCATCTCGGGCGACCGCGGCCGCTGTCACCGCCACGCGCGAGCGTGTCGTTCACGGGTTGGCTGCTTAGCGCGCCGCCCCGAGCCTGCTGCGGGTGAAGTCCACGTCCAAGACTGCCGATGATCTGCTTTCGGTGCGGGGTGGTCGTACTCTTGAGCGCCCGATCGCGGGAGGCGTGGATGGGATTGTCAGGCCGGGATTGCCCTGACTGTGGTCGCAGTGTCCGGGAGCCGTTCGAGAAGACGATCACCGGCCGGGAGGTGTGCCCGGACTGCGCGAATGCCCTGTTCATGGGCTCCGCCGCAGGTGCGATCACCGGGAACGTCGGGTCTGGGTATGGGGTCTGGGCGATGCTCATGCGCAAAATCCGACGCTCCGGCTGAGCGCATGGCGGTCTGTCCGTCGGCGGGCTAGGTAGCTCTTGGGTTTGCGGATCGGTCCAGACCGATCCGCAACCCACGGACTCGCAGCGACTCTGTCAGCACCCGACCCGACCTCACCCTAGGGCTGTCAACCCCTCCGCAGCCGGTTCACCTCGAGCCTGACAGCCGCCCACGAGTCTGTCAGGGGCGCTTGAGCGGCGGTCGTGTCACGGGTCGCCGCGGCACCGCTCCGGCTGAACGGCCTTCCGACGTAGGAATACATCCTCGGTCACCTTGAGAAGCCTGCTCACACGAGGGTGAGCTTGCGGGAGTGGTCGTAGAGTGCGGGCGTGGACATCGGCTACGACTGGGGCGTCGACCAGTCCGCGCATCCGGCGGCGGCACGCGCGCCGGACGTGGACGGCCTGACACCGGAGCAGCTGCCTGAGGTGCGGGAGCTGACCGCGCGGGGCTGGCACCTGGCCCCGGACGCGCCCATGCTGGTCTTCCTGCCCGCCGTGTGGCCCCGCCCGCTGCGCACCTGGGTGCCCGACCGGGCCGCCCGCTACGAGACGTGGTACGAACAGAACCCGACAACCTACGAGGTGCTGCGCGAGCAGACCATGCGCTCCAGCTGGGAGTCCCGGACCGAGGTCGACAACGACACGGACGCCCTGCTGGCCAAGGCGGGCATCACCAGACGGCCGCGAGGACGCCTGTGGCTGCTGAAGCCGCCGCCCGGCTTCGCCGATCTCGACGGCTTCCTCACCGACCTCGGCCGCCGCGCTGACGCCGCCGGCATCGAGGGAGCCTGTAGCCGGCAGTACGTGTGGTTCACCGCCGAGCGCCTGCGGGACCTGACCGGCGAGTGAGCAATGACCGGCCGATCAGTGCGACGAAGGCCGTCCGGTACTCGGACGGCTGTCACGAGGCGGCGGCTGCTCGGGTGGGGTATGGTCCGCGCATGGTCAGCGGATCGGCTGATTACGGACAGGCGCCCACACCGTCGAACATCGAGGGTGTTCTGCTGCTGGTCGTGGTGTTCACCGCCGAGCTGGTGCCCGAGGTGCGCCACA
The DNA here is from genome assembly GCF_003725545.1 of Micromonospora solifontis. GTDB lineage: Bacteria > Actinomycetota > Actinomycetes > Mycobacteriales > Micromonosporaceae > Micromonospora > Micromonospora solifontis. The sequence continues at coordinate 13,079 of NZ_RJLN01000070.1, read as the reverse complement.
CTCTCACGGCGGCGGTCGCCCGCGCGGGCCTGAGCGGGGATGAAGGGGAGGACTTCGTGCTCGCCGTGCACGAGCTGGTCACCAACGCCGTGCGCCACGGTGGCGGCAGCGGCGAGCTGCGCCTGCACCGCCAGCCCGGACGCCTGACCTGTCAGGTCCGCGACCACGGCGGCGGCACGAGCGCCGACGTGCCCGCGCTGCCCAACGCCAACGTTCCCGGCCAGCGCGGCCTCTGGCTCGCCCACCACCTCACCGGCGGCCTCACACTGGACACCAGCCCGCACGGACTGACCGCCACGGTCAGCGCCGACCTGTGCCCGCCGGACGAGCCATGAGCGACCCCGCCAACCTCTGGCACTGGCACAGCCAGCCCCACCCAGACCGCACTCTGGTCACCCTCGCCGGGGAACTCGACCTCAGCAGCGTCGAGCAGTTGAGCGACCGGCTGACCGCCACCATCGCCGCCACCCCGACCGTTGACGTCGACCTGGCCGCCGTGACCTTCATCGACTCCACCGTCATCAGCGTGCTCGTCTCGGCCCACCACGCCGCCGCTCTCGCCGGCGGCGCCCTGACCCTGCTGCACCCCACCGGTCAGGTCCAGCGCGTCCTCATCATCACCGGCATCCTGCCGCTGCTCGGCCCCGACAACCCGCTGGCACCCCGTGCGTAACCGGCTCACCGACCTGGCCGTCACAACTGCGGGATGGGCGCCGCTTCCCGCCATGACGGCGCAGCCAAGCCGGACCGTCTTGTCTGCCAGGTCACGGGCCGAGGGAGCGCATCATGAGCGATACCAGCGCCGCACCGAACGCCTGGGACACGGCCAGACCATTCCCCGGATCACCGCCGGGCATCTCCGATCGCCGCGACGCCATCGACACCCCTGATGGCCGGTTCTGGGAGCTGAGCGAATCAGGCTGGGACGCCATGCTCGGCTACCTCGCCGACCCCGCCACCCTCGCGCGGTGCGTCGAAACCCGGCACCATCAGGTCGAAGTGACGGTCATCGACAGCACCGGCGAGCGCACGTTCTTCGTGCCGCGCACCTCCGACGATCAACAGATCATCGACGAGGGCGCGAACTCGTATCTGCGGGACGTGGGACTGCCGCAGCGGCCGACCGGGTACCGCTGGTTCCAACGCCTCCCCGGCGACCTTACCGTCAAAGACATCGATGAAGCGATCTACGAGGCGATCGATCCGGGAGCTGCCCCGCGACCACCACCCGGCCGAAGCGGTGCCCGCCATCCGCGCCGCCCTGAAGAGGCTGCACCGGCGGTGAGTTGGCGACGGGGCGACGGCTGACCCGCTGCTGTGGGCGGCGGTCCCCGTTGGCACGTCGCCCCGTCACCACGTCCCGAGCGGGCGGCAGGTCCGCCGTCCTGCCGAGCTGGCCCTCTCGGGGCGAAGGATGGGAGCGGCGGGCGCTTTGAGGAAGCCCCCGACCCTTGGGGGTGCCCGCCGCTCCATCGCAGGTGACTGTATCGATTCCCGCCGGTCACGCCGCTAGCATGCGGGGCCGGGTCACTCATCCGGGTGAGGAGTGAGCTGCCCACCCACTGCCTGCTACCGACCGACCTCCGCCAACCGACGCAGACCCTCGGCCCCGGTCACGGCCCAGATCGCCTCAGCGGCGCTGGACGCGTCGAACAGCCGGTCGAGGGTCGCCGTGCCGACCGTCACCGGCAACGGCGCGGCAGCCACGCCACGACGCACCTCGATCTCCCGCTCCACGCTCGGGCACAGCACCAGGACCGCGGCAACCGGGACACCACGCGGCGCGCGCCGGTAGCCCCCCAGGAGGACGTCCGCCTGGGGCGGCGCAGCAAGCCCGGACAGGGCACCCGCTCCGGCGGTGTGCTCGACGTGCAGCACGAACCGTACGGCCCGCCCGCCCTCGATCCACACCCCGTACGCGCTCGGCCTCACCTCGGCCACGCCGTGCTCCCGCAGCAACGCGGCGGCCTCCAACGCCCGCCGCCACCGGAACAACTGACACCGCGGATCCTTGCCGGCATGGGCGGCCAGCCCGACGAAGAACTCGTTGACCACGAACTCGCCCCGACCGGGCCGGCCCAACGCCACCGGCACTGCCCGGCCCGCTTCGCGCAGCCGCGCGGTCAACGCCTGCGCCCCCGCCGCGCTCAACTCGTAGTACGCCACGTGGCGCGGGTCGTCGTCGTGGACGAACCGCCACACCAGCCCGGCCCGCGCCAGCGCGCCCAGATGCCGCGCGGCGGCCGGACGACTGCCGAACAGCAACGTCGTGACCTGACCGGTGTGCAGCACCCCGTGCTCGGCCAGCACCGACAGCACCGCCCAATGCCGCGGCCCCAACCCATGCAGCTGAGCATCACCGGACCGCCGGGCCGGAGGCTGCAGCGAGTTCTCCTGCTGCCCAACCGCGTACTGCCGCGCCACGTGCCCGCCACCCCCTCCCGAAACGCCGGCCTCCGAGTATGGTCGCCGGCCCAGCGGGGCTGCCACTCCCGAAACTTCCTACGCACCCCCTAATACTGATCAGAAAGCGCTTTCCCGGCCTCCGCTGTTCGGCAGATCGACCGAACGGCCGATGCACCAAAGCGACTAAAGCGACTTTCCAGACCTCGACGTCGACTGCTGTCTGATCTTGATGGAGGACGGCGACAGATGGCGTCTTGCTTCCCGTAGAGGGCGGCGTCCGGTGTCATCGCGGTGGAGCTATCGGGAACTGCGTGGGTTGCGGCCTCGGGTGGCGCGTAGCCGACTGTCGTCGTGGAGGTAACTGGCATCCGTGCGGGTATCGCCATCGTGGTCGTAGGTCGCTAGCGCTCGTTGGTAGTGCTGTTGTAGTGCCTGGCGAAGTTCTGCGGGTTCCTCGGCGGCGACGTCGGCGCCGAAGCTGGCCACCAGCGGGACGAGCCACTGCCAGTTGTCCACGTACAGCACGATGCGCACGGTGCCGTCTTGCCCGTGTTGGATCTCGGAGTCGGGTTTGAGCCCGAGCCGCAGCATCTCCTCGCGGGCGCTGGCTTGGACATGCAGGGCGACTCGGATGGAGCCGCGTCCGTAGTCTTCGAGATCTTGGGTCCACCATTGGCGAAGGTCGAACGCGTCGCCGGGGTGGGTGAAGGTCAGGTCCGTCCGGTTGAGTCGGTCGATCAGGTTGAGGCGGAAGCGGCGGGGCTCACCTCGGGTGGGGGCGGCGACGAGCCACCACTCGCCGCCCTTCCAGACCAGCCCGTATGGCTTGACCGTCATGGACTCGGCTGCGGTGGAGCGTTTGACGCGGACGGTGATCTCGATGGCGGTGCTGGTCAGCAGCGCGTAGCGGATGGCCGGGACGTGGCCTGATCCTTCGTCTTGCCAGTACCAGTCGCGGGTGTCGAAGTAGATGCGTTGCCCGATCTTGCGGAGCGTGTCGCGGGCGTAGGCGCTGACGCCGCCGGCTTGGAGGAGGCCGGGGTCGGTGATGGCTTCGTCTCCGTTGTCGATGAGGCCGAGCACGTAGAGGCGGAGCACGTCGTCCGCGTCCATGATCAACGGGTCGACGGGGCTTTCGGCGCTGAGTCGGTAGCCGCCCTCGCGCCCGGCGACGGACTCGATCGGCAGCCCGGCGATGCTCAGTTCCTCGATGTCGCGGTAGATGGTGCGGACGCTGACATCGAAGCGGGTGGCGAGTGCGGTGGCCGAGACCCAGCTCTTGGACCGTAGTTGCTGCACGATGCCGATGTGGCGGGCATAGCGCTGGTTGACCACGATTGCTCCTGACCTGGCGACCGTCACCATTGTCAGGGTTGGGCGGGGTGGTGGCTAGATCATCGGCCGATCGCGCGGCGGTAGGTGGCGAGCAGGGCTGTGCCTGCGGTCGCGGCGGTGTAGTGGGCGAGGTGCGCGGCGACGGTCTGCGCCGGGGGCGCGGGCTGCTGGCAGCGTGTGATGATCGCCTTGGCCATCTGGTCGTCGTCGTACGGGTCGGTGTAGGTCACCAGGTCACCAGCGATCTCCCGGTTGACCGGGGTGTCGGCGGCCAGCACGGGCGCGCCTGCGGCCAGCGCCTCGTGCACGGGCAGGCCGAAGCCCTCGTAGAACGACGGCCAGACGAACGCGGTGCAGGTGGCGAAGTGCTGGGCGAGGCGTTCGTTGCTGAGGTGGCCGAGGACGGCGATGTCCGGCGCCCCGTTGACGGGGAGGCCCCGTTCCCAGCCGAGCCGCCCGACGAGCCTCAGTTGCGGGGGCACCGTGTCGGGTGCGGCGTGCCGGGCGAGTCGGAAGGCCCGGACCAGGCGGGGGATGTTTTTGGTGGGGATGTAGACGCCGACGGTGAGCAGGAACGGCTGCGCGGGCGGTCGGGCCGTGGCGCGAGCGTGGTGGAGTTGGGCGGCGAAACGGCTGTCGATGAAGTTCGGCACGACGGCCAGCGGCTGGGGCGGTTCACCGAAGACGTTGAGGATGTCGGCGCGGCTGGACTGAGAGACGGTGATGATCGCGCGTAGCTGTGGGTGGCGCAGTTGTTCGCGCAGGAGGTCGTTGTCCTGCTCGCGGATGCGTTTGACCATCAGGTCGGGGTACAGGTAGCGGCCGGGGTCGTGCAGCGTGTAGACGGCGGGGTGGTCGAACCGGCGGGGCAGGTCGAACGGGTAGTGCACGAGGTCCGGGGCGAAGCCGCGTAGCGCTCGGGTCAGGGCGTGGGCGTGGCGGGTGCTCACGGTGAGCACGTCGACGTGCGGGAACGCGTCGACCGGGAACGCGGCCCGCTCACTGTCGCGGACCACCACGGCGGTGTGGACGTGCTCGTGCACGGTGCCGAGGGCTTCGAGCAGGAGCAGGATGTAGCGTTCGACGCCGGTCTGGAAGCTGCCGCGCCAGTAGCGAGCGTCGATCGCGACCCGCAGGCGGGTGTCAGGACCGGGCACCGGAGCGCACCCCCACGGTCTTGCCGATCGTGCTGACCCACTGTTCGGTGTCGGTGGTGAGGAAGTCGAGGACGTACTCGCCGAGGTGTCCCCAACGTTGGTCGATGAACGCGGCGACCGCTTCGGGGCTGGGGTTGGGGTTGTCGAGGTAGAGGCGGCCGATGACGTCGATGACGTAGGTGTCGACGTGGGGGATGCCGCCGCTGCCGTAGACGAGGTTCGCGGTGAGGTTGGCGGTGTAGGGGCCGACGCCCTTGATGCCGAGCAGGTCGGAGATCACCTCACCGGGTGGGCGGCTGCGCCAGTCGGCCCAGGTGTAGCCGACCTCGGTGAGGTAGCCGGCGACGTTGGCGAGGTCTTTCGCGCGGAACCCGACCTTGCAGGCGCGCAGTTCCTCGTCGGTGGCGCGGGCCATCATGGGCGGGGTCGGGAACACGTGCACGGGCTCGCCGGCCACCGTCTCGCCGCTGGGCTCGCCGAAGGCGGCGGCGAGGTTGCGCATCATGGCGTAGATGCGGTTGAAGTTGGTGCGCTTGGCGCACACCACCCCGCACAGCGCCTCGAACACGTCGGGGTAGAGCTTGCCGCGACCGAGGCCGCGGTGGCTGACGGCGGCTTGCAGGACCGGATCGCCGGCCGCGAGGGCGATGACCTGTTCGTACGGGTAGTCCAGTTGCAGGCAGCGCACCAGCGCGGCGCGAACCTGTTCAAGGCCATCGGGAACGGCGTCGTCCACGGTGACCCGGGCGGTGAGCTGGCTCGGTGCGCTCTGCCTGATCCGCGCGACGGCGTGGTGGGCGTCCTTGGGACCGATGCGTAGCGGACGGACCAGCTCGTCACCGTCACGCACCCACGGATAGATCAGGTAGGTCTCCAGCGCGTAGGTGAAGTCGACGTGGCTGTCCAGGTCCAGGACAAGGTCGTGGCTGCTCATCGGGCCTCGATTAGGTCGTCGCAGTAGCGCAGGACAGGGCTTTCGTCGTCGAGTCGCAGCTCGACCGCACCGCCGATCGGCAGCGGGATCTTGCGGGGGGTGTGCCCGAACTCGACGTTGGTGATCACCGGGAAGGCGCCGCCGACGCAACGCACGATCAGGTCGTCCCAGCTCGCGTCGGGCGCGTCGCCCCGGCTGGTATCGACGGGCACGCCGACGACGAGCGCGGCGATCCGGTCGAAGACGCCGGCCAGCCGCAGGTGGGTGAGGGCGGCGTCGATGTCCACCCAGTCCACGAAGACCTCTTCGAGGACCAGGACGGCGCCGTCGAGGTCGGGTAAGTAGTCGGTCCCGACGAGCGCGCGGATGCTGCCGAGGTGCCCTCCGACGACCGGGCCTCTCACGGTGGCGCCCGCGCCGCGCAGGGTTCTCCAGTCCTTGCCCGGAACCTCCCGCCCGGTCAGGCCACCGGTGATGGCCTCGAAGAAGGCGGTGGCGGTGTCTTCGTGCACCGGGTGCTGGAAGAAGTCGTAGCCGGAGGGGCCGTGCAGGGTGAGCAGGCCGGTGCGGGCGTGGATCGCGTTGAGGAGAACGGCGGGGTCGGACATGCCGGTCAAGATGGTGGGGTTGGCGGCGATGGCGTCGTAGTCCAGCAGGGGCAGCAGTTGCGCCGCGCCCTTGCCGCCGGTGGCGGGCACGATGAGCCGCACGTCGGGGTCGGTGAAGGCGGCGGTGAGGTCGGCGGCGCGTTGCTCGGCCGGACCGGCGAGGTAGCCGGTGGCGGCCCGGCAACTCGGGTAGGTGCGCACCTCGTATCCGCGAGCGCGCAGGTAGCCGACGAGCCGGTCGAGGTCGTCGCCGCTCACCGGGGACGATGTGGCAGTCACTGCCACGGTGGAACCGGGCGGTGCAGCCGGTGGCCGGATCGTGGTGGGCATCGTGTCTACCTTCCTGGTTGATCTTCTCAGGCGGCGTCGCGGACGACGCGGAAGCCCACGAGGTGCCCGCAGTGCTCGGCGGACTCCAGGGGGCGCACGGTGGCGCGCAGGAAGTAGGCGTTGGCGCGCGTGTCACCGCCTCGGTACTGCGGGTGGTCGCGGTAGCTGCCGGAGCACCACTGCCACAGGTGGCCGGTCATGTCCTGGACTCCGAACGGCGAGGTCCCCCAACGGTTGGCGGTAATCGTATGGAGGGCCGAGCCTCGGGCCAAGCAACGCGGCGGCGCGGGCACAGCGGCGCCCCAGGGGAACCAGCGGCCGTCGGTGCCACGAGCGGCGAACTCCCATTCGTCCTCGGTGGGCAGCCGACCGCCGGCCCACAGCGCGTAGCGCTGCGCCCAGATCCAGGGCACGACGGCCGGCAGTTGTCCCGTCCCGAACGCCGGTCGCGCGTCCGCGACGGGGCCGATGACGTACTGCTCGCCGGTGGCGTCGACAGCTGCGGCCTGTTCCGCTCGGTCGGCCGCGCGGAGGAAGGCGGCGAACATGTCGCGGCTGACGAGGTGCTGATCCATCCAGAACGGTGCGAGGTCGACCGGGCGTGGATCTTCGCCGATGGGATCGAGCCCGAACACGGACCGGACCACGGCGCGGTCCTCCGCGCGGAGCCCGAGGGTGGCCGGGCCTCCGGGGACGAGCACCTCGGTTGCGCCGTCGCTGTCCCGCACGCGGCTCTGCATCGGCGTCTCGGGAGCCGGCTGCAGGGTGGCGTCGAGGTAGCGGGCCATCACCGTCAGAAGATCGTCGGGGCTTTCCCCGTCGCGGGTCACGGTCGTGCCCGTGAACGAGAACCCTGCCCCGTCCGGCACCGGCTCGGCCCACTGCTGGTGGGCGTACCACTGGGCGTAGGTCTCGTTGCGGCCGTTGGGCTGCCACCGGGCGGTCAGTTCCTTGACGCCCCGGCCGAGCACGACGGCTTGGACCTGGCCGAACATGCGCCGCTGGGCTCCGGCCCACAGCAGCCGGCAGCTTGCCAGGAACGAGTCCAGCAGGGCCGGGCCGTCCGGCGCGAAGGTGATCTCGGCGCACCCGACGATCTCGTCGGCCAGGTCTGAGCCGTGGTAGGTGACCCGAAACGCCAGGACGCTCCACGCCGGGTCGGCGACCAGGGCCGCCAACTGATCGGCGGTGCGACGCGGGGTGGTCATGTTGAACTGGTTGGTGCGGGCGTGCAACTGCGCGAGCCGCCGCAGGGTCTCCTCGTCGGCTGGGTCCTCGATACACACGATCTCCGGCACGAGTTCGCCGCTGCGGCGGGCCTGGTAGAAGCGTGTCCGTTGCAGGTCCGAGGTCGTGGGCGGTTGGTCGCTGCCGGGGTGTAGCTGCCGGAACAGGTCGGTGACGAGCAGCGGGGTGGCCGCCACCGCGGGCACGTGCAGTGCCGGGTACGCGGCGCGCAGACGCTCCTGCTGGCCGGGGTTGTCGTCGATGAACGCCGCGTGGTGCGCGGCGATCCGGTCGAAGTAGCCCAACGCCCACGTGGTCGCGGCGGTCTTGTCGACGTCCGGCGCGGCCCACAGCTCCGCCAGTGGCACGGCCGGGTCAACACAGTTGAGGGCGGCCTGCGCCTCGGCCGGGTCGTTCTTGCTGATGCCTGCCAGCAGAGCGCCGCGTCGCTGCCGCTCGGCGAGATGCTGCCGCCACACCCGGTGACCGAGCTGGCCGACGATCCCACCGGCCGTGAGCGCGTCCGGCAGGCCGTCCTCGGCCACCGTGCCGGGCCACAGCACCCCATCGAGATCGGTCAGGAACACCTTGGGCGCGGTGGCCAGGTGCGGGGCGAGCGCCTGCCAGTGCGCCCACGCCAGGTCCACCAGACGGTTCCACAGGTAGCCGACGCGGTCGCGGCGCCCGAGCGCCTCGAGCGCGGCGGCCACCGCCGCGAAGTCCTCACCGGCGGCCAGCACGTCGAGGTCGGCCACCCGGTGCACGGGCACCACCACTGCACCGGCGGCCGTCGCGGCCTCGGCCACGCCCGCGTTCGCCTGCTCCACGGCCTGCGCCGACATCGGGTCGGCGTGCGGCAGGGTTTGGACCAGCGTCAGGCCCGTCGGGCCGTCGACGGCGGCCAGCCGATCCCGCAGCGCGGCGACCAGCGCGGTCTCGGCCTGGCCGGCGTTGGCGTACACCGCGCTCGCGGCGTCCAGCGCCGCCGTCACCACGACCGTGACCCTCGGCGGCGAGCCCTGCGCGTCGCCGAACCTTTCGGCGAGCCGTTGCACCAGCGCCGCCAACCCGGGCAGCCGTGCCCCGTCCGGGACGAAGCCGATGTCCAGGACGTCGGTCTCCGGCTCACCGGCGAGGCCCGGCCGTTCGAGGTCAGCCAGCCAGCGCATGTACCCCAGCGTCATCGTCGCCTCCTACCGAGCCCCGCTGTCGAAGACCAGCCGCACCACCGTGCCGGTGGCGTAGTCCCACACCGGGTCGCAGCCCAACCCGCCGATGACGCCTGCCACCTCCTGCACGGTCAACGCCCGCCCAGCGGGCAGCCCGGCATAGTGCGCGCCGATGTCGGTCACGCCCTTGACGGCGAGGATCTGCTCGGCCTGCGGGGACGCGACCAGCGACGGCGCGATGACGTTGACCCGCACGCCGTGGCGGGCCTCCTCCTTGGCCAGCGTCAGCGCGAGCGCCTCCAGCGCCGCCTTCGACGCGGTGTACGCGCCGTTGCCGGCCCCGGCCACCCGCACGGTGTCCGAGCTGACGACGACGAGCCGGGCCGCTCCGGCGCGGGCCCGGGCGGCGAGTGCCTGCCAGGCCGTGACGAGCCCGAGCGCGTTCACCGCGAACAGTCGGGCGAACTCCTCTCCAGGCGTATCCGCAACCGGCCGTTTCGAAGACGGAACGCCGACGGCGAACACCACGACGGCAAGCCGGTTAGGAACGGCATCCACGGCCGCACGCAGCCCCGTGGCGTCGCCGCTGGCCGCGTTGAACGGCACCCAGCCAGTACCGGCGTCGGGGTCGCTGGGGTGCTGCCCGTGGTGGGTAGCGATCACGCCCAGCCCGCGCGTGCGCAGCTCGGCCACCACGCTGCGGCCGATGGCACCGGACCCGCCGATCACCACCGCGAGATCCTGCCCGCCGCCCATCAGGCCGCCTCGGTGCGCGGCGAGTCGGGGTGGTCGTTGACAAACATCTCCTCGAACCGCATCTGGGCCGCCGGGATGTCGAACAGCGCGCCGACCGCGCGTGCGGTGTCCGCCGAAGCGGGGTCGTCACGGTCGATGACCGTCACGCAGTTCGGAAACGCCACGTACATCCGCTCGTCGTCGAGGAAGTGCGCGTAGAACCGCTGCGGCAGCAGCACCTCGGCCACCTGCATGGCGACCGTCAGCACCCGGTGGCGGGTCACGGAGAGTTCGGTGATCTGCACCGGCAGGGTGCCGCCGAGCAGGTGCGGATACTGGCGTACCACCACCGCCGGCAGGGGCATGGGCAGCCGCCCGCCGGCCAGGCTCTCCATCAGCACCAGGCCACGCATCATGTCCTCCGAGTCGCCCTTCGACTGTCCGGGCCTCACGCCGGCACCTCCGCTCGCGCTGCCCCGGGTTGCTTCACCAGGCGCGTGTGGGCGCGGGCACGCGCGACGGTCGCCGCCGACGTCCACGGCGTCTGCGAGTCGTAGTAGTCGAAGTCGGCCCAGCCCTCCAACGTCTGCGGCGCCTCGAACCCGTAGCGCAGCGCGTCATCGAACAGCGGCGTACCGGGAAACGGGCCGAACAGGTGCACCCGCGTCTCCGGCCGTGGAGTTAGTTGGCTGATCGCGGTGAGCAGGTCGTAGGTCTCGTCCACCTCGGCGTCGGTCTCGCCGGGGAACCCGACGATGAACGTGTAGCAACCGAGAATGCCGTGCGCGGCGATGTCGGCTGCCACGTCGTACGCCTGCTCCCGGGTGATCTCCTTACGGACGATGTCGCGCAGCACCCGATCGGAGCCCGACTCGATGCCCATCAGCAGCCGCCGGCACCCGGAGGCGGCGATGCTGCCCAACAGGTCGAGTCGCTGCTTGCGGGAGCGCAGCACATCGTTCGGGTTGATCGAGGCCGCCCAGGCGACGTCGAGCTGACGCGCGGCGAGCGCCTGACAGAAGTCGACGGCCCGGCGGGGCTGGACGAAGAAGTCGGCATCGTAGAACTTCACCCCGCTCAGGTCGTACGCCTCGACCAGCTCGGCGATGTCCTGCACCAGCGGGTCGGCCGGCATGGACGACCAGGCCCGCTGGTAGGTCAGCTCGTAGCAGAACTGGCACTTGTAGACACAGCCCTGCGACGAGACGTAGTTCAGCGTCCGCGGCGCCACCGTCGGATCGTCGCGGACGTACTCCTGCACGTTGAGCAACTGCCACGGATACCGGGCCATCATCTCCGTCTTCGGCGTGTTCGCCGGCCCCTTCACCAGCTGCCCGCCGCGCGTCATGAGCAGCCCCGGAACCTGCTCCAGCCGGCCCGAGCCCAGCAGGCAGCGCACCAGCTCCGGCATCGACCGCTGCCCCGGGCCGACCAGCGCCATGTCCACCAGGTCGTGCGCGGCGGTCTGTTCCCCGAGCACGTTGACGTGCGGCCCGCCGAACACCACCGGCGGGCAGCCGGGGCGAAGCTTCGCCTCCCGCACCATCTGCAAGGCGTGCCGGATCTGCCCGCCGCCGGTCATGATGCTGACACCGACACACACCGCCCGGTCGAGGTGCTCGTCCAGAAACGCGGTCCACTCCTGCGCGGTGCGCTGGTTCCCGTCGAAGATCACCACATCGACGTCGCCGTCTGCTAGGAGACGTTGCGCGATCGTCAGCAGCGAGAACGGCATCCAGTGGTACAGGTAGTCCTTCTCGTGCTCCACCCGCGGATAGGCCAGGATCACCAGACGACGCCGCGACGGAGACGGCAGCAGCATCGTCATGACACCACCGCCACCTGAGGTGCCGCGGCACGGAACGTCGCCCCCGCGTAGACGTCAAGCGCCCGTCGCACGGTCGCCTCCAGCTCGCCACCGTCACGTCCGCTGTCGAGCAACTGCGCCAACGGCACGGTGATGTCCTCGCGCAACAGGCAGAACTGCAACCGCAGATCGGCCGTCAGCCGCAGCGCCATCAACGCGTCGTGGCACGGGAACAGCGGGCAGGTGTCGCACACCGAGCCGTACCAGGCGCCGGCGGTGCTGTCCTTCACCACCACCTCGAACCCGGAGACGAACGACAGAACAGTCATCGGGTGCCCCAGCCCGCCCTGCGTACGCGTCGACATCTGCACGGCGTCCGCCGCGAACTGCGCCGTGATCGACTCCAACGGCACATACAGATCCCGGACCACCCGCCCGGCGCGCTTGCGCGCGAGCCGCTTCGCGAAGGACTCAGCCCCCGCGTCGAGATCCTGAATGACGTCCAGCAGCTTCAGCGTCGCGACGCCCTCCCGCTCGCAGAACGCGGCCAGGGCCGCCACCTCGTCGTCATTGACCCCGGCCATCACCACCATGTTGACCTTCACCGGCACGCCCGTCGCCACACATGTCCGCAGAGCGTCCAGCACGGCGGCGTGATCTCCCTTGCCGGTGATCTCCTTGTGCAACGCTGGATCGAGCGTGTCCACGCTCATGTTGAACTGCGTCACCCCGGCCTGAGCCAGCCCGGCCGCGCGAGGCCCGATGCGCGGGTGCCGCGAGATGACCTCGACCTCGTCGAAGGCCGCCTCGGCGCGCAACCGCTCGACCGCCGCCTCCAGCGGGTCATACAGCGCCGGGTCTCCGCCGGTCAACTTCACGCCCGTCACACCCGCACGACGGACCAGACGGCCGACCGACACGAGGTGGTCGACGTTCAACTCGGTGCCCGCCGCGGTGAGCACCGCCTCGCCGGACGGCCGGCAGAAGAAGCACGCACGACCGCACCGCGAGTTGACAGTGACGCGAAACTGAGGCAAAAGCCTGCCAGAACCCTGACGATCCATGCCGCAAGCGTCGAGCGGGCACTCATCATGGTCAAGGTATCGGCGGCAGGGTTGGTGTCAGTGTTTGTCGGCAACCCTCGACCAACACTGACACACACGGTCAGCACCTGATCACGAAAATCGCGTACGGTTGACCCGTGCTTGCGGGAGTCCTGATCGCCGAAAGTCTGCGCCACGACGTGACGCTCGAAGGTCTCGACCTACGGGTCGACAAGATCACTCGCTGGCGAAACCCCGATCCGGCACCCGGCCAGCCGGGCACCTGGACGATCATGAACTTCGCGTCTGGCCGTGACGATGCCGCATG
>NZ_RJLN01000007.1 GCF_003725545.1 Micromonospora solifontis | reverse complement strand
TAGAGTGCCTCGCGGTTACCAGGGTGGACCGTCGGTCAGGAGGACTCGCGGGCCGCCGGGCCGCTGCCGAAGAGGACGTCGTCCCAGCTCGGCAGCCGCTTGCGCGGCTTGCCGCCGGCCTCCGCCGCCTCGTTGCCGCCGGCCGCCGCCGCGGCGCCCGTCCGGCGCGGCCGCAGCACGGCCAGCGAGGGTACGGCGGGGACCTCCTTCGGCGCGTCCGAGTCGTCGTCGAACGCCGAGCCCTGGCCGCCACCGAGCAGCGCCGCCGCCCCGCCGGCCACGGCCCGCTGCCGGGGCGCGTCGGGACCGACCATGGCGGCCGGCGACCGGGTCTCCAGGCCCCGCCCGGACGAGCCCAGCGGCCGGTCCAGCGAGGCGAGCAGGGCGTCCCGGCCGGCGCGGATCGGGTCCCGCCCCGGGCGGGCGTGCTCGGCCGGGCCCGGCAGGCCGTGCCCACCCCGGCTCGGCTCGCCACGCGACGGGCCGGGCAGCGCGTGGCCGCCCCGCTCCGGCGCCGGCTCCTGGCCGAGGATCGGCGTGGGGCGCTCGGCGCACAGGTACTGCGCCATGTCGTCGTGCGGGGTGACCTGCTGCCGGGTCTTGTCGAGATCCCAGACCGCCTGCGCGGTGGCCTTGCCCGACGGCCAGGTGGCGATGATCCGCCAGGTGCCGTCGTCGCGCCGGTACGCGTCCCAGGAGATCTTCTCGGTGTCGATCCCGTGCTGGGCCAGCCGACCGTTGACCACCTCGGCCAGCGGGGTGGGCTTCTCCGCGCCCTTGAGCCGGGTGCGCCGGGCGTGCTGGGCGAGCATGGCCCGCTCCTGGAGCACCGGACCCGCGTAACGCAGGACGCGGTCGACCGGGACGCCGGCGATCCGGGCGACGTCCTCGGCGGACTCGCCGGAGCGGATCCGGGCCTGGATGTCCCGTGGGGAGAGCGACGGGGTCGGATCGACGGCGGTCGGCACCACGGTGAGGGGTGCCGCGCCGGGCTCGGCGTGCAGCACCGAGGCGACGCGCTCGTCGATGGGGAGGGCGAGCAGGCGCCCGACCTCGTCGGCGAGCACCAGAGCCTGGCCGTCCTCGGAGAGGGCGACGAAGCGTACTGGGCGCATGGGCTTGCCTCCGTCCCGCTTCGCTGGCCGTGTCACGCCACGAGCCGGCCACCCGGGCGTCTCGCACCACCGTACGCTCATCTACCCGAAGGTGGGGGATGCGACACCCGGCATGTCGCGACTGAGCTGCGGCGATGATCACGGTGGGTGGCCGTCGGAGCCCCGACGACCACCCACCGTCACGAGCTGATCAGAGTCGCTCGACCACGTAGTCGATGGACGCGGTGAGCGCCTCGACGTCGGCCGGCTCGACCGCCGGGAAGAGCGCGACGCGCAGCTGGTTGCGGCCCAGCTTCCGGTACGGCTCGGTGTCGACGATGCCGTTGGCACGCAGCGCCTTGGCGATCGCCGCGGCGTCCACCCCGTCGGCGAAGTCGATGGTGGCGACCACGTTGGAGCGCAGCGCCGGGTCGGCCACGAACGGGGTGGCGAACGACGAGCGCTCGGCCCAGCCGTACACGATGCCGGCGCTCTCGGCGGTGCGCTTGGCCGCCCAGGCCAGCCCGCCCTGCGCGTTCATCCAGTCGGTCTGCTCGGCGGCCAGGAAGATGGTGGCCAGCGCCGGGGTGTTGTACGTCTGCTCCAGCCGCGAGTTGTCGATCGCGGTGACCAGGTCGAGGAAGGCCGGGATGTAGCGGCCCGACTCCTTGATCTCGGTGGCCCGGGCGAGCGCGGCCGGCGACATCAGGGCCAGCCAGAGCCCGCCGTCGGAGCCGAAGCACTTCTGCGGGGCGAAGTAGTAGACGTCGGTCTCGCCGACGTTGACCTCCAGGCCGCCGGCGCCGGAGGTGGCGTCGACCAGCAGCAGTGAGCCCTCGTCGGCGCCGGCCACCCGGCTGATCGGCACGGCCACGCCGGTCGAGGTCTCGTTGTGCGGGGTGGCGTAGACGTCCACGCCCGCCTCGGCCACCAGGGTCGGCGCGGTGCCCGGCTCGGACTTGCGCACGGTCGGCTCGCCCAGGAACGGGGCGTCCTTGACCGACTTGGCGAACTTCGCGCCGAACTCGCCGAAGCTGGCGAACTGGGCCCGGTCGCGGACCAGGCCGAAGGTGGCGACCTCCCAGAAGGCGGTGGTGCCGCCGTTGCCGATGACCACCTCGTAGCCCTCGGGCAGGGAGAAGAACTCGGCGATGCCCCGGCGCAGCCGGGCGACCTCGTCGCGGACCGTCTTCTGCCGGTGCGAGGTGCCCAGGTAGCTGGTGGCGACGTCGGCGAGTGCGGAGACCGCCGCCGGACGGACCTTGGACGGCCCGCAGCCGAAGCGCCCGTCGGCGGGCTTGATGTCGTCGGGAATCCGGATGGTCGGTGCGTCAGCCACGGTTGTCTCGATCCTTCCGCATGGGCGGGGACGGGCCCTGATGCGGGCACGGACCGACGGCGGCCGCGCGCGGGCGCGCGGGAAGCCGGGATCCGAGCCCGGTCCGGCGGCACTGCCGGCCTTCATCCTCGCACCCTGGCCGGCCGGTCCGGCGGCTGGTCCCACCCCTGGCGCTGAGGGATGCGCCACACACGGCGAGGGCCCGGCCGGTGCCGGGGCCTTGCTCGGCGTCGCCCCGGCTCGGGGCCGGGGCGACGCTCGGAGTTAAAAGGGGGCCCTTCCTCTACCGGAGGCGTTAAGAAGGGGCCCTTCCTTACACGTCAGACGCCGTGCGGGATAGCGTCCCAGCCCTCGACCTCCTGCGGCTTGCGCGGGCCGTGGCCGATGTACCGGGCCGACGGGCGGACCAGCCGCTGGAGCTTCTTCTGCTCCAGGATGTGCGCGGACCAACCGCCCATCCGGGCACAGGTGAACATCGAGGTGAACATGTGCGCCGGGACCTCCGCGAAGTCCAGCACCACGGCCGACCAGAACTCGACGTTGGTGGCGAGCACCCGGTCCGGGCGGCGGGCCTGCAGCTCGGTCAGGGCCGCCTTCTCCAGCGCCTCGGCGACCTCGAACCGCGGCGCGCCCAGCTCCTTCGCGGTGCGCCGGAGCACCCGGGCGCGCGGGTCCTCGGCCCGGTAGACCCGGTGGCCGAAGCCCATCAGCCGCTCGCCCCGGTCGAGCACGCCCTTGACGTACCCCTCGGCGTCGCCGCTGCGCTCGACGGCCTCCAGCATGGTGAGCACCCGGGAGGGGGCCCCGCCGTGCAGCGGGCCGGAGAGCGCGCCGATGCCGGAGGAGATGCAGGCGGCGGCGTCGGCGCCGGTGGAGGCGACGATCCGGGCGGTGAAGGTGGAGGCGTTCAGGCCGTGCTCGGCAGCCGAGATGAAGTAGGCGTCGACGGCCTTGACGTGCCGCGGGTCGGGCTCGCCCCGCCAGCGCTTCATGAACCGCTCGACGATGGTCTCCGCCTTGTCGATCTCCTTCTGCGGCACCGCCGGCAGGCCGAGACCGCGGGCGGACTGGGCGACGAAGGAGAGCGCGGTGACCGACACCCGGGCCAGGTCCTCGCGGGCCTGCTCGTCGGAGATGTCGAGGAGCTGGTTGAGCCCCCAGTACGGGGCGAGCATCGCGACCGCGGATTGCACGTCGACGCGGATGTCACCGGAGTGCACCGGCACCGGGAACGGCTCGGCCGGCGGCAGGCCCGGGCCGAAACGCCCGTCCACCAGCAGCGCCCAGACGTTGCCGAAGGAGACCTGGCCGATCAGATCCTCGATGTCCACGCCGCGATAGCGCAGCGATCCGCCCGCGCGGTCCGGTTCGGCGATCTCGGTCTCGAAGGCTACGACGCCCTCCAGGCCCGGTTTGAAGTCGGACATTTCGTCTCCTGGCTTCCGGCGGCGGTGCGCCCGGGCGGGCTCATCGGCCCCGCGCCACGGGCGACCCTCTCAGGGATGTGGTTCGGAACATCTTGCCTGCTGGGTAACCCAGCGCGCGACCCACGGCCACTGTGCGCCACGCGACATCCCCGCCGGTGGACAAGCTCACGACCTCGGCCAGACTTGGCGTTGGGGCCTGGCCAGCGTCGGGGGACGCGGCCGCCCGGACGAGGGGGAAGAGGACTGTGACGGGCGACACACCGGCCCCGGCCGGCATGCGTAACGAGTACGCGGCCGACCTGGGCCTGACCGAACCGGACCTGGCACCGGACTGGCCGACCCAGTTCGCCCGTTGGTTCGCCGACGCGGTCGCGTACCCGCTCCCCGAACCGAACGCCATGGTGGTCGGCACCGCCGACGCCGAGGGCCGCCCCAGCGGCCGGACCGTCCTGCTCAAGGGGTACGACCCGGAGGGCTTCGTCTTCTACACCAACTACGGGTCGCGCAAGGGCGCCGAGGCGACCGCCAATCCGTGGGCCAGCCTGGTCTTCCCCTGGTTCCCGATGCAGCGCCAGGTGGTCGTGGCCGGCCGGGTGGAGCGGGTCGACCGGGCCGAGACCGAGGCGTACTTCGCCAGCCGGCCGCGCGGCTCCCAGCTCGGCGCCTGGGCCAGCGCCCAGTCCACGGTCGTGCCGGACCGGGCGGCGCTGGACGCGGCGTACCGGGCGGTGGCCGAGCGCTTCGCCGGGATGGACCGGATCCCCGCGCCGCCGCACTGGGGCGGGTTCCGGGTCCGCCCCGAGACGGTGGAGTTCTGGCAGGGCCGGGCCGGCCGGCTGCACGACCGGCTGCGCTACCGGCGCACCGACGAGGGCGCCTGGGTCGTCGAGCGGCTGGCCCCGTGACCGGGGTCAAGGAGGCCCGGCCGCGCGGGGCGCGCCGCTGGGCGATCGACCTGCGTCCGCTGGGCGTGCCCGCGTACCGGCGGGTCTGGCTCGGCAACGGCGTGGCCATGTTCGGCTTCCAGTTCACCGCCGTCGCCGTGCCGGTGGAGATGTTCGACCTGACCGGCGGCTCGCTCTGGGTCGGCCTGCTCGGGATCGCCGGCTTCCTGCCGCTGCTGGTGTTCGGGCTCTGGGGCGGGGCGGTCGCCGACGCCCGGGACCGGCGCCGGGTGCTGCTGGCCGGGGGCGGCCTGCTCTGGGCCTCGACCCTGGCGCTGCTGCTCCAGTCGCTGCTGCGGGTGGGCAGCCCGGTGCTGCTGCTCGCCCTCGTCGGCCTGCAGGCGGTCGCGTTCGCGATCACCTCGCCGGCCCGCAGCGCGATCCTGCCCCGCCTGGTGCCGGCCGAGCTGGTCCCGGCGGCCAGCACGCTCAACTTCACCACCTTCACCGCGACCTCGGTCTTCGGGCCGCTGGCCGCCGGCCTGATCTTCGCCGCCTGGCGCACCGAGACCGGGCTGCCGATCGCGTACGCGGTGGACGCGCTGCTGTTCACCGTGTCGCTCTGGGCCACCCTGCGGCTGCCGGCGATGCCGCCGGAGCCGGACCCGGACGGCGACGGCACGCCACGCCGGGCGGGGCTGGCCAGCATCGTCGACGGGTTCCGCTACCTGGCCACCACCCCGGTGCTGCTGCTCTCCTTCGCCATCGACCTGATCGCGATGATCCTGGCCATGCCCCGGGCGCTCTTCCCCGAGCTGGCCCAGCACCGGTTCGGCGGCGGCGCCGCGGTCGGCTGGCTCTACAGCGCCATCGCCATCGGGGCGATGCTGGGCGGGCTCACCTCCGGCTGGATCGGCCGGGTGCGCCGGCAGGGCCTGGCGCTGGTGGTGGCCGTGGTGGGCTGGGGCGTGGCGATCGCCGCCGCCGGGCTGGCCCGCCAGCTCTGGCTGGTGGTGCTGCTGCTCGGCCTCGCCGGGGCCGCCGACCTGGTCAGCGCGACCCTGCGGCAGTCGATGCTGCTGGTCTACGCGCCGGACCGGATGCGCGGCCGGCTGCAGGGGGTGAACACCGTGGTGGTCGCGGGCGGCCCGCGCCTGGGCGACCTGCGCGCCGGCGCGACGGCGGCGGCGTTCGGCACCGGCGTCGCCATGGTGGGCGGCGGCCTCGCGTCGGCCGTCCTGGCCGTGCTGCTGGTGGTGGCCTTCCCGGCGCTGCTCCGCTACCGGTCGGCCACCACCGCCGACCGTTGAGCGGGACCCTGCTCCACCGCGGGCGTTGACCGGGGGTCCTTCCTTGTAAGGTCGGCGGCATGGAGAACGGCACGCACCCGGCACCCTCCGGGGCACAGTGGACGATCGCCGCCGACGGCCACGAGGCCGTCGTGGTCGAGGTCGGCGGGGGCCTGCGGGCCTACCGGCACGCCGGGGTCGACTACCTCGACGGGTACGAGGCGGACGAGCTCTGCCCCGGCTCGGCGGGCCAGGTGCTCGCCCCCTGGCCGAACCGGATCCGCGACGGCGCGTACACCTTCGGCGAGCGGTCGTTTCAGCTCGACCTGAGCGAGCCGGCCCGGCACAACGCGATCCACGGCCTGGTCAACTGGGTCTCCTGGCACCTGGTCGAGCGGTCGCCGGAGAGCGTGACGATCGGGTACGACCTGCCGCCGAGCCCGGGCTATCCCTGGTCGCTGCGGCTGCGCACCCGGTGGACCGTCGGGGCGGACGGGCTGCGCGCCGAGCACGAGGTGACCAACCTGGCGGGCGGGCCGGCGCCGTTCGGCTTCTCGATGCACCCCTACCTGCGGCTGCCCGGGGTGCCCGTGGACAAGCTGTCGCTGCTGGTGCCGGGGCGGAGCCGGCTGCAGCTGGACACCCGGCTGCTGCCGCTCGCCGCCACCGAGGTCGCCGGCACCGAGTACGACTTCACCGAGCCGCGGGCGATCGGCGACGCCGTGCTCGACATGGCCTTCGGCGACGTCGAGCGGGACGCCGACGGCGGCTCGTCGGTCACCCTCGCCGCCCCGGACGGCTCGGCCGCGGTGCACGTCTGGGCGGACCGCGAGTTCGGCTGGTGGCAGGTGTTCACCGGGGACACCCTGCTCGGCGAGCGCTACCGCCGCTCGGTCGCCGTCGAGCCGATGACCTGCCCGGCGGACGCGTTCCGCTCCGGCAAGGACCTGATCACGCTGGCCCCCGGCGCGACCTGGCGGGGTGCCTGGGGCATCCGGCCCGGGGCCTGAGCGTGGAGTTCGCCGAGGTCGTCCGCCGGCGCCGGATGGTCCGCAACTACGACCCGGATCGGCCGGTCCCGCCGGAGGTGGTGGACCGGCTGCTGGCGCACGCCACCCGGGCGCCGTCGGCGGGCTTCGCCCAGGGCTGGGGCTTCCTGGTGCTGGAGGAGCCGGCCGACCGGGAGCGGTTCTGGGCGGCGGCCAGCCCGGGCGGGGGCGGCCGGGAACGCTGGCTGGCCGGCATGCGCCGGGCCCCGCTGATCGTGGTGCCGCACGCCAACCGTTCCGTCTACCTCGACCGGTACGCCGAGCCGGACAAGGGCTGGGCGGACCGGTCGACCGAACGCTGGCCGGTGCCCTACTGGTACGTGGACGCCGGCTTCGCGGCGCTGCTGATGCTGCTCACCGCCGTCGACGAGGGGCTGGGCGCGTGCTTCTTCGGCATCCCGCCGCAGCGGCTCGACGCGTACCGGGAGGCGTTCGGGGTGCCCGGGGAGTACCAGCCGATCGGTGCGGTCACTGTCGGTTACCGCGCCCCGGACCACCGGTCGCCGTCGCTGCGTCGGGGGCGGCGGCCGGTGGACGAGGTGGTCCGGCGGGGCCGCTGGAGTTGAGCGTGATTCGGCCCACCCGGCGGGGTAGAGGTGGTGGCGAACCCGACATGAGGGCGTAAAACGCGGTGTGGCGGGTGCGGTTAGGCTGGCACCGACATCACCAGCCGGGCCAGGGGGAGGGGAGCGCGCCTTGATCTTCAGAGCGGTCCGGGACGGGCGTCCCTACCCGGAGCACAACCTCACGCTCAAGCAGTGGGCCGAGATCCCGCCGCGCCCGCTGCGGCTGGACCAGCTCATCACCACCAAGCGCGAGCTGGCGCTGGACAAGCTCCTCGCCGAGGACTCCACCTTCTACGGCGACCTCTTCCCGCACGTGGTGCAGTGGAACGGCGGCCTCTATCTGGAGGACGGCCTGCACCGGGCGTTGCGCGCGGCGCTGCAGCAGCGCAACCAGATCCACGCCCGGGTGCTGGTGCTCAGCCCGCAGGGCGAGTGACCGCCCCCTGAGTCTTCGTTAAGGTGACGGCATGACTCCTCTCGACCTGCTGGACATCGACGCGTCGCTGGACGAGGAGGAGCGGCAGATCCGCGCCGTCGTGCGGCAACTGGTCGACGAACGGGTCCGCCCGCACGTCGCCGGCTGGTACGAGGACGGCCGGGTCCCGGCCCGCGAGCTGGCCCGCGAGTTCGGCAAGCTGGGCCTGCTCGGCATGCACCTGACCGGGTACGGCTGTGCCGGCGCGTCCGCCGTCGCGTACGGGCTGGCCTGCCTGGAGCTGGAGGCCGGCGACTCCGGCGTCCGCTCGCTGGTCTCGGTGCAGGGCTCGCTGGCCATGTACGCCATCTGGCGCTACGGCAGCGAGGAGCAGAAGCAGCGCTGGCTGCCCGCCATGGCGGCCGGCGAGGCGATCGGCTGCTTCGGGCTGACCGAGCCGGACCACGGCTCCGACCCGGCGTCGATGGCCACCCGGGCCCGCCGGGACGGCGACGACTGGATCCTCACCGGCAGCAAGATGTGGATCACCAACGCGCCGATCGCCGACGTCGGGGTGATCTGGGCGCGCACCGACGAGGGGGTGCGCGGCTTCGCCGTACCCATGGACACCCCGAGGGTGACGGCGCGCGAGATCCGGCACAAGATGTCGCTGCGGGCGTCGCTGACCGGGGAGATCGCCCTCGACGACGTCCGGCTCCCGGCGGACGCCCGGCTGCCCGAGGCGACCGGCCTGAAGGCGCCGCTGAGCTGCCTGACCGAGGCCCGGCACGGCATCGTCTGGGGCGCGCTCGGCGCGGCCCGCGACTGCCTGGAGACCGTCCTGTCGTACGCGACCACCCGGACCCAGTTCGGCCGGCCCCTGGCGGGCTTCCAGCTCACCCAGGCCAAGCTCGCCGACATGGCCGTCGAGTGGAACAAGGGCCTGCTGCTGGCGCTGCACCTGGGCCGGCTCGCCGACGCCGGCAGGCTGCGGCCCCACCAGGTGAGCGTGGGCAAGCTGAACAACGTCCGGGAGGCCCTGGAGATCGCCCGGCAGTGCCGGACCATCCTGGGCGCCAACGGCGTCTCCGGGGAGTACCCGGTGATGCGACACGCCAACAACCTGGAGAGCGTGCTGACCTACGAGGGCACCTCGGAGATCCACCAGCTGGTCATCGGGCAGCAGCTCACCGGGCTCTCCGCCTTCGCCTGAGCTGCCGGTTCACCCGTTCGGGGCGCTCGGCGCGCGAGTGTCGCACCGGAGCCGTACCGTCATCATCAGTCGATGTCTCTGACGAGGACGGTGAGGGCGGATGGCCCGCGACGCTGACATCAACGAGCCCACCAGGGAGTTCCCGGAGTACCCGACCGGTGACGCTCTCCGGGCCCGGGCGGACGGCACCGGCGACCCCGCACCCGGCGCCCCGGCGTCGTCCGGCGGCCCGGTCCGGGGCCTGCTGTGGGTGCTCGGCGCGGCCGCGCTGGTCGTGGTCGCGCTGCTCGGGGTGCAGGCGACCGGCATCCTGCCGGACTTCCGCAACCCGTTCGCCCAGCAGCAGACCGACCGCAGCCAGCCGCCGCTGCTGAAGTCGATCCGCGACCTCAGCCGGTACGTGGCGGCCGAGGGCGACTTCCAGGTGGTGGTCGACGTGCAGAAGGACCGGAAGAACGTGCCGGACTTCCTGCTCAACCAGCGGATCCTCTTCGTCGGGGCGGGCCGGGTCGAGGCGTACGTCGACTTCTCCAAGATCGCCGATGGGGCGGTGGTCGAGTCCGCCGACAAGAAGTCGGTGGAGATCAAGCTGCCCGCGCCGCAGCTCGGCGAGACCAACCTCGACCTGGAGAAGAGCTACGTCTTCGCCGAGGAGCGCGGCCTGATCAACCGGATCAACGACCTGGTGGCCGGCGATCCCAACCGGCAGCAGGCGGTCTACAAGCTGGCCGAGGACCGGATCACCACCGCCGCCCGGGACAGCGGGCTCACCGCCCGGGCCGAGGAGAACACCCGCAAGATGCTGGAGGGCCTGCTCCGCTCCCTCGGCTACCAGAAGGTCACCGTCACCTACACGGCTCCCTGACGCCCGTCGCCGCGACGCCCCGCCCGGTTGCGCCGGGCGGGGCGTCGCGCTGCTCGCTTCGATCAGCGGAGGCGGCAGTTGGGCAGGTGCGGTCAGTAGCGGACGCGGTCCTCGTCGGGCATCAGGATCCAGAGGATCAGACAGATGATCACCTGGGTGCCGGGCAGCAGCAGCGACAGCAGGAACAGCAGCCGGACCATGCCGGCGGACATGCCGAACCGCTGGGCCAGGCCGGCGCAGACACCGGCGAACATGCGCCCCTGGCGGGGCCGGACCAGTTTGCGACTCATCGTCGTACTCCCACTTCTGCGGCGATCCGCCGCGCTGATTCCACGCTAGGAACGGGTGCGCGCCGCGCCCTCGGCCCCGAGGAGGATCGGCGACCCGGGCACCCGTAGGTGCTTACCCCGCCGGGTCCCGGCCGACGCACCCCCCGCCCCCGCGCCGCGGAGAGCGCGCTCGATCCTGGATCGAGTGGTGTCCGCGCGGCTCCGATGCCACTACTCCCTCGTTTGAGCGCGATCTTGGCGGTGTGACGGCGGGGAGACGGGCGGCGCGGAGGCTGGGCGTGCGGGAGTGTGCCGGGGTGGGGACGGGTACTGACCTGGGCGGGTAGGCTCGCCGGTCGGACCCCGTACCCCGGGGTCCACCCGCCGCCCCGGACCGGGGACGGCACGCACCGGTCCGGATCCGCACAACGGGTACGACGGCGAGGAAAGTGCAGCCATGATCAGTGTCTTCTACCTCTTCAGCGTCGGCATCGGGCCGTCGAGTTCACACACCGTCGGGCCGATGCGGGCCGCGCGGACCTTCGTGGCCGGCCTGAAGGCGGACGGGCTGCTCACCGACGTGGTACGGGTGCAGGCGGAGCTGTTCGGCTCACTGGGCGCCACCGGGCACGGCCACGGCAGCGACCGGGCGGTGCTGCTGGGGCTGGAGGGCGAGGCCCCGGAGACGGTGGACACGGACTCGGTCGGGCCCCGGGTGGCCCGGATCCGGGCCGAGGGGCGGCTCGCCCTGCTCGGCACCCAGGAGATCGACTTCGACCCGGACAGCGATCTGGTGCTGCACCGGCGGCGCTCGCTGCCGTACCACCCGAACGGGATGACCTTCGCCGCCTTCGATGCGGCCGGGCAGCAGGTACGGGCCCGTACCTACTACTCCGTCGGCGGTGGGTTCGTGGTCGACGAGGCGGCGGCCGGGGCGGACCGGATCAAGCCGGACAGCACCCGGGTGCGGTACCCGTTCCTCACCGGCGCGGAGCTGCTCGCGGTGACCAGGGAGGCCGGGCTGTCGATCAGCGAGGTGATGCTCGCCAACGAGCTGTCCTGGCGCAGCGAGGCGGACGTCCGGGCCGGGCTGCTGGAGATCTGGCGGGTGATGCGGGAGTGCGTCGACAACGGCTGCGCCCGGGACGGCGTGCTGCCCGGCGGGCTGAAGGTCCGCCGCCGCGCCGCCGAGCTGCGCCGGAGCCTGGAGGCGGAGGCCGACGCCACCGACCCGCTGCGCGCGATGGACTGGGTCACCCTCTTCGCCCTCGCGGTGAACGAGGAGAACGCGGCCGGCGGCCGGGTGGTCACCGCCCCGACCAACGGCGCCGCCGGGATCATCCCGGCCGTCCTGCACTACTACACCCGGTTCGTGCCCGGCGCCTCGGAGGAGGGCGTGGTCCGCTTCCTGCTCGCGGCCGGCGCGATCGGCGTGCTCTTCAAGGAGAACGCCTCGATCTCCGGGGCCGAGGTCGGCTGCCAGGGTGAGGTCGGCTCGGCCTGCTCGATGGCGGCGGCGGGGCTGGCCGAGGCGCTGGGCGGCACGCCCGAGCAGGTGGAGAACGCGGCCGAGATCGGCATGGAGCACAACCTCGGGCTCACCTGCGACCCGGTCGGTGGCCTGGTGCAGATCCCGTGCATCGAGCGGAACGCGGTGGCCAGCATCAAGGCGATCACCGCCGCCCGGCTGGCGCTGCGCGGCGACGGCGTGCACGCCGTCTCGCTGGACAAGGTCATCAAGACCATGCGGGAGACCGGCGCGGACATGAAGGTGAAGTACAAGGAGACGGCGCGGGGCGGCCTGGCGGTGAACGTCATCGAGTGCTGAACCCGAAGGGGTGACCGCGGGGGTAGCCGGGTCGAGCGAGAACGGCGGAGGCGAGGATGGGACGGTGACGGCAGGAGTCGCCGCGCTCTGGTCGGCCCGCAACTCGCTGCGCATCCTGGTCAAGCGGGACCTCGCGGTGAAGTACCAGCAGTCGGTGCTGGGCTACTTCTGGTCGCTCATCGAACCGCTCGGCATGGGGCTGATCTACTGGTTCGTCTTCGGCGTGCTCTATTCCGGCGCCACCCGGCGGCACCTCGGCGAGGCGGCCGGGTCGTACCCGCTCTTCCTGATCACCGGCATCTTCGCCTGGATGTGGGCCAGCTCGGCGTTGACCGAGGCGACCAACGCGCTGACCGGGCAGGCCCGGCTGATCACCACGATGAACGTGCCCCGCCAGGTCTTCCCGATCGGCCGGGTCGCCGGCCGGTTCGCCGAATACCTCGCCGGGCTGCCCATCCTGGCCGGCATCGCGGCGATCTACGTGGCGCACGGCAGGATCCGGCTGGGCTGGTCACTGCTCTCCCTGCCACTCGCGGTGGCCGTGCAGTTCGTCCTGCTGGTCGGGCTCGCGCTGCTGCTGTCGGCGTGGAACGTGCTGATGCGGGACATCGAGCGCTTCATGCGGCTGATCATCCGGGTGCTCTTCTACGCCACCCCGATCATCTACCCGCTCACCCTGGTGCGGGACTCCGGCATGCCCACCTGGGTCAAGGTCGCGTACGAGCTGAACCCGCTGGTCGGCATCTTCCAGTTGCACCACGCGATCTGGTACCCGGACGAGTTCCCCGACGCCCGGCTGCTCGCGGTGACCGTGCTGGGCAGCCTGCTGGTGCTGGCGGCCGGCTGGTGGTCGTTCCGTCGGCTCGAACCGGCCGTGCTCAAGGAACTCTGAGATGGCGGCGATCATCGAGGCCGAAGGGCTGGGCATCCGGTTCGTCCGCAACCGGCGCCGCCAACTGCGGCTGCGTGAGCTGCTGATCCACCGGGGCCGGCGGAACGCCGACGCCGGCCGGTTCTGGCCGCTGCGGGACGTGTCGTTCCGGGTCGAGCCGGGTGAGACCGTGGGGGTGGTCGGGCGCAACGGCACCGGCAAGAGCACCCTGCTGCGGTTGATCGCCGGGGTGCTGATCCCCGACGAGGGCCGGATCAGGGTACGCGGTGCGGTGGCCCCGCTCCTGGAGCTTTCCGCCGGCTTCTCCAACGACCTGACCGGGCGGGAGAACCTCTACCTGGTCGGCGGGCTGCACGGGCTGTCCACGGCGTACCTGCGGAAACACTTCGACGAGATCGTCTCGTTCGCCGGGGAGCAGGTGGAACGCTCGGTGGACACCTCGGTCCGGCACTACTCCTC
The DNA here is from genome assembly GCF_003725545.1 of Micromonospora solifontis. Classification (GTDB taxonomy): domain Bacteria; phylum Actinomycetota; class Actinomycetes; order Mycobacteriales; family Micromonosporaceae; genus Micromonospora; species Micromonospora solifontis. Next base: position 93,039 of record NZ_RJLN01000007.1, on the reverse strand, counting down.
CGGCATGAAGGTGCGGCTCGGTTTCGCGATCATCGCGCACCTGCCGCACCCGATCCTGTTGATGGACGAGGTGACCGCGGTCGGGGACGCGGAGTTCCGCGCGAAGTGCTATGCGACCATCGAGCGACTTCTCGCGGAAGGGCGCACGCTGGTGCTGGTGTCACACAACGAAAAGGACCTCACCCGGTTCTGCCGTCGGGGGCTCTACCTCGACGCGGGACGGCTGACCGTCGACGGGACCATCGACGAGGCGCTGCGGGCGTACGCCGGCGCTTCCCCGCGGTGACGCTCGCGATCGTGCTCGCCGCCGGGCCGGCGGCGGGCCTGACCACCGGATCCGGGGAACGCCTGGCCGACCGGCTCGCCGGGCAGTGGCGCCGGGCCGGCGCGACCGACGTGCGGGTGGCCGGCGACCTGGGCGAACTGGCCGCACTGCTGGCCGCCGCGACCGGCCCGGTGCTGCTCGGCGCGGCCGACCTGGTGGCGCACACCGCGGTGCTGAGGCACCTGGCGACGAGCCCGGTGGGGCCGACGGTGGCCCTGGTGCTGACCGACCCGCCGGCACCCGGCCGGGCGACGGTCCGCGAGGACCGCGGCCAGGTGGTCGCGGTGAACGACCCGGCCGGCGCGACCGGCGTCTTCGGTGGCGCGCTGCGGGTCGGGCCGGCCGACCTGCCGTTCCTGGCCGCCGCCGCCGAGCGGGCGGCCGCGGCCGGGGCGGACCGGGCCGCCGCGCTGGACCAGCTCTTCGCCGGCCTCGCGGCCCGCGGGTCGCTGATCTTCGCCCACCGGGTACGCCTGCTCGTGGCGCACCGGGTGGGCACGGAGGCGGAGCTGCGCGCGGCCGACGCGGCGGTGGCCGCGGTCGACGAGGACCGGGCGGAGCTGCGGCTGTCGGTGAAGGAGCGGGACGACTTCTTCACCACCTTCTTCGTCAGCACCTGGTCGCCGTACGTGACGAAGGCGGCCGCCCGGCTCGGCCTGAGCCCGACCGGGGTGACCATGATCTCGGTGGCCTTCGCGGTGGCCGCGGCCGTGCTCTTCGGGATCGGCGGCCGGGCCGCGCTGGTCGCCGGCGGGGTCCTGCTCTACCTGGGCTTCGTGCTGGACTGCGTGGACGGGCAGTTGGCCCGCTACACGCGGCACTTCAGCGCCTGGGGCGGCTGGCTGGACACCATGGCCGACCGGGCCAAGGAGTACATCGTCTACGCGGGTCTCGGCTACGGCGCCACGCACGCCGGCTTCCGCTACGGCTGGGCGCTGGCGATCGCCGCGATGACCCTGCAGACCGTGCGGCACATGACCGACGCCTGGTACGGCGTGCTGCACGACGAGGCGGCGCGCCGGCCCCGGGCCGCCGCCGACGAGGCCGAGGGCATCGGCGGGAAGCTGAACGCGGCCTCGACGAAGGTGCAGGCGGACACCGGCTCGGTGTCGTACTGGCTGAAGCGGACGGTGGTCTTCCCGATCGGCGAGCGGTGGGCGCTGATCGCGCTGGCCGCCGCGCTCTTCGGTCCGCTGGTGGCGCTCTGCGCGGTGCTGGTCTGGGGCACGCTGGCGTTCGCGTACACCGGGGCGTTGCGGACGCTGCGCGCCTGGTGGATGAAGGTGCCGGTGATGACCACGGTCGACGTGACCCTGCACCGCGACGACGGTCCGGTGGTCCAGCGGTTCGCGGCGGCCCGCCCGTCGGGCCTGGAACGCCTCCTCCAGCGGGCCGCCCGCCCCGGGGTGGGCGTGCTGTGGCTGGCCGTGCTGCCGGCGCTGGCGCCGGTGGTGCTGCTCCTGCTGGCCTGGCGGTGGGGTGCCGACACGCCGCGCTGGGTGGTGGGGGTGGCGCTGCTGGTCTGGCTGCTCGCGGCGCTGGGGGTCCGGGCCACGCCGGACGGGCCGCTGGACTGGCTGGTTCCGGCCGCGCTGCGGGCCGGCGAGTACCTCTTCGCCATCGCCGTCGGGGTGGCCGGCGAGGTGCCGCCCTGGCTGATCTTCGGGTACGTCTTCGTGCTGACCCTGCACCACTACGACCTGACCGCCCGGCTGGAGAAGCGGCAGGTCGCCCCGCCGCTGCACGCCGCCTCGCTGGGTTGGGAGGGACGCTCGGTGCTACTGGGACTAGCGGCAATCGCCGGAATTGCGAGTATCGCTCTGGCTACACTCGGTGCGTACCTTCTCGTGGTTTTTGTCGCGAGCGTGGTCCTCGCCTGGGTGGTCCTGCCGGCTCGCGCCCGACGGACGCCGGCCCCGACGGGCGGAGGTGTCCGCTCGCCGGGCTGACGGAGGGCCGGCCGGGATGACTCTGCTCAGCTTCGTCGTACCGGCCTACCGCGTGCAGGGCTACCTGCGGGAGTGTCTCGACTCGATCCTCGACCAGCCGTACGACGACCTCGAGGTGATCGGGATCGACGACGCCTCCCCGGACGACAGCGGCGAGATCCTGCTGGAGTACGCGGAGCGCGATCCCCGGGTACGCCCGGTCCGCCTCGCCGAGAACGTCGGGCTCGGTCCCGCCCGCAACCTGGGGCTGGACCGGGCCACCGGCGAGTACGTCTGGTTTGTCGACGGCGACGACTGGCTGGTCCCGGGCTGCCTGCCGCACGTGGCCGCGCGGCTCGTCGCCACCCGTCCGGACGTGCTGATCGTCGACCACGTCCGGGCCCACTGGAACAACGTCGGCACCCGCAGCGCGATGCGGGAGGTGTTCCCGGAGCCGCCGGGCGAGGCGACCTTCCGGCTGCCGGACCGGCCGGAGGCCATGCGGCTGCTGCACACCGCGTGGAACCGGCTCGTCCGGCGGGAGTTCCTGGTCGACCGGGGCCTGCGCTTCGCGCCCGGCTGGTACGAGGACGTCTCGTTCAGCTATCCGGTGCTGATGGCCGCGTCCCGGATCGGCGTGCTGGACCGGGTCTGCCTCAACTACCGGCAGCGGCGGACCGGGGCGATCACCCGGACCCGGGGCGACCGGCACTTCGAGGTGTTCGCCCAGTGGCACCGGGTGTTCCGGCTGCTGGACCGGTGGGACGGCGAGGTCGGCGGGCTGCGCCCGGCCGTCTTCGAGCGGATGATCTGGCACTACCTGACGGTGCTCGGCAACGGCGAGCGGATCGCCCCGGAGCTGCGGCCGGCGTTCTTCGCCCAGATCCACGCCGACTACACCCGCTTCCTGCCGCCCGGCGGCTACCCGGTCCCGCCCGGGGTGGAGGGGCTGAAGCACCGCCTGGTGGCGACCGGGCGCTGGCGGACGTTCAGCGCGCTGCGCGACGCCAACCAGGCGGCCGAGACGGCCCGGCGGAACGCCCGGAAGGTCCGGCGACGGGTGCTGCCGGTGGCCCGGCGTACCGCGCGGCGGGCCCGGGACGCGGCGCTGCGCGAGTACTACCGGGGCGAGCTGCACCGGCCGCTGGATCCGACGCTCGCCGTCTTCGCCGCGTACTGGTACCGGGGGTACGCCTGCAACCCGGCCGCGATCTATGCCGCCGCCCGCCGCCTCGCCCCGCAGGTACGCGGGTTGTGGGTGGTCCGGCGGGACCGGGTGCACACCCTCCCGCCCGGCGTGGAATACGTGGTCGCCGGCACCCGGGACTACTACCGCGCGCTGGCCCGGGCCCGCTGGCTGGTCAACAACGTCAACTTCCCCGATTTCGTCCGCAAGCGACCCGGCTCGGTGCACCTGCAGACCCACCACGGCACGCCGGTCAAGGTGATGGGGCTGGACCAGCAGCGGTACCCGATGGGGGCGACGGGGATGGACTTCGCCAAGCTGCTGCGCCGGGTGGACCGGTGGGATTTCAGCGTCTCCTCGAACAGCTTCTCCACCCAGATGTGGGAGCGGGCGTACCCGGCCGCGTACACCACCCTGGAGGTGGGCTACCCGCGCAACGACCGGCTGGCGCTGGCCACCCCGGACGAGTGCCGGCAGGTCCGCAAGGAGCTGGGCATCGGCCTCGACGAGTTCGTGGTGCTCTACGCGCCCACCCACCGGGAGCACCTGCCCGGCTGGCGGCCGCCGTTCGACCCGGACCGGATGCGCGACGTGCTCGGCCCGTCGGGACGGCTGCTGATGCGCAGCCACTACTTCCACGACCGGGACCGGCGGCCGAAGGGGCCGGACGCCGGCGGGGTGCTGGACGTCAGCGGCCACGACCGGGTGGAGGACCTCTATCTCGTGGCGGACGTGCTGGTCACCGACTATTCGTCGGCGATGTTCGACTACGCCGTGCTGGACCGGCCGATCGTCGTGTACGCCCCGGACTGGGACGCGTACCGGGTGGCCCGGGGTGTCTACTTCGACCTGCTCGCCGAGCCGCCCGGCGCGGTCGCGTCGGACTTCCCGGCCCTGCTGGAGGTGTTCGCCTCGGGCGCGCTGCGCGCGCCGGAGGCCGAGAACCACCGACGCCGGTTCCGGGCGCGGTTCTGCGCGCTGGAGGACGGGTACGCCGCCGAGCGGGTGGTCCGCCGGGTCTTCCTCGACGAACCAGCCTGACGAAGGGTTACTCGCCGGTCACCTTACTGATCGTCGCCGACCGATCCGGTGTAATGGGTCTGTCACGAGACGAACATGGCACGTTTACCCGATGTGCGGATTGGATGATCCTGGTCACAGTCATTCCCGGGTTCGGCCGAGAGCTGGGGGAGGAGACGGTGACCACCGTCGCGCTCAAGGATGTCACCAAGGTGTTCCAGGACGGAACAGTCGCGGTCGACACCATCAATCTGGACGTCAACGACGGCGAGTTCATGGTGCTGCTCGGCCCTTCGGGCTGCGGCAAGTCCACCGTGCTCCGCATGGTGGCCGGGCTGGAGGACCCGACCGCGGGCGCCGTCATGCTCGACGGTGAGGTGGCCAACGACCTGCCGCCCCGGGACCGGAAGATCGCCATGGTCTTCCAGGACTTCGCGCTGTATCCGCACATGACCGTCGGCGACAACATCGGTTTCCCGCTGCGGCTGTCCGGGGTCGAGCCGGGGCCGCGCGGGGAGCGGATCCAGGACGTCGCCAGCGCGCTCGGCATCGGGGACGTGCTGGCCCGCAAGCCCAGCCAGCTCTCCGGCGGCCAACGGCAGCGGGTCGCCATGGGGCGGGCGATAGTGCGCCGGCCCGGCCTGTTCCTGATGGACGAGCCCTTATCCAACCTGGACAGCGGCCTCCGCGCCGAGCTGCGCGCCGAGATCTCCGGGCTGACCCGCGAACTCGGCGTCACCACCATCTACGTCACGCACGACCAGGCCGAGGCGCTGACCATGGCCGACCGGGTCGCCATCATGCGCAAGGGCGTGCTCCAGGACGTGGGCACCCCCACCCAGGTGTACGGGCGGCCGGCGACCCTGTACGTCGCCGCGTTCCTCGGCAGCCCTCGGATGAACCTGCTGGAGGCGTCGGTCTACGTCCACCTCGACCGGTACGTGGCGCTGAACCTCGGCGAGCAGTCGCTCTACCTGCCCTGGGACGACATCCGCACCCGGGCCGTGGCGCACTACCACGGTGAGCGGATCGTGGTCGGCATGCGGGCCGAAGCGCTCACCCCGGTCGCCCCGGACACCCAGGGGCACGTGCTCCAGGGGCGGATCCGCTTCCTGGAACACCACGGCCACGAGTCGCTGGCCTTCCTCGACATCGGCGCCACCGCGATCGTGGTGGACGAGATGGGCGCCCCGGTGGAGAACGCGGTGCCCGGCCAGCGTGGCCTGCGTCGGTTCGGCCACGTCATGCAGCGCCTCACCGGACGGACGGTGGATGCGCCGGTCTCCCCGCCGACCGGCGGCGGGAACCGGACCAGCGTGCTGCCCGACCCCGGCCGGCACCACACCCGCCCGGCGGAGCTGGCCGTACGGCTCGCCCCGTACCCGGCGGTCTCGGCGGGCCACCCGCTCGCCGTCCAGGTACGCATGGACGCGCTGCATTTCTTCGACGAGCGCGGCGACCGTATCGACGTCGGCTGGCGCTGAGCCGCCCGCCAGCCACCGTGATCAACTCGGTTCGCGGCAGGTCGGCCCCTTCTCGTCGTGAGACGGGCCGACCCGCCGCAGATCGAGCCGGTGGTGCGGGCTGAGGGTGACGGGCCCCGCGCGGGCGGGCCCAGCCTCTTGCCCGGAAAGTTACCGACGAGTAGCGTGCGGTCATGTCCATCGACTCTCGCCAGGTGGCGGCCGGTCTCCTCGAAGCCGTGCCGTTCGCTCGCACGCTCGGTATCGAATTCGTCGAGGTCGCGCCCGAGGCCGAGGGCGGGGTGCGCGCGGTCGTCCGGCTCCCCGACGTCCCGGAGCAGCACAACCACGTTGGCGGCCCGCACGCCGGGGCCATGTTCACCCTCGGGGAGACCGCGTCCGGCGCGGTGGTGCTCGCCGCGTTCGGTCCGGTGCTCGACCGGGCGGTGCCGCTGGCCGTGACCGCCAGCATCCGCTACCAGAAGGTCGCCCTGGGGCCGGTGCGGGCCACCGCGCGGTTGGGGCGGACCCCGGCCGAGGTGATCGCCGAGCTGGACGCGGGGCAGCGGCCGGAGTTCCCGGTCGAGGTGGAGATCGGCACCGAGGACGGCACCGTCACCTCCGTGCTGACCGTGGTGTGGACGCTCCGCCCCAACCGCTGACGTCCGAATCGCGTTTGCCCGCGCGGCCCGGTGGATAGATTCAAACAATGCTGGGCCTACCCGCTCACGTGACCGCGTGTCTCTTCGATCTGGACGGTGTGCTGACGCAGACCGCCAAGGTGCACAACGCCGCCTGGACCGAGACCTTCAACGCGTTCCTCACCGACCGCGCGGCGGCCACCGGCGAGCCGTTCCGCCCGTTCGACCCCGGGCCGGACTACAACCGGTACGTGGACGGAAAACCGCGGGCCGACGGGGTGCGCTCCTTCCTCGCCTCGCGCGGCATCACGCTGCCCGAGGGCTCGCCCGACGACCCGCCGGAGGCGGACACGGTCAACGGGGTGGGCAACCGCAAGAACGTCATCCTGCTCAAACGGATACACACCGACGGCGTCGAGGTCTACCCCGGCTCGGTGCGCTACCTGGAGGCGGCGGTCCGGGCCGGAGTGCGCCGCGCGGTCGTCTCGGCCAGCGCCAACTGCGCGGCGGTGGTGCGGGCCGCCGGGCTGGAGCGGTTCCTGGAGGCGCGCGTGGACGGGCTGCTGGCCCGCGAGCGCGGCCTGCGCGGCAAGCCGCACCCGGACACGTTCCTGGCCGGCGCGGAGCTGCTCGGCGTCAAGCCCGAGCAGGCCGCGGTCTTCGAGGACGCCCTCGCCGGCGTCGAGGCCGGCCGGGCCGGCGGCTTCGGGTACGTGGTCGGGGTGGACCGGGTCGGCCAGGCCGACGACCTGCGGGCGCACGGCGCCGACGTGGTCGTCACCGACCTCGCCGAGCTGCTGACCGGAGCCGCCGCGTGATCCGGGAACGGGCGTACCCGGTCGAGCCGTGGCACATCCGGGAGACCCGGCTCGACATGGACGTGCTGGCCCAGTCCGAGTCGGTCTTCGCCCTCTCCAACGGGCACGTCGGGCTGCGCGGCAACCTCGACGAGGGGGAGCCGCACGGCCTCCCCGGCACCTACCTGAACTCCTTCTACGAGCTGCGCCCGCTGCCGTACGCGGAGGCCGGCTTCGGCTTCCCCGAGTCCGGCCAGACCATCGTCAACGTCACCAACGGCAAGCTGATCCGGCTGCTGGTCGACGACGAGCCGCTCGACGTGCGGTACGGCGAACTCCTCTCCCACGAGCGGGTCCTGGACCTGCGAGCCGGCACCCTGCACCGGGAGGTGCACTGGCGCTCACCGGCCGGGCAGGACGTGAAGGTCCGCAGCACCCGGCTGGTGTCGTTCACCCAGCGGTCGGTCGCCGCGATCAACTACGAGGTCGAGGCCATCGACGGGCCGCTGCGGCTGATCCTCCAGTCCGAGCTGGTGGCCAACGAGACCCTGCCGCCGCAGAGCCGCGACCCGCGGGTGGCGGCCGTGCTGGAGTCCCCGCTGCTCGCCGAGGAGGAGCTGACCAGCGACGACGGCGGGCTGCTCATCCACCGGACCAAGGTCAGCGGGCTGCGGCTGGCCGCCGCGATGGGGCACGACGTGCACAGCCCGGAGCGCGCCACCATCGAGTCCGAGGGGTACGAGGACTGGGTCCGCACCACCATCGGCTGCGTGCTCAAGCCGGGCCAGAAGCTGCGGGTGGTCAAGTACCTGACGTACGGCTGGTCCAGCCGGCGTTCGCTGCCGGCGCTGCGCGACCAGGTCGGGGCGGCGCTGGCCGCGGCCCGGCTGGACGGCTGGGACGGGTTGCGCCGGGCGCAGCGGGAGTACCTGGACGAGTTCTGGGACGCCGCCGACGTACGGGTGGAGGGCGACCCGGAGGTCCAGCAGGCCGTCCGGTTCGGCCTGTTCCACGTGCTCCAGGCCGGCGCCCGCGCGGAACGCCGGCCGATCTCCGCCAAGGGGCTGACCGGCCCCGGATACGACGGGCACGCGTTCTGGGACACCGAGATGTTCGTGCTGCCGGTGCTGACGTACACCCAACCCTCGGCGGTCCGGGACGCGCTGCACTGGCGGCACTCCACCCTCGAGAAGGCCCAGGAGCGGGCCCGGACGCTCAACCTCGCCGGCGCCGCCTTCCCGTGGCGGACCATCGAGGGGCCGGAGTCCTCGGCGTACTGGCCGGCCGGCACGGCCGCGTTCCACATCGCCGCCGACGTCGCCGACGCGCTACGCCGGTACGTGCTGGTCACCGGGGACGAGGCGCTGGAACGGGAGATCGGGCTGGAGCTGCTGGTCGAGACCGCCCGGCTCTGGCGGTCGCTCGGCCACCACGACCGCACCGGCCAGTTCCACATCGACGGGGTGACCGGGCCGGACGAGTACACCGCGGTCAAGGACGACAACGTCTACACCAACCTGATGGCACAGCGGAACCTGCTGACCGCCGCCGACTGCGCCATGCGCCACCGGGACCAGGCGCTCGATCTGGGCGTCACCGAGGAGGAGGCGGCCGCCTGGCGGGACGCCGCGCACGCCATGCACGTCCCGTACGACCCCGACCTCGAGGTGCACGAGCAGGTGGAGGGTTTCACCCGGTTGCAGGAGTGGGACTTCGAGCACACCCCACCGGAGAAGTACCCGCTGCTGCTGCACTACCCGTACTTCGACCTCTACCGGAAGCAGGTCGTCAAGCAGGCCGACCTGATCCTGGCGATGCACTGGCGCGGGGACGCGTTCAGCGGCCTGGAGAAGCTGCGCAACTTCCTCTACTACGAGCGACGTACCGTGCGGGACTCGTCGCTGAGCGCCTGCACCCAGGCGGTGCTGGCGGCCGAGGTCGGCTACACCGAGCTCGCCCACCGCTACCTGCGCGAGGCGGCCCTGATGGACCTGCACGACCTGAACGAGAACACCCGCGACGGGGTGCACATGGCGTCGCTCGCCGGGGCCTGGATCGCCCTGGTGGCGGGCTTCGGCGGGTTGCGCGACCACGACGGGACGCTCTCCTTCTCGCCCCGGTTGTCGAGCCGGCTCAGCCGGCTCGAGTTCTCCCTGCAGTGGCGGTCGATGCGGCTGCGGGTGGACGTCCGGCCGCACCAGACGACGTACTCGCTGCGCAAGGGGGGCCCGGACACGGTGCTGGAGCTGCGGCACCACGGCGAGCCGGTCCGGGTCACCTGCGCCCAGCCGGTCACCCTGCCGGTGCCGCCGGCGCACCCGGCCGGGCCGCCGCCGGAGCAGCCACCGGGCCGGGCGCCCCTGCTGCACCTGCCGGAGAACGCGAGCTGAGCCGGCCCCGTCCCGCTCGTCGCGGGCGGGCGCCGGCCCTCGCGTACCTCAGAACTGGCGGCCGTTGGACGGCCGGCCGCCGGCGTCCCGGGGCGCGGTGGCCTGCGGGTCGTCGGCGGTACGCGCCAGGGACGCGCGGTCCGCCCAGTCCGGCGAGCCCTTCAGCTCCTGCTCGCGGCGTTTCTGGTCGGTGAGCTCCCGCTCACGGGACCGGTCCTGCTTGGCCATGACGATCCTCGCGATCCGTCGGGGTCCGTGGTCACCCGGCGCGTTCCCGCTCGGCGCCGGCTCAACCGTCCAGGTGCCGGGCGAAGCTCAGCCGGAGCTGGTCCCTGGGCCGGGAGCCCACGATCGAGCCGACCACCTGCCCGTCCCGGAACACCAGCATGGTGGGCGCGGACATCACCTGGTACGCCCGGGTGGTCGCCGGGTTCTCGTCGGTGTTGAGGGTGACGAAGCTCAGCCGGTCGCCGAACTCCTCGGCCAACCCGGCCAGGTGCTTCGAAACCACCCGGCAGGGCGGGCACCACTCCGCCCAGAAGTCCACCACCACCGGCCGGTCGGCGGCCAGCACGGTGGCCGCGAGGGTTGCGTCGGTGACCGCGGTCAGTCGGCTCTCTTGCGTGTCCTGAGGCATGTTTCCTCCCGGTGGGCGATCGCGCGGGCGAGCTGGTCGTGCAGCTGTCGACGGACCCCGCCGAGCCGGTCGAGGTAGTCGTCCACCTCGGCGAGCTTGCGTCGCAGCACCGCCACGGAATCCGGGCAGACGTCGCCGGAGCTGCTCCCGGCCCGCAGGCAGGCCACGAACGGCCGGATGTCGTCCAGGCCGAAGCCCACCGCCAGCAGGGCACGGATCTCGTGCACGACGCGCAACTCGGCCTCGTCGTAGATCCGGTAGCCGTTCGCGGACCGGCGTGGCCGCACCAGCCCCTGGGTCTCGTAGTACCGCAGCGTCCGGGTGCTCGTACCGGCCCGCTCCGCCAGCTCCACGCCCCTCCCGGGTCGATCATGAAGTTAGCGGTGTGGGGGAGCGCTCTCTGTGCAGTCAACTTCATGATCGACGGAGCAGAAGGGAGGTGAGGTGGGGTGGAAGGGGGGTATGCGGGGCGGGGAGGTGGGTGGGATGGACGCGCGTGAGGTGACCGTTCCGGTGGTGGAGGGTGGACTGGCCGCGGACGTGATCGTGCCGTCCGGGGCGACCGGGGTGGTGCTCTTCGCGCACGGCAGCGGCAGCTCGCGGCACAGCCCGCGCAACGTGGCCGTCGCGCACCAGTTCAACGACCGGGGGCTGGCCACCGTGCTGATCGACCTGCTCACCCCGGACGAGGACGCCCGGGACGAGATCACCGCCGAGCTGCGCTTCGACATCGGCATGCTCGCCGAGCGGCTGGCCGCCATCGTCGACTGGATGGCCGCCGACCCGACCCTGGGACGGCTGCCGATCGGGCTCTTCGGGGCCAGCACGGGCGCGGCCGCCGCGCTGGTCGCCGCCGCCGCCCGGCCGGAGCAGGTCCGCGCGGTGGTCTCCCGCGGCGGCCGCCCGGACCTGGCCGGCAGCTCCCTGTCGGCGGTACGCGCCCCGACGCTGCTGCTCGTCGGCGGTCTGGACGAGCAGGTCATCGTGCTCAACGAGCAGGCCCAGGCCGAGCTGGGCGAGGTCGCCGAGCTGCGGATCGTCCCCGGCGCCACCCACCTGTTCGAGGAGCCCGGCACCCTGGAGCAGGTGGCCGACCAGGCGGGAAGCTGGTTCACCAGCCGGCTGCGTACCCCGCATCCGGCCTGACCCGCCGGCCGGGCCCCCGGCTGGCGCCTCAGGCCGAGTCGGCCGCGCGGTGCCGTTGGACGGTGTCCAGGATCCGCCAGGCGACCGCCGCGATCGGGACCGAGACGAACGCGCCCGCGATGCCGGCGACCAGCGTGCCGGCCGTGACCACCACCAGGATCACCGCCGGGTGCAGCTGTACCTGCCGCTTCATCACCAGCGGCTCCAGCAGGTTGCCCTCGATCTGCTGCACGGCGATCACCGCGGCCAGCACGAGCAGGGCGGTGGTGGGACCGTTGGCGGCGAGCGCGACCAGCACGGCGATCGTGCCGGCGACCGTCGCGCCGATGATCGGCACGAACCCGCCGAGGAAGGTGATCAGCGCGAGCGGCAGGGCCAGCGGCACGCGGAGCAGCACCAGGGCGAGCCCGATGCCGATCGCGTCGATCGCCGCGACGACCATCGTGCCCCGGCTGTACGCGCCGAGCGTCCGCCAGCCGGCCCGGCCCGCCGCCGCGGTGAGTTCCCGGTTCGGGCCGGTCATCCGGCGCAGCACCCAGCGCCACATCGACCGGCCGTCCTTGAGCAGGAAGAAGAGCAGGACCAGGGCGAGCAGGATCGAGCCGAACACCTCGGCCGCGGTACGGGCACCGCCGACCGGGTCGGGGGCGCTGCCGCTCAGCCCGTCCCGGGTCTGCTTGACCAGCTTGTCGAGCTGGGCGTCGGTGATCGGCAGGTTGGCGGTGACGAAGTCCCGGGCGCGGTCCAGTCCCTGGTCGAGCTGCTGGCTCAGCTCGCCGAACTGGCTGGCGGTCAGGTTCCACACCAGCACGCCGACGCCGACCAGGGCGTCGACATGGCGCAGCAGCGGACCGGGCAGGGCGACACCGGCAACCGCTGACCCGCTTGACGCTCCCGGGCCGTACCACTGTGGATGGCCCGAGGGCGGTGCGTCCGGGTGGCCCTACCGCTGGCCGACATCGACCATTCTCGCTACCATCCGCAGTCGGGGCATGACTCAGCGTCGAGTCGTGCGGAGCCGACGCACCGCCCGGCGGTGCGGTGGACGAGAGTGAGCCACCGGTGACCGACACCTCGCAGGCGACCATCCCGCGTTATCCCTTCAGCACGCCCGAGCGCCTCGACCTGGATCCGCGCTACGCCGCCCTGCGGGACCAGCCGCTGGTCCGGGTCCAACTGCCGTACGGCGAACCGGCCTGGCTGGCCACCCGGCACGCCGACGTGCGTACCGTGCTCGGCGATCCGCGGTTCAGCCGGGCCGCCGCGATCGGCCGGGATGAGCCGCGGAACACACCCCGCCAGCAGCAGACCGGCATCCTGTCGATGGATCCGCCGGAGCACACCCGGGTCCGGCGGCTGGTGGCGAAGGCGTTCACCGCGCGCCGGGTCGAGGAGCTGCGACCACGTACCCGGACGGTGGCGGACGAGCTGGTCGCCGCCATGGTCGCCGCCGGGCCGCCCGCCGACCTGGTCGCGCACCTCGCCACGCCGCTGCCGATCCGGGTGATCTGCGACCTGCTCGGCGTGCCGGTGTCCGACCAGGACAGGTTCCACACCTGGTCCGAGGCGATCGTCTCGACCACCTCGCTGGAGCCGGGCGTCATCCAGCACTACCTCGACAACCTGCTGGCGTACATGGCGGCGCTGGTCGCGCGGCGGCGGGTCGAGCCCGCCGACGACCTGCTCAGCGCCATGGTCCGCGCCCGGGACGAGCACGCCGACCGGCTCACCGAGGAGGAGATGGTCACCCTCGCCGCCGGGCTGCTCGCCGCCGGCCACGAGACCACCGTGACCCAGATCCCCAACATGCTGTACGTCCTGCTGACCGCCCCGGGCGGGTGGGCGACGCTGCGGGACCGGCCGGAGCTGGTGCCGACGGCGGTCGAGGAGCTGATGCGGTTCATCCCGCTGGGCGCGACCTCGGCCTTCGCCCGGTACGCCACCGAGGACGTCGAACTCGGCGGGGTGCTGGTCCGGGCGGGGGAGCCGGTGGTGGTCTCCATCCCGGCGGCCAACCGGGACGAGAGCGTGTTCCCCGACGCCGACCGGCTCGACCTGACCCGCGAGGCCAACCCGCACCTGGGCTTCGGGCACGGCGTGCACCACTGCGTCGGCGCGCAACTGGCCCGGATGGAGCTGCGGGTGGTGTTGGAGACCCTGCTCGACCGGACGCCGGGGCTCCGGCTGGACGTGCCCGAGGAGGAGCTGACCTGGAAGCGTGGCCTGTTGGTCCGGGGTCTGGTGGCGATGCCGGTGGCCTGGTGACCGGCCGGGGAGGGAGGAGCGAGGGTGAGCGAGACGGAGGCGGTGTGGCGGCTGCACGTCGACGCGGTGCATCGGGTCGGGCATCTGCGCGGGCGTGGCACCCGACCATTTCGTGCTGGTCGACGGACTGTCCCGGCCGTTGACGGAGCGGATCCCCGCGGCGGAGGCGGTGCTCGACGCGGCCGACTCCTGCCCGATGGAGGCGGTCATCGTGTCCGACGTGGACACGCGCCGGCGGGTCGCTCCCGAGGAGTGATCACCAGCCGGGGTAGCGGACCCCGCTGACGTTCACCCGGAGGCTGTAGAGCGAGCTGGAGGCGCAGATGTAGAGGTGGTTGCGCTGCGGCCCGCCGAAGGTGAAGTTCGCGACGATCTCGGGCAGGTGCAGCTTGCCCAGCAGGGTGCCGTCCGGGTCGAAGCAGTGCAGCCCGTCGTGCGCCGCCGCCCAGACCCGTCCCGCGTCGTCGAGGCGTACGCCGTCGAACGAGCCGGCGTCGCAGGTCGCGAAGACCTCGCCGCCGCGCAGCGTGCCGCCCTCGGTCACCTGGAACCGGCGCAGGTGCTTCGCCCGGGTGTCGACCACGTAGAGCAGGGACTCATCCGGGCTGAAGGCCAGCCCGTTGGGCTGCCCGAAGTCGTCAGCGACCCGGTGCACCACGCCGTCGTGCGGGTCGACCCGGTAGACGTGGTTGCCGCCGATCTCGCTCTCCGCCCGGTGCCCCTCGTAGTCGCTGTCGATGCCGTAGCTGGGGTCGGTGAACCAGATCGACCCGTCGGAGTGTTCGACCACGTCGTTCGGGCTGTTCAGCCGGCGGCCCCGCCAGCGCTCGGCCAGCACCGTGTCGGTGCCGTCCGCCTCGGTCCGGGTGACCCGCCGCCGGCCCTGCTCGCAGCTCACCAGCCGCCCCCGTCGGTCGACGGTGTGCCCGTTGGCGTAGCCGGCCGGCTGGCGGAACACCCCGACCGCGCCGGTGGTCTCGTCCCAGCGCAGCAGCCGGTCGTTGGGGATGTCGCTGAAGACGAGGTGGCGACCGGCGGGGAACCAGGCCGGTCCCTCCAGCCAGCGGCCGCCGGTCCAGAGACACTCCGTCCACTCGTCGCCGTTGACCCGGCGGAAACGCTCGTCGAGCACCTCGAAATGAGTTCTGAACCGGTCCACCGGTATCGCCTCCACCCCGTGACTCATGTTCGGCGTCAAGTTAACATGACCGAACCAGAATCGGTACAGGGGATATTTCCCGAACGGAGGTCGCCGGTGGACGAGGTGGACCGGAAGGTGCTGGCCGCGCTGCAGCGCGACGCGACCCAGTCGTACGCCGCGCTGGCCGGGGCGGTCGGGCTCTCCACCGGGGCCGTGCACGAACGGGTCCGCAAGCTCCGCGAGCAGGGGGTGATCCGGCGGACCACGGTGGACGTCGACCCGGCCGCGGTGGGCCGGGGAGTGCTGGCGTTCGTGCTGGTCGAGGCGAACGCCTGGATGGGCGACGAGCCCACCCAGGCGGCGCTGGCCGCGCTCCCCGAGGTGGAGGAGGCGCACGTCATCGCCGGCCCGGCGTCGCTGCTGGTGAAGATCCGGGTCGGCACCCCGGAGCAACTCCAGGCCAGCCTGCGCCGGCTGTTCCAGGTGGAGGGCGTCACCGGCACGCAGACCGTGGTGGTGCTGGAGAGCTTCTTCGAGCGCCCGCTCGACCCGTACCCCCCGAGCCCCTGACCCCGTGGCGGCCACGTCGCCGCCTGGACGGTCGTGCTCCCGTTGTCCGGGCCACGCCGGTGTCGTACGCTTCGGCTCGGCCCGCCCTCACGGTCCCGTGAGGAGCAGTCATGCCCTTGAACCGCCTGCTGACCCTCGGGGTCGGTGCCTGCACGGCGGTCGCGCTCAGCGTGCCCGTCGCCGCCGCATCGGCCTCGGCCACACCCGCCACCCACCGCACCGGCGGCAGCCTGGTGCTGGTCGGTGGTGCGCTCGCCGACGACAACCGCGAGATCTACGGCGACATCGTCCGGCTCGCCGGTGGCCCCGGAAAGGCTCGGATCGGCATCTTCACCGCCGCCGCCCCGGTGCCCGCCGAGGACCCCGACGCCGGCACCCCGGACTGCAACAACAGCGTCTGCAACGGCGCGTACTACGCCGACCTGTTCAAGAGGTACGGCGTGGCGGATGCCCAGTGGATCCCGATCGACCTGGACCACCCGATCGCCGCCGACGACCCGGCCGTGGTCCGGCAGATCGAGTCGATGACCGGCTTCTTCCTCGGCGGCGGCGATCAGTACCGGTACGTCACCGCGATGACCCGGGGCGCCGCGCAGCGGGACTCGGCGGCGCTCGCCGCCCTCCGGCGCAAGCTACGTGCGGGGGCCGTGGTCGCCGGCACCAGCGCGGGCGCGCAGATCATGGCCGGCCGCGACATGATCACCGGCGGCTCGGTCGACCCCGGCCTGCGGGACGGGGCGAAGCCCGGCTACTTCGACGACCCGGACGTGCTCGGCTACCTGCCGCGGGGCGGCTTCGGGTTCTTCACCGCTGGCCTGCTCGACACCCACTTCTCCCGCCGGGGCCGGGAGGCCCGCTCGATCCGTCTCGCCGCCGACACCCACCACCAGCGGGTCTTCGGGCTGGACGAGAACACCGCGCTGGAAGTCACCGGGGTCGGCGGCCGGCACCAGCGGCTGCGGGTGCTCGGGCAGCGCGGGGTGAACGTGCTCGACCTGCGTACCGCCCGGGTCACCGGGGCGCAGCCGTGGGGGATCGAGGGGGTTCGGTGGAGCCGGCTGACCGCCGGGGACAGCTACCGGGCCGACGGGTGGCGGGTGGTCGTCGCCGCCGGCAAGGCGCCGGTGGTGCCGTCGGCCGGCCCGTGCACGGTGTCGCCGTCCGACGACGTGCTCTACAACTACGCGCTGGTGGGGCTCGCCGAAGGGCTGGCCGCTCAGGCGGGCTGCGCGTCCGTCGGCGGCACCTCGTACGAGAAGGATCCGCAGTGGGCGGCCGAGCTGACCCGGGGGCGGGGCTTCGCCGCGTACGCGTCGTCCTTCACGGGCGTGCTGATCGGGATCCGCAAGGCGTGACGCGCGACCCGGGGTCCGGTCGAGGCCGGGCCCCGGATCGTCACCGCAGCAGCGCGGCGAGTTCGCCGAGGGTGGCGAGCGGCCGGCCGGTCCAGGCCGGGTCGCTGTCGTTGTGTTCGGCGGTGCGGAACACTCTCATGCCGACCGCCGCCGCGCCGGCCAGTTCGCCGTCCGCGCCGTCACCGACGAAGACGCAGTCGGTCGGGTCGACGCCGAGCCGTCCGGCGGTGAGTCGGTAGATGGCCGGATCCGGTTTCGCCAGCCGCACGTCGCAGGAGAAGACCGCGACGTCGATCCGGCGGGCGAGTCGGGTGACGGGCCACGCCTCGGCGGTCTCGGCGGTGGCGTTGCTGATCAGCCCGATCGGGTGCCCCTGCGCGCGCAGCGCGTCGAGGGCGGCGAGGGTGGTCTCCGGGACCCGGTCGAGCAACCGGACGGCCAGCTCGCGGCGGTGGGCCGCCGCCCGGGCCACCTGATCCTCGGTGGGCGTTCCGCCGAGCCGCCCGGCCAGGATCCGCACCGTCTCCGCGACGTCCCAGCCGGTCATCCGGTCCCGCCAGGTGGCGTGGTACGCGGCGACAAGCGCCGACGGCTCCACCCCGACCATCAGGGCCATCTCGCCGACCACCCGGTCCCGCTCGGCGTCGCTGCCGGGAACGAGGGTGTGGAAGAGGTCGAAGATCAGCGGGCGTGGCACGGTCCACATGGTAGAGGTCGACATGAAGCTGTAACAGAAGTTACGTATTGAGCAGTGAACTTAATGGATGTAACTTCTGTTTCATCGCTTCGTGGCCCCTCGGAGGTGCCCATGTCCCCTGCCCGCTACCCCCGCCGACTGTCCCTGGTGGCCGGTGTCGTAACCCTGCTCACCCTCGCCCCGATCGGGGTGACCGCCGCACACGCCAAGGTCACCCGGGTACGCCAGGGCAACTCGGCCGATGTGAGCCGGGCCGGCTGGTCCGGCCCGGCGTACACGATGAACGGCTCCGGGGGGATCGTCACCGCGACCATGACCCGGGCGATCGACGCGATCCGCGGCGGCACCGGCTCGATCGACGTGGTGGTGATCGCCGGATCCGGCACCGGCACCCCCGAGTGCGACGTGATCACCCCGCTGACCGGGGTCAACTCCTGCACCACGCTCACCCTGACCGCCGCCCGGGACGGCAACGACAGCCAGGTCAACACCGACATCCGCAACGCCGAGTTCGTCTACTTCGCCGGCGGCGACCAGTGCAACTACGTGGCCTGGAAGGGCACCGCGCTGGAGGCGTCGGTGGAGTCCGTGGTGGCCAAGGGTGGCGGCGTGGGCGGCGGCAGCGCCGGGCACCACGTCAACAGCGACATCGTGTACGACGCCTGCACCGCCAGCGCCACCTCCGGGACAGCGCTGGCTGACCCGTACGACCGGTCGCTGACCTTCACCACCGGGATGTTCCGCTGGCCCAACTACGCCAACACGATCAACGACTCGCACTTCGTCACCCGGGATCGGATGGGGCGGACCATGGCCTTCGTGGCCCGGGCGGTCAAGGACGGGCTGGCCTCCGGCGGCAAGGCGTGGGGCGTCGGCGTCGAGGAGGGCGCCTCGCTCTACCTCGACCGGTCCGGGCTGGCCACGCTGAGCGGGCCCAGCGCGTACGTGGTGCTCGGCGATCACCAGCCCGAGCTGGCCGTCTCCGGCCAGCCGCTGACGTACACCAACTTCAAGATCTGGAAGCTCGCCAACGGCCAGACGTACGACTTCGCCAACCGGCCGACCTGCGGCTACTACCTGCGCAGTGTCCGGGCCGGCGTCCCGGACGGCAGCCTCTACAGCGGCACCCCGATCACCGACTGCTCGTCCACCCCGCCGCCGCCCTCCGGGGGGTCGGGCTACGTCGAGGTCGAGCCGAACGACTCCCGCAGCGCGGCGAACGACATCGCCGGGCTGACCTATCCGGCCACGGTGACCGGGGACATGAAGAGCACCACCGACCGGGACTACTTCGCGCTCACCCTGGACAGCGGCGAGACGCTCACCGCCGACTGCGCCATCCCGACGGCGTACGACGCCGACCTCTACCTACTCAGCTCGACCGGGAGCACGCTCACCCGTTCGGTGAACGACGGTGCCGGCGCCGACGAGTCGGTCACCCTGACCGCGTCCGGGTCAGCCACCTACTACCTCGACCTGGAGGCGTACGCCGGCTCCGGCGCCGCCGACTACACCTGCACGGTCACCAAGTCCTGAATCCGGCACCCCCCAGGGCCCGTGGGAGGGACGGCCCCACCGTCCCTCCCACGGGCTCGCCGTCCCCGGGCTCGCGGGCTCGGACCGATACGCTCGCCCGGTGTCGAACCCCGATCTCGTCGACGAGCCGCCCGCCGTGGGCGTCGCGGCACTGATCCGCCAGCGGCTCGGCGAGTGCAGCCCGGCGGAGCGCCGGGTGGCCCGGGCGCTGCTCGCCTCGTACCCGGCCGCCGGCCTGGGCACCGTCGCCGCCCTCGCCGAGCGGGCCGAGGTGAGCGCCCCGACGGTGCTCCGCTTCCTGTCCCGGCTCGGCTTCGGTGGCTACCCCGAGTTCCAGCGGGCGCTGCGCGAGGAGTTGGCCGAGCGGGAGACCTCGCCGCTGACCGCGTACCGGGCGACCGAGCGCAGCGGCGCGCCGCCCGAGGGTGCCCTGCCCCGGGCCGCGCACACGTTGCCCGAGGCGGTCGCCGGCACCCTCGCCGAGTTGCCGCAGGGCGAGCTGGATGCCGCCGTACGCCTCTTCGCCGACCAGCAGCTACGGGTCACCGCGGCCGGCGGCCGATTCTCCGGGCTGCTCGCCCACTACCTGGTGCTGCACCTGATGCAGGTACGTGGCAACAGCCGGCTGCTGCCGGCCAGCCCCGTGGAGCGCACCGACATGCTGGTCGACGTCGGCAAGCGGGACCTGGTCGCGCTCTTCGACTTCCGGCGGTACGAGGAGCCGACGCTGGCGCTGGCCCGGGAGGTGACCTCGCGGGGCGCCAAGGTGGTGCTCTTCACCGACCGGTGGCTCTCTCCGGTGGCCGGTCTGGCCGAGGTGGTGCTCCCCGGACGGGTCGACTCGCCGTCGCCGTACGACAGCTTCGTGCCGGCGTTGGCGCTGGTCGAGACGGTGGTGGCGGCACTGATCGACCGGCTCGGCCCGGTGGCGGGCACCCGGCTGAAGGCGATGGAGGCGGCCCAGCAGGCGTTCGGCGGGTGACGACCCCGGCGTTACAGAAAACTGTAACCCCATCGAAATCGTAACGTGAGTTACAGTCCGGGGGCTGGTTCGTTCTGGCCCCCGGAAGGACTCCCCATGCGCATCCGTCAGTTCGCCCTGCTCGGCGCGGCCACGGCGCTGCTCGCCGCCACCGCCGCCTGCGGCGGCTCCACCGCCCCCGCCGCCGGCGGTGACGAGATCAAGCCCGTCTCCGTCACCATCGACGGGGTCGGCGCGGTCACCACCGACACCGACCTGGCGAAGAAGGTCCCCGCCGACGTCCGTGGCCGGGGCACCCTCACCGTCGCCACCAACGCCCCCTACCAGCCCTTCATCGACTTCAAGGTCGAGGGCAAGAACGACGAGTTCAAGGGCCTCGACCACGACCTGTTCCAGGCCGCCTCGGCCCGGCTCGGGCTCAAGGCCACCTTCTCCCAGCAGCCGTTCGACGGCCTCGTCCCCGGGCTCCAGGCCGGCAAGTACGACGCCATCGCCGGCGGCATCACCGACAAGAAGGAGCGCCAGCAGGTCGCCACCTTCGTCGACTACTCCGCCTCCGGCACCGGCTTCCTGGTCAGGACCGGCAACCCGCTCGGCGTGCGGACCGTCGCCGACCTCTGTGGCCGCAAGGTCGCCGTGCAGAAGGCCAGCAACCAGGCCAAGAACCTGGCGACCTACGCCAAGGACAGCTGCGCCGGCAAGCCGATCGAGGTCAAGGAGTACCCGGAGAACCCGCAGGCCGTGCAGGCGCTGATCGCCGGCAACGTCGACGTGGTCGCCGCCACCAAGGTCAACCTGGTCGACACCGCCGCCTCGCTCACCGGCAAGGCCGAACTGGTCGACGACCCGTCCGCCCCGAACGGCTGGCTGGCCAGCCCGAACGGCTTCGGCTTCCTCAAGGCCAACAAGGAACTGGCCGAGGCGTACCGGAGCGCCGTGCAGTCCCTGATCGACGACGGCACCTACGCCAAGATCCTCGGCCAGTGGAAGCAGACCCCGATCGCGGTCAAGCAGGCCACCATCGACCAGGCCGTCGACTGAGCCCGGACCACCCCTGGACCGCGGTCGCCGGGCGCCCTCCACATCCGTGAGGGCGGGCCCGGAGTGGCGCCCGGCGACCGCCGATCTCCGACCTCCGCAGGAGGCATCGCCACATGAGCACCACCACCCCCGACACCCCGGCCGTCCGGGTCGTCCCGGTACGCCATTACGGGCGCTGGCTGACCGCGCTGGTCGTGGTCGGGCTGGCCGCCCTGTTCCTCCGGGCTCTGCTGGCCAGCCCCAACCTTGAACCCGCCACGATCGCCCACTACCTGTTCAAGGACTACGTCCTCGACGGCGTGGTCACCACGCTCTGGCTCACCCTGCTGGCGATGCTGCTCGGCACGGCCGGCGGCATCCTGCTCGCCGTGATGCGGCTGTCGGAGAACCCGGTGCTGCGCGGCGTCTCCTGGACCTTCATCTGGATCTTCCGGGGAACCCCGCTGCTGGTCCAGATCATCTTCTTCGGCTTCCTCGGGGCGCTCTTCCCCCGGCTCACCCTGACCGTGCCGTTCACCGGCACGATCCTTCTCGACAAGCCGACCAGCGTGGTGGTCACCGGCACCGTGGCCGCCGTACTCGCCCTGTCGCTCAACGAGATGGCGTACGCCGCCGAGGTGATCCGGGGCGGCATCCTCGCGGTGGACGGCGGGCAGACCGAGGCCGCCGCGGCGCTCGGCATGGGCCCGACGCTGACCCTGCGCCGGGTGGTGCTGCCCCAGGCGATGCGGGTGATCATCCCGCCGATGGGGAACGAGACGATCACCATGCTGAAGTCCACCGCACTGGTGTCGATCATCGCCGGGCGGGACCTGATGACGGCGGTGCAGACCGTCTACCAGAACAACTACAAGGTGATCCCGTTGCTGCTGGTGGCGGCGATCTGGTACCTCGCACTGGTCAGCCTCCTCTCGGCGGGCCAGTGGCTGATCGAGCGCCGGTTCGGGCGCGGTTTCGCCCGGGGAGGCGTGCGATGACCCCGATGGTGCGCGCCGAGGGCGTGACCAAGCGGTTCGGCCCGGTCGAGGTGCTCAAGGGCATCGACCTCAGCGTCGCGCCCGGCGAGGTGGCCTGCCTGCTCGGCCCCTCCGGTTCCGGCAAGTCCACCTTCCTGCGCTGCGTCAACCACCTCGAGCGGATCGACGGCGGCCAGCTCTGGGTGGATGGCGAACTGGTCGGCTACCGCCGGCACGGCGACAAACTGTACGAACTGAAGGCGCGCGAGGTCGCGGTGCGCCGCCGGGACATCGGCATGGTGTTTCAGCGGTTCAACCTCTTTCCGCACCTCACCGCGCTCGGCAACATCGTCGAGGCCCCCGTCCGGGTCCTCGGCACCCCGCGCGACCAGGCCCGTGAGCAGGCACTGCGGCTGCTGGACCGGGTCGGCCTGGCGGAGAAGGCCGGCCACTACCCGAGCCAGCTCTCCGGCGGGCAGCAGCAGCGGGTCGCCATCGCCCGCGCGCTGGCCATGCGTCCCAAGCTGATGCTCTTCGACGAGCCCACCTCAGCGCTCGACCCGGAGCTGGTAGGCGAGGTGCTCGACGTGATGAAAGGGCTCGCCGCCGACGGGATGACCATGGTGGTGGTGACCCACGAGATGGGGTTCGCCCGCGAGGTCGCCGACCAGGTCGCCTTCCTCGACGGTGGAGTGGTCGTCGAGGCCGGCCCGCCCGCCGAGGTGCTCGGCCGTCCCCGGCACGACCGGACCCGCGCCTTCCTGGACAAGGTCCTCTGATGGGGCCGTTGCTCGCGGCGGCCGGCGATCGGCTGGCCGCGTACCACGAGCGGCTCGCCGCGCTCGTCGCCGTGGACTCCGGCTCCGGGCACGTCGACGGGCTGCGGGCCGCCGGCGACCTGGTGCAGGCCTGGTGCCTGGCGGCCGGGATGGCGGTCGAGCGGGAACCCGTCACCGACCCGGCCGCCCGCCCGCTCGGCGACGTGCTGGTCGCCCGGCGACGGGGCACCGGCACCCGCCGGATCCTGCTCGCCGGGCACCTCGACACGGTGTTCCCGCCCGGCACGGCCGCCGCCCGGCCGTTCCGCGTGCAGGACGGCCGGGCGTACGGGCCGGGGGTCAGCGACGACAAGGGCGGCGTGCTCGCCGGTCTCGCCGCCGTCGAGGTGCTCGCCGCGCTCGACCGGCACAGGTACGGCGAACTGGTGCTGGTCTGCACGCCGGACGAGGAGATCGGCTCACCCGGCAGCCGCCCGCTGCTGCGTACCCTCGGGGCGGAGGCCGACGTGGCGCTCTGCCTGGAATGCGCCCGCGACAACGGCGATCTGGTGTCGGCGCGCAAGGGTGTGGCCGACCTGGAGGTGACCCTGCGCGGCCGGGCCGCGCACGCCGGCATCGAGCCGGAACGCGGGGCGAACGCGCTGCTCGCCGCCGCCCGGCTGACCGTCGCGCTGGACCAGCTCAACGGCCGCTGGCCGGGGGTGACCATCAACGTCGGCGTGCTGGAGGCCGGCGGCCGGCCCAACGTGGTGGCCGACCGGGCCCGGATGCTGGTCGATCTGCGCGCCTGGCGGGTCAGCGAGTACGAGGCCGCGCTCGCCGAGATTCGCCGGCTGGTCGCCCAGCCGGCCGTCTCCGGGGTCCGCGCCGACCTGGCCGTGCACGCGCCCACCCCGCCCTGGGAACCCGGCGCGGGCGGGCGACGGCTCGCCGAGCTGGCGGCGAAGGTGGGTGCCGGCATCGGCGTACCGGTGGCGCACACCGCCACGGGTGGCTGCGCCGACGCGAACCTGCTCGCCGAGGCGGGCACGGCGGTGCTGGACGGTCTCGGTCCGGTGGGCGGCGCCGACCACAGCCCGGGCGAATGGCTGGACCTCGACTCGGTGGTGCCCCGGGTCGCGCTGCTCGCCGCCCTGATCGACGAGGTGGCCCACGCCGAGCTGGCCTGAGACGCGGAAGGGCCGGCCTCCCTTCGCGGGAGACCGGCCCTTGGTGCCGCTCGGTCAGGAGCTGTAACCGCGGCCCGCGATCCAGTTGGCCAGCTCGGTCACGTCCATCCAGTACGTCGGCTCGTTCGGGCTGGCCGGGTCGGCGATCAGCACCGTGTTGCCGTCGTTCTTGTACTCCACCACGGTCAGGTAGTGGCCGGGGTAGCTGTGCTCGACACCGTCGATGTCCAGCGCGCCGCCGAGGATGTTGGCGACGACCGGGCGGCCGGCGTCCACCGCGGTCTTCACGTCGGCCCGCAGTCGTTCGACCTGCTCCTTGGTGGCCACGTCGTCCCGGATCTCGGTGGTCTTGTACTTGCCACCGGTGTACTCGTTGAGCACCCGGGTGATGTCGATCGCCGAGTCGGTGCCGTTCTCGGTCGTGCCCAGCTTGGCGGCCAGCTCGTCCTGGCTCACCGTCTTGCCCTCGGCGGACAGGGCGATCCGGGTGGACGCCGGGCCGCAGTAGTAGAAGTTCGGCTGGGCCTGATAGTCGAAGCGGGCGCTCCGCTCGCCCTTGGCACCCTTGTCGCTCTTGTTCGCGGTCACCGGCTTCGCCTGCGCGGGGGCGGCGTACGCGGCCACGGCGGGGCCGGCGACGACGCCACCGGACATGACGAGACCGGCGACGGACAGCATGCTCTTCCGGACGACCGAGTTCATGTCGAAGCTCCATTCGGGGGTTGTTGCCGTCCCCGTCTCGGGACGCAGCAGCACCGGGAGTGGCGCTCGGGGCGCGTGCGGGGGATCCCGCTCGCTCACGGAGGTGCAACGGCTGGTGACTCCCGGTGATTCCACTTCCGAGGTGACCGCCGACACCCCCGGAACCGGACATCCGGCACGGCCGGGCGTTGACGGGCCCACTCCGGGTCATCGAACGCGCTTCTCGTAGCGTCGGCAGGGAACGACGACGACCGCGCCGCCAGGTGCTGCCGGGCGGCGGCCCGTGTCATCGGTTCCGGCCTCGGCCGGGTAGTCGATGGCCGCCGCGTCGCGCCAGCCGCAGCGGGCGTAGAACCGGCGGGCCCGGTTGTTGCCGACCGCGACCGCCAGCCACGCCGTGTCGAACCGTTCGGCGACGATCCGCTCGCCGGCCTTGAGCAGCGCGTCGGCCACGCCGGTCCCACGGGCCGGCCCGGCCACGTACATCTGCTCCACCTCGTCCTCTCGGACGGTGACGAACCCAACGACGCGCTCGCCCAGGGTGGCGACCGTGGTGGCGGTCAGGCGGGGCGGTACCCGCCGGCGGAAATCGGCCAATCGCCGGTGTTGGTGCAGCGCCTCCGGGACGTGCCCGGCGTGCCCGTCGAGCCAGCCGCGGTGCCACAGCGCGGCGATCGCCTCGGCGTCCGCCAGGTGCGCGGCGCGCAGTACGAGATCAGGGCGGTTCTCCAACACTCGACCCTCCGTGACAGTAACTTGCATTTCTAACTTAGAACGTTAAGATAGCTCCCATGAACCACCCGAACAACCTTGGGCTGGAGCTGCACACGCTGGTCTCCCGCCTGGACCGCGCCGGTGACCGCATCCTGCGCGCCAACCATGGCCTGTCCTACCGGCGGTTCATGGTCCTGGTCATGGTCGGCGAGCTGGGCGCATCCACCCAGCGGGAGCTGGCCGACAGCCTCGCCGTGACGGAACCCTCGGTCAGCCGGATGATCGCCGCCCTGGCCGGCACCGGACTGCTCACCGTGGCACCCGACCCGGCCGGCGGCAACCGCCGACGGATCGCGCTGACCGACTCCGGCCGCACGTTGGTCAACCGGGCCGGCACGGAGCTGATCCAACGGCTCACCCAGCTGGTCGAGTCCAGCGGGGTGCCGTTCGAGACCTACCTCGCCCACACCCGACGGTTGAACGCCGCCCTGCAAGGCAGCTGACACACCGGCGCGCACCGCGACACCCACCGGATCACCGTGAGGAGTTCCCCATGGCCACCGCCCCCGCCGGAGGGACCGTCCGTTCCGTCGACGGCACCACCATCGCCTACCACACCACCGGAACCGGCCCGGATCTGCTGCTCGTCCCCGGTTCGCTGAGCGACGCCGCCGATTTCGCCGGGCTGACCGACGCGCTCGCCGCCACCTTCACCGTGCACACCGTTCAGCGGCGCGGACGCCGCGGCAGCGGCCCGCAAGGACCCGGGTACGCCATCGAGGCCGAATGCGCCGACCTCGCCGCGGTCCGGGCGGCAACCGGCGCCCGATACGTCTTCGGCCACAGCTTCGGTGGGCTGGTCGCGCTCGAGGCCGCCCGCCGTGACCAGGGCATCACCAAGCTGGCCGTCTACGAGCCCGGCGTCAACGTCGGCGGCCTCATCCCGACCGACTGGATCCCGCGCGCCCGCCGGTTCCTCGCCCAGGGCCGTCCGCTGGACGCGTTCGCCACGTTCTCCATCGCCACCGGGCCGAGCGCGGCACGCCGCAACCCCAGATGGCTCATGGCCGCCATCCTGCGCCTGGCCTTCCGCGGCGAGAAACGCGCGAAGGTCTTCGCGCTGCTCGAAACGGCCCTGCACGAGCACGCGGAAATCGGCCGTCTGAACGACAGCTATCCCGCCTACCGGGAGGTGTCCGCCGAGGTGCTGCTGATGAGCGGCGGCAGGAGCGACCTGGCCCACGTGGCCCCGTCCATGGCCCGGCTCACCGAGGTGCTGCCCTCGTCGCGGCTGCTCACCTTCCCGAAACTGGACCACTTCGGACCGCACCACAAGGGCGAGGCCGAGGTCGCCGAGGCGCTGATCGCGTTCCTGCGCAGCTGACCGGTGCGGCGGCCACGGCCCGGTCCCGTCGGGCCAGTGGGCGACGGCCACAGCACCGGCTGGCGGCCGGGGCGGACGGTCAGCCGGCGGGCGGGAGGCTGCCGAGGAGGCGGGTGACGGCGATCTCGATCACCACCCGCTCCGGATTGGGGCGGGGCGGACGGTAGCGCTCCGCGTACCGGCGCTCGGCCTCCTCGACCGACGCCCGGTCGTGGCGCAGCACCGCGCGGCCCTCGACGGTCAGCCACCAGCGGCCGTCCACCTGGCAGACCGCCACCGGAGCGCCCTCCGGTCCGGCCGCCCCGACGTGTCGCGCCTTGGCCGAGCCGCCGGAGGTGATCACGCGGGCCAGGCCGGCGTCCACGTCAAAGGTGACGCCCACCGGCACGACGTGCGGGGTGCCGTCGGCGCGCAGCGTGGTCAGGGTGGCGAGACGCCGGTCCCGGAAGAACCGGATGACCCGCGGGTCGTGGGGGTCCAGCCGGTGGTTGCCCGCCATGTGCCGTCCTCGGTGCCGCGCTCACGGCCGACCATCGGCCCGCGCCCGATCATGACACGGGACGGTGCGGACGGCCCGGAGCCGCCGCGGACTCCGACCGACCGGGCAGCCCCTGCTGCGCCGCCCGGTGCTTGGCGACCAGCCGGCCCAGGTAGAACAGGGTGCCGGCCAGCACGCCCATGTCGTCCAGGTAGATCGGGTCGGGCAGCAGGTCGACCGGCAGGATCGTGTAGATCAGCGCGCCGTAGAAGGCGAGCTTGCCGCCGGCGCCCAACGCGCTGACCAGCCGGTAGGTGCGGAACACCCGGACGGCGAGCAGCACCGCGCCGACCAGCGTCGCCAGCGCGACGACGCCGGCGAGCACCAGCAGGATCCAGGTTTCGCGGGACACGAGGTCACGCTAACCGAACCGGGCCAGCTCCGCCCGGCGGTCAGAACGCCGGCACGGCCGCCCGGCCCCGGGCTGTCGAGCCGGACTCGGCCCGGGCCGGGGTCGGCAGCTCCCTGGTCGTCTCCGGCCCGGTCAGGTCCACGATGGAGAGCGCGTTCTGCCGCTCCAGGTCGGGCCGGGTCGCCGCGTACGCCTCCTGGCGCAGGCTCCGCGCCGCGGCGGCGGCCAGTTCGGCGGCGCGCCAGGCGGCCCGCTCCCGCTCCTGGGCGGCCTCGTGCCGGGCGCGGACGTTGTCCCGGATCAGCCGGCGCAGCAGCAGCTCCTGCTCCACCGGGTGCCGGCGCGGATCCCAGCCGCGGTGCTGCAGGATGTCGCTGAGCTGTTCGACCGTGATCTCCCCGCGCTCCTGCGCCGCCGTCGCCGCCCGGTGCAGCCAGCGCTCCCGGTCCGCGTACTCGGCGGGCGTCCGGGCCGTCCTGGGCAGCGGCAGCGCGGCGGCGGCCGCCAGCCGGCGGACGTCCTCCTCCGCCGCCTCGTACGCCTGCCACGCCGTCTCGACCTCGTCCTGGGCGGCCAGCCACTCGGCCCGCCGCCGTTCGGCGGTGGCGGCCGCCCGGGCCGCGGCCACCTCCACCTCCTGCGCGAACCGGGCCCGCTCACGGGAGCGCTCGCGGGTCTCCGCGGCCAGCTCCAGGCTGCTCGGCCGGGCGGCCTCACTGATCCGCTCGCCGAACACCGAACGGAACCAATCCGGGCGGACGATCAGCGCGGCGATCACGATGGCCGCCACGGCGATCAGGGCCAGCCAGATCACGGCGGCCTGCGGGACGTCGTACAGGACGGCGGAGAACACGGTCTGCATCACCAGCACCTCGTGGTGGGACGTTCGGAATCAACGGTCTGGGGGCCCGGGGCGACGGGCGGAGGAGCGCCGCCGGTGCGGGTAGGTCCGTACCCATCAGGGCGGCGAGAGATGCCAGCGCCGCGCGGGCGGCCGGCGCGTTCAGGCGCGCGGCGGGCCGCGGCGGGTGACCGAACCCGGGCCGGGATCGGCGGGCGCGGCCACGGCGGCGGTCGTCCGGGCCGCCGCGCCGCCGGAGTCGATGTGCCGGGCCGGTACGCCGGCGGCCGGCGCGGTCGACCCGACCCGCGGGTGCCGGGTGCGGGAGTCGGCAGTGCCCGCTCCGTCGGCCGGGGTGATGGTCGTGGTCCAGCCCGTGGCGGCGGAGGAACCGGGCAGGAGCGGGCCCGCCGGGGCGTCGGCCGGCCCGGGCGCGACCCGGAGGTCGGCCAGCGGCCGGACCGTCGAGACCGGACGGAACGGATCGGCGGGGACGGGGGCGGTCAGGCCGTTGAGTCCGACGACGAGCACCAGCGCGGTCGCCGCCATCCGGGTGAGCCGGCGCAGGCTGCGCAGCGTGGCCCCCCACATGGGTGGGGCGAACGCTACCGGCTGCACCGGTTCAACCTATCGGTCAGGTCCGTCTCGTGCACCCCGATGAGCCACCCTGCTCGCGTGACCCGGCCCACGATGCGGTGTGGACGGATCCGCCCACCCGGCGCCCGGTGGCACCGGGTGGGCGGCCGGTTCACTCGGCGCGCAGCCCGTCCGGTCGGGTCAGCCGCCAGAGCACCGGCAGGCTCGCCCCGGTGACCAGCAGCACCACCGCGGCACCGAGCCCGACGCCCAGGCCGACCACCGGCCAGCTCACCAGCACCGGCGCGCCGACCATCCGGAGCAGCGCCGCACCCATGGCCAGCCCGATGGCCGCGGCGAGGACCAGCCCGGCCAGCACCGGCACCCCGGTCTGCCCGAGCACCGACCAGCCGAGGGCGCTCCGGGGCGTCCCGACCGCGACCAGCGTGGCGAGCAGCCGACGCCGCTCCCGGAGCTGCTCCAGGACGCCGACCAGCATGCTCATCCCGATGAGCAGCAGGGTGACCACCGCGCCGATGAGCAGCCCGCGTCGGACGTTGGTGAACTGACGGCTCTCCCGGGTCGCGTCCAAGGTGAGGACCGAGGCGGTCAGGTCGACCGCGGCCACCTCGCTGCGCAGCCGCTCCACGGCGTCCGAGTCCGTCGGATCGAGGCCGACCAGCGCGGTGGCCAGGGCCTCGTCCGGCGGCCGGTACGCCAGCGCGCCAGGCGTCACCAGCAGCCCGTCGCCACGCCCACCCACCGGGTCGTCCCGCACCGGCACCGTCCGGGCGTCCGCCGGCACCCGCCAGGCCGGCGCGCCGCCGCCGAAGCCGATCCGGGTTCCGGGGCCGAGGCCCGGGACGGGGCGGTCCCGCCAGGCCAGGAAGACGTCGCCATCGGCACAGCCGCCCAGGTCGGCGTACTCGGCGAGGGCCGTGCAGTCGCCGATCCGCACCTCGACGGGCGAGGCGTCCGGGTCGGCCGCGCCGACGGATGCCGGGAACGCCACGAACGACACGGTGCCGAGGCTCCGGGTCACGCCCGGTACGGCCGCGATCCGGGCGAGTACCCGCCGGGACTCCGGCGGACCGTACAGCGAGACCACGGCCTGGGCGCGGGCCGGGTCCTGGCCGCTGGGCCGGCGGAACTCGTCCTGCACCCCGGCCACCAGCATCTGAAGTCCGATCGTGCCCGCCACGGCCACCGCCACCCCGCTGACCAGCCGGGCCGAGGCGGAGCTGTCGAGCTGGAGCCGCCGGATCGCGAGCTGCCACGGCGGCGGTCCGCCACGCAGCGGGCGTACCAGCAGGTCCACCAGCCAGGGCAGGAGGGTGACCGTGCCGACGAGCAGGAGCACCGCGCCCGCCGCCACCTGGCCGTCGGTCGCGGCGGTACGGCCGGCCCGCACGTCGGTGAGCGGCTGGAGCAGCGCGAGCCCGGCGAGCGGCAGCAGCAGCCGCCACCAGAGACGGCGCCGGGCCGGGGTGGCCTGGCGGCTGACGCCCAGCGGCGTGACGACGACCCGGCGCAGGGCCAGCAGCGCCATCCCGGCGGCGAGCAGCGGTACGGCCAGCGCCACCACCGCCACCAGCCACGGCACCGGACGCAGGTCGGCCGGGAACACGCTGATGTCGTACAGCGACACCAGGGGCGCCAGCTGCCGGCCGGCGAGGAAGAACCCCGTACCCACGGCGAGCCCGACCAGCGCGGCGGTGCCGGCCTCGGCGGCGGCGATCCGACGGACCATGCCGGCGTCGGCGCCGAGCAGGCGGAGGGCGGCCAGCCGGCGGTCGCGCTGCTCCCCGCCGAACCGCACCGCCGCCCCGAGGAACACCACGATCGGCAGCAGCAGCACCACGACGACCACCACCACGAGCAGCCAGAGCACCGGCCCGAACTCGTCCGCCGGGCCACCCCCGCCGAAGTGGTCGAGCCGCATCGCGTGGTCCGCGGTCAGATTGTCCCGGCCCAGATAGAAGGTCAGCTCGTGCGGGCCGGCCAGGCCCTCCGGGCCGATCGTGCCGGCGACCCGGGCACCGCCCAGCCGGGGTGCGAGCAGCG
This sequence comes from Micromonospora solifontis, assembly GCF_003725545.1. Lineage (GTDB taxonomy): Bacteria > Actinomycetota > Actinomycetes > Mycobacteriales > Micromonosporaceae > Micromonospora > Micromonospora solifontis. Next base: position 61,844 of record NZ_RJLN01000007.1, on the reverse strand, counting down.
CCCCGTCCGGCGACCCGAGCAGCTCCCGCAACGCCGGGGAGACCACCACCTCGCCGTCGCGGGGGAACGCGGTCAGCCCCGGCGGCAGCGGCGCGTCGGGTCCCTCCGGGTGCAGGATCCGGCCCCGCACCGGGCGGTTCCGGAAGACGGTGTCGACCTGGGCTACCAGCAGCGTGTTCGCGGCCGCCGACAGCTCCGGCCCGGGCAGCCCCTGGTCGCTGCGCGCCGCGCCCCGTGCCGCACGCGCATCGATGGCACCGGGCACCGCCGCCGCGAGCAGCAGCATGGCCACGCCGATGCCCACCCCCAGTGCGGTCAGCACCGTCCGGGTCCAGCCGGACCGCCCGCCGGTGACCGCCATCCCCGCACCCATCACCAGGTCGCCCCAGCCGGCTCGCAGCCGACCGCCGCGCCGCCGGGGATCGGCCCCGGTCATGCCACCTGCTCCAGGCTCCGGGCCCGACCGTCCCGGACGACGACCTCCCGGTCGGAGTACGCGGCCACCCGCGGCTCGTGGGTGACCAGCAGTACCGCCGCCCCGGTCTCCCGGGCCGCCCCGGCCAGCAGGCGCATCACCCGCTCGCCGTTGAGCGAGTCCAGGGCGCCGGTGGGTTCGTCGGCGAACACCACCCGGGGGCCGGTGACCAGTGCCCGGGCCACCGCCACCCGCTGCCCCTGGCCGCCGGAGACCTCCCCGGGACGCTTGCCGGCGACGTCGGCCACCTCCAGCCGCGCCAACCACTCGCCGGCACGCCGTTCCGCCTCCCGGCGGGGGACCCGCTCCAGGCGCAGCGGCAGCGCGACGTTCTCCAGGCAGGTCAGCTCCGGTACGAGCTGACCGAACTGGAAGACGAAGCCGAACTCGCGGCGGCGCAGCGCGCTGCGGCCCGCATCGGAGAGGGTGGCCAGCTCGGTGCCCCGGTACCGGACCGAGCCCCGGTCCGGGCGGACGATGCCGGCCAGGCAGTGCAGCAGGGTGGACTTGCCCGACCCGGACGGGCCCATCACCGCCACCACCTCACCGGCCCGTACGGAGATCGACGCGCCGGCGAGGGCCGGGGTGGGGCCGAAGGAACGGTGCAGGTCGTCGCCGACCAGCAGCGGCTCGCCGGTCATGCCCGCACCTCCTTCGCCAGCTCGTCCAGGCGGGCGGCGGTGAGCTCCAGCCAGCGCAGGTCCGCCTCGAGGTGGAACAGCGCGTGGTCGCAGATCAGCTGCTCGGCGAGGTCGCCGTGGGTCTTGCGGCGGGTCAGCTCCCGCATCAGCCGCAGGTGCTCGGCGCGCTGGGTGTCCAGCAGGTCGGCGGCGGGCCGGTCGGTGAGCAGCGCGAGCACCACCTTGGTGTAGAGCACGCTCTGCAGGTACGGCTCCGGCTTCTCCGGCTGGGACAGCCACCGCTGGACGTCGGTCACCCCCGCCTCGGTGATCGCGTACCGCTTGCGCTCGGGGCCTTCGCCGGGCTCGACGGAGTCCACCGCCACCAGGCCGTTGCGCAGCAGCCGGGACAGGGTGGAGTAGACCTGGCCGAAATGGAGCGGCCGGGTGTGCCCGAACCGCTCGTCGTACGCCCGCTTGAGGTCGTATCCGTGTCGGGGGCTGGATTCCAGCAGCCCGAGGAAGGTGTGACCGATCGACATGGCGCGACTATACACACCAGGTATACAGCGTAGGTATACCCGGGCGGTCGAAACGACGAACGGCGCGGCACCCCTCGTCGGAGGGGGCCGCGCCGTCGGTCGGCGTGCGATCAGTCGGTGCCGAGCACCGAGGGCGGGGCGGACCGGCCGTCGCCCCAGACCATCTCGTCCTCGGTCAGCCAGGTGAGGTGCTCGTCCGTCTCGTCGTCGCCGTGCTGGCCCTGCTTGCCCAGCACCCCGTTGCGCCCCGGCATCGCGGAACGCGCGCCGGTGCCCTTGCCGCCGGTGGACCGGCCCTCGGCGTCGACCACGGCGCCCCGGCCGCCGGCGAGCCGACCGGTGCCGGCCGCCGACCTGCTCTCCAGCCCGCCCGGGCGACCGGACACCCCGCCGGTCGAGCCGGCCAGCGCGCCGGTGCCCACGCCGGGCACCCCGAAGAACGAGTTGCCGCCGGCGGTCGGTGCGGTGGGGGTGGTGCCGGTGAAGGTGGCGCCGCTGAGGCCGGCCGTCGGGCCGGTGCCGGTGAGCGGCGGCGCGGCGCCGGCGAGCGAGGTGCCGGCCGGGTCGGTGACGCCGACCGAACCGATGGTGCCCGGGTTGCCCGCACCGGTCGTGCCGCCCGGGTCGACGCCGGCGGTGCCGGTGGTCGGGGCGGTGTGGTGGACGCCCGAGGTGGTCGCGGTGGCGCTGGAGGAGGGGCCGAACGTGCCGACGGACGGCCCGCTGGACGGCGTGCCCACCGAGGGGCCGCTGCCCAGCGTCGGGCCGGTCGGGTCGGTGTGGCCCGGCAGCTGGGTGGGAGGCTCCTCCGGCACGACGATCCGCCCGTACGCGGAGAAGTCGTAGCCCTCGGCGAGGTTGGCGACGACCTGGACCATCCGCTGGTGCGCCTTCTCCTGCTCGGCCTCGTCCTGCTTGTGCCCGACGAACCCGCCGATCACCGCGCCGGCCCCGCCGCCCATCAGGAAGCCCTTGACCGCGCCCTCGACCAGCTTGTCGTTGTCGTCGGTCTCCTCCGGGCTCTCCGACTTGGCCTGCGCGGTGCGCAGCTCGGTGGCCATCATGCCGAGCGCCTGCTTGATCCCGGCCATGCCCTCGGCCAGGTTGCCGGAGTAGTCGACGATCAGGTTCAGCCGCTGGTGGAACGCCCGGGCGGCGTCGCCGGACCAGGTCTTGGCGAGCGCGTCCAGATCCTTGGTCAGGTCCCGGCCGAGGCCCTCCAGGGTGTCCTTCATCGAGCTCCACTGGGCGCTGAGCCCGTCGATCTGCTTCGGGTCGCCCGCGTTGACGCCCTGGTAGAGCTCCTTGTGGCTGACGTGCTGGTAGCGCTGGGTGTACTCAGACACGCGGATCCTCTCCCTTCGCCGGCTTCATCGCCTCGCTGACCCCGGAGAGGGCGGCGATGATGTCGGCCGCGGCGGCCGCGTTGCGCGCCTCGGCGGTCCGGTAGTTCGTCATGATCGTCTTGGTCGCCCGCTGGGCGGCCACGATCGCCCGGCGCAGCCGTTCGGCGTGGCTGGCGAAGCTCGCGTACGTCTCGGAGTAGCGACGGGCGTTGTCGGTCGCGTCGGTGAAGGTGCCCAGCGCCGGCGGGCGGCACTGCATCTCGGTGTCGAGCTTCTTCAACACCGACTCGGCCTCGCTCAGCCGCCGCTCGAGCCGCTGGTGGAAGTCCTCCAAGGACAGTACGTCTACTGTCGTGCGCCCGGTCATGGCTGCATCCCCGTAGTCATCGTCGAGAACCGTTGGCCATGCTCAGGTTAGTCGACCCGGGCCAGCGAGGGCGACCCGTACCGACCGGCCCTCCACATCGGACCGCCGAGCGCCGTCAACCGCCCTGCGCGGGCGATGATCCGGACGGCGCCGGAATGCTTGACTCGTCCGACTTGTCCCGGGCGGTGTCGCCCGGTCGGGCCCCCGGGTCGTAGTAGCTCATCGCATCCCGCCGCTCCAGCGCCGGCCCGGTCGGCACCAGGGCCAGCAGCGAGGCCGGCACCGCCAGCGGGGTCACCCCGCCGTACCCGAGGGCGGTGCGGGCGTCCCCGGAGGCGGTGCCCAGCGGGTAACGGACCCCCTGGGCGGTGATCAGGTAGACCGTCGACCCGGCCGCCGCCTTCCCGGTGTCCCCGGCCGCGGCCTGCACCAGCACGCCCTTGCCACCGGGCAGCAGCACGTTCTCGGCGGTCCGCACCGCGTCCCGGGCGCCCTGCCGCGCGGCGACCCCGTCCGACGCGATCAGCTCCGCCGGCGGTTGGTCGAAGACCTCCAGCGTGGTGGTCGGCGGCTGGCCGGCGCCACCCGAGCGGTAGCTGGCGCAGAGCACCGTGCGGCCGGCCCGGACCTCGTGCAGCGCGGGCAGCTTCTGCGGCAGGCCCTCGGCGTCCAGTCGCCGGTCGGTGAGGAGTTCGCCGGCCTGGGCGGGGGTGATGTCGGTGATCTGACCGCCGTCGCCGAGCAGCAGCAGCGCGGTCATCTCCGTGACCGACACCAGCCCGGTCCGGGTGAGCACGTAATACTGGTCGGCCGCCCGGAACACCTGGCCGATCCGGGCCGGCCGGCCGGCCACCGACACGCTGCTGGAGCCGCCGTACCCGTCGATGCTCGGCTTGCGCAGCGGCGGCCCGACCGGCACCGCGTTGAGCAGTTGCTGCCCGACCGTCAGGGTCGGCGCGCCGGCCATCTTCAGCGCGACCAGGGCCTGCTCGTCGCCGGCGACGCGCAGCTGCGCGCCCCCGGTGAGCAGGTAGCGGACGCCGTCCACCCGGACCAGCACCGCCTGGTCGGTGAGCGGGGTGCCACCCGGCAGCTGCCGGTCGATCACCAGCCGGGTCGTGGAGCGCTGCGGGTCGATCGGGTCGGGCACGTCACAGACCGACCAGGGGAGCCCCACCAGGGACTTCCGGTCCGGCACGGCGTCGGGTGCCCCCACGATGCCGGCCGTCCGGCCCCGCGGGCGGTCCTTGATGGCGGCCTGCGACATGGTACGCACCGGCGGGTCGGCCTCGTTGAGGATCAGCCGGGCGGAGGCGTAGTTGAGCGTGGGGTGCAGCAACCCGTCGTCGGTGAAGACGTAGGTGGCGCCGGTCTCCCGCTCGATCACCAGCGTGTTCGGCTCCAGCGGCGCGGCGTTGCCGGTGAACTGCCCGTACGCGCCCGCGCCGCCGAGCACGACGGCGGCGGCGATGACGCTGCCGAACACCGCCATGCCGAGCCGCCGCATCGGCAGGTCGTTGGTCTCCGGGTCGCCGGAGAGCAGCGCGGCGACGATGCGGCGGGTGACGAAGCGGTACGCCTGCACCTGATCGCGGCGGGTCCGCATGACTAACCTCCGGCAGGGGTGGGTCCCGCGACGATCAGGTCCGAACTCCGTCGCGGGCTTCCCTACGATAAGGGGCCGTCGGGGGTCCATCGGGACCCCGCCCGTCCCCCGACCCCGCACCGATCCGGCGGATGCCCAGGATGTCCAGAAGGGACGCTCACCGATGACGCAGGTCCAGGCGCCACCCGGCCGTACGGCGACCGCCCCCGCCACCCCGGACGACCGTCCCGTCACCCCGGCCGACCAGCGTCGGCGCGGCCGGCTCGGCCCGGTCGTCGTCGGTCAGCTGGTGGTGCTGGAGTGCGCCGCGCTCGCCGTCTGGTTCGCCACCGGCGGCCCGTCCTGGCTGCTCCCGGCCGTCGGTGTGGTGGCGCTGGTGGCGGTGGTGGCCGCCTTCGCCCGGCGCGGCGGCCGCTGGTGGTACGAGGACCTGATGCTCCGCCGCCGGCTGCGCCGGCGGCGCGACCGGGCCCGGGGCGCGGTGCCCTCCGGCGACCCGCGACTGGTCGCCCTCGCCCCGGAGCTGACCGTGGTCGAGCTGACCGAGCGGGGCACCCGGATCGGCGTCGGGCAGGACGAGCGGGGCTGGTTCGCGGCGGTGGCCCTGACGGGCCGGCCGGGCACCCCCGCCGGCTCGGTCGAGGCGGCCGTGGTGGACCGGGCCCTCGCGGTGCTCGCCGACTTCGCCGGGCCGGTCACCCAGACCCAGGTCGTGTCGCACACCCTGGTCTGGTACCCGGCGCCGGGCACCCCGCCGGCGGCGCACCGGACCGTCTGGGTGGCGCTGCGGCTCTCCGTCGCCGACGCCCGCGCCGAGACGGTGAGCCGGGGCGGCGGCCTGCGCGGGGTGCACCGTACCGTCGCCGCCGGCATGGGCCGGCTCGGCAACGCGCTGAACGCCGCCGGCCTGCACCACCGGGTCCTCAGCCGGGACGAGCTGTACGCGGCGGTGGTCTCCGGCGCCGGGCTCGACCTCGCGCCGCAGGCCCCGGTGGAGAGCTGGACCAGCCTGAGCGGTGGCGGCTGGACGCAGCGCTGCCTGGCCCTGCGGGTCCGCCCCAACGGCTCGCTGGGCGCGCTGGTGGACGCGGTGACCGCCACCTCCGCCCCGTCGCACACGGTCGCGGCGGTGGTGCTTCCCGGCGGCCGCCGGCTGCCCCCGCTGCTGCGGGTGGCGGCGATGGACGGGCACGCCGCCGCGCTGGTGAAGGCCGTCCGGGACGTGGCCAAGCGGGCCGGTGTGCCGGCCCGCCCGCTGGACGGGCAGCACGGCCCGGGGGTCTACGCCACCGCGCCGGTGGCCACCGCGATGGGCACGGTCACGGTCGAAGGTTGACGATCCAGCCGTAGAGGCCGCAGACCCAGACGGCCAGCGGCACCAGGGCGACGATCAGCAGGATCTCGACGATGTCCAGGGTGCGCCCCCAGACCGGCGAGATCCGCTTGCCCGCCACCGTCAGCCCGTAGATCAGGCTGATCAGGGCGGCCAGCAGCAGGCCACCGAGGATCAGCCCGAGTCGCACCGGCAGCGAGCCGGCGCCGAAGGTCGCCGCGGCGGCCAGCCCGAGGCCGACGGTGCCGGCCAGCAGCACCGGGATGCGCTGGGCCCGGCCGATGAACGGGCGGGCGCGCAGCAGCGAGAGCAGGGCCAGCACCAGGCAGAGCAGCACCGACGGCAGCCGGCCGTTGTCGGCCAGCACGAGCTGACCGCCGAGGACCAGCACCGACACCGTCCACAGCAGGCCGGTCAGGAACGCGTCGGCGCGCTCGCTGTTGCGCAGCACCTGCGGGCCGTCCACCGACTCGGTGTCGGTCTTCAGGTCGTCCGGACCGGTCGGGATCGACGGCACCGGCAGCCGGGCCAGCCGGTAGGAGACCATCGGCAGCGCCGGCAGAGCGGCGAAGGCGATCGTCGCGACCACCGCCGCGGCGGCCGCCGCGCCGATGTCGAAGGCCAGGCAGAGCACGGCGCCGATGCCGACGGCCACCGCCACCGCGACCGCGCCGAGGAAGAGCGGCAGCCGGTCGCCGACGGCGAGCGCGGACACCGCGCCGAAGAGCACCACCGCGGTCGCGGCCATCAGCACGTGCGGGCTGGCCAGGTCGTCCAGCTTCCGGTCGCCGGCGAGCACCAGCAGGCCGCCGATCGCCGCGTAGCCGAGGCCGGCCATGGCCAGCACCGCGCCGGTACGGCTGTCGCCGGCCGCCCGGGACAGCACCGCCGCGGTCACCAGCAGGGCGAGGGAGACGACCAGCGCGGCCAGCGCCCCGGGCAGCTGCGGCGGGCCGGCGAAGAGCGCCGCCACCGCGCCGGCCGCCAGCGCCGCCCCGGCGAACAGCACGGCGAACGAGCGGGTGGTGCCGACCTGCCAGGTGCCGGGCCGCTGGTTGGTGGCGGTGGCGACCGCGTCCACCACGTCGTCGAAGACGATCTCGGGCGCGGCCGAGGCCCGCGGGTTGAAGTAGAGCACCTCGCCGTCCCGGACGCCGAGCTGCGCGGCGGTACGCCCGCCGTCCAGCGGCGGCCCGCCGAGCCGGGACAGGCTCCATCCACCGTGCCGCACGCCCTCGTCGGCCAGGTCCTCGCCCGCGTACCGCAACAGCGTGGGCAGCAGATCGGCCAGGGGGACGTCCGACGGCAGCGCCAGATCCATCCTGGTCCGGGGCGCCACGATGGTGATCCGGCTGAGCCCGCCGGTCGCCGTCTTCGTCGCCACAGTGGCCTCCTCGTGCTCGCCTACGATTCACCTCGGCCGGTGGCGTCGCCCCCCACGGGTCCACGACGCCCTCGGGAGATTACCTACGATGGCGGTCGCACAGGTTGCCCACCCGACGTCTCGGGCCGTTGGCAGACCACGATCAGGGCCGCTTCTGGGGAGGAGAGCCGTGAGTACGGTGGTGTTCCGCCGGCTTCCGCGTCAACCGGGGCCCGCGCTGCCGCGCGGCGAGGTGCTGCTGGAGTCCCCGCCGGAGCTGCCCGAGCAGCAGCCCCGCGGAATGGGCCAGGTGTTGATGATCCTGCCGATGCTCTGCGGCGTCGGCGCGATGGCCTTCCTCTACGCCGGGCGTGGCGGCGGCATGATGACGTACGTCGCCGGCGGCCTGTTCGGCGTGTCGATGCTCGGCATGGCGGTCGGCACGCTCGGCAACGGCGGCAACGACAAGGCCGAGCTGAACGCCCAGCGGCGCGACTACATGCGTTACCTGGCGCAGATGCGCAAGCGCACCCGGCGGGCCGCCGAGCAGCAGCGCGCGGCGATGACCTGGCGGCACCCGGAGCCGGACGCGCTCTGGTCGGTCGCGGCCTCCCGGCGGCTCTGGGAGCGGCGGATCACCGAGGACGACTTCGGCGAGGTCCGGATCGCGCTCGGCCCGCAGCGGCTGGCCGTGGAGATCGTGCCGCCGGAGACCAAGCCGGTGGAGGACCTGGAGCCGATGAGCGCGATCGCGCTGCGCCGGTTCGTCCGGGCCCACTCCAGCGTGCCGGACCTGCCCACCGCGCTGTCGCTGCGCGCGTTCAGCCGGATCGCGCTGCGCGGCGAGCGGGAGGCGGTGCTCGACCTGGCCCGGGCCGCGGTCGGTCAACTGGTCACCTTCCACGCCCCGGACGACCTGATCGTCGCGGTGGTGGCCGCCCACGACCGGCAGCCGGTGTGGGACTGGGTGAAGTGGCTGCCGCACGCCCAGCACCCGGGGCGTACGGACGCGGCCGGCGCCCGCCGGATGGTCTTCGCCAGCCTCGCCGAGGCCGAGGCGGCGCTCGCCAACGAACTGGGCGGCCGGCCGCGGTTCGCGCCGGAGGCGAAGCCGCTCACCACGGCCCCGCACCTGGTGGTGGTGCTGGACGGCGGTGAGGTCTCGCCGACCTGCGCGCTGATGGGGCCGGGCCTGCTCGGCGCCACGGTCATCGACCTCTCCGGTACGGTCCCGCGCGACGCGGGCCGCTGGCTGCTCTGCCTGGACGCCGGGGACGGCACCGGGCTGGACCTGGTCCGGGGCAACACCCCGTCGCGGTTGGGCCGGCCGGACCGGCTCAGCCTGCCCGCGGCCGAGGGCCTGGCCCGGCAGATCGCCCCGTACCGGCTCTCCCAGCAGCAGGGCGCCAGCAACGAGGAGCCGCTGGCCCGCAGCATGGAGCTGCCGGACCTGCTCGGCGTCGGCGACGCGGCCGCAGTGGACGTCCGGCAGACCTGGCGGCCACGCAGCCACCGCGACCGGCTGCGCATTCCGCTCGGCGTCGGGCCGGACGGCAACGTGGTCGAACTCGACTTCAAGGAGTCCGCGCACGAGGGCATGGGCCCGCACGGCCTGGTCATCGGCGCCACCGGGTCCGGCAAGAGCGAGCTGCTGCGGACCGTGGTGGGCGCGCTGGCCGTGACCCACTCGTCCGAGGAGCTGAACTTCGTCCTGGTCGACTTCAAGGGCGGCGCCACCTTCGCCTCGCTGGACGCGCTGCCGCACACCAGCGCGGTGATCACCAACCTCTCCGACGAGCTGCCGCTGGTCGACCGGATGCGCGACGCGCTGGCCGGCGAGATGAACCGCCGCCAGGAGGTGCTGCGGGCGGCCGGCAACTACGTCTCCCGCTACGACTACGAGAAGGCCCGCGCGGCCGGTGAGCCGCTGGAGCCGATGCCCAGCCTGCTCATCATCTGCGACGAGTTCAGCGAGCTGCTCGCCGCCAAGCCGGACTTCATCGACCTCTTCGTGATGATCGGCCGGCTCGGTCGGTCGCTCGGCGTGCACCTGTTGCTGGCCTCCCAGCGCCTGGAGGAGGGGAAGCTGCGCGGGCTCGACACCCACCTGTCGTACCGGATCGGTCTGCGGACCTTCTCGGCGGTGGAGAGCCGGATCGTGCTCGGCGTGCCCGACGCGTACGAGCTGCCGAACGCGCCCGGCCACGGCTACCTCAAGACCGACACCAGCACCATGCTCCGGTTCCGCGCGGCGTACGTCTCCGGCCCGTACCGGGCGCCGGGGCAGGTGCAGCGGTCCACCCGGGCGCAGGTGCAGCGACGGATCGTCCCGTACGGCATCGACTACGTGCCGGTGCCGGCCGCGCCGGCCCCGGTGGAGACCGCGCCCGAGCCGGAGCAGACCGGCGACGGCAAGGCCGTGGCGATGCTGGACGTGCTGATCGACCGGCTCAAGGGCCAGGGTCGCGCGGCGCACCAGGTCTGGCTGCCGCCGCTGGCCGATCCGCCGGGCCTGGCCGAGCTGCTGCCGCCGCTGAAGGTGCACCCGCAGTACGGGCTGACCACCGCCGACTGGCCGGGCCGCGGCCGGCTCACCGTGCCGGTCGGCATCGTCGACCGCCCGTACGAGCAGCGGCGCGACCCGATGATGGTCGACCTGTCCGGCGCGGGCGGCAACGTGGTCATCGTCGGCGCCTCGCTGAGCGGCAAGAGCACCATGCTGCGCTCGATGCTCGCCTCGCTGGCGCTCACCCACACCCCGCGCGAGGTGCAGTTCTTCTGCCTCGACTTCGGCGGTGGCGCGCTGCGCAGCCTGGAGGGCCTGCCGCACACCTCCGGCGTCGCCGGGCGGCGGGACACCGAGGCGGTCCGACGGACCATCGCCGAGGTGGTCGCGATCATCGACGAGCGGGAGCTGCGCTTCACCCAGCACGGCATCGACTCGGTGGCCAGCTACCGGCGGCGCCGCGCGGCCGGGGAGTTCGCCGACGACCCGTTCGGCGACATCTTCCTCGTGGTCGACGGCTGGAACACCCTGCGCCAGGAGTACGAGGAGCTGGAGCAGACCATCACCAACCTGGCCAACCGTGGCCTCGGTTTCGGCGTACACGTGGTGGTCACCGCCGTTCGGTGGGCGGAGATCCGGATCAACATGCGCGACCTGCTCGGCACGAAGCTGGAGCTGCGGCTCGGTGACCCGGCCGAGTCGGAGATCGACCGCCGGGCGGCGCAGAACGTGCCGGTCGGCTCGCCCGGTCGCGGTCTGACCCGCGACAAGCTGCACTTCCTCACCGCGGTCTCGCGGATCGACGGCAAGCGCGACATCGAGGACCTGACCGAGGCGTCGGTCGCGCTGGCCGGTCACGTGGCGGCGAACTGGCCGGGGCGGCCCGCCCCGAAGGTCCGGCTGCTGCCGCGCAAGCTGCCGGTCGCCGAGCTGGCGAAGGTCGTCGACCGTTCGGTCCCGGGCATCCCGATCGGCGTCAACGAGTCGGCGCTCGCCCCGGTCTACCTGGACCTGGCGAGCGAGCCGCACCTGACCGTGTTCGGCGACGCGGAGTGCGGCAAGACGAACCTGCTCCGACTGATCGCCCGGGGCATCGCCGAGCGGTACACCCCGGCCCAGGCCCGGCTGGTCATCGCCGACTACCGGCGCGGCCTGCTCGGTGCGGTGGAGGGTGACCACCTGCTCGACTACGCGCCGTCCAATCAGGTGTTCAGCCAGGGGCTCGGTTCGATCCGCAGCGCGCTGCAGAACCGGCTGCCCGGCCCGGACGTGACCACCGCCCAGCTGCGTGACCGGAGCTGGTGGAAGGGGCCGGACCTCTACATCCTGGTCGACGACTACGACCTGGTCGCCTCGGGCGGGAACAACCCGCTCAGCGCGCTGCACGAGCTGCTGCCGCAGGCCCGGGACATCGGCCTCCACCTGATCATCACGCGGCGGGTCGGCGGTCTGGCCCGGGCCCTTTACGAGCCGGTGCTGCAACGCCTGCGCGAGCTGGACTCGCCGGGTCTGCTGATGTCCGGCAGCCGGGAGGAGGGCGCGGTCTTCGGCAACCTGCGGCCCAGCCCGCAGCCGCCGGGCCGGGGCACCCTGGTCCGCCGCCGGGACGGGCAGCAGCTGATCCAGACCGCGTGGACGGAGCCCGCCTGACGGGGCGGAAATCGCACGAACGGGTCCGGTAGCGTCGGCCCGACCGCCAGTGGTGAGGAGAGGACAGTCGTGAGCACCTCGTGGGGTTACGGCGGCGCCGGCGGCGCCGTGGAGAACCTGCTGCGGCAGGCGCAGGAGCAGCAGCGCCGGCTGGCGGAGTTCCAGCAGCAGCGCGCCGAACTGCGCGTGACCGGGGAGAGCCCGGACGGCCTGGTCCGGGTGACCGTCGACGGTGACATGAAGGTCGGCGGCATCGACATCAACGCCCGGGCCATGCGACAGGACAGCTACACCCTGGCCGAGTCGCTCCAGGCCGCCATCGACGCGGCGTACGCCTCCTTCGCCGAACGGCAGCAGGAGCTGATGACCGAGATGCTCGGCGGCTCGGACCTGGTCCGTCAGGCGCAGGCCGGCACCCTCACCCCGGAGGACTGGTTCCGCCAGTTCGGGGTGGACCTGTCCGACCCGACCCGCGGCCTGCGCCGCTGACCAGGGAGGAGACGCGGTGGCGAACAAGGTCGACGTCGACGCGATCCGCAAGGCGAGCCGGAAGCTCGACGCTCCGGACGGCCCGATCCAGTACCTGCGCAACGTGCAGTCGTTGCTGGAGAGCGTGAAGCTGCCGGACGGCGCGCTGACCCTCTTCGGGGGCGCGACCGTGCAGGCGCACAACGCCTCGGTGGACGGTCACCTGAAGAACGTCAAGACGGGCATCGAGCACCTGCACAAGGCGGCCGAACAGCTGGAGCAGACCGCCAAGAACTGGGAGAAGTCAGACCAGCCCTGGGTGGTCAAGTGACCGGCCGGGTGGACGGGGAGGGCAGCTGATGTCGGAGATCCTGATCGCCAACGCGGCCGGCACGGTGACCGGCACGCACACGGTCGCCGCCGCCACCGCGCCGGTGCGCGGCCTGCTGCCGGCGGCCCGGGCCAACTGGATGTGGCTGGTGTTCGCCGGTGCGCTGGGCGCCGCCATCGCCTACCTGGAGACGTTCGACAACGACGAGGTCAACAAGTCCATCAAGGAGTGGGGCGACGCGGCGCGGCTGCTCGGCGGCGACCAGTTCGGCGCGGCGCTGGAGCAGGTCCCGCCGTCGGACACCGAGTGGGACTTCGACGATCGGGACGCGTTCGACCTCTTCCTCCGCAAGCTCGGGGCCGAGATCAACTCGCTGGCCGAGGCGTTCAGCGCCAACAAGGACACCCTGACCTCCGCCCGGGACGCCTTCAACGACGCGGTGAACGGGCTGGTCGACGCGCTCATCCCGATCCTCATCGCGGTGATCGCGTCGGTGGTCCTCCAGGCGTTCCCGGCGACCGCGCCCATCGCCGAGGCGATCGGCGTGGCCGGGATGGCGGCGAGCGCGGCGATCCTGGCACTGGTCTTCGGCGACATCAGCGCGGTGTTCTCCGCCGTCATGGCCGGCTTCCAGGGCAACGACCGGTTCGCCTTCGTGTCGGACTCCCGGCCCGGCTGGGCGGCCACCGGCCAGGACCCGGACATCAAGGACATCAAGATCGACTGGGTCCGGGACTCCAAGTTCTACCAGTGACGGGAAGGGGCCCGGGGTGCTGCTGGTGCTCTTCGTGTACTTCCTGGTGACCGTCCCGGCCTTCATCGGGCTGGCGCTGGTCGCCCAGTTGTCCCGCGCCGCGTGGGCGAAGCGGGCCAGCGAGGTGGTGTTGCTCACCGGGGTCGCCGCGCTGATCCCGGTGGTGCTCGACCGGGCGCTCGACAGACCGGTGCTCTGGCTGTTCGTGGCGCTGCTGGTGGTCGTGCTGGTCTTCGGCGCGGCGATGCACGTGCGGTCGTACCGGCGGCCGTCCTGAGCCGCCGCTGGCGTCCGTGACCGTCCACGTCGTACGGTCGTGATCACCGGACGCCGTTGTGCGCCATGGGGATGCAGGGCTGCGCGGGTTGGACGTCGTCCGCTACGGTTCGGTTGAAGTGTCCGTCGGTGGGGTGTGTACGCCTTGCCGCGGGGGAGGGGCGCGGCGGATCCGCCGCCACGAAGATGACGGAAGGGTGTGAAGCATGGCGTTCGAGGTCAGTGCAGCGACTCTGCACACCGCCGCGAGTGACGTGCGGTCCACGCGCAGCGACGTCGACGGTGAGCTCAAGAAGCTGTGGAACGTGGTCGACGACCTGGCGATGGCCTGGAAGGGCCAGGCGTCGACCGGTTTCCAGTCGCTCATGACGCGTTGGAACGAGGACACGGTCAAGCTGCTGACGGCGATGGACAACATCGCCGACCTGCTCGACAAGTCGGGCACGACGCACCAGGTCAACGACGAAGAGCAGCAGCAGATGCTGGACAAGTTCCACTCTGCGCTCAACCCGTGATCCGCGAAGACAGGCAGAGGAGGAACTAGATGAGCATCAAGGTTGACTACGCCGTCCTCGAGAGCAGCAACCAGCAGATGCAGGCCATCTCGCGGACGATCGACGAGAAGCTGGACACGCTGCGGTCGATGCTGACCAAGCTCGAGTGGGAGGGCCAGGACCGCGTCGCCTACGAGCAGCACCAGGCTCAGTGGGACGCCGCCGTCCGGGACATCAACAAGGTCCTGAACGACATCGGCCACGCGGTCGGCATCGCGCGCGAGAACTACATGACGACCGAGATGAGCAACTCCAAGGTCTGGGGCAACTGACCCGACCGGTCTCCTGCGGCTCCGGTCCGGCTCTGCCGGATCGGAGCCGCAGTGCTTTCCGGGCGGCCCGGAGTGGCCCGCGGGACGGGTTGCCGGCCGGTCAGGCGTCCACCGCCGGGGGGCGGCGCCCGGGGCGCCAGCCGCGGCGGCGGCCGCGGGCCAGGATCGGCCGGAGGGTGAGCAGGACACCGGCGAGCACCGCGCCGACCACGGCCACCCAGATGGCCACGGTCCGCTGCCAGGCCAGCGGGTCGGCCGGCGGCTCGGGCTTCGGCATCGCGCCGAGCGGCGGGTTGGCCCGGGTGCCCAGCAGGCTGGTCACCGCCCGGTACGGGTCGACCATCCCGTACCCCACCTCGGCGTTGTGCCCGTCGGGCGGGTTGTCGGCGGTCCGGGTGAGCCGGTACCGCACCTGTTCGGGGTTGAGTTCCGGATGGGCGGACCGGATCAGGGCGACGACGCCGGAGACGTACGCGGCGGCGAAGCTGGTGCCGCCCTGCGGCTCGTAGAGGTAGCCCGAGCCGCCGGGGGCCGGGCCGGCGATGTTCAGGCCGGGTGCGGCGACGTCCACGTAGTCGCCGGTGACCGAGCTGCCGACGTGCGCGCCCTGCTCGTCGATGCCGGCGACGGCGATCACCCCGTCGTACGCGGCCGGGTACGCCGGCTGGTCCTGCTGGTTCTCCTGCCGGTTGCCGGCGGCGGCCACCAGGACCACGTTGCTGCTGAGCGCGTAGTCGACGGCGTCCCTGAGCTCCTTTTTGTCCAGCGTGACCAGGGACAGGTTGATCACGTTGGCGTGGTGGTCGACCGCCCACCGGATCGCCTTGCCGATCTCGGCGGGGATCGACTCGTCGAAGGTGCGCTGGTTGTCGGCCAGCACCCGGATCGGCAGGATCCTCGCCTCGGGCGCGATCCCGCTGTACGGCACGCCGGTGCCCGCCCGGCCGGCGATGATGCCCGCGACCAGGGTGCCGTGGCCGACGAGGTCGCACTGCCCCTCGAGCTGGGCCAGGTGGTTGACGTCGGTGCCCGGCAGCACCTTCCCGCGCAGCAGCGGGTGGCTGGGCGAGACGCCCGAGTCGATCACCGCGACGGTGACCCCGCCGCCCCGGCTGACGCGCCAGGCCGTCTCGGGGGCGAGCCGGTCCAGCGCCCAGGTCGGCTGGGTCGGGGCGGGGTTGCCGGCCGGCCCGCACTTCGGCGCCGCCGCGGCCGGGGCGGGCACCACCAGCACGGTGCCGAGCAGCGCCGCGACCGCTCCACTGAGGATGGACCGGAACCGGTGCCCGGTACCGGCGTTCACCGACGTCCCGTCCGACCGCAAGCTGTCGCGCACGCGGCTGAGACTACCGCCGTCGGGCTCCGCGTGCGGTGACGGGCGCGGTGAGCGGCGTCAGCCCTCCGCGGGCCCGCTGGTGAAGAGCGCCAGCAGGGCGCCGACCTGCTGGTCGGCCTCGGCCGGGTGGCGGAAGTGGCCGCTCGGGTTGATCGTGTACTGGTTGCGCCGGCCCACCCGGGTGCGCCGCAGGTACCCGCCGGCCTCCAGGTCCGCGACGATCGCCTGGGCGGCCCGCTCGGTCACCCCCACCTCGTCGGCCACGTCCCGCAGCCGGGCGGTGGGGTTGCGCGCGATCGCCAGCAGCACGTGCCCGTGGTTGGTGAGGAAGGTCCAGTTCCGGGGGCTCCCGTTCCCGCCCGCTGTCGTCGCCATGGTGGTCATGGTATGGCCCGGCGCGGCCCGCGCCCGCCCTGGCCCGGTCCCGGAGCCGTGCCGGGGGCGTGGACCGACCCCGCCGGCGGGCCGCCGTCAAGTGTGGTTCAACGCACGAAACGCGCTTCGCGTAAACCTTGACGCGCCTTCCGCTGCGTGTGACCGTGGTCGGCGAGGCCGCCTCCGCCGCCGGCCGGGTCGACCAGGTGATTTGGAGGGCACTGAATTGACGCCCATCACTCCGGAACAGGCGCTCGCGGAGCTGTACGCCGGTAACCGCCGGTTCGTCACCGGCGTGCCGCGCCATCCCAATCAGGACGCCGACCACCGGGCCGTCGTCGCCGACGGCCAGCACCCGTTCGCGGTGATCGTCGGCTGCTCCGACTCCCGGCTCGCCGCCGAGATCATCTTCGACCGCGGCCTCGGCGACCTCTTCGTGGTCCGCACCGCCGGCCACACCGTCGGACCCGAGGTGCTCGGCAGCGTCGAGTACGCGGTCACCGTCCTCGGCACCCCGCTGATCGTGGTGCTCGGCCACGACTCCTGCGGCGCGGTCCAGGCCGCCCGCGAATCGGTGCGTACCCGCACCGCCCCGGCCGGGCACCTGGGCGCGCTGGTGGACGCCGTCGCCCCGAGCCTGCTGCGGGCCGGCCGGGAGGGCGTCGAGGACGTCAACGGCATCGTCGACATCCACATCGCGCAGACCGTGGAGGCCATGCTGGCCCGCTCCGCCGTACTCGCCGAACTGGTGTCGGCCGGGCGGTGCGGGGTGGTCGGCATGTCGTACCGGCTCAGCGCGGGTGAGGTGCGGACGGTGGCCGAGGTGCCGGCAGGTGCGACGGCGGCCACGCTGCCCGGCCCGGCCCCGGCCGCCGACCAGGCGCCCACCGCCGTGGCCGGCTGACCGGACCCGCGACGCGACAGGGGCCGTCCCGCGACTGCGGGACGGCCCCTGCCGGCGTCACGGGGTCGCTAGAGAAGCGACATGTGCACGTGGTCGGTGTGGTTGGAGGGCCCGCTGTACGACTTCCAGCCGGTCGCCGGGAACCAGATCTGCCGGTTCCAGATCACGTAGTAGATGCCCAGCCGGTCGGCGTTGCGGATGAGGAACGCGGCGACGTTGTTGCCGTACATCCGCATGTCGTTGTTGTGCCAGGGGGAGAAGCCGCTCTTCTGCAGCGACCAGTCGCAGGCCCGGCCCTTCGGGTGCTCCCACGGCCCGCCGGGTCGGTAACAGCCCACGAAGCGGTTGAAGCCGGCCCGCTTGACCTCCTTGTACGCGTGCAAGGTGCGCGGGGTGATGCAGCCGGAGGTGGTCGGGTCGTTCTCGCTGCACGACTCCGGCCTCCAGTCGCCGTCGGCCGTCCGGCCGGGGCCGATCCGGGCGACCGGGGAGGTGGCCGCGACCAGGCCGCCGGTGAAGCCCAGGCCGCCGACCAGCTTCAGCGCCTTCTCCGTCTCGGCCTTCTCGCGGGCCATCACGTTGGTGTACTTCGTCTGCTCGCGCACCTCGGCGTCGAGCGCGAGCTTGGCCTGCTCGGCGCGGTTCTTCGCCGCGTTGACCTCGGCGAGCTTCTGCGCGTTCACCATGTTCAGCTCGTCCAGGGCGGCGGCCCGGCGGACGAACGAGTCGGGAGTGTTGCTCTCCAGCAGCATGGTCAGCGCACCCAACCGGCCGGTCCGGTAGGACTGGGCCGCGATGGCGGTGACCTGCGGGCTCAGCGCGTCGAGTTCCTGCTGCGCCGCGCGGACCTCCAGGGCCAGCTGGAGCTGGCGCTTCTTCGACTTCTCCAGCTTGGTCTTGGCCTGGAGGTAGTTCTTGTTCGCCTGGGCGATGGCGTCGGTGATGAGGAGGTCGCCGTCCTCCTCGTGTTCCGCGGGTGCGGGGTTGCTCGGCGCGGCCAGCGCCGGGGTGGGGCCGGCGACGATGGCGCACGCGGCCAGTGCGGCCACCACGGGTGTCAACCAGCGGCGCAGGGGTGCCGTCACAGTCTTCCCTTCCGTCGACCGCCGACCGGGTTAGCTGCCGGGTTCGGGACGGAAGTGGCCCCTACCGCTGGCGCGGATTCACCCCAGGTACCTGGTTCCCCGGCTCGCCCGTGGGCGATTGGGCGGTGGCACCGCTGGCGCCGCTGCGCGCCTTTGGCGGTAACCGGCAGCGAGGTTACCTGAGACTCCGTCCAGGGATCTACGTCCGGAAGCCGACCAGAAGCCCTATTTCGTCGTCGCCCTGCGTGACCAGCGTCGCGTTTGGAATTCGTCGTCACGCTGCGGAGTGTCGCGATGCGGGCTCCGTGTTCGCCTCCGCTCCGTGCCGTACCCGGAGCCGGCGCGGCCGACGCGGGACGAGCCCAGCGGTTCCTCCCGGGTCGCCCGTCGTTGCCCGCTACGGTGGTTGCCGTGGCGGCGTTGGCGGCGGTGACCGGACGGTGGGTCCAGTTCCTGTTGCTGCTCTGCACCCTGGCCGGGCTGACCGCGATGCACACCCTGGGCCACGGCGCGCACCCCCCGGCCGACCACGGGACGCGGCACGGGACCGGCCATCATTCGGCCGCCGTCGAGCCGGCGGCACTCTCGGCCCTCGCCCCGATGGCTTCGGCCTGTCCAGGTGACGCCTGCCACGTGCGCGCCCTGCCGCTCGGCGACGTGGGTGGCCATCCGTCCGGGTGGGACGTCTGCCTGGCGGTGCTCGGCGCGTTCGCCGTCGCGCTGCTGGTCGCCGTGCTGCTCGGGGCCGGGTCGCGGACCGTCGGCGCGACCGTGTCGGGTCGGCTCCGGCTCACCGTCGGGCCGCGGGCGCCGCCGATCCGGCCGTACGGCCTGCGCCTCGCCACGGCGTCGGTGCTGCGCAGATAGGAGCGGCCGACGTGGGTTCACCGGAGCGCTGGTGGCCCACTTCCCCGCCCGCTGCGTACGTTCCGACACCGAAAGGTTCTCCACGTGTTCACTCGTACCCTCGCGCGCCGGGCCGCCCTGGCCGGCGCGACCGTCACCGCCGCCCTCGTCCTCGCCGCCTGTGGCGGCGACCACTCGACGTCCGGCTCCGGCCGGGACGTGCCGGGAATGGGCGGCACCGGCACGCCCGCGCCCGGGGCCTCGGCCTCGTTCGGGGACGCGGACGTGATGTTCGCCCAGATGATGATCCCGCACCACCAGCAGGCCGTGCAGATGGCGGAGCTGGCCGAGAGCCGGGCCGCCGATCCCGAGCTGAAGAGGCTCGCCGCGCAGATCAAGGGTGCTCAGGCGCCGGAGATCACCACCATGTCGGGCTGGCTCACCGCCTGGGGCCGGCCGGTCCCGTCGGCGAGCGCCGGGCACGGCATGCCGGAGATGGATCACGGCATGCCCGGGATGATGTCCGACGCCGACATGACGAAGCTCGCCGCAGCGTCCGGCACGGACTTCGACCGGCAGTTCCTGACCATGATGATCGCCCACCACGAGGGCGCGATCACCATGGCGAAGGACGAGTTGGCCCAGGGCGCCAACCCGGACGCCAAGGCGCTGGCCCAGCGGATCGTCGCCGCTCAGCAGGGTGAGATCGACACCATGCGGAAGATGCTCGACCGGCTCTGAGCCAGGGTGCGCCGGGGCCCGGGGCGTGCGCGCCCCGGGTACCCGGCGTGGGGCGTCACGCCAGGCCGGCGCGGCGGCGGCGGTACTCCTCCTCGTCGATCTCGCCGCGGGCGTACCGCTCGTCGAGGATGCGCCGGGCCGAGGAGGGGGCGTTGCCGGCGCGGTCCCGTTCGGTGAGCCGGAACACCAGCCACACCAGCCCGACGAGCACCACCAGCCCCAGCAGGGACCAGATCCACATCCAGCCCATCATCGGGCCGTTCCACATCATCTGGCCGCCCTCCCGTCCGTACCCGAGGGTCGGCCGGTCCGGCGCGAGGGTGGCGCCGGCCCCGGTCGCCACCTCGAACGTACGCCGTCGGCGGCCGGTCCGGGCCGGGTCGGTGGGCCCCATCCGGGGGCCGGAGGTCCCGGTCAGCCCCGCTTCATCAGCCGGCCGACGGCGGCCATCATCTCGGTCGCCATCTCGTCGGCGCGGCCCTCGGCGGCCCCCTCGCGCATGCAGTGCCGGGCATGCCCGTCGAGCAGGCCGAGGCCGACCTTGTCCAGGGCGGCCTGGATGGCGGAGATCTGGGTCAGCACGTCGATGCAGTAGCGGTCGTCCTCGACCATCTTCTCGATGCCGCGGACCTGGCCCTCGATACGGCGGAGCCGCGCGAGCAGCTGGTCCTTGCTGGCGGTGTAGCCCCGGGTCGGGGTCGTCGGCGCGGTCATGAAATCCAGGATAGCGTACCCCTTGGGGGTATGGTACGGTCGCTCTGTCGCCGATACCCCCACCCGGTATTGGCGGCGCCGAGAGTGGCAGCCGTCTCTCCTCTTCTTACCCCTGGGGGGTATAGGATGGGGGCGGCAGGAAGGGAGTAGCGATGGTCACCACCACCTACCAGGTGCAGGGCATGACCTGCGGGCACTGCGTCAACTCGGTCAGCACCGAGGTGGGCGCCCTCGCGGGCGTCACCGACGTGCAGGTCGACCTGGCCTCCGGCCAGGTCACCGTCACCAGCGAGAGCCCGTTGGACACGGACGCCGTCCGCGCCGCCGTGGACGAGGCCGGTTACGACCTCGTCGGGGCGTGACGGGTCCGAGGACCCGAAGGAACCGAGGTATCACGATGAACACGGCGACGAAGCTGAGCGGCTTCGCCCTCGGCCTCACGGCGGTGTTCGGCGCGGCGTACGGGGTCGGTCATCTGGCCGGCCCCGTCGCCCCCGCCGCCGAGACCCGCCACGACGCCACCGCACCCGGCCACGACCTCGCCGACGCCGGTCACGGCGACGGCCACGCGAGCGGCGACGCCGCCGCCCACCTGCCCGGCGGGCTGCTCGTCTCCGACCGCGGCTACACCCTGCAACCGGTGACCGCCCCGGCCGGCGAGTTCGCCTTCCGGATCAGCGGCCCGGACGGCCGGCCGGTCACCCGCTTCGACGTGGCGCACGACAAGCGCATGCACCTGATCGTCGCCCGCCGCGACCTGTCCGGCTTCCGGCACGTCCATCCCGAGCTGACCGCCGACGGCACCTGGCGGGTCGCCTCGCCGCTCGCCGGTCCGGGCGTCTGGCGGGCGTTCGCCGACTTCACGCCGACCGGCGCGGAGCCGCTGACCCTCGGGGTCGACGTCACCGTCCCCGGCGCGCTCGCCGAGCGGCCGCTGCCGGCGCCCGCCACCAGCACCACCGTCGACGGCTACACCGTCACGCTGACCGGCGCCCCGCAGCCCGGCCGGTCCAGCCGGCTCACCCTGACCGTCAGCCGGGACGGGCGGCCGGTCACCGACCTGCAGCCCTACCTCGGGGCGTACGGGCACCTGGTGGCGCTGCGCCAGGGCGACCTGGCGTACCTGCACGTGCACCCGGAGGGCGCGCCCGGTGACGGGCGGACCCCGGCCGGACCGGCGGTCAGCTTCGCAGCCGAGGTGCCCTCCGCCGGGGCGTACCGGCTCTACCTCGACTTCCGGCACGGCGACGCGGTGCACACCGCGGAGTTCACCGTGCTGGCGGGCGACGTCCCGCCGCCGGCCGCGCCGGCCCCCACCACCGCACCGACCCCGGACGCCGACCACGGCACGCCGGGTCACGGACACAGCTGACAGGAGGTGCCGCGATGACCTCGACCGCGAAGTCGTTGCCGGTCGCGCCGAATCGGATCGAACTCGCGATCGGCGGCATGACCTGCGCCTCCTGCGCCGCCCGGATCGAGAAGAAGCTCAACCGGATGGACGGCGTCGAGGCGACGGTCAACTACGCCACCGAGAAGGCCACCGTCCGGTACGCCGAGGACGTCACCCCGGCGGACCTGATCGCCACCGTGGAGAAGACCGGCTACACGGCGGTGGTGCCGCCGCCGCCCGCGCAGGCGGCGGCCGAGGCGACCGCCGGACCGGTGGACGAACTGCGCGGCCTGCGCACCCGGCTGTGGGTGTCGGTGGCCCTGGCGGTGCCGGTGATCCTGCTGGCCATGGTTCCGGCCTGGCAGTTCGACTACTGGCAGTGGTTGTCGCTGACCCTGGCCGCCCCGGTGGTGGTCTACGGCGGGCTGCCGTTCCACCGGGCCGCCTGGATCAACCTGCGGCACGGCGCGGCCACCATGGACACCCTGGTGTCGCTCGGCACCCTCGCCGCGTTCGGCTGGTCGCTCTGGGCGCTCTTCCTCGGCGACGCCGGGATGCCCGGGATGACCCACCCGTTCCGCTTCGACATCACCCGCACCGACGGCGCCGGCAACATCTACCTGGAGGCGGCGGCCGGGGTGACGGTCTTCATCCTCGCCGGCCGCTACTTCGAGGCCCGCGCCAAGCGGACCGCCGGCGCCGCCCTGCGGGCCCTGCTCGAACTGGGCGCCAAGGACGTCGCGGTGCTGCGCGGCGACCGGGAGACCCGGATCCCGGTGGACCAGCTCGTGGCCGGGGACCGGTTCGTGGTCCGCCCCGGCGAGAAGGTCGCCACCGACGGCGTGGTCGAGGACGGCACCTCGGCGGTCGACGCCAGCATGCTCACCGGCGAGTCGGTACCGGTCGAGGTCGGCCCGGGCGACACCGTGGTCGGCGCGACCGTCAACGCCGGCGGACGGCTGGTCGTCCGGGCCACCCGGATCGGCGGGGACACCCAGCTCGCCCAGATGGCGAAGCTGGTGGAGCAGGCGCAGACCGGGAAGGCGGCGGTGCAGCGGCTCGCCGACCGGATCTCCGGGGTCTTCGTGCCGATCGTGATCGCCCTGGCCGCCGGCACGCTGGGCTGGTGGCTCGGCACCGGGGCGGGGACGACCGCCGCGTTCACCGCCGCGGTGGCCGTGCTGATCATCGCCTGCCCGTGCGCCCTCGGCCTGGCCACGCCGACCGCACTGCTGGTCGGCACCGGTCGGGGCGCCCAGCTCGGCATCCTGATCAAGGGGCCGGAGATGCTGGAGTCGACCCGCCAGGTCGACACCGTGGTGCTGGACAAGACCGGCACCGT
The DNA here is from genome assembly GCF_003725545.1 of Micromonospora solifontis. Taxonomy (GTDB): domain Bacteria; phylum Actinomycetota; class Actinomycetes; order Mycobacteriales; family Micromonosporaceae; genus Micromonospora; species Micromonospora solifontis. The sequence goes on along the minus strand of NZ_RJLN01000007.1, from coordinate 38,645 downwards.
CACCACCGGCCGGATGACCCTGGTCGACGTGCTCCCGGCGGTTGGCCAGGACGCCGACGAGCTGCTCCGGCTGGCCGGGGCGCTGGAGGCGGCCTCCGAGCACCCGATCGCCCGGGCGATCACCGACGGTGCCGCCGAGCGGGGCCCGCTGCCGGCCGTCGACGGCTTCGCCAACGCGGAAGGGCTCGGCGTCACCGGGTCGGTCGACGGCCGGGACCTGGTCGTCGGGCGGCTCCGGCTGCTGCGGGAGCGGGGTCTCGACGTACCCGAGGAGATCGCGCGGGCGGCGACCGACGCGGAGGCCGCCGGGCGGACGGCGGTCCTGGCCGGCTGGGACGGCCGGGCCCGCGGGGTGCTCGCGGTGGCCGACGTGGTGAAGCCGACCAGCCGGGCGGCGGTCGCCCGGCTGCGCGAACTCGGGCTGACCCCGGTGCTGCTCACCGGCGACAACGCCACCGTCGCGCGGGCGGTGGGCGCCGAGGTCGGCATCGACCAGGTGATCGCCGAGGTGCTCCCCGCCGACAAGGTGGACGCGGTGAAGCGCCTCCAGGGCGAGGGGCGGACGGTGGCCATGGTCGGCGACGGGGTCAACGACGCCGCCGCGCTGGCCCAGGCCGACCTCGGACTGGCCATGGGCACCGGCACCGACGTGGCGATCGAGGCATCCGACCTGACCCTGGTGCGCGGCGACCTGATGGCGGCGGTGGACGCCATCCGGCTCTCCCGGCGCACGCTGGGCATCATCAAGGGCAACCTGTTCTGGGCCTTCGCCTACAACGTGGCCGCCCTGCCGCTGGCCGCCGCCGGCCTGCTCAACCCGATGATCGCCGGAGCCGCGATGGCGTTCTCCTCGGTCTTCGTGGTGGCGAACAGCCTCCGGCTGCGGGGCTTCCGGCCGGTCGGCTGAAGCCGCCGCCCCCGGCCGCCGTCCCGGTCCGTCCGGGGCGTGCGTTCACCCTCGGTGAGCGGCGGTGGGTTGAGTCGCCGGCCGGCGGGGTACCTCCACATCGTCAGGATGTACTGCTGAGTGGAGGTTCCGATGGGTTACGACGACAAGATCGGCAACGCGACCGAGAACACCGCCGGCAAGGTGAAGGAGGGCGTCGGCCGGGCGACCGACAACGAGCGCCTCGAGGCCGAGGGCCGTACCGACCAGACCGAGGCCAACCTCAAGCAGGCCGGCGAGAAGGTCAAGGACGCCTTCAAGAGCTGACGTACGGCCATACCGCGTCGCCGGGCCGGCACCTCGCCGGCCCGGCGCGCTGCGCGCGGACCGCCGGTGCGGCGGCCGCGCCGCGCGCTTGGCACACTCGGTCCGACGCCACCCGATCCGTCGGGGCGCGGGTGGCGGCACCGCGAGGAAGCCCCGGCCGACCACCGGCCGTGACCGACGGCCGACGACCCGTACGGGGAGAAGGATGTCCACCACCAGCGCGCTCCGCGCCGCCACCCTGGTGACCCTGACCGCCCTCGCCGGGGCCTGCCAGTCCACCGGGGAGGACAGCGCGGCCCCGGTGGGCAGCCCGACGGCCGCGCCGAGCGTCACCTCCGCCGAGCCCGGCCCGACCACCGCCGAGCCGCCGACCGCGGCGAACACCGCCGCGGTCTGCGCCGAGGTGGACAAGCTGATCATCGCCAAGAGCCGGGAGATCGCCGCCGACTCGGCGGCGGCGGCCCGGAAGCAGCTCACCCCGGAGCAGATCAACGCGCAGGTCAAGGCCGACCTGGCCGACCTGGCCGACGACGTACGCGGGCAGGCCGCCAAGGCCGCGGACCCGGAGATCAAGGCACTGGTCACCGAGACCGCGCAGAAGATCGACGCCGGCGCGAAGTCGGCCAGCCCGGTGAAGTGGCTCAGCTCGACGTTCGTGGCGATCCCGCAGCGCCTGACCCGGGAGTGCCGGGCCTGATCCGGTATTGCACATGGGTGACGGCCGGTGCGGGCACCACCCGCGCCGGCTCCAGGGTGATCCCGTCGAGCGGCCCGTCGAAGAGGGGGGTGCCGCCGCCCAGGACGATCGGCACCACGTGCAGCCAGAGCGTGTCGAGCAGCCCGGCGGCGAGGTACTGCCGGGTCGCGCTTCCCCCGCCCGCCACCGCGACGTCCCGGTCGCCCGCGGCGGCCCGCGCCAGTTTCAGCGCCGCCTCGATGCCGTCGGTGACGAAGTGGTACTCGGTGCCGCCCCGCATCACCACTGACTCGCGCGGGTGGTGGGTCAGCACGAACACCGGGACGTGCCAGGGCGGATCGTCCCCCCACCAGCCGGTCCAACCCAGGTCCCAGGCACCCTCGCCGCCGCCGAACATCCGGCGGCCCATCACGTACGCGCCGACGCCGGCGGTCAGCTCGTCGACGATCGCGGCGTCGACGTCGCGCTGCGCACCGTCGAGCCCGTGCTGCTCCCGCCGTCTGTCGGCGGCGAAGAGCCACTCGTGCAACCGCAGGCCGCCTCGGCCCAGCGGATCCTGCTTGCTCTGTCCCGGCGCGGCGACGTACCCGTCCAGCGACACCGAGATCTGACCGGTCACCTGTGTCATGTCCGGTGGACTCCCGGGGTCGGGAAAACTCACCGCTCGGCGGCCAGCCGGGCGGCGCGTACCTCCAGATAACGCTGCTCGGGCAGGCTGGTGGTGGCCCGGGCGGCGGCCAGGTACGCGGCCCGCGCGGCGTCCCGGTCGCCGGCCAGCTCCAGCAGGTGCGCCCGGACGGCGGCGAGCCGGTGGTGCCCGGCGACGCGCTCGTCGGCGTCCAGCGGCGCCAGCAGGGCCAGCCCGGCCCGGGGGCCGTCCACCATGGCCACCGCGGCGGCCTGGTTGAGGGTGACCATCGGGTTCGGCGCGAGCCGGGCCAGCACCCGGTAGAGCGCGACGATCTGCGGCCAGTCCGTCTCGGCCGCCGACGGCGCCTCCGCGTGCACCGCGGCGATCGCCGCCTGCACCTGGTACGGGCCGGGCGGCGACCAGGTCAGCGCCGCGGCCACCAGGGCCACGCCCTCCTCGATCTCCGCCCGGTCCCAGCGGCCACGGTCCTGCTCGGACAGCGGGATCAGCTCCCCGCCCGGGCCGGTGCGGGCGGCCCGGTGGGCGTCGGTGAGCAGCGTCAGCGCGAGCAGCCCGGCCACCTCGCCGTCGTCCGGGAGCAGCCGGTGCAGCTCCCGGGCCAGCCGGATCGCCTCCCCGGTCAGCTCGGCCCGGTGCAGCTCGCCGCCGCTGGAGGCGGCGTACCCTTCGTTGAAGACCAGGTAGAGCACGTGCAGCACGGCACCGAGCCGCTCGTCCCGGTCGGCCGCCGAGGGCAGGACGAACCGGGCCCCGGCCGCCTCGATCCGCTGCTTGGCCCGGCGGATCCGCTGGCTCATCGTCGCCTCCGGCACCAGGTACGCGCGGGCGATCTCCGCCGTGCTCAGGCCACCCACCGCGCGCAGCGTCAGGGCCACCTGGGCGGATACCCCGAGCGCCGGGTGGCAGCAGAGGAAGAGCAGCTTCAGCGTGTCGTCCGCCGCCGGTGGCTCCTCGTCGGCGGGCGGCGCGACCGCCGCGTACGCCGGCTCGCGGACCGCCACCGCGACCTCGCGGTCCCGGCGGGCCCGCTCGCTGCGCCACTCGTCGGTGAGCCGGCGGGTCGCCACGGTGACCAGCCACGAGCGGGGGTGGTCGGGGACGCCCTGCGCCGGCCACTGGGTCGCGGCGGCGAGCAGCGCCTCCTGGACGGCGTCCTCGCAGGCGTAGAACTGGCCGTGCCGGCGCACCAGCACGCCGAGGACCTGCGGCGCGAGCGTGCGCAGCAGGTCCTCGACGACCGGCGACGTCACATCTCCGTCCCGGCCTGCTCCATCACCGGCCGCACCTCCAGCACGCCCACTCCGCGCGCCACGTCCGGCCAGCTCGCGCCGATCTCGGCGGCCCGCTCCGGGGTCTCGCAGTCGATCATCAGGTAGCCGGCGAACTGCTCCTTGCTCTCCACGAACGGCCCGTCGGTGATCTCCGCCCGGCCGCCGGCACCCGGCCGGACGGTACGGGTCTGCGACGGGTGGGCCAGGGCGTCGCCGCCCACCAGCTCCCCGGACTCGGTCAGCTCCTTCATGATCCGGTCGACGTCGCCGAAGATCGCGTTTCGCTCCTCCTCGGACAGCTCCTCCACGAAGCCGGGCCGGTTCCAGATCAGCAGCATGTACTTCACGGTCCACTCCTCGGGTCCGGGCCACCGGCGGTGGCGCCTCTCGCAGACGGGTCGGAGCCGGGCCGCCCGAACCGACATCTTCCCCGAAAAAATCAGCGACCGCGGCGTACCGCGCGGCGTGCCGGCGCGCCGACGTCGAGCGAGGCCCGGTCGGCGGCCGAGGTGCCCGAGGTCCAGCCCTCGGCGTCCCGCACCTGGAGGCGGTGCCGGGTCACGCCCGGGAAGAGCTGGTCGACCCGCTCCCGCACGGCGTCCGAGCGGGCGGCGAGCACCGGGAGCAGCCGGTCGTCGCCCCGCTCCTCGGCCGCCACCCGTTCCTCCGCCGCGGTGGCCGCCCGCAGCCGCTCCCCGATCCGCAGCGCGAACGCGTTGAGGAAGGACTCGTCGTAGCCCTTGGTCCGCCGGCCGCTGCCGGCCCGGCGCTCGCCCCGCCCGCGCAGCATCGCGGCGGTCGCCTGGACCAGCAGCGAGGTGTGCAGCAGTTCCACCGCGGCCAGGTCGGCGGGGAAGCCGAGCACGGTGGCGAAGCCCAGGTCGTCGGACCAGACCGACTCGCAGCGGTTCGCCGCCGCCACCTCCTGGACGAGCAGCGCCTTGGCCGCCGCGTACGGTGCGTCGGTGCCCAGCCGCACCCCGCTGGGCCGGTCGGGCCGCTCGGCGGCGGCGTCGAGCAGCGCCGCGTCGATGCTGTGCCGGGCCATCAGCTCCTGGGCCTTCCCGGTCAGCGCCTCGGCCTCGGCCGGGAAGGTGGTCGACTCGGCCTTGGCCAGCAGCGCGCGTACCCGGTCGAGCATCCGCGAGCCGGTGGCCGAGGCGGCGGCGCGCGGGGTGGTCGTGGTGGCGCCGGGCGGCGGGCGGAGCAGGGCGATCGGCGGCAGCCCCTCGACCAGCCCGAGCGCGTCCACCGCGTCCCGCAGGGCGGTGATCCGGTCGCCCCCAGACCGGCGGTCCAGCCAGCCGAGGTCGGCGTCCCACCCGGCCGCCAGCTCGGTGAGCTGGTCGTCGAACCACGGGGGGACCGGACCGGGCTGCGCCCGGCGTTGGGCGGCCAGCACGTCCCGGAGCAGCCGGGCGCCCCGGGGCGCCAACCGCCGGGTGGCGATCCGGTCCAGGTCGACCGGCTGCCAGCCGCGCGGCCAGAGCCGCCCCAGGGCGCGGACCAGTCGGGTCAGCAGCGCCGCGTCCACCGCCGCCGGGTCGCCGACCACCAGCCGGTCCAGCGCCCGTTCGGCCGCCCGTACGTCGGCGCCGCGCGCCGCCGCGAGGGCATCGGCGAGCAGCCGCTCAGCCTCCGACACGGCCGCCCTCCTCGAATTCGTCGTCCCCCAGGCCCGGCGCGGCTTGCGGCGGGGCGGGCTGATTCGGTGCCGGGACACCGCGAGATGCCGCAACCCGCACCGACGGTACCGGCGGCGGCCGGTCGGCGGCCGGTGAGTGGGGTCACGGTTCAACCGGGCGGGGACGGGGTCCGTACTCCTCGGTGGAATCGGGGCGGGGCGACGGACGGAGAACGTGGTGGGCGGGCGTGGGAGACGGGACGGGGGGCTGCACCGGCGTCGGGCGTCCCGCGCCGGCACGGCGACGTTGCTGGCGCTCGTGGTGGCGGTCGGCGTGGCGGTCGGTGGCGCGTACGCCGCCCGGCGGGCCGCCCCCGACCGGCCGGCGGCACCGGGCGCCCGGGCGGCCACCGCGCGCCCGGCACCGCCCACGGACCGGCCGGTCGTCCCGACGAACGGCCGGGCCGCCGGCGCGATCACCTACCCGGCCGGGGGTACGGGCACCTTCCGCACCGCCACCGCGCTCGGTGCCGTGGCCGGGCGCGGCGGCCGGCTGCTCCGCTACCGGGTGGCCGTCGAGCAGGGCATCGGCAACGTCGACGTCGAGCGCTTCGCCCGGGAGGTGGCGGTGATCCTGGCCGATCCGCGCGGCTGGACCGGGGGCGGCGAGTGGCGGCTGCAACGGGTCGGCAGGGACGATCGGGCCGATTTCAGTGTGCTGCTGACCACGCCGGTGACCCGGGGCCGGCTCTGCGCCGACCCCGCCGACCACTACACCTCCTGTCGCAACGGCGACCAGGTGGTGATCAACGTGGCCCGCTGGGTGCACGGCGTGCCGCACTTCCCGGATCTGGCCGACTACCGGCGGTACCTGCTCAACCACGAGGTCGGTCACCGGCTGGGCCGGGGGCACGAACTCTGCCCCCGGGCCGGCGGCCCGGCCCCGGTGATGCTCCAGCAGACCCTCAACCTGCACGGCTGCACGCCGAACGCGTGGCCGGAGGTGGACGGCGCACTGCTCAGCGGCCCGTCCGGCCAGTACGACGACCCGATCCCCGCCGAGGACCCACCCGCCGGGGACGGGTGAATACTGGGCGGGTGGAGAGCATCCGCCCCCGCCTGCTGCTGGTCGAGGACGACCGGGCCCTCACCGACCTGCTCGCGGACCTGCTCACCGAGGAGGGCTACGCGGTCGACGTGGCCGCCGACGGGCACACCGGGCTGCACCACGCGCTCACCCGCGACTACCAGCTCATGGTGGTCGACCGGGGGCTGCCGGCGCTGGACGGCCTCGACCTGGTCACCCGGCTGCGGGCCCGGGGCGTGACCTGCCCGGTGCTGCTGCTCACCGCCCGCGGCTCGGTCGACGACCGGGTGGAAGGGCTGGACGCCGGCGCGGAGGACTACCTGGTCAAGCCGTTCGAGGTGGCCGAGCTGCTGGCCCGGCTCCGGGCGCTGCGCCGCCGGCACCCGGAGGGGGCCGGCTGGCTGCCGCTCGGGCGCCGCCGGCTGGACGTGGACAACCGCCGGGTGCTCGACGACGGCGAGGAGATCCCGCTCTCCGCCCGGGAGTTCGCCGTGCTGCACGCCCTGGCCGGCCGGCCGACCAAGACCTTCACCCGGGCCGAGCTGCTCAGCGCCGCGTTCGACCACGCCGACGCCCCGGGCACCGTCGACGCCTGCGTCCACCACCTGCGCCGCAAGCTGGGCCGGGACGCCGTCCGTACGGTGCACGGGCTGGGCTACCGGCTCGGCCCGGGCTGAGGCGGGCGGAGTGGACGAGGCCCGGCTGACCCTTGCCCGGCGGCGCAGCGTGGCCCAGACCGCCGGGGCGATCGGGCTGGTCCTGCTGCTGGTCGGGGCGTTGATGTACGTGCTCACCATCGGGCAGGAGTCCCGGGCGCTCGACGCGGGCCTGACCAAGGTGCTGGCGATGGCCGAGGACGTCGACGACCCGCCGCCCGGCCAGTTCCTCGCCCGGCAGCGGGCCGGAACGAGCCCGGTCGAGGTCACCCCGAACACGTCCCCCGCCCTGACCCGGGTGCTGCACGACGCGATCGGCCGGCCGCCCGGCCGGTACGAGCGCAGCCTCGGCGACGACCAGCCGATCCGGGTGCTGGTCGCGCGCCGGGCCGACGGCAGCCGTTGGGCGGTCGCCGCCGATCTGGCGCCGCTGCACCGCCAGCAGGAGCAGCTGGGGCTGGCGCTGCTCGTGGCCGAGCTGGCCGGGCTGGCCGGTGCGCTGGTGGCCGCCGCGTTGCTGGCCCGGCGGGCGGTCGCGCCGCTGGCCACCGCGCTCACCCTGCAACGCCGGTTCGTCGCCGACGCCTCGCACGAGCTGCGCACCCCGCTCACCGTGCTGCACACCCGGGCCCAGTTGCTGGCCCGGCGGGCCCGTACCCAGCCGCCCGAGCGCCTCGCCGGGCAGCTCGACCAGCTCGTCGCGGACACCCGGGCACTCGGTGAGGTGGTCGAGGACCTGCTGGTGTCCGCCGCGGCCGAGCACCAGCCGCTGCCGGAGACCGAGGTCGACCTGGCCGCGGTGGCCCGCGAGGTGGTGGCGAGCATGTCCGCGTACGCCGAGGGCCGGGCGGTCGACCTGCGGATCGCGGCGGCCGGGCCGGTCCCGGTCCGGGGTGCGCCCACCGCCCTGCGCCGGGCGCTGACCGCGCTGGTGGACAACGCCGTCGGGCACGTGTCCGCCGGTGGGCACGTCACGGTGACGGTCGACCGGCGGGACGGCCGGGTGGCGGCCGAGGTCGCCGACGACGGGGTGGGGCTGGATCCGGTTGAGGCGGACCGCCTGTTCGACCGGTTCGCGCACGGCACGTCGGGCGCGGGGCGGCGGTTCGGGCTGGGCCTGGCGCTGGTGCAGCACGTGGCCCGGGCGCACCGGGGTTCGGTCGACGTGACCGGCACACCGGGTGGCGGCGCCACCTTCACCCTGCTGCTGCCCCCGGCCTGAACGCGCCGCGCTCGGCGGCCGGTGGGCAAGAACTTCCCAAGAATCGCTGGGCACTGTGGGGCCGCAGAGTGAAGTCCCCGATCTTGAGGAGAGATCGTGCCCGACAACGTCAACGGACTGCCGGTGCACCCGCTGGTGGTGCACGCCGTGGTGGTCCTCCTGCCGCTGGCCGCGCTCGGCGTGGTCGCGCTGGCCGTCCGACCCTCCTGGCGGGGCCGCTTCGGCGTGCTCGTGGTGCTGATCGCCGCGCTGGCCACGGCCGCCGTCCCGCTCGCCACCGAGAGCGGCGAGAGCCTGGAGCGCCGGGTGGGCGACCCGGGCCAGCACGCCGAGCTGGGGGACCAGCTCATCTGGTTCGCGCTGCCGCTGCTGGTCGCCGCCGTCGCGTTGTACTGGCTGCACCGCCGGTCCGCCGCCCGGACCACCGAGGGGACCAGCGCGGCCGCGCGGCCGGCCAAGCGGGGCGCGCTCGGCGTGGTGGTCGCGGTGCTGGCGGTGGTCGTGGCGGCGGCGAACGTCGTGCAGATCTACCGGATCGGCGATTCCGGGGCGAAGGCGGTCTGGAAGGACACCCCGGCGGCCAGCGCCGCGCACGGCGACGGCGACGAGGACTGACCCGTACCCTGCGCCGCGCGCCCGCCGGTGGTGAGATGGACGGCGGGCGCGGGGCGCCCGGGGCGGAGGAGGACGACCGCATGGAGTACGTGAAGTTCGGGTCGACCGGCCTGGAGGTGTCCCGGCTCTGCCTGGGCTGCATGAGCTACGGCGAGCCGGGCCGTGGCCCGCATCCCTGGTCCCTGCCGGAGCAGGAGAGCCGGCCGTTCATCCGGCAGGCGCTGGAGCTGGGCGTCAACTTCTTCGACACCGCCAACGTCTACTCGGACGGCACCAGCGAGGAGATCGTCGGCCGGGCGTTGAAGGACTTCGCCCGCCGGGACGACGTGGTCATCGCGACCAAGGTGCACGGCCGGATGGGTGGCGGGCCGAACCGGGGCGGGCTGTCCCGCAAGCACATCCTGAGCGAGATCGACGCCAGCCTGCGCCGGCTGGGCACCGACTACGTGGACCTCTACCAGATCCACCGGCTCGACCCGACCACCCCGATCGAGGAGACCCTGGAGGCGCTGCACGACCTGGTCCGGGCCGGCAAGGTCCGCTACCTCGGCGCCTCCTCGATGTACGCGTGGCAGTTCGCCAAGGCCCTCTGGGCCGCCGAGCGGCACGGCTGGACGCGCTTCGTCTCCATGCAGAACCACTACAACCTGCTCTACCGGGAGGAGGAGCGGGAGATGCTGCCGCTCTGCACGGACCAGGGCATCGCGGTGATCCCGTGGAGCCCGCTGGCGCGGGGCCGGCTGACCCGGGACTGGGGCGAGCGCACCGCCCGGACGGAGACCGACGAGTTCGGCAAGGGCCTGTACGCGCGGACCGAGGAGCCGGACCGGGCGGTGGTCGACGCGGTGGCCCGGATCGCGGAGAAGCGGGGCGTACCCCGGGCGCAGGTGGCGCTGGCCTGGGTGGCCCGCAACCCGGCGGTGACCGCGCCGATCGTCGGCGCGACGAAGCCGCACCACCTGACCGACGCGGTGGCGGCGCTGGAGCTGGAGCTGACCGACGACGAGGTGGCCGCGCTGGAGGCGCCCTACGTCCCGCACCCGGTCGCGGGCTTCTAGGGCGTCACGCCGCGGCGGCGGTGCGGGGGAACGAGGCCCAGATGTTCTTGGTGTCCCCGGTGCCGTACCAGCCGACGGCCAGCGAGACCGACTGGGCCAGGAACAGCCCGCGACCACCGGAGTCGAGCGGGTGGATGTCGGTCAGCTCGGGAACGCTGCTCACGTCGTGGTCGGCCACGTCGAGGAGGAAGCAGTCGTCGGTGCGGAGCAGCGTGACGATCGTCGGCGGGCGGCCGTGCCGCAGCGCGTTGCTCGCCAGTTCCGTGGCGACGAGCACGACCAGGTGCGGCACCTCGTCGAGTTCCTCGCCCTGGACCAGGCCGTGCCGGGTCAGCGCCGCTCGCAGCGAGGCGCGCAGGTCGCGCAGCTCGGCAGGCGTGTCGAGGACCCACCGCTCCAGCTCGGTGGCCGTCGGCGGTGGTGGCGACGTGCGCAACTGATCCATGATCCCGCTTTACCCTGCGTAGCCACCCGCTAAGCGGTCCCGGCGGTCGGAAACCGGCGGGCCGGCCCCCGCCCGGGTCGGGCGGGGGCCGGCCCCCGGACCTCAGCGCCGGAGCAGCGCGAAGACGCCCCAGCCCAGGAACTCCCGCCGGTAGCGGACGTACCGTAGCGGGTCGTCGGTCAGCTCCTGCCGCAGCTCCCCGGCCAGCTCGTCGTCCGGGTTGGCGTCCAGCCAGCGGCGCAGGTTCAGCCAGTGCGCGGCCGCGTACCGGTCCCAGCTGTCCTGGTCGGCGAGGACCATCTCCACCAGGTCCCAGCCGCACTCGCCGAAGAGCCGGACCAGCCCGGGCAGGTCCCGGAACTCGTCCCGGGACCGGGCGTGCGAGCCGGCCACCGTCTCCTCGTCGGGCGGGTCGCGCCGCCAGTACGGCTCCCCGACCAGGACCATCCCGCCGGGGCGCAGGCTGCGGTCGAGGATCTCCAGGGTGCCCGGCACCCCGTCGCCGATCCAGGTGGCGCCGACGCAGGCGGCCAGGTCGACCGGCTCCGCGGCGACGTACGTGGCGGCGTCGCCGTGCACGAACCGGACCCGGTCGGCGACGCCCAGTTCGGCGGCGCGTGCCCGGGCGGCGGCGGTGTTGACGGTACTGATGTCCACCCCGGTGCCGGTCACGCCGTGGTCCCGGGCCCAGGTGCAGAGCAGTTCGCCCTTGCCGCTGCACAGGTCGAGGATCGACGTGCCGGGGGCCAGCTTGATCGCCCGGCCCAGGGTGGCGAGCTTGGCGTCGTCGATCGGGTTGATGATCCGCAGGTCGCCCTCGCGGATGGTGAACTTACGTGGCAGATCCAAGATGGTCACTCCTGAGGTGTGTTGGCGGTGTCGGAACGGGCTGACGCAGGTCGGCGCAGGTCGGCACGGGCACCAAAACACCCTCTTCAGGCAGTCGGAGTGACGGTTGCGGTGAGATTAGCGGCCATCCCGTCGGCGACCAACCGGAATACGCGGCGGGCGGGCCGGGCCGGCGCCCACCGGTGGACCGCCCACACCGGCGGCATTCCGCAGGTGTCGACCGCGCGGATATCCGTTGTGGCCTATGTCACGTTAGCGTTCCCGCACGCCGGCCGTCCCGCCGGCGCTCCGACGGGAGAACGCCATGAAGACACCGTGGAAAGCCGCCACCACCCTCGCCGCGGCCCTCCTCCTGGTCCTGCCCGGCGGCGTCGCCGCCCGGGCCGCGAGCACGCCGTACACCAAGACTCCGGTCTCCGGCTCGCTCGGCACCTACCACGTCTCCGCCGTGTACGTCGCCGGAGTCTCCTCCGGCGGGTACCTGGCCACCCAGCTCCAGGTCGCGTACTCGGCACGGATCCGGGGGGCGGCGATCTTCGCCGCCGGCCCGTACTACTGCGCGCAGAACAACGTCACCCAGGCGCTCTACGGCTGCGGCGACAACATCTACCCGACGTACGTCTCCAGCCTGGAGAGCTACACCCGCAGCTGGGCGTCGTACGGCTGGATCGACGGCACCGGCAACCTCTCCGGCCAGCCGGTGTACGTCTACCACGGCGGCAGCGACAGCACCGTGAAGAAGTCCGTCACCGACGACCTGGTCCGCTACTACCAGGACTTCGGGGCCAGCGTGCAGTACAACAGCGGCAGCTCCGCCGGGCACGCCTGGGTCACCCCGTACGGCACGGTCGGCTGCACGGCGACCGCGGCGCCCTTCCTCAACGACTGCGGCACCGACCCGGAGGGCGCCTTCCTCGGCAAGCTGCTCGGTTCGGTCGCCGCGCCGAACACCGGCCCGCTCGGCGGCACGCTCATCCGGTTCAGCCAGGACACCTTCGCCACCAACGGCTGGGCCAACGGGCTGAGCATGGACTCCAGCGGCTTCGCCTACGTCCCGAGCGCCTGCGCCGCCGGGACCACCTGTCGCCTGCTGGTCGCCCTGCACGGCTGCGCCCAGGGGTACGCCAAGGTCGGCACCGCCTTCGTCGACCGGGCCAACCTCAACCAGTACGCCGACACCAACCGGCTGATCGTGCTCTATCCCCAGGCGATCGCGACCGGAGTCAACCCGAACGGCTGCTGGGACTGGTGGGGCTACCTCGGCGCCACCAACTATCCGATCAAGGGCGGCTACCAGGTCGAGACGATCATGAACATGGTCCGCCGCCTGGACGGCTGACCGTCCCGCCCGGCCGTCGGCCGGGTTGTCGGCCCGGGTTGTCGGCCCGGGTTGTCGGCCGGGGTTGTCGGCCGGCGGGTTGCGGCAGGTCGCGGTCTCCCGAGCACCGGAGGCGGCGGTCTGCGGCAACCCGCGCCGCCCGGCGTCCCGAGGGCCCGGTGGACCCGCGCCGCCCGGCCGACCGCGCGGCCCGGGCGACGGCCAGGAATGGTCGGGCCGGTAGTGGGTAGGCGCGGCCGTGGCCGGTGCGGGTCCGCCGAGAGGGCGCAACGGGTCGACGGGGACCGGGCAGGATCGTGCGACGGCTGCCGAGCTGCCCCGGCGCTCGCTCACGATGCTGCGCGAGCGGCTGCACCGGGTCCGGGCCGGCGCCGGGCTGGCCGCCCAGGCGGGGCTGGCGGCGGGGTTGGCCTGGTGGGTGGCCGGCGATCTGCTGGGCATCCCGAAGCCGGTGTTCGCCCCGATCTCGGCGGTCGTGACGCTGGCCGCGTCGGTGGGGCAGCGGCTGCGCCGTACCGTCGAACTGGTCCTCGGGGTGGCCGTCGGCATCCTGATCGGCGACCTGCTGATCGCGCTGCTCGGCACCGGAGCGTGGCAGCTCGGCCTGATCGTGGTGCTGGCGGTCCTGGTGGCGGCGTTCGTCGGCCGCAGCCCCGCCCTGGTGGTGCAGGCCGGGGCGACCGCGGTGCTGCTCGGCACGCTGTCGCCGTCGGTGCCGAACCTGGAGATCCCGCGCTTCGCCGACGCGCTCATCGGCGGCGCGGTGGCCTTGGCGGTGACCGCCGTGCTGCTGCCGCTGAACCCGCTCCGGACGATCAACCGGGCCGCCGGACCCGCCCTCGACCTGCTCGTGGACCAGCTCGAGGCCACCGCCACGGCGCTCCGGCAGCGGGACGCCGCGCGGGCCCGGGCCGCCCGCGACCGGCTGCGGAACAACAAGAAGGAACTCGGGGCCTTCGGCGAGGCCGCGCAGGGCGCCCGGGAGGCCACCATGCTCTCCCCGGTGTACTGGAGTGCCCGGGAAGGCCCGCTCGGCCGGTACGCGCAGGCCGTGGAGCCGATCGACCGGGCCATGCGCAACAGCGGGACGCTGATCCGCCGGGCGGTGACCCTGATCGAGGACGGCGAACCGATCCCGGACGACCTGCTCGGCGCGGTGTCGGCGCTCGCCGAGGCGGTCCGGACGCTGCGCCGAGAGTTCGTCCGCGGGGCGTCGGAGCCCAAGCAGGCCCGGGAGCGGGCGCTGCGGGCGGTGGCCCGGGCGGGGCACGCCTACCGCGCCGGCGTGGGCTTCTCCGGCTCGGTGGTGGTCGCCCAGGTACGTACGACGGTCAGTGACCTGCTGGTGGCCACCGACCTGGCTCAGGACGACGCCAACGAGCTGGTCCGGCGGGCCTTCGGCGCGCTCACCCCGCCGTCCGGGCCGGACCGCGCGCCCCGCGACGAGGGCTGACAGCGCCGGCTCCGGTGGCCCCGGTCACGTGACCGGACGGCCGCCGTGAAAAGCGCGTCAAGAAAACGCCGTCCGCCGTCATGGTCGCGTTACAGCCCCTGTCCGGGCGACGGGGGCGGCGTTTTGATTGGCCGGCGCGACCGGGAGACGGTCGCGGACGAGCCGGTCCGGTAAGGGGAGTCAGGCGTGTCTGACCTGGTGTTCGTGCTGTTGACGGTGGGGCTGTTCGCAGCGCTCGCCCTCGTGGTGAGGGGTGTGGAAAAGCTGTGAGTGCGGTGAACGCCGTCGGTCTGGTGCTGGCGATCGGCCTGGGCGTGTTCCTGGTCGTCGCCCTGCTGTTCCCGGAGCGCTTCTGATGAGCACGACGACAGCGGGCATCATTTTCATTCTGTCGCTGGTGGCGGCGCTGGTCGCCGTCTACAAGCCGTTCGGCGACTACCTGTACCGGGTGGTCTCCGGCACCCGGCACTCTCGGCCGGAGCGGGGGCTCTACCGCGTGATGGGCGTCAACCCGGCGGCCGAGCAGTCCTGGGGTGTGTACGCGCGCAGCGTGCTCGCGTTCTCCGCGGTGTCGATCCTGTTCCTGTACGCGTTCATGCGGTTGCAGAACCACCTGTGGCTGTCGCTGGGCTTCGAACCGGTGGTGACGCACGGCGCGTGGAACACCGCGGTGTCGTTCGTGACCAACACGAACTGGCAGTGGTATTCGGGCGAGTCGACCATGGGCCATCTGGTGCAGATGGCCGGCCTGGCGGTGCAGAACTTCGTCTCCGCCGCGGTGGGTGTCGCCGTCGCGGTCGCCCTGGTCCGGGGCTTCGCCCGCAGCCGAACCGGTGAGCTGGGCAACTTCTGGGTCGACCTGACCCGGATCACCCTGCGCATCCTGCTGCCCGTCTGCGTGCTCGCCACGATCGCGTTGATGATCGGCGGCGCGGTGCAGAACCTGTCCGCCGGCACGGACGCGACCACGCTGACCGGTGCCGCCCAGCACCTCACCGGCGGCCCGGTCGCCAGCCAGGAGGCCATCAAGGACCTCGGCACCAACGGTGGTGGCTTCTACAACGTCAACAGCGCCCACCCGTTCGAGAACCCGACGAGCTGGACGAACTGGATCGAGATCTTCCTGCTGCTGGTGATCCCGTTCAGCCTGCCCCGGGTGTTCGGCCGGATGGTGGGGCAGAACCGGCAGGGCTACGCGATCGTCGCGGTGATGGCGATCCTGGCGTTGGGCAGCATCGCGGTGACCAACGGCTTCGAGTTGACCGGACACGGCACGGTCCCGCAGGCGGTCAGCGCCGCGCTCGAGGGCAAGGAGACGCGGTTCGGCGTATCGAACTCGGCCATGTTCGCGTCGTCGACCACGCTGACCTCCACCGGCTCGGTGGACTCGTTCCACGACTCGTACACGGCGCTCGGCGGCGGGATGTTGATCCTCAACATGATGCTCGGCGAGGTGGCGCCCGGCGGTGTCGGCGCCGGCCTGTACGGCCTGCTGATCCTCGCGGTGATCACCGTGTTCGTCGCCGGTCTGATGGTCGGCCGCACCCCGGAGTACATCGGTAAGAAGATCAGTTCCCGGGAGATCAAGCTGGCGTCGCTGTACTTCCTGGTCACCCCGGCGCTGGTGCTGGCCGGCACGGCGGCGGCGTTCGCCACCGGCAACAACTCCACGGCGTTGAACGTCGGCCCGCACGGCCTGTCCGAGGTGCTCTACGCGTTCACCTCGGCGAGCAACAACAACGGCTCCGCGTTCGCCGGCCTCACGGTGAGCACGCCGTGGTGGAACACCGCGCTGGGGATCTGCATGCTGCTCGGCCGATTCCTCCCGATCATCCTGGTGCTGGCGTTGGCCGGCTCCCTGGCTCGCCAGCAACCTACCCCCGCCTCCGAAGGCACCCTGCCGACCCACCGGCCGCTGTTCGTCGGGATGGTCGTCGGCGTCACGGTGATCCTCGTCGCGCTGACCTTCCTGCCCGCGCTCGCGCTCGGCCCCCTCGCCGAGGGGCTGTGACCACCATGAGAGAGAACGACATGACCACCTCTACGCCGGCACCGCACGGTACGGCGGACGCCCCCGCCTCCGGCACACCCGCCGCCCACGGCAACCGGGCCGGCGGACTGCTCGACCCGGAGCAACTCGTCCGGTCCCTGCCCGACGCGCTGCGCAAGCTGGACCCGCGCACCCTGTGGCGAAACCCGGTGATGCTGATCGTCGAGATCGGCGCGCTGTTCACCAGCGTCCTGGCCGTCGTGGACCCGTCAGTGTTCGCCTGGGCGATCACGGTCTGGCTGTGGCTGACGGTGATCTTCGCGAACCTCGCCGAGGCCGTCGCCGAGGGGCGCGGCAAGGCCCAGGCCGCCGCCCTGCGGAAGGCGAAGACGGACACCGTCGCCACCCGTGCCCTGGGCTGGACCCCGGGCGCCGCCGCGGGGACCTACCGCACCGAGTCGGTGCCCGCCCCGCAGTTGCGCCAGGGCGACGTCGTCGTGGTGGAGGCCGGCGAGATCATCCCCGGCGACGGGGACGTGGTCGAGGGCATCGCCAGCGTCGACGAGTCCGCCATCACCGGCGAGTCGGCCCCGGTGATCCGGGAGTCGGGTGGTGACCGCAGTGCGGTCACCGGCGGCACGAAGGTGCTCTCCGACCGGATCGTCGTGATGATCACCCAGAAGCCGGGGGAGAGCTTCATCGACCGGATGATCAATCTGGTCGAGGGAGCCAACCGGCAGAAGACCCCGAACGAGATCGCGCTGAACATCCTGCTCGCCGCGCTCACGATCATCTTCCTGCTCGCGGTCGTCACGCTCCAACCCCTCGCGATCTTCTCCAAGAACTTCCAGGCCGCCGCACCGGACTCCGGCGCGGTCACCGACGCGGGCGTCACCGGCATCGTGCTGGTCTCGCTGCTGGTCTGCCTCATCCCGACCACCATCGGGGCGCTGCTGTCGGCAATCGGCATCGCCGGCATGGACCGCCTCGTGCAGCGCAACGTGCTGGCCATGAGCGGCCGGGCCGTCGAGGCCGCCGGCGACGTGAACACCCTGCTGCTCGACAAGACCGGCACCATCACCCTCGGCAACCGCCAGGCCGACGAGTTCGTGCCGGTCGAGGGAGTGGACGTCGCCGCGGTGGCCGACGCGGCACAGCTGTCCAGCCTCGCCGACGAGACCCCCGAGGGTCGCTCCATCGTGGTGCTCGCGAAGAACGAGTTCGGGCTGCGCGAGCGCGAGCCGGGCCTGATGCCGCACGCGACCTTCGTGCCGTTCACCGCGCAGACCCGGATGAGCGGCGTCGACCTCACTCCGGAAGACGGGCCGGCGCGCCGGATCCGCAAGGGCGCCGCCGCCGCGGTCATGAAGTGGGTACGCGAGAACGGCGGCCACCCCACCGAGCTGGTGGGGCAGATCGTCGACGAGATCAGCGGCATCGGCGGCACGCCGCTGGTGGTGGCCGAACACGTCGATGGTGGACCGGCCCGGGCGCTCGGCGTCGTCCACTTGAAGGACATCGTCAAGTCGGGGATGCGGGAGCGGTTCGACGAGATGCGCCGGATGGGCATCCGCACCGTGATGATCACCGGCGACAACCCGCGTACCGCCAAGGCGATCGCCGACGAGGCCGGAGTCGACGACTTCCTCGCCGAGGCCACCCCGGAGGACAAGCTCGCGCTGATCCGCAAGGAGCAGGAGGGCGGCCGGCTGGTCGCGATGACCGGCGACGGCACCAACGACGCGCCCGCCCTGGCGCAGGCCGACGTCGGTGTCGCGATGAACACCGGCACGTCGGCGGCCAAGGAGGCCGGCAACATGGTCGACCTCGACTCCGACCCGACCAAGCTGATCGAGATCGTGGAGATCGGCAAGCAGTTGCTGATCACCCGGGGTGCGCTGACCACGTTCAGCATCTCGAACGACATCGCCAAGTACTTCGCGATCATCCCGGCCATGTTCGCCGGCATCTACCCGAGCCTGGACCGGCTGAACATCATGCGGCTGGCCAGCCCGGATTCGGCGATCCTGTCCGCGGTCATCTTCAACGCGATCATCATCATCGCGCTGATCCCTCTGGCGCTGCGCGGCGTGCGTTACCGGCCGGCGGCCGCGTCGAAGCTGCTCAGTCGGAACCTGCTGGTCTACGGCCTCGGCGGCCTCATCGTGCCGTTCATCGGTATCAAACTCATCGACCTGCTCATCCAGTTCATCCCAGGGATCTCGTGATGCGCCTACCCACCTGGCTCGCCCAACACCTCGCCGCCCTGCGCGCGCTGCTCGTCTTCACCGTGCTGCTCGGATTGGCCTACCCGCTCGCCATGGTCGCGATCGGCCAGATTCCCGGCCTCGCCGGCAAGGCTGACGGCTCGCTGGTGAGTGTGAACGGCAAGACCGTCGGCAGTTCGCTCATCGGCCAGTCCTTCACCGACGCCGACGGCAACCCCGTCCCGCGCTACTTCCAGTCCCGGCCGTCGGCGGCCGGCGACGGCTACGACCCCACCGCCACCTCGGCCAGCAACCTCGGCCCGGAGGACATCGTCGACACCATCGCCACCAACCCCGACGATTCGACGCAGAGCCTGCTCACCCAGGTCTGCACGCGCAGCAAAGCGATCGGCGCGCTCGACGGCGTGGACGGGCGGCGGCCCTACTGCACGGCTGACGGTGTCGGCGCGGTCCTGGCCGTGTTCCGCCGCGACGGCCTCACCGGCCCGGTCGCCCGGGTGGTGAGCGTCAACCAGGTCGCCCCGGCCACCGCGTTCGTCACTACCTACGAGGGGGTGCCGGTGGAGCTGGCCCAACCGGGCCACGACTACCGCGCCGAGGGTGGGGTCATCACCCCGATCCGGGGTGACGCACCCGCCCAGCCGGCGGTGCCAACTGACGCGGTCACCGCCAGCGGCAGCGGCCTCGACCCGCACATCTCCCCGGCGTACGCCGAAATCCAGGTGGCCCGCGTGGCGCGCGAGCGCGGCGCGGACCCGGCGGAGATCCGGCGGCTGCTCAGGGAGCACACCACCGGGCGGGCGCTCGGCTTCATGGGTGAGCCCGCGGTCAACGTGCTCGAACTCAACCTCGCCCTCGACAAGAAGTTCCCGCCGCGCTGACCGACGATCGCGGGCGGGACCACCCTCCTGGTGGGACCCGCCCGCGTCGCCCGACCGTCGATGCCCGGTGGCCCCGGGAATCAGGGAGGATGTTTCCGTGCCAAGGGGAGAGCTCCGCATCTACCTCGGGGCCGCCCCCGGCGTGGGCAAGACGTACGCCATGCTGGAGGAGGCCCAGCGGCGCGCCGAGCGCGGCACCGACGTGGTGATCGGCCTGGTCGAGACCCACGGCCGACCGCACACCGCCGCAATGATCGACGACCTGGAAGTGGTGCCCCGACGCAGCGTCACCTACCGGGGCGCTCTCTTCACCGAGATGGACCTCGACGCGGTCCTGGCCCGCCGCCCCGAGGTCGCCGTGGTCGACGAACTCGCGCACACCAACGTGCCCGGCTCCCGCAATGACAAGCGCTGGCAGGACGTCCAGCAGTTGCTCGACGCCGGGATCAGCGTGCTGACCACGGTCAACATCCAGCACCTGGAATCGCTCAACGACGTCGTCGCCCAGATCACCGGCACCACCCAACGGGAGACCCTGCCGGACCAGGTGGTCCGCGCCGCCGAGCAGGTCGAGCTGGTCGACATGACCCCGGAGGCCCTGCGTCGCCGGATGGCCCACGGCAACATCTACCGCCCGGACAAGATCGACGCCGCACTCGGCAACTACTTCCGGGTCGGCAACCTCACCGCCCTGCGTGAGCTAGCCCTGCTCTGGCTGGCCGACAAGGTCGACGAGCAGCTCGACACCTACCGGGCCCAGCAGGGCATCTCCGCCACCTGGGAGGCCCGGGAACGGGTCGTCGTCGCCCTGACCGGCGGGCCCGAGGGTGAGACCCTGGTCCGGCGGGCGGCCCGAATCGCCGCCCGCAGCAAGGGCGCCGACCTGCTCGCCGTGCACGTGGCCCGCAGCGACGGCCTGGCCGGCGCCGACCCGGCCCAACTGGCCCGGCAGCGGGTGCTGGTGGAGAGCCTCGGCGGCACGTACCACCAGGTGCTCGGTGCCGACATCCCAGCGGCGCTGCTGGACTTCGCGCGGGGAGTCAACGCCACGCAACTCGTGCTCGGCGCGAGCCGCCGCGGCCGGTTCGCGCAGCTCTTCTCCCCGGGTGTCGGCGTCACCACCACCGCCCTGTCCGGGCCCATCGACGTACACCTGGTCACCCACGCCGAGGCCGGGCGCGGCCGGCGCGGCACCGCGGTGCCCGCGGCGCTGTCGCGGCGGCGGCGCCTGCTCGGGTTCGCCCTCGCCTGTCTCGGCATGCCAGCGCTGACCGCGCTGCTGAAGGTGCTGCCCGGCCTCACCCTGACCAGCGACATCCTGCTCTTCCTCGCCGGCGTGGTCGGCGTCGCGCTGGTCGGTGGCATGTGGCCGGCGCTGGTCGCCGCGCTCGGCGGCTCCCTGCTGCTGAACTGGTTCTTCACCCCGCCCTTCTACACGCTCACCATCGCCGAGGCGGAGAATCTGCTCGCGCTCGGCGTATTCGTCGGCGTCGCGGTCGCGGTGAGCTGGGTGGTCGACGTGGCCGCCCGGCGTACCCGGGAGGCGGCCCGGGCCTCCGCCGACGCACAGACCATGGCCACTGTCGCCGGCGGCGTGCTGCGCGGCGAACGACCCCTGCCGGCGCTCCTGGATCGGCTGCGGGAGACCTTCGCGCTGCGTGCGGTCAGCGTCCTCGAACTCACCGCCGAGGCGCAGGGCCGCCCAGGCCGGGCACAGGAGGAGGCCGCCTGGCGGGTGGTCGCCAGCGTCGGCGAGGCACCGCCGTGCAGCCCCAGCGCGGGAGAGACAGCCGTCCCGGTGGACGACCGGCTCACCGTGGTGCTCGCCGGACGGCGCCTCGAAGCCGCCGACCGGCGGGTGGTCGAGGCGTTCGCCGCGCAGGCCGCCGTCGCGCTGCGGCAGGAACGGCTCGCCGCGGAGGCCGCTGCGGCCCGGCCGCTCGCCGAGGCCGACCGGATGCGCACCGCGCTGCTCGCCGCGGTCAGCCACGACCTGCGTACGCCGCTCGCCTCGGCCAAGGCGGCCGTGTCCAGCCTGCGCAGCCACGACATCGAATTCGACGCCGATGACCGGGAGGAACTGCTGGCCACCGCCGACGAGTCCCTCGACCGGCTGCACCGGCTGGTGGCGAACCTGCTCGACATGAGCCGCCTCCAGGCCGGCGCGCTCGGTGTCGCCACGACCCCGATCGGGTTGGAGGACGCCGTACCCCTGGCCCTGGACGAGCTCGGCGCGGCCGCCCTGGACGTCACCACCGACATTCCCGCCAACCTGCCGGCAGCGCTTGCCGACCCCGGCCTGCTGGAGCGGGTGCTGGTCAACATCGTGGCCAACGCCCTGCGCCACAGCCCGCCCGGTCAGCCCCCGACGATCACCGCCAGCGCGCACGCCGGGCAGGTGGAGCTCCGGGTAATTGACAGCGGTCCGGGCATTCCGGCGGACCAGTGGGAGCACGTCTTCCTGCCCTTCCAGCGCCTCGGCGACCGGGACAACCAGACGGGCGTCGGGCTGGGGCTGGCGCTGTCCCGAGGGCTGGCCGAGGCGATGGGTGGCAGCATCACCCCCGAGACCACCCCGGGTGGTGGGCTGACCATGGTGCTGCGGCTGCCCGCCGCCGAGGGTTCGGAAGGGGCTCGCGGATGACCCGGATCCTGGTGGTCGACGACGAGCCGCAGATTCTCCGCGCGCTCCGGATCAACCTGCGCGCTCGGGGCTACGACGTTCAGGTCGCCGAGACGGGCACCGCCGCGCTCAAGGCCGCCGCCGCTCACCCGCCCGACCTGGTGGTGCTCGACCTCGGCCTGCCCGACCTGGACGGTGTCGAGGTGATCCGGGGGCTGCGCGGCTGGACCAGCGTGCCGATCATCGTGCTCTCCGGCCGGGCCGGCAGCGAGGACAAGGTCTCCGCCCTGGACGCCGGTGCCGACGACTACGTCACCAAACCGTTCGGCGTCGACGAGCTGCTGGCCCGGATCCGGGCGGTCACCCGGCGGCTCGGCGGCGCCACTCCGGCCTTCCCTGCGCTGCGGATCGGCGCACACACCGTCGACCTGGCCGACCGCACGGTCACCCGGGACGACGGCACCGAGGTCAAGCTCACCCCGACCCAGTGGGCGATGCTGGAGAAGCTGCTGCGCAACCCGGGCAAGCTGGTCAGCCAACGGCAGTTGTTACGCGACGTGTGGGGACCGGAGTACCAGCACGAGACCAACTACCTGCGGCAGTACATGGCCCAGCTCCGGCGCAAGCTGGAGGACGATCCGGCCCGCCCCCGGCATCTGATCACCGAGCCCGGGATGGGCTACCGCTACCGCCCCTGACGCCCACGGCTCCGACGAGCGATCACGGACGGCTGGTCAACGTTCCACGAGGGCGATCTCGAAGCTGTAGAGCGCCGGCCGGTAGACGTGCGAACCGTGCTCCACCGCCCGGCCGTTGTCGTCGTACGTGGTGCGGGTCATGGTGAGCAGCGGCGCCCCCCGGCGCTCGTTGAGCAGCCGACCCTCGGCGAGGGTGGCCGCGCGGGCGCCGATGAGCTGGTTGGCCACCCGCATGTGCACCCCGACCCCGCGCAGCAGCTCGTACAGCCCGCGTTCCTCCAGGCGTTCGGCGGTCAACTCGGTCAGGTCAGTGGGCAGCCAGTTCTGCATGATGGCCAGCGGCTCCCCCTGCGCGAAGCGCAGTCGTCGCAGGTGCACCACCTCGGTGCCGGGGGCCAGGCGCAGCGCGGCGGCGATCGTGTCGTCGCAGGGCCCGGTCTCCACCGCCAGCACCTTCGTGCCGGGTCGTTGATTGCTGCGGCTCAGGTCGTCGTACAGGCTGCTCAGCTCGACCGGTCGCTTGACCACGCCGTGCACGACCTGCGTGCCCACGCCGCGCTTGCGCACCAGCAGGCCCTTGTCGACCAGGTGCTGGATGGCCTGGCGCATCGTCGGCCGGGACAGGCCGGTCTGGTCGGCGAGCAGTATCTCGTTGTCCAGCCGCGAGCCGGGCGGCAGCTCGCCGCGATCGATGAGGGCCTCGATCTGCTGGGCGACCTGGAAATAGAGGGGGATGGGGCTCGATCGATCGAGGGTGATCGGCAGGGGCCTGGTCAAGGTGATCCTCGCAGTTCGGTCACGGTGCGGCCACCTTACCAGCAGTAATAATGTCATTACAAACGCTTGACAGGGCGAATGGCTGCCGACTAACAATCTAGCCACGTCTCTCTTTCGCCTTTCCCGTGCTCGCCGCGGTTCGGCACAACCGCCCGGAGGTGTTCCTCGATGCGGACAGCGTGGCTCGACGCCGGCAGGATCGGCGCGGCGCACACCGCCGACCCGCGCGCCGACCTGCCGATCCCGGCCGGTCGGGGGGACTGATGAGGTACGACGTGATCACGATGGGGCGGGTGGGCATCGACCTCTACCCGCTGCGCTCCGGCGTGCCACTGTCCGAGGTGGACACGTTCGCCCGGTTTCTCGGTGGTAGCGCGACCAATGTCGCGGTCGCCGCGGCGCGGCTGGGGCGGCGGGTCGCCGTCGTCACCCGCACCGGCGCCGACCCGTTCGGTGACTACGTGCACCGGGCCCTGTCCGACTACCACGTCGACGACGTGTACGTCACCGCGGTGCCCGGCCTGCCGACCCCCGTGACGTTCTGCGAGATCTTCCCGCCGGACGACTTCCCGATCTACTTCTACCGCGCCCCGAAGGCCCCGGACCTGCACATCCGTCCCGAGGAGCTGGATCAGGACGCGCTGGCGGCCGCCCGCCTGGTATGGCTGACCGGGACGGGCCTGTCCGCCCAGCCGAGCCGGGCCGCGCACCACGCCGTGCTCGACCTGCGGCGCGGCGGGGAAACCGTGCTCGACCTGGACTACCGGCCGATGCTGTGGGCCGAGCCGGGACAGGCCGAGGCGGAGGTGCGGGCGGCGCTCGCCAGCGGCCGGGTGAGCGTCGCGGTGGGCAACCGCGAGGAGTGCGCGGTCGCGACCGGCGAGACCGAGCCCGAAGCGGCCGCCGACGCCCTGCTCGCCCTCGGCGTACGGCTGGCGGTCGTCAAGCAGGGCCCGGCCGGCGTCCTGGCCAAAGACTCCGCCGGCAACCGGGTGGTCGTGCCCCCGGTGCCGGTCGAGGTGGTGAACGGGCTCGGCGCGGGCGACGCCTTCGGCGGCGCGCTCTGCCACGGACTGCTCGCCGGCTGGCCGCTGGAGCGGACCCTGCGCTTCGCCAACGGCGCCGGCGCGTACGTGGCCGCGCGGCTGGCCTGCTCGGCTGCGATGCCCACCGCCGACGAGGTGTACCAATTGACGGGAGAGGTGCCGTGACCATCGAGTACGCGACGCGGGCGCTGCGGTACCCGCCGGACGACGGCGTGGCGGGTGCCGTGGACGCGGCCGCCGCGCTGCTGGGGTGAGCCATGTACCTCCCAGCGGGAACAGCGGGTGGCGGCGACGGCTGCCCGGTCGAGATCACGCCGGAGCGGGCCGGCTGGCGCTACTGCGGGCTGCGGGTGCACGAGTTGCCCGCCGGCGGTGAGATCACCTTCGAGACCGGCGGGTTCGAGCAGCTGGTGCTCCCGCTGGCCGGCGGCGGACGGGTGCGCTGCGGTGGGCAGACGTTCACCCTCGACGGGCGGGCCAGCGTCTTCGACCGGGTGACCGACTTCGTCTACCTGCCGATCGGCCACACCGTCACGATCAGCACCGACACCGGGATGCGCTGCGCGCTGCCGGCGGCGCGGGCGACCCGCCGGCTGCCCGCCCGGTACGGCCCCGCCGAGCGGGTGCCGGTGGAGGTGCGCGGCGCCGGCCCGGCCACCCGACAGGTCAACAACTTCTGCGCGCCGGAGGCGTTCGAGTGTGACCGGCTGGTCGCCGTGGAACTGCTGACGCCGGGCGGGAACTGGTCCAGCTACCCGCCGCACAAGCACGACATCGCCGGGGACGGCGAGGCGGAGCTGGAGGAGATCTACTACTTCGAGACCGACGGGCTGGCGTACCAGCGCGTCTACGGCAGCACCGAGGTGCTCGCGGAGGTCGGCGCGGGCGACGTGGTGCTGGTGCCCGACGGCTACCACGGCCCGTCCATCGCCGCCCCCGGTTACGACCTCTACTACCTGAACGTGCTGGCCGGGCCGGCACCCGAGCGGACCATGGCCTGCCGCGACGACCCGGCCCACCACTGGGTACGCGCGTCCTGGCAGGCGCAGCGGCCCGACGAGCGCGTACCGATGACCTCGCACAGGGGGAGGACCCGATGAGGATGACGGTGGCCCAGGCCGTCGTGGCGTTCCTGGCCGAGCAGGAGACCGAGCGGGACGGCGTACGGCAGCGGCTGATCGCGGGCTGCTTCGGCATCTTCGGCCACGGCAACGTGGCCGGACTCGGCCAGGCGCTGCTGCAGGCGGGGGCCCGGATGCCGTACTTCCAGGCGCGCAACGAGCAGGCGATGGTGCACACCGCCGCCGGCTACGCGCGCACCCGGCTGCGCGCCTCCACCTACGCCTGCACCACCTCCATCGGCCCCGGCGCCACGAACCTGGTCACCGGCGCCGCCCTGGCGACGGTCAACCGGCTGCCGGTGCTGCTGCTGCCCGGGGACGTGTTCGCCACCCGGGTGGCCAACCCGGTCCTGCAGGAGTTGGAGGACCCCCGCTCCCTCGACGTCTCGGTGAACGACACGCTGCGGCCGGTCAGCCGGTACTGGGACCGGATCTACCGCCCCGAGCAGTTGCCCGCCGCCCTGCTGGCGGCCGCGCGGGTGCTCACCGACCCGGCCGAGACCGGGGCGGTGACCCTGGCGCTGCCCCAGGACGTGCAGGCCGAGGTGTACGACTTCCCGGACGAGCTCTTCGCGCCGCGGGTCTGGCACATCGCCCGGCCGCGTCCGGACCGGGCGGCGCTGGAACGGGCCGCGGATTTGCTGCGCTCGGCCCGTCGGCCGCTGATCGTGGCCGGCGGTGGGGTCGGCTACAGCGGCGCCGCCGAGGCGCTGGCCGACTTCGCCGCGGCCACCGGCATCCCCGTCGCGGAGACCCAGGCGGGCAAGGGGTCGCTGCCGCACGGGCACCCGTGCGCGGCGGGCCCGCTGGGCGCCACCGGCTCCACCGCGGCGAACGCCCTCGCCCGGGAGGCTGACGTGGTGGTCGGCATCGGCACCCGCTACAGCGACTTCACCACGGCGTCGCGCACCATCTTCGCCGACCCGGACGTCCGTTTCGTCAACCTCAACGTGGCCGCCTTCGACGCCGCGAAGCTCGGCGGCGTCGCGCTCACCGGCGACGCCCGGGAGGGGCTGCGCGAGCTGGCCCGGGAACTCGACGGCTGGACGCTGCCGTCGGCGCGGCGGCAGCGGACCGCCGACCTCGTCGCCTCCTGGGACGCGGCGGTCGACGCCGCGCGGGCGGCCACCGGGGGGCCGCTGACCCAGGCGCAGGTGCTGGGCGCGGTCAACGACGCCGCACGGCCGTCGGACGTGGTGGTGTGCGCCGCCGGCTCGATGCCGGGCGACCTGCACCGGCAGTGGCGGGCCGCGGGGCCCGGCCAGTACCACGTGGAGTACGGCTACTCGTGCATGGGCTACGAGATCGCGGGTGGCCTCGGCGTGCGGCTGGCCGCGCCGGACGCCGAGGTGTTCGTGCTCGTCGGCGACGGGTCCTACCTGATGATGGCGCAGGAGCTGGCGACCGCCGTGGCCGAGGGGGTGAAGCTGACCGTGGTGCTGGTGGACAACCGCGGGTACGCGTCCATCGGCGCGCTGTCCGAACACGTCGGCGCGGGGCGGTTCGGCACCGCGTACCGGGCCCGGGATCCGGAGAGTGGCCTGCTGGACGGCCCCGACCTACCGGTCGACCTGGCCGCCAACGCGGCCAGTCTCGGCGCGCAGGTGCTCACCGCGGAGACCCTGACCGAGCTGCGGGCGGCGCTGGCGAAGGCCGCTGCCGCCAGTGCCACCACGGTGGTCTACGTGCGTACCCCGCTGACCGGCGATCCCGGCCCGTCCTCCGACGCCTGGTGGGACGTGCCGGTCGCGCAGGCGGGCAGCACCCCGGGCCTGGCCGCCGCGCAGCGCGCGTACGCCGCCGGCAAGGCGACGCAGCGCGGCCACTGGTGAGTCCGGTGGCGCGAGCTCGGCCTCACCGGCCGGCGATCCGTCCAGTTTCGATTTGCGGCCGTCGACCGGGCAGATCGGTGTCGTCTCCGGCGCGGTTCGGAATCACCGGCGGGCGGCCGTCGTCACTCGCGGGTCAACCCGGGTGGCAGCGCGTCTTCACCGGGCCGGACCCGGCGGGCGTTGGCCAGGGGGTCGCGTTCAAGGGCGTCAATCAATGCTGCCGGACCGCCGACGCAGGTCCAGGTGTCGTCCCAGAGTGCGGAGACCAGCCATGACCGGTCGGCGGGGAAGAACAGGTCGGGTAGCGCTCCGTGGGCGTGGCGCAGGTGACCACCGGTGCGCCAGGTGAGGGCTTGCGCCGGGCCGGCCTCGACCAGCACGTACGGCCAGTTCCAGTAGAGCGACACCCGGGGGGCGTGGGGGAAGACGACGTCGTGGGCGCCGGTGTCGAGGTAAGCCAGCCACCAGGGCTGGTCGGGGGTGTGCGTGCTGAGGTCTTCGACCAGGGCGTGCTCGTAGGCGGCGGCGGTGACCTCGTCGGCCTGGTACGTGGTGGCGTAGGCGTCGAAGACCGGCGGGATGGCGGTGGCGATCGAGACGCCGGCAGTGGTGTGACCGGCGATCCATTCCACGTCGGCGGCGGCGCCGATGCGCCAACTCCGCCCGTCCCTGCTGACCTGCACACCGCTATTCAAGCCGTGCCAGCGACGGTTGGCGGGGAAATCAGACCGGTCGCGGACGGGTCCGCGGTCAGGCCGAGCGGAAGAAGGTGGAATCCAGCAGCGACCTCGTCTGGGGCGAGCGGTACGGCGACGGGGTCGTCTTCCTCGACCCGGCGGACCTGAGCCGCGACAACGACGACGGACCAGCCCTCAAAATCTTCACATCTTGGCAGCGGGGCGCACCTCCGCTACCGTCCATGGGAACGCTCCCATGTAGAAACATCTATGTGATCAGGAGGCAACACGTCGTGGCTACCCTCTCCTCGCTCCGCCGCAGATCGGCGGCCACCAGCGTGGCGGCCGTCGCGGGCGCCACCGTCGTCGGCGTCTGCCTCGCCGTCGGCAGCGCTTCCGCCGGCACGCTGTCCGGGTCGCTCTACCGCGACCCGAATTCGGCCGTCGTCCGCTGGGTCGCCGCCAACCCCGGCGACTCGCGTGCCGCCGTGATCCGCGACAAGATCGCGAGTCAGCCGCAGGCCCGCTGGTTCGCCAACTTCAACCCGTCGACGGTGCAGTCCGAGGTCTCCGGGTTCGTCGGCGCCGCCAACGCGGCGCAGCAGATCCCGGTGCTTTCGGTGTACGAGATCACCAACCGGGATTGCGGCGGGGCCAGCGCGGGTGGGGCGCCGGACCTCAACCAGTACCAGACCTGGGTGTCCAACTTCGCCCGGGGGCTGGGCAACCAGACCGTCATCATCATCCTGGAAACCGACTCGCTCGCCCTGCAGACGTGCCTGAGCGGCAGCGAGATCAGCGCGCGTAACCAGGCGCTCACGACGGCCACCCAGACCATCAAGTCGGCCAACCCCAACGCCAAGGTGTACCTCGACGGCGGCCACTCCACCTGGAACAGCGCAAGCGAGCAGGCCAACCGGCTCCGGGCGGCCGGCGTGCAGTACGCCGACGGCTTCTTCACCAACGTGTCGAACTTCAACTCCACCTCGGGTGAGGCGAACTTCGGCCGGGCGGTCATCTCCGCCCTCGCCGGCATGGGCATCCCCGGCAAGCGCCAGATCATCGACACCAGCCGCAACGGGGGTGCCAGCGGGGACTGGTGCGCCGACGACAACACCGACCGGCGCATCGGGATGTACCCGACGACCAACACCGGCGACAGCAACATCGACGCGTACCTCTGGGTGAAGCCGCCGGGGGAGGCGGACGGCTGCCGCTACACGGCCGGTTCGTTCCAGCCCGACCTGGCCTACAGCCTGGCCAACGGCGCGCCCAACCCGCCCACCACCGCGCCGCCGACGACCGGGTCCCCGACCACCGCTCCGCCGACCACGGCCCCGCCGACGACCGCGCCGCCGACCACGGCTCCCCCCACCACCACGCCGCCGCCGACCGGTAACGGCTGCTCCGCGTCGGTGGCGCTCAACCAGTGGTCCGGCGGCTTCACCACGAGCGTGACGGTCACCGCCGGCTCTGCGGACATCAACGGCTGGACCGTGACCATCACGCTGCCCAGCGGCGCCGCGGTCACCGGCACCTGGAACGCCCAGGCCAGCGGCACCAGCGGAACCGTCCGGTTCACCAACGTGAGCTACAACGGGCACGTCGGCGCCGGGCAGTCGACCAACTTCGGCTTCCAGGGCACCGGCACCGGCCCGGGCGCGACGGCCACCTGCACGGCTGGCTGACCCCATCCGACGACGCGGCCCGGCGCGGAGGACCACTCTCCGCGCCGGGCCCGTCCCCGTTGTTCGGTACGGGCCGGACCGGTCGGCGCCGGAATGACGGGTGAGCGAATGTCACCACCTGCCGGAGTCACCCGGAGACTCCGGGTGTGGTCCTGGGCTGGGCCAACGGTGGTCCGGGTGACGTGGGCGAACGCAGGTCACTCCCTGCCACCCCCGGTGAACCCCAGGTCGCGAGACTGGCCGCTCGCGCCCTCGTAGCGCAAGGATAGAGCAACGGTTTCCTCAGACGACGCTCTGCCGGTGTCCACAGGCTGACGACCTGCGGCCTTCAATCTTCCCCGTTGCGCGCCGGTCGCTTCGTGGGCTCGCTGCGATCGCTTGCCGAAGATCAGCTGAAACGTTGTGGGATCCTGCGGGTGCAGGCTTAACGCTGGCGCGAGTCGGGAGCCGAGTCATCCTTCCTCGTCGTCGAGCAGTTCGCGGCGCCACTCCGCGAATCGGCTTCGGCGTCCACGCCGAGTTCGACCTTGGGAAATCCCGGTGCAAGATGTGAAAGCGGTTGGCAGTGATCCGCCAACCCAAGCCGGCCATGCATGCGAGGCCGCCAGCCGATGGCGGCTACCGCGGCAATGACTGTCACTCGACGCCAGGTGGTTGGCGTTGCCCTTCCCGGCATTTGCCGCCGGAGCGGGCCAGCTGCGGCGCATCGGTTCGCGGTTTGTTCAACGTCTTCACGTCGATGTAACGAGGTGTTAGCTTATTGAAAACATTGCAAGGACTTGCATTGATCGACACGGCCGAGCGGGCAGGGCCCGCCTGCTCGGCGCCCCTCGCACCACTCCCCCGTCCCTCGCGAGGAGGTCCTCACAATGCATCATCGGATCCGCTCCACGTTGCCCTGGTCGTCAGTGGCCAGCGAGTGCACCAACGTCCTGGGCCCCAAGGGCTTCGGCGGAGTCCAGGTCTCCCCACCGCAGGAACACGTCGTCCTGCCGGGCCAGAACTACCCGTGGTGGCAGGACTATCAGCCCGTCAGCTACCAGCTGGTGTCGCGGCGTGGCGACCGGGCGGCCTTCGCCGCCATGGTGCAAACCTGGCACGGCGCGGGCGTGAAGGTGTACGTCGACGCGGTCGTCAACCACACGGCCGGCGGGGCGTCCACCGGCCCGGGCAGCGCCGGCTCGATCTACACCCACTACAGCTACCCCACCGTGCCCTACGGCTACGACGACATCCGCAGCTGGACCGACCGGTGGGAGGTGCAGAACTGCGAACTGGTGGACCTGGCCGACCTGAAGACCGAGTCGGCGTCCGTGCGCGGCAACCTCGCCAACCTCAACAACCTGGCCAACTCGATGCTGCTGAGCTCCGCCCAGGCGGTCGCATTCGTCGACAACCACGACACCCAGCGCAACGGCCGCGCCCGGCTCACCTACAAGGACGGTGCCACCCAGGTCAGCTGCGGCAACGGCTGGGTCTGCGAGCACCGCTGGCGGACCACCGCGAACCTGGTCGGGTTCCGTAACGCCGTCGCCGGCACGGGCGTGAGCAACTGGTGGAGCAACGGCTCCAGCCAGATCGCCTTCGGCCGCGACGCCAAGGGGTACGTCGTCTTCAACCGCGACGGCGGCCCGCTGACCCGGACCTTCCAGACGAGCCTGCCCGCCGGGACGTACTGCGACATCGCCAACGGCGACGTCAACGGCACGACCTGCACCGGCGCGGCCTACATCGTCAGCTCGTCCGGCCAGTTCACCGCAACCGTGCCGGCGGGGGGCATGCTGGCGCTGCACATCGGCGCGCAGATGTCCGGCGGTGGCAGCGGCTGCGGCACGGTCGCGGTGAGCTTCGCGGTCGACGCGCAGACCGTCTGGGGCGAGAACATCTTCGTCGTCGGCAACCGGCCGGAACTCGGCAACTGGAACACCAGCAGCGGTGTGGCGTTGTCCGCCGCCACCTACCCGATCTGGCGGGGCACCGTGCAGCTCCCGCCCGACGTCACCTTCGAATACAAGTACATCAAGAAAAACGAATCGGGCTACGTGATCTGGGAGACCGGCGCGAATCGGGTCCACTCCACCACCGGCTCCTGCACCGTGACCTTCAACGACGTCTGGCGAAGCTGAGGAACCCGGCCGTGAAGACATACCGATTCTGGGCGCGCGTCGCCCTCACCATCACCATGCTGGTCACCCTGGCCGGCGTCCTCGCCGCGAACCCGTTGACGGCAACGCCAGCGCAGGCCGGCATCGATACGCAGAGTCTCGGCGCACGATACGACGGGACAGCCTCCAACATCACGTTCCGGGTCTACTCCGCGGGAGCCACCCGCATCGCGTTGTACCTCTACAGCGCCGCCACCGGCGCCCAGGAGAAGGTCAGCTACGTGCTGACCGAGACCAGCGACATCTTCGCCAAGACGGTCAGTGTGACCGAGCTGAGCAGCTACGGCATCACCGGCACCGTCTACTACGGATACCGCGCCTGGGGGCCGAACTGGCCCTACAACGCTGGCTGGACGAAGGGGTCCACCGCCGGCTTCATCGCCGACGTCGACTCCGCCGGCAACAGGTTCAACCCCAACAAGCTGCTCGTCGACCCGTACGCTCGCGAGATCAGCCACGATCCGCAGACGCCGAGCCACACCGACCTGAGCGGCTACCGCTCCGGAGCCAACCGCGCCGTCGACACGGGCACCTTCGCGCCCAAGGGCATCGTGTTCACCCCGGCGGCCGGCGGGTTCGGCACGAAGCCCACCCGCGCGTTCAAGGACGACATCGTGTACGAGGTGCACGTGCGCGGGTTGACGAAGAACGACACCGCGGTCTCCTCGGCGTACCGGGGCACGTACAAGGGTGCCGGGCTCAAGGCCGCCTACCTGGCGTCGCTCGGCGTGACGGCGGTGGAGTTCCTGCCCGTGCAGGAGACGCAGAACGACACCAACGACGTCAACCCCACCAGCACCGCCGGCGACAACTACTGGGGCTACCTGACGCTCAACTACTTCGCCCCCGACCGGCGCTACGCCTACGACAAGTCTCCCGGCGGCCCGACGGCCGAGTTCAAGGCCATGGTCAAGGCGTTCCACGACGCCGGCATCAAGGTGCTCGTCGACGTCGTCTACAACCACACCGGCGAGGACGGGCCACAGGGCGACAAGAACACCTACAACATCTTCTCCTGGCGCGGCCTGGACAACCCCACCTACTACTCGTTGACCAGCGACCGGCAGAGCCCGTGGGACAACACCGGGGTCGGCGGCAACTACAACACCTTCAACCCCGTCGGGCAGAACCTCATCGTCGACTCCGTCGCCTACTGGAAGAACACGCTCGGCGTTGACGGGTTCCGGTTCGACCTGGCGTCCGTGCTGGGCAACACCTGCCAGCACGGATGCTTCAACTACAACCGCATCAACACCAGCACCGCGCTTAACCGCCTCGTCGCGGAGATGCCCGCCCGCGCGGCCGGCGGCGGTGCCGGTGTCGATTGGATCGCCGAGCCCTGGGCCATCGGCGGCAACAGCTATCAGGTCGGCAACTTCCCCGCCGGCTGGTCGGAGTGGAACGGCATCTACCGCGACACCCTGCGCCGCGACCAGAACAAGATGGGCGTCGACGCGGTCACCCCGGCCGACCTCGCCAACCGTTTCGCCGGCTCGTCCGACCTCTACGGCGACGACGGCAGGCGCCCATGGAACTCGGTCAACTTCATGGTCGCCCACGACGGGTTCACTCTGAAGGACCTCTACACCTGCAACAGCAAGAACAACAACCAACCCTGGCCGTACGGACCGTCCGACGGCGGCTCCGACGACAACATCTCCTGGAACCAGGGCGGTGTCGCCGCCGACCAGCGCAAGGCGGCCCGCAACGGTCAGGCGTTCCTCATGCTGTCCGCAGGCACCCCGATGATGACCGGCGGCGACGAATACCTGCGCGGCGTCAACTGCAACAACAACCCGTACAACCTCGACTCCAGCGCCAACTGGCTGGCCTGGGCCCCCGACACCAACCAGACCGACTTCTACACCTTCACCAACCGGCTGGCCGCCTTCCGCAAAGCGCACCCCGCCCTGCGGCCGGCGAACTTCTACACCGCCGCCGACACCAACGGCAACGGCCTCGGCCAGGTCGAATGGTTCACCCCGGCGGGCGCAGCGCCAGACGGGGCGTACTGGGGCAGCGCGGACAACCACGCGCTGGCCTGGCGCATCGACGGCAGCGAGTTCGGCGACCCCGCGTCAGGCATCTACATCGCCTACAACGGCTGGTCCGGCGACGTCACCTTCACCCTGCCCGCACCTCCAGCAGGCAAACAGTGGTACCGCGTGACCGACACCTCCACCTGGGCCGAAGGACCCAACCAGGTCGCCAGCCCCGGCAGCGAGGCACTCATCGGCGGCACCTCCACCACCTACATCCTCCGCGCGCGCAGCCTGCTACTGCTCATCGCCAGGTAGGCCGGTCCGCCGGTCACGCTCCACCAACCAACTCCCCGCGTCCCGTCAGGACCCCGGCCTGTCACCATCCGGGCCCCTCCTGACGGGACACGGGCTGGTCGGCGATCAGTCACCACCGTTGCCACCTGTGCCCCGTGTCGCACGCAGCGCCTGTCAGCAATCGGTGCGCCCTTCCGCTCCATCCAACTGAGCGAGCGAACCGACAGGAGCAACACATGAGCGGGGATGAGTCGGCGGGGCGGGCGGTGGGCGCGGGTCGCGCTGCGACTCGGGCTCCTGCTCGGCGGATCGTTGTGACGTGGGGTGCCCACGAGGCCGCCACCACCGCGACCGCCTACGCCGCCGACCGTCCGACCGCCGCAGCGACACCCGTGTTCGATACGAGGGCCTGCGGCGTTCGACCCGCGGCATTCAGCGAGTTGGTCAACGCCCGCCAGCCGTTACCCGGCTCCGGCCGTGCGTAGGTCGGCGATGAGCCGGTCGAGCAGCCGTTCCTCCATCACCGCTCGGCCGGTACGCCGCATCGACTCGCTCAGCGACTCGTCCCACGGCGTCCGGGTGGGCGTACCGAGCAGTGCCGTGCCGGTGCCCGCCGCCGGCAGGTAGTCCGCCGCGGTCATCCGCCACGGGACCGCGCCCGGGTACCGCTGGAGAGCGGCCGCCGTCAGTCGTACGCCGGTCCAGTCGAAGTCGTTGCGCCACCGGATCACCGCCCCCTGAGCGGCGCACAGCAGCGTGTGAACGGCGACCGACGGCACCCCTTCGGTGCAGATCAGCGGTGGGGCCTGGGCCCCTAGCGCGGTGGTGGCCGCGCGCAGCACGGCGGGGTTCTCGCAGACATAGACCTCGCCGCAGTTCAGTGTGAGCGGTGCCAGGCGCAGTTGGTGCAGGGTGACCCGGATCGGCACGCCGGCCTGCGCGGCGTCGGTGAGCCACCGTCCGACCAGGCCGCCGGCGGCCGGTACGTTGAGCACCAGCACCTGGCTGGCGAGGTCGTCCGGGACCAGACCGACCGATTCCCACAACGCCCGTTCCTGCTCGCCGTCGACCGGGAGCGCCGCCTGCTGCCAGGCGGCGACGGCACGGAGGACGAGCGCGCGCAGCGGCCCCTCGGCGAGGGCCTTCGTGTCGTCCAGCACCCGGTCGGCGAAGACCGGAATCGGCTCGTCGGCCGCTGGCAGCGCGTCCAGGACGCGGACCACATCCTCGAACGGCAGTCCGGTGCGGACGACGCGGGTCAGGGTGCCGTCGCGGCGCAGGCCGTCGAGCCATTCGGCGTACCAGGCGGTGCCGGCGTGCCGGCCCTCGTGGGCCGCGGCGAGGACGGCGTCGCGGGCCACCGCCTCGCGTTTGAGGTCGGACGGTCGGTTGCGCAGCGGGGCTGTCGTGGTGAGCACTTCGATCAGGCCGACTCCGTGCGCGGCGCGTAGGTGCTCGTCCACCGCGCTGAGTCGGATGCTGAGGCGTGCCGCTGCGGCGGAGCGGTGGGTGCCGGTGATGCCGATGATCACGAGACGTTCGTCGTCCGTGGGGGTGGAAAGCGTCACGGTGGTGTCGAGCCGGCCACCGCTGCGTTCCAGGCTGCGCCGGGCGGCCGCCAGCAATCGCCGCCAGCCGGTCTGCTCGACGAGATCCGCCGGACCGCCCGACCGATCCCGCCCGGTCGGCACGAGCGACGGATGTGCAGCGGACCGGTCCGACGGCCGTTGGCCGCGCCCGTCTGTCATTCGTCTGTGAGGTCGAGCAGGACGCCGGCCCGCTCGGGTTCGCCACGACCACCGGGGGCGCGGCGGGTCTCCGGGGAGCCGAGCGCACGGGCCAGGGTTCCGTCGAAGTCGGCGATGTTGGTCGAGCCGTCCCAGACCAGCAGCACGGTGGACACGGCGTGTTCCACGGCGGAGTGGGACAGGTCGTAGTGGGCGGCGCCGCTGACCGCCGGGTGGGTGGCCCAGAGGTCGTAGCCGGTCATGAACAGGTCCAGGTCGAACTGTTTCGCCAGCGCCATCAGCTCACCCCGGCCGGTGTCGTCCACGCCGGCGAACGCCTCGTCGAGGCCGAGCAGCCGGGGTGCGTCGGGCCGCGCCGAGCCGAACAGCGCGTTGGCGGCGGCGAACAGCGGCAGGTGCAGGGAGACCGACTGTTCGCCGCCGGAGAGCTGGCTGTGTCGGGCCCGGGTCAGCGCCTCCGTGCCGCCGCCGGGCCGGTGCAGGGTGAACGCGAACGTCCGCCACTGCCGGTAGTCGAGGACGTCGCCGAGCAGTTCCCGGTAGGGCCGTTCGGGCGCGGCGGCCCGCGCCGCCTTGATCCGGGCGGCGAAGTGCCGGCGCATGGTGGTGAGCTGGGCCGGCCCGAGCCGGGCCGGGTCGCGTTCGAGGAGCTTGCACACGTCGCGTTGCTCGGCGTCGAGGTCGTCGGCGAGCCGCCAGCCGACGCCGACGGTGAGCCCCGAAGACATGCGCCGGGCGCGCATCTGGCTGTCCATTGCCGTGACCAGGTCGCGGGCCTCGATGGTCCGGTGGTGGATCTGCCGGGCGAGTTGCCCGAGCAGGGCGTCCTCCAGCACCCGCTGCTCGGAGTCGGTCAGCAGTTGCTCCTGGTCGCGGCGCTCGCGGGTGATCCGGTCGGCGAAGTGGGCGACGGGGGTGAGGCCCTGCTCGTCGGCGACCCGGACCACGATCACCCCGTCGTCGGTGTCCCACTCGGGCCGGTGGTCGAGGCCGGCGGCGGGAAGTTGCGCCTGCAGGTCGGTCAGTGCGCTGGTGAGCCGCGTGGCGCTCTGCTTCAGCGATGTCTCGGTGGGGCTCAGCTCCCGGGTGGCGGTGAGGATCGCCTCGTGCAGGGCTGCCACCTGCGGATGCAGTTCGTCGTCCGGGGTCTGCGCCGGCCAGCGCAGGTCGGTGGGACAGCGCAGCAGGCCCAGCAGGTCCGGCTGGGCGTACGGGCGCAGCCGCTGGGCGTCGTGCTGCGCCTCGGCGACGGCGGCAACCAGGGCCTGCTCACCCAGCTCTACCCGGGTCAGCGCGGCGACCCGCCGCTCCCGGGCGGCGCCGAGTGAGGTGCGAGCCTGCTCGACGGCCTGCTCCGCCTCGGTGATCGCGTCGACGGTTCGGGCCACGTCAGCCAGCACCCGTTCCGCGTCGGCGCCCACGCTGTCGCGCAACGTCCGGTACGCCTCCGCCTTCTCCTGGTGCCGTGCACGGGCCGTGCGTGCGGTCTCCGCCGCGGCGGTGAGCCGGTCGACTGCCTCGTCGTGCCGCTGCCGGGCCTGATCCTCCTGCTCGGCGGCACGCGCGGCGGCTGTCCGTGCGCCCTCCAGGCGTACCCCGCCCTTCTCGAAGCGGCTCACCGCTTCGGCGGTGTCGTCGAGCCGGTCGACCGGAAGCGACCGCTCTGCCGCGCTCCGGCGCAGCGCGGCCGCGGCGGCGGCCCGCTCGGCCAGGGCCTGGTCGAGGCGGGCGGCGGCGGCCGTGCTGGCCTCCTGCCGGGCGCGCAGCGTCGCGGCGGCCCGGTCCAGCTCGCGCAGCGCCGTGTGGACCGGTGCGGGTGCCGGCAGTTGCGCGGCGGCCGCGTCCACCGCCGCCAGCAGTGCTTCGACGGACGCACGGTCGCGGTCCACCGCGCCGAGGTCGGCGTCGATGACGGCCAGCAGCCGCTCGCACTCGGTGACCCGGGCGGCGCGGCGGGTGGCCCGGGCGGTCGCGCCGATGTACTCGCAGGAGGTCTTGGCGAATCGGCCGGCGACGATGCCCTGGGCGTACCGGCCGTCCACGCCGATGGTGACCGGCGCGGCGTCGGGCGTGGTCACGTCGGCAAGCGCCACCGAGGTGAGCACCTCGGTGATCCGCGCGGCGGGCACGTCGTTTTGTTCCTCAGGGGCCAGCACGTCGGCGAGGGTGGCCCCGGTGGGCCGCCGGTGCGGCGGCAGCGGCAGCAGGTAGCCGTCGAGGTCGTCGCCGGCCAGCGCGGTCGTCGCCGTTCCGGGGTCGGGGTGCAGCCAGGCGTCCAGCAGCCCGGCCGCGTGCAGCGCCGCCTCGACGGCCGCCGCGTCCGCGCCGGTCACCCCGTCGGCGAAACGGACCAGCCGCCACAGCGGTGCGCCGGGTCGGCCGGCGCGTGGCGCTGGCCGGGTCACCGGGACGGGTGGCGCGTCGTCGTGCTCGGCGGCGATCCGGTCCCGTTCGGCGGCCACCTCGGCCCGCCGGTCGGCCAGCGCCGCGCGCTGCGCCGCCAGCGCCGCGAGCCGGTCCCGCCACTGGGCCACCGCGGTGGCCGTGGCCTCGGCGTACACCTCGCGCAGGGTCCGCGCGCCCGGCTCGCCGGTGGCGTCCACGGCGGCAATCAGCCCGGCAGCCAGGTCCGGGCGCGCGATGTCGGCCAGCAGCCCGGCGTTGCCCTGCGCCCACTGCTCGAGCTGGGCGCGCAGCCGGGCGCGGGCTTGCGT
>NZ_RJLN01000069.1 GCF_003725545.1 Micromonospora solifontis | reverse complement strand
GCTGCGCCGCGCGGCTCCACGCCCGCGCCGCGGCGGCCGGCGGCAGGAGGGCCGGGAACCCGTCCTCGGGCGGTGGCACCGGGGACGCGTCGGTGCTGTCCCAGGCCGGCGCTGCGGGCAGCGGTCCGGGCAGGGTGGTGGCGTCGGGCCCGGTGCTGGCGGCGACGGCGAGCAGCCGGGCCGCGTCGTCGTGGCGCAGCCGGTGCCCCGGGTCGCGGTGGAGCAGCCCGACCAGCACCGGTTGCAGCGGGCCGGCGTGCGGTGCGGGGTCGGGTGGCTGGCTGGCCAGCGCGGCCAGCGTGGCCATGGCGGTGCTGCGCGCGTACGGCGAGCGGCCCTCGACGGCGGCGTGCAGGGTGGCGCCCAGCGACCAGAGGTCCGCCTCCACGCTGGACACCCCCTCGGCGGCGCGTTCCGGGGCCACGTACTGGGGGGAGCCCAGGACCAGCCCGGGGCGGGTCATCATGCCGTCGCCGCCGTCGAAGACGGCCAGCCCGAAGTCGGTCAGCAGCACCCGGCCGTCCCGGGCCAGCAGCACGTTCGCGGGTTTGACGTCCCGGTGCAGCACCCCGGCGTCGTGCGCGGCGCGCAGCGCGGCCAGCACCGCCAGCCCGATGCCGGCCGCCCGCCGGGGATCCAGCGGCCCGTCGCTGTCCATGATCTCCTGCAACGACCGGGACGGGACGTATTCCATGATCAGCCACGGGTCGTCGTCGACGCGCACCACGTCGTAGACCCGGACCACATTGGGGTGGCTGAGCCGGGCCGCCGTCCGCGCCTCGCGCAGGGTGCGGCCACGCAGCTCGTCCCGCTCGTGCGCGGCGAGCCAGTTGGGCGGCACCACCTGCTTCACCGCCACCTCGCGGTGCAGCACCTCGTCCCGGGCGCGCCAGACCCGGCCCATGCCGCCGCGGCCGACGAGGTCGAGCAGGCGGTACCGGCCGGCGATCACTACCTGCTGCACACCTCTCCTCACCGCTGGTCGCGCTCCACAATAGCCAACGGATCGGGCGTCACCTATCGCCCGTGGTAGCGGCGTGGCTCAGCTGGCGGCCCCGGTCAGCAGATTTCCGTCCGGGATGGCGATGGCCGACCGGCCGCCGGTCGGCAGGGCGGTGGCGCGGCGGGCCTGGAAGGCGCCGTGTTCCCGGCGGGCCGCGGCGTAGCTCGCGGCGGTGCGGGCGGCGATGGTGGTCCAGCCGTACCGCTCGGTGACCATGCTGCGGGCCCGGCGCGCCATCCGGCGGGCGAAGACCTCGTCGCCGAGCAGCCGGTCGACCGCGCCGGCCAGGGCGTCCGGGTCGCTGTGCGGGAAGGTGACCCCGGTGACCTCGGGCTCGACGATCTCCGCCAGCCCGCCGGTGCTCGCCACCGCGAGCGGCGCCCCGGCGGCGGCCGCCTCCAGTGCGATCATGCCGAACGGCTCGTAGAGGCTGGGGATCACGGTGGCGTCGGTGGCGGCGAGCACCGCCGGGAGCTGGGTGGCGTCGAGGAAGCCGGTGAACCGTACGGTCTCCCCGAGGTGCAGCCGCCGGGCCTGGTCGGCCAGTTCCTCGCGGTACGGGCCGTCGCCGGCGATCACCACCCGCAGCCCGGGGTGCCGGTCGCGCAGGCACGGCACCGCGTGCACCAGGTGCTGCACTCCCTTCTCGTAGACCAGCCGGCCCGCGTACCCGACCAGGGGCCCGGGCCCGGCGAACCGGGCGCGGGCGGCGGCGACCGCGCGGGGGCGGGCGTGCCAGGCCCGGTCGTCCACCCCGTTGGGCACCACGTCGATCCGCCCGGCGGGCACCTCGAACAGCCGCGCCACCTGTTCGCGCATGTATCCGGAGCAGGCGATCACCCGCGCCGAGGCGTTGCTCAGCCAGTGCTCGACGCCGTGGATGGTCCGGTTCATCTCCTCGGGCAGCCAGCCCTGGTGCCGGCCGGCCTCGGTGGCGTGCATGGTGGTGACCAGCGGCACGTCGAGGTGTTCGGCCAGGGTGACCGCGGTGTGCGCGACCAGCCAGTCGTGGGCGTGGATGACGTCGTAGCCGCCGGTGCCGGCGGCGCGCAGCGCGGCGCGGGTGAGGGTGTGGTTGAACGCCATGGTCCAGGCCAGCAGCGAGCCGGTGGCGAGGGGGAACCGGACGGGGTCCTCGGCGGCGCGGACGATGCGGACGCCGTCGGCGTACTCCTCCAGGGGCGCGCCGTCGGCGTGGCGGGTGACGACGGTGACCTCGTGGCCGGCGGCGGCCAGGGCGACGGAGAGGGCGTGCACGTGGCGGCCGAGGCCACCGACGAGCACCGGCGGGTACTCCCAGGACAGGATCAGCACCCGCTGGTGCCGGACGGGCTGGATGTCGATGACGTCGGCTTCAGCTGACATGCGGCCCCCTTTGAGTTGTGTTCCACGCACCGCGCGACGCACCGCGCCGGGTGCGTCGTGGGGTCGCAGCCCATCCTGCCCAGCGGTCGATAACCAGCGGAGACGCGGTGGTTGCCGGTCTGTAACGCGCTACCGGCGGGCCCGCCGTACGCGCAGCAGCTCGGCGACCGACCACGCCTGGAACGGGCAGCCGGTGGCGGTGTGCGGGGAGAGCCCGTCGGCGGTCTCGCTCACCGAGCCGAGGCCGAACTCGGTCAGGTGCCCCTCCAGGCCGACCAGCAGGTCGTCGACCGGCAGCCCGGCCCGGCGGTACGCGTCGACGAACGGCCCGATCAGCCACGGCCAGACGGTGCCCTGGTGGTAGCCGGAGTCCCGCTCGGCCGGCCCGCCCCCGTGCCGGCCGACGAAGCCGGGGGAGTCGGGGGCGAGGCTGCGCGGCCCGAGCGGGGTGAACAGTCCCTCGGTCACCCGGCGCAGGGTCGCCTCGTCCGGCTCCAGCGGGGCGTACGGCAGTGACCAGGCGAGCAGCTGGTTGGGGCGGAGCAGGTCGTCGTCGTGGTGCGGCGCCCCGCCGAGCGGGTACGCCGGCGCCGGCGCGTCGACCACGTCGTGCAGCCACCCGACCGGGGCGGGGAAGCGCTTCCGGAAGGAGGCCACCGCCTGCGCGTGCCGCCCCCACAGCGCGGTGGCGTCCCGGCCGGTCAGCTCGGTCAGCTCGGCGAGCCCGGCCAGCCCGTTGACCCAGAGCGCGTTCACCTCCACCGGCTTACCGGTGCGCGGGGTCACCGGCACGCCGTGGACGCGGGCGTCCATCCAGGTGAGCGCGACGTCGGGCGGGCCGCCCTGGGTGAGCAGCCCGTCGGCCGGGTCCACGCCGATGCCGTACCGGGTGCCGGCGACGTGCGCCGCCACCACGGCGTGCAGCGCGGGCAGCAGCTCGTCGGCGAGGTCGGTGTCGCCGGTGACGGTGACGTGCCGGCTCACCGCGTGCAGGAACCACAGCGTCGCGTCGACCGTGTTGTACTCCACCCGGCCGGTGTCGGCGGTGTTCGCCAGCATCCCCGCCGACAGCGTCGCCGCGTACGCCCGCAGCAGCTCCCGCCCCTCCTCCGCGCGGTTCGTGCCGAGGAAGAGGCCCTCGTAGGAGGTCATGGTGTCCCGGGACCAGGCGCCGAACCACGGGTAGCCGGCCACCACGTCCGGCCCGGCGCCGGTGCGGACCACGAACGCGTCGGCGGCCAGGGCCAGGGTGGCCTGCACCGCATCGTGCGGCTCCGCCGCGGCCACCACCGCCCGGTGCCGCCGCCGGGCCGCCTCGACCAGCGCGGTCGCCGCCGGCGGCTCCTCGGCCAGGTCGTCGGCCCAGGCCAGCACGGACACCGTGGCGCCCGGCTCGTCCAGGTTGGCGGAGAACCGGCCCGCGTACCAGAGGTCCTCGTCCGGGTTGAGGCCGCGCGCCGCCTCCTCCCGGTGGCGCACGCCCAGCCACCACTGTCCCTCGGGGGTCCAGTCCGGCCCCTGGAGCCGGAACGCGCCCTCGATCACCGCCCCGCCGGCCACCGGCTCCACCCGGGGGACGGGACCGTCGGCGCGCCGCTCGCCGTGCGCGTCCCGCCAGGTGCAGGCCGCGGCCAGGTCCAGCCGCACCGGACCGCCGGAGACCAGCCGGTGCACCACCGCCACGCAGGCCCGGCCGTACGCCATGGCGATCTCCCGCTCGATCACCACGTCGCCGATCCGCCACCGCCAGCGGGGCAGCCCGTCGGTCAGGTCGAAGCGCTCCAGCAGCTCGTAGCCGCGTGGATCGACCACGCCGGAGGACCATTCGTGCGCGCCCAGCCGGACCTGCCGCCCGGACGGCAGGGTGACCGCCGGGTCGAGGCTGACCAGTCCCACGCGGCGGGCGGCCGGGGTCTCCCCGGCCGCCACCAGCAGCCCGTGGTAGCGGCGGGTGCGCAGTCCGGCGACCGTGCCCATGGCGTAGCCACCCCGGCCGTCGGTGACCAACCACTCCCTGGTCGAGGCGGCGGCGAGGTCGCCGCAGACCTGCGGACCGAACCGAATGTCGATCAACTTTCCTCCACCCCCGGCGCGGTGCGACGACTCACGGCGACAATGGCCGCTGTGCAGAAGTACCCCGGCGGCGTCGAAGATGTGCAGGTGATCACCGAACGTCCGACCTCCGCGACCCCCGACCCCGAGCGGCACCGGCTCGCCCAGGCCGATGCCGGGGAGCAGGACTGGCGCGCATGGGGTCCCTATCTGTCCGAGCGGGCGTGGGGGACGGTACGGGAGGACTACAGCGAACACGGCACGGCCTGGGACTACTTCCCCCACGATCACGCGCGGTCCCGAGCCTACCGGTGGAACGAGGACGGCATGGCGGGCGTCTGCGACGACCGGCAGACGTTCTGCTTCGCCCTCGCGCTGTGGAACGGCCGCGACCCGATCCTCAAGGAGCGGATGTTCGGCCTCGGCGGCGACGGCGGCAACCACGGGGAGGACGCCAAGGATTACTGGTGGTACCTGGACTCCACCCCGACCCACTCGTGGATGCGCTGGCGCTACCACTACCCCCAGGCCGCCTTCCCGTACGACGAGCTGGTCGCGGTCAACGCGCTGCGCGGCCGGGACGACACCGAGTACGAGCTGGTCGACACGGGGATCTTCGACGACGACCGGTACTGGGCGGTGACCGTCGACTACGCCAAGGCCGCGCCGACGGACCTGTGCATCCTGATCACCGTCGCCAACCGCGGCGACCGGGACGAGACCCTGCACGTGCTGCCCACCCTGTGGTTCCGCAACACCTGGGCCTGGGGGCTGCCCGGCGGCGACCGGGTGCCGCGGCTGGTCGGCGCGGGTTCCCGGCTGGTCGGCGAGCACTGGGTGCTCGGCCAGCTGCTGCTGGAGGGTGACGGCGAGCCCGTCCCGCTGCTCTGCGACAACGACACCAACGCGGAGCGGCTGTGGGGGCTGCCGGGGCGCTCGGCGTACCCGAAGGACGGCATCAACGACCACGTGGTCAACGGCGCGGACACGGTCAACCCGGACCGGGAGGGGACCAAGGGCGCGCTGCACTACGTGCTGGCGGTGCCGGCCGGCGGCCAGCGGCAGATCCGGCTGCGGCTGACCCGTAC
Organism: Micromonospora solifontis; assembly: GCF_003725545.1. Classification (GTDB taxonomy): domain Bacteria; phylum Actinomycetota; class Actinomycetes; order Mycobacteriales; family Micromonosporaceae; genus Micromonospora; species Micromonospora solifontis. The sequence continues at coordinate 24,550 of NZ_RJLN01000069.1, read as the reverse complement.
CGCCCCGCCGCCGGCGAGCGCCCCGCCGCCCCCGGCGGACCTCGGCGACGACTTCGACGCGGTGCTGTGGGCCCGGCGCGCGGAGGCGAACCGCTTCTTCGCCGACGTGATCCCGGCCGCCGCGACCGAGGACGAGGCCCTGGTCGCGCGGCAGGCCATCGCCGGGCTGATGTGGGGCAAGCAGTTCTACCACTTCGACGTGAAGCGGTGGCTGGAGGGCGATCCGGGGTCCACGCCGCCGCCGGCCGGGCGCCGGCACGGGCGCAACAGCCACTGGTGGCACATGACCAGCTTCGACGTGATCTCGATGCCGGATCCGTGGGAGTACCCCTGGTACGCCGCGTGGGACCTGGCCTTCCACTGCGTCACCATCGCCCGGGTCGACCCCGGCTTCGCCAAGGAGCAGGTCCTCCTCCTGCTCCGGGAGTGGTACCTGCACCCGAACGGGCAGATCCCCGCGTACGAGTGGGCGTTCGGGGACGTGAACCCGCCGGTGCACGCCTGGGCGGCGCTGAAGGTCTTCGAGATCGACGGCTCCCGGGACCACGAGTTCCTCGCCCGGGTGATGCACAAGCTGCTGCTCAACTTCACCTGGTGGGTGAACCGCAAGGACACCGGCGGCAACAACGTCTTCGAGGGCGGCTTCCTCGGGCTGGACAACGTCGGCCCGTTCGACCGGTCGGCGGCCCTGCCGGTGGCCGGGGTGCTGGAGCAGTCCGACGGCACCGGCTGGATGGCCATGTACGCGCTCAACCTGCTCGACATGGCGATCGTGCTGGCCGAGCACGACCGGGCGTACGTGGACACCGCCACCAAGTTCTTTGAGCATTTCGCGTACATCGCCGCCGCCGCGTACGACCAGGGGCTGTGGGACGCCGAGGACGCCTTCTTCTACGACGTGCTGCGGCTGGCCGACGGCACCCAGGTGCCGCTGAAGGTCCGCTCGGTGGTCGGGCTGCTGCCGCTCGCGGCGGTCACCCGGCTGACCGCCCGGACCCTGCGCCGGCTGCCGGAGCTGGGTGCCCGGCTGCGCTGGTTCCTCACCAACCGGCCGGAGTACGCCGAGGTGATCGGGGCCCGCCGGCTGGGCCCGGACGGCCGGCAGCAGCGCCTGCTGTCGATGGTCGGCCCGGAGCAGGTGGTCCGGCTGCTGGCCCGGATGCTGGACACCGACGAGTTCCTCTCCGAGTACGGCCTGCGTACGCTCTCCCGCGCCCACCTGGACAAGCCGTTCACGGTGACCCTCGGCGGCCAGGAGTTCAGCGTCGGGTACGAGCCGGCCGAATCGACAAGCGGCCTGTTCGGCGGCAACTCCAACTGGCGCGGCCCGATCTGGATGCCGACCAACTTCCTGCTGATCAGCGCGCTGCGCGACTACGCCGCCTTCTTCGGCGACGACCTGCAGGTGGAGTACCCGACCCGGTCCGGGGTGAAGAAGACCCTGGACGAGATCGCCGACGACCTGTCCGCCCGGCTGATCGCGCTGTTCACCCGCGACGGCTGGGGCCGGCGGCCGATCTACGGGGCGGCCCAGCTGTTCCAGACCCACCCGGACTGGCGGGACCTGCTCTGCTTCCCCGAGTACTTCCACGGCGACAACGGCGCGGGGCTGGGTGCCTGGCACCAGACGGGCTGGACGGCGCTGGTCGCCGACCTGATCCTCACCCTGCGCCGGTGACCGAAACCCGGGTGTCCCGGCCGGCCCGGGCGCGGTAGCGTGCCCCGGTCCACCAGCACGGGAGGGGTACGCGATGGCACAGCGCCGGGAGGCGGCGGTGCTCGTTTTCGACGCCGACGACACGCTCTGGGAGAACAACGTGCTCTTCGAGCGGGTGATCGACGACTTCCTCGCCTGGCTGGACCATCCGACGCTGGACCGGACCGAGATCCGGGCGGTGCTGGACGACATCGAGCGGGCCAACGCGGTGGCGCACGGCTACGGCAGCAAGGTCTTCCTGCGCAGCCTTGGTGAGTGCCTGGAGAAGCTGCGGGAGCGCCCGGCGACCGCGCGGGAACGCGCCGAGATCGAGGAGCTGGCGGCGGCGCTGATCGGCCACCAGGTGGAGCTGATGCCGGGGGTGGCGGAGACCCTGGACGACCTGGCCACCCGGCACCGGCTGCTGCTGCTCACCAAGGGCGACCAGGAGGAGCAGCAGCGCAAGCTCGACGCCTGCGGGCTGCTGCACCACTTCGGCGCCGCGCACATCGTGCCGGAGAAGGACGTGGACACGTACCGCTGGCTGGCCCGCGAGCACGCCTTCGACCCGGCCGCCGCCTGGATGATCGGCAACTCGCCGCGCTCGGACATCCTGCCGGCCCGGGCCGCCGGCCTGAACGCGGTCTTCATCCCCAACGAGAACACCTGGGTGCTCGAGGAGGACGAGCTGGACCCGAGCGACCCGGGGGTGATCCGGCTGGCCGCCTTCCCCGACCTGGTCCGGCACTTCTGAGCCGGCCGGTAGGGTCCGGAATGTGCCGTTGACCTTCCCGTCCCACCTGGCGCCGGTGCTGCCGCTGAAGCTGTGGCGGCCCCGCTGGTTCGACGGGGTGGCGCTGGCCACCGGCGCGGTGGCGCCGGACGTCGGCTACCTGTTCACCGGGGCCGGGTGGGCGCCCGGCCTGCGTACCCACACCCTCGGCGGGCTGCTCTGGTGGTGCCTGCCGGTCGCGTTGGCGTACGCCTGGCTGGTCCGCCGGGTGATCGCCGGCATCGCGGTGCACCTGCCGCTGGATCGGCTCTTCGGCTGGCGGGACCACGCCGCGCTGGCCGGCGTGCGGCATCCCTGGCAGGTCACCGTCTGCTCGGCGTTGATCGGCGCGGCGAGCCACGTCGCGTGGGACCGGATCACCCACTCCGACCGCTGGCCGCGTCTGCTGGGCATCGCGGACTTCCACGCGGCGACCGGCCTGTACTGGTGGCAGTTCGCCGACGTGCTCGGTTCGCTGGGCGGCGGCGCCGTGGTGCTGGCCCTGGCGGTGCACGCGGCGCGCCGTCGTGAGATCTTTCAGGGGGTACCCCCACCGGCCCCACCGGCTCGGCCGGCGGTCTTCTGGCGGGTGGCGCTGGCGGTGACCGCGCTGGGCGCCCTGGTGCTGCCCGCACTGCCAGCGGCGACCATGGCCGCGCCGGCCGGCGTGCGGCTGCTGCACCTGGCGGCCCTGGCGATGATCGCGGGGGCGGCCGGTGCGGGCAGCCTCGGACGGGCCCGACGGCAGGCCGGGCCGATTGCTCGCCTCGACCAGGAACAGCGCCAGATCGGCTGACCCTGTTACGCCGACATGCCGCATTTCAACGTTGGTATCAATCACATTCTGCCGGCCCCGCAAATGCTTGTTCGACCTGCGGAAAGCTGCCTAACCTGGGCCCGCGTTCACGGCTCTTCGGGGTGAGTCGGGGACGCGCCGAAGTCCGGTAGTTGGGCACTGTGGAGCTGAGTGCAGGCGGGCCGGCTCGCCGTGTTGAGCCCGGCGTGGGCGGCGTGCCACGCCCGCCGCGCTCGCAACGGCGAATTACCGCTACCACACCGGACGGCTGGGGGTCAGGACCGGGGAGTTGCGGACCCGGTCCTGACCCGTCCGGCGTTCGCCCCGCTACCTCAGCGCCGCACATCCCTCCCCAGATTTCCCAAAAATTCATCCCTTATGGGACAGTGGAGAAACGCGCGAAGTGCGAGGATCTCCCGAATGAAGCGGAGATCTCTGATTCTCGGTGCGGCGGCCGGCGTCGCGGCTCCCGTCATCGCCTCTGGCGCGACGCCCGCGGCGGCCACGACCCGGGACGCCACGGCCACCAGCGACACCAGCGTCCGGCCGTCCACGAAGCCCGCCTACGTCCCGTCCCCGACCAACAAGGCCGCCAACCTCAAGACCCTGCCACCGAACACCAAGCAGGTCATCGTCGTGACCACGGCCAGCAACACCACCTGGTCCGCCACCCTCGAGACCTACGCAAAGGTCCGCGGCCGCTACTGGACCCCGGTGTCCGCGCCGCTGCCCGCCCGGATCGGGTCCAAGTTCTTCAGCGACAACCACGTCGAGGGCGAGCCGACCACGCCGACCGGCGTCTACGCCATCGGCCCGACCATGTACGGCATCTCGCCCGACCCGGGCGTCCACTACCCCTACCACCAGGTGGTCACCAACGACTGGTGGAACGAGGACTCAACGTCGCCCTACTACAACACCTTTCAGCACAGCACCGCCACTCTCGCCCCTCCCAGCGAGAAGCTTTGGACGCAGACGACCGCCTACAAGCACTTCGCCGTGATCACCTACAACATGCCGCCGAACGTGCCCACGCCGGTGCCGAACGCGGGCAGCGGGATCTTCCTGCACGAGTTCACGTCCGGCGCCACCGCCGGCTGTGTGAGCCTGTCGCACGACCACCTGGTCGGCGTGCTCAGGTGGCTCAGGCCGGAGGCCGACCCGCGCATCGTGATGTGCCCGGTGCAGAACCTCAGCCGTTACTGACCCCAGCCACGGACGGCTACGCTGACCGTCCACCAGACAGACAGCCCCCGGCCGCCCTGCGGCCGGGGGCGCTTCTGGCCCATCCGCCGACGAACGACCTGGGGACCCCCTGCCCATGGACACGATCAGCACCGGCCAGCCCTCCGGCGAGGAGGCCACCACCTGCTACCGGCACCCCAAGCGGGAGACCCTGCTGCGCTGCACCCGCTGTGACCGCCACATCTGCCCCGACTGCATGCGCGAGGCCCCGGTGGGGCACCGCTGCCCCGACTGCGTCCGCGAGGACAACCGCACGGTCCGCCAGGCGCGGACCGTGTTCGGCGGCCGGGTGACCGGCCGGACCGTGGTGACCTACACGCTGATCGCGCTGACCGTGCTGGCCTACCTGGCCGAACTGGCCCGGCCGGCGCTCATCGGCCAGTTCGACAGCCTCGGCACCGGGCTGGTCGACGACGCCGGCCAGCAGTACGTCGACGACGGCGGCCCGTACGACGGGCTCCGGCCGATCGGGATCGCCCACGGCGAGTGGTACCGGCTGATCACCCCGGCGTTCCTGCACTCCCTGCCCACCCAGGGCGTCCTCGGCATCCTGCACATCGTCTTCAACCTCTACTGGCTGTGGGTGCTCGGCCGGGTCGTCGAGGAGCGCCTCGGCGGGGCCCGTTTCCTCGCCCTCTACCTGCTCTCCGCGGCCGGCGGGACCGTCCTGGGCTTCCTGGTCGACCCGCACCAGCCGGCGATCGGCGCCTCCGGCGCGGTGTACGGCCTGGCCGGCTGCTACTTCGTCCTCACCCGACGGCTGCACCACCACCCGATCGACCCGAACCGGCTGATCATCCCGTTCCTGATCTGGATGGTGTTCTCCGCCGGCTGGACCTCCTGGGAGGGGCACCTGGGCGGCCTGCTGGCCGGCGGGGCCGCCGCCGTCGGCCTGGCGTACGCCCCGGCGAAGCGACGCAGCGTGGTCCAGGCGGCGGTGCTCGTCGGGCTGGCGGTGCTGCTCGTCGCCCTCGTGGTGGTGAAGTCGCTCGACCTCACCGGCTGACCCGGCACTGCCGCGGCTGGCTGGGAAGTAGCTGAGAGATAGCCGCGCGTGTATCGGTTGTTCCTAGCCTTCACCCGTCCTGTCACCAGAGTTGACCGGAGGGTAACGGGTGAGGAGACCATCACGAGGCCCCCTGATCGTGGGTCTGGCGTTGGCCGTGGTGGCCACGCTGGGCGGGGTCGCGGTCCTACCGGACCGCGACCCCGCCGCGACCGAGCAGGCCGCGCAGAGCGGGAAGAAGGACGACGGCGGCCTGCTGAGCCGCCTCGGCGACGCGGCCCGCGGCCTGGTCGAGGGCGGTGGCCACCGGGCGAAGCCCGAGGTGGTCAGCGCCGGGCTGTACCGGGAGGAGAAGCCGGTCGCCGGCCGGAAGTGGCCCGCGCAGAAGCGGGTCAGGGAGCTGACCGGCAAGCGGTCCGGGAACGCCAAGGTCTACCAGCTGTCCGACGGGCGGTTGCAGGCGGAGATCTCCGCGGTGCCGGTGCACTACCAGGACGGCAAGGGCGACTGGCAGCCGATCGACACCACGGTCCGGCCGGTGGACGAGCCCGGGTACGTGCAGGGCAACCGGACGAACACGTTCACCAGCCTGTTCGGGGACAGCTCGGATGAGCTCGTGCGGTTCGAGCGGGACGGCCGGAGCGTCGAGCTGGGCCTGGCGGGTGCCGCCAAGGGTGTGACGCCGAAGGTGTCCGGCTCGACCGTGACCTATCCGGGTGTGGCCGGTGGCGCGGACGTGGTCTACGACGTGACCAGCACCGCGTTGAAGGAGAAGATCGTCCTGCGGGCGGCGCCGGCCGGTCCGGTGTCCTACACCTTCACCCTCGACACGAAGGGTCTGACCGCGCGGCAGCGGGCGGACGGGTCGATCGCGTTCCTGGGCCGCGACGGCGGCGCGCCGGTGTTCGTCATGCCGGCGCCGTTCATGTACGACAGCAAGGACGACAAGTCCTCCCCGCACGGCAAGGTGTGGTCCGACAAGGTCACCCAGAAGGTGACCCAGTCCGGCGCGACGTCGACCGTCACCATCACCGCCGACGCCGGCTGGCTGGCCGACCAGGCCCGGGTCTACCCGGTGGTGATCGACCCGACGATCAAGCTGCAGCCGGTGCCGACCGACGCGCAGGACGTGTACATCTACTCCGGCGCCACCGGCACCAACTACAACGACACCTACCAGCTGAAGGTCGGCACGGACGCGTCCAACGCGTACCGGACGCTGGTCAAGTTCGACGTCGGCGCGATCCCGCCGAACACGCCGATCGACGACGCGCAGCTGCAGATGTACTACTCGCAGACCCACTACGCGTGGGGCTTCGACGTGGCCATGGAGGCCCGGCGAGTCACCCAGCCGTGGAGCGAGTCCACCGCCACCTGGTCGAACATGAACGCCAACATGGCCGCCCAGCCGGCCGGCAACATGGTCACCCAGGACGACGGCGACGCCGGCACCTCGGTGGTCGGCACCTGGTCGTACTCGGGCAACACGGCGCTGACCCCGCTGGCCGTCAACGGCGACTACCGCTACAACAACGACACCACGACCGGGCACACCCACACCTGGGTGCCGACCATCACCGAGGCCGGCAACTACCAGGTCGAGGTCCACTACGTGTCGGAGTCGGACCGGCCGACGAACGCGCCGTACACCGTCTACTACAACGGCGGGTCGAAGACGTACACCGTCGACCAGACCGGCAGCGGCCTCGGCGAGTGGAAGACCCTCGGGGTGCACCCGTTCGCGGCCGGCACCACCGGCAAGGTCGTCCTCGGTGACGTCTCCGGCAAGTCGGTGATCGCCGACGCGGTGCGGTTCACCAAGTGGGGCGCGACCACCAAGAAGGCCGCCGTCTCCAACGTGTGGAGCTCGTTCCCGGTCCGCAACGTGGTGCAGGACTGGGTCAACGGCACCTACGCCAACAACGGCTTCATGGTGAAGGCGGTCGACGAGGCCACCAAGGGCCGCGGCGGCCCGATCTTCGAAGCCTCCGAGTTCGCCTACAACAACGCCCGCCGCGACTACAACCTGCCGAAGCTGGTCATCACCTACGGCCGGCCGGGCGTGGCGGTCAACCCGCCGACGACGCTCACCTCCACCGGTGCCGTGCTGGACTGGCCGGCGTACGTGGACCCGTCGTCGTCCACCGCGGACGACGCGGTGGAATACCAGGTCCACCGCAGCATCTACCAGAACTTCACCCCGTCGGCGGCGACCCTGATCGCGCCGGTGTCCACCAGCACCCGCACCTACCAGGACACCACCGCGATCCCGACGGCGGCGGACAACACCGACCCGCTGGCCAGGAAGTTCTACTACTACATGGTCGCGGTGAAGACCCGCGACGGGCAGATCATCGCCGGTCCCACCCAGTCGGCGATCCTGCCCAAGGCCGGTCAGATCACCCGGATCTACCGGACCGGCACCACGGACACCACGTTGTCGCAGGCGCGACCGACGGAGAACGTGGACGTCTACGACGGTGACCCGTACGTCAGCCCGGGCAACAACTCGTCCTACTACGGCGACACCCACGGCCTGGTGAAGTTTCCGACGCTGACCGGCATCCCGACGGACGCGAAGATCGTCGACGCCGACCTGCGCCTGTACAACACCTCGCCCTACCCGGGCACCGACACCGACGAGTACGTCGACGTCTACAAGCTCAAGCGCAACTTCACCGAGACCAAGGCGACCTGGAACACCTACGACGGCACCAACGCGTGGACCACCGCCGGCGGTGACTACGACACCTCCTGGAAGGCCAGCAACAACGGGTTCACCAACGACCCGGAGTGGGCCTCCTGGGACGTCACCCCAGCCGTCGACGGCTGGGTGAAGAACTCGGCGACCAACTACGGCCTGCTGCTGCGCCAGCGGGACGAGACCAACCAGACCGCGCGGGCGATGCTGCTGTCGTCGGAGGCGCAGGAGCCGCTGCTGCGGCCCACGCTGGAGGTCACCTACCTGGAGCAGACCGCGGAGTCCACCTACTACGCGGCCTCGACCCCGGCGCTGGCCACGGCCAACTCCACGTACACGGTGCCGGTGACGCTGTCGAACCCGACGCTGGCGGCGTGGAACCCGACCGACTGGGAGCTGGCGTACGACTGGAAGCGGGCCGACGGGGTCACCGACGGCGCGGACACCAGCTACGAGGTGGCGACCGCGCTGCCGAAGAGCGTGCCGGCCGGCGGCACGGTCGACGTGTCGGCGCAGGTCAAGACCCCGCCGTCGTCGACGGAGGGGAACAAGCGCACCGACTATGTCCTGCAGTGGGACCTGCGCAACAAGCTGACCGGCAAGAAGCTGTCGGAGACCGCGTCGATCCCAGCGCTGCCGCAGAACATCGCGGTGGAGGAGCCGACCTCCGACCAGCTCGGTCTGGAGAAGTTCTACTCGTACGCGGGGAAGAACACCGGTGCCGGCGGCACCCTGATGAACAACCTGTACTCCGGCAACACCGTCTGGTCGTACAACGCGTTCAACAACCCGTCGCGCGGCCTGTCGACGTTCGTGCGCTTGGCGTACAACTCGCTGGACACCACGGACACGGTGGCCGGCTACGGCTGGTCGCTGCAGGCGTCGTCGATGATGCGCCTCGGTGCCCCGCTGGACTTCCACCCGAACCCGAACCCCACCAAGGTCACCCTGACCGACGGTGACGGCACCAGCCACTGGTTCACCTGGGACGCCACCGCGAACGAGTGGAAGAGCCCGAAGGGCGTGCACCTCTACCTGCAGAAGTACAGCAGCGTGGACTGCAAGCCCAACACCGACGAGCCGAAGGCGTGGGTGCTCACCCGGCCGGACCGGACGCAGTTCTTCTACGACTGCGAGGGCTTCCTGTCGAGCATCGTGGACAACAACGGCAACGAGATGCTCTTCACCTACGAGGAGCGCAAGTCCAACAACAAGCCGACGAAGTTCCTCAAGTACCTGACCGACCCGACCGGCCGGATCACCCTGACCATCGACTACTACGCCAAGGGCCAGACGTACGACTACATCGACGACACCACCTGGAACCGGGTGTCCGGTGCGACGAACCTGACCAACCCGAAGATCATCGACCACGTCTCGCGGATCACCGACATCTCGGGACGCAAGCTCACCTTCACCTACACCGACAAGGGTCTGCTGGGTGAGCTGATCGACGGCGCCGGCTCCACCAACGGAGCGCCGAAGACGTTCAAGTTCGCCTACGACATGACCCAGGGGAACAAGAACGTCAAGCTGGTCAAGGTCACCGACCCGCGGGGCAACCCGACCAGCCTGGTCTACAACTACCCGCAGACCGGCGACGACCCGCAGTTCCACTGGACCACCAAGTCCTACACCGACCGGCTCGGCTACCTGACCCAGTTCGGCTACGTCGACCCGGACGGCCCGCAGGGCCACAACATCAACGCCACGGTCACCGACGCGGAGAACCACGCCACCCAGTACCTGCTGGACGGCTACGGCCGGGCGTACCAGTTCACCAACGCCAAGAACGAGGTCACCAAGACCGGCTGGGACGACGACCACAACGTCATCCGGCTGGAGGAGGCCAACGGCGCCGTCTCCACCTGGGCGTTCGACCCGAAGACCGGCTACCCGACCGAGACCAAGGACGCGGAGGCGGTTAAGAACGGCTGGCCGGGGACGGTGCTGACCTACCAGCGCTCACTCAACGGCTACGTGGCCGAGATGGTCAGCAAGACCAGCCCGGAGGGGCGGAAGTGGACCTTCACCTACACCGGTGAGGGCGACTTCGCGACCGTCACCGACCCGGTCGGCAACACCACGGCGACCGCCGGCGACTACACGAGCACCAACACCTACGACGAGTGGGGCCAGCTCACCGCCGCCAAGGACGCCAACGGCAACACCACCAAGTACGACCTGTTCCACGCCAGCGGCTACCCGACGCTCATCATCGACGCGGGCAACGGCACGTCGAACTTCACCTACGACGACCGGGGCAACGTCACCGAGGTCAAGAACGGCAAGAACGCCAAGGTGACCCAGGCGTACGACACCTTCGGCCGGCCCACCACGAAGGTGGAGCCGATGGACGCGGCCAACAACCGCTACATCACCACCAAGGCCCCGGTGTACGACGCCAACGACAACATCACCACGGCGTACGCGGCCAACGGTGCGGTGTCGACCTCCGTCTACGACAAGGCGGACCAGGTCGTCGAGACGCTCGCCCCGAAGGACGAGGCGACCGACCCGGAGCGCAAGACCACCACCACCTACGACAAGGTCGGCAACGTCCTCACCGTCACCGAGCCGCAGGGCAACCTGACCTCGACGGTGGGCGACTACACCACCACGACCACGTACGACGAGATCTACCAGCCGATCGAGGTCACCAACGGCCTCGGCCAGAGGGTGAAGTCGGAGTACGACAACGTCGGCAACGTCACGGTCCTGTACGACGCGAAGAAGACCGCCAGCGCGGCCGACGACTTCACCACGAAGTACGAGTACGACCTGAACCACCGGGTCGTGAAGACCACCGACGCCATCGGCAAGTTCACCACCGCCCGGTACGACAAGGACGGCCTCACCGTCGGCACCACCGACGCTGAGGGCAACGAGTCGCTGGCGACGTACGACGCCCGCGGCGCGCTCGTCGAGTCGAAGGTGCCGTACGACAAGGACGGCGCCGGCACCATCACCTATCGGACGACGAAGTACGAGTACGACCAGGTCGGCAACCAGACGAAGCTGATCACTCCGCGCGGGGTGAACACGACCGACGACGCCGACGACTTCTCCGTGGTGACCGTCTACGACGCGCTCAACCGCAAGAAGGAGGAGTGGTCGTCCTACGACAAGGACGACAGCCGGTACAACACGCCGGACAAGACCTTCTACACCTACGACGAGGTCGGCAACCTGGCGCAGGTCAGCGCGCCCCCGTCGGACGGGCAGACGGTCCGCAACATCACCAAGTACGACTACTACGACAACGGCTGGACGAAGACGTCCACCGACCCGTGGGACATCGTCAACTCGTTCGACTACAACGACCTGGGCCAGCAGACCAGGAACACGCTGACCTCGGCCGGTGGATCGGTCACCCGGACGATGACCTGGGACTACTACCAGTCCGGTAACGAGAAGGGCCGCTCGGAGGACGGCGTGCCGGTCGGCAAGGACGTGGTCCTGGTCGACAACTCCGACTCCAACAACACCGCCAGCCAGGGCACCTGGAGCAACGGCGCGGCCACCGGCCAGTGGGGCTACGACGTCTCGACCGCCCCGGCCGGCAGCGGGTCGGCGCAGTTCAACTGGCAGCTGACCATCCCCCGGGACGGCACGTACGAGGTGTTCGTCCGGCACCCGCAGGTCAGCGGCGCCGCGACGGACGCGAAGTTCACCATCACCCACGACGGCGGCAGCGTCACCAAGACGGTGAACCAGACGCAGAACGCCGGCGCCTGGATCAGCCTGGGCAGCTACTCCTTCAAGGAGGACGGCGTCCAGAAGATCACCCTGACCGATCAGGCGACGGGCAAGGTGCTCGCCGACGCGGTCAAGCTGGTGCGGGACAACTCCGCCGACGTCGACAACGAGAAGAAGGAGTTCACCTACCGGTACAACCCGAACGGGATGATGGTCGAGGTCAAGGACCTGAGCCCGGGCGCGAAGATCAGCCGGTACGACATCGCGTACGACCAGCTCAACCAGATCTCCACGGTCAAGGAGTTCGTCGGCGCGACCGACAGCACGCCGAAGAACACCACGGCCCTGACCTACGACGACAACGGCAACCCGCTCACCTCGACCCACGACCTCACCTGGTCCAAGATCGAGTACGACGCGCGGGACATGGTCGCCAAGGTGACCAACGCCGACTCGCCGACGGCCGGTAACCAGCAGATCTCGACGTTCACGTACACCGCCCGCGGGCAGATGCTCAAGCAGACCAAGCCCAACGGCAACACCGTGGACTTCGAGTACTACCTCGACGGCGCCACCAGGCACCAGCTGGAGAAGACCTCCGGCGGCACCACCGTCGCGGAGCACAACCTGCAGTACCAGGCCAACGGGCACCCGTCGCGGGACGTGCTCAAGTTGATGAACGCCGACAACTCGTCGGATTACATCGACAACACGTACGTCTTCAGCTACGACCCGCAGGACCGGATCGCCAAGCTGGACAAGACCGGTGACAGCACGTCGACGGAGACCTACACCTACGACGCCAACGGCAACACGGTGTCGCAGACCGTCGACGGGACGACCAGCACCAGCAAGTACGACCGGAACCGGCTGCACTCGACCACCACGGCGGGTGTCACGTCGACGTACAACTACGACCCGCTCGGTCGCCTCGACACGGTGTCGGTCGGTGGCCAGCGGGCGCAGAAGTACTACTACGACGGCTTCGACCGGACGGCGAAGACCACCTCGGGCATCGGCTCGAACGCCAAGACCACGACCTACGTGTACGACCCGTTCGACCGGACGGTGTCGCAGACGACGGCTGGTAAGACGACCTTGTTCACGTACCTGGGGATGGACAACCAGGTGCTGCGCGAGGAGGTCGCGGGCAAGGCGACCAAGTCGTACCAGTACGCGCCGTGGGGTCAGCAGCTGACCCAGATCAAGCACAAGGACGACGGCTCGCGGGAGTACTCGCAGTTCATCTACCGGCCGCGTGGTGACGTCATCGGGATCACGAAGGAGGACGGCAAGACCCGGGCGACGTACGGCTACACGGCGTACGGCAAGGACGACGAGTCGCAGTTCACGGGCGTGGACAAGCCGGGTGCGCAGCCGGAGGGGGAGGAGCCGTACAACGCGTTCCGGTTCAACGCCTCCCGGTGGGATGCCAACTCGGGCACCTACGACATGGGGTTCCGCAACTACGACCCGGGTCTGAACCGGTTCCTGACGCGGGACGCCTACGGCGGTGCCATGGCGGACATGAGCCTGGCGACGGATGCGTTCACGGGTAACCGGTACGCGTTCGCCGGTGGGAACCCGATCAGCTTCGTGGAGTTGGACGGGCACCTGTTCGGGATGTCGTGGTCGGACATCGGCCACGCCGCCCTGGACGTCGCCGGCATGGTGCCGGTGATCGGTGAGGTCGCCGACGTCGCGAACGGCATCTGGTACGCGGCCGAGGGCAACTACGTCGACGCGGCGATGTCCCTGGCCTCGGCGATCCCGCTCGCCGGTAACGCGGTGGCCGCGGCGAAGCTGGCCAAGACGGGCAAGAAGATCGCCGACGGCATCGACACCGCCCGCGACATCGAAAAGGCGGCCGAGAACGCCAAGAGCATCGAGAAGGGCGTCGAAGGCGCCACCGACGTCAACAAGGCGGCACCGACCAACACCCCCAAGCCGAAGGTCGACGAGCCAACGGTACCGAAGCAGGACGTGCCTGAGGACTCTTGCCTCCTCAGGCCGAACAGCTTCGTCCCCGGCACCAGGGTGGTGATGGCCGACGGTTCCGCGAAGGCCATCGAGCAGCTGAAGGTCGGCGACGGGGTGCTGGCCACCGATGTCGAGTCGGGCGAGAACCAGCTACGGACGGTGACCGACGTCCGCAGCGTCGAGGGTAAGAAGACCTTCGTCACCTTCACCGTCGACGTGGACGGCGATCAGGGGTCCAAGACAGGCAGTATCACGTCGACGGCCGCCCACCTGGTCTGGTTGCCTGACATGGGCATGTGGGCGAAGGCGGAGCAGCTCAAGCCCGGCATGTGGCTGCAGGCCGCCGCTGGTGACTGGGTCAAGGTCACCGCAGTCAAGCGCACCGTCAAGCACGAGCGTGTCCACAATCTGACGGTTGACGGCGTGCACAGCTACTATGTGGTCGCCAACGACACTCCACTGCTGGTTCACAACTGCGGAGGTACGGTAGGCGGACACAAGACCACCTGCACGTGCGCCTCGGGCGGCACGCCAGTGGGCCCGAGGAACGCCAGTCTCGCCGGCGGCACGCACCCCAAGACGAACGTTCCGTTCGATTCGCAGGGCTTCCCGGACTTCACGGCCCACAAGGACCCGAGCGTCCCGGACGTCTTCATCACGTTGACCGGTGATCCGAAGAAGGACTTCAGACTGGCGGATAAGGCCGCAGGTATCACGGAGGCCTACAGGAAGGGCAAGTGGACGTGGCACCATCACCAAAACTGTGGACAGATGCAACTGGTTAACATGGCCATTCACGCCAAAACCGGTCACACCGGTGGGGCCTCGATTTGCTGAAGGTTGTTGCTTGAGATGACATCTCCATTCGAAGAAGGTCCGTCGTCGTGGACCGGACCAGCGCTGACCGAGGACATGGTTCGCCGAGCGGAGGAAACGCTCGGGGTTCGCTTGCCCCGGAGTTACGTGGAGCTGATGTATCAGCAGAACGGCGGTGTTCTGAAGAACAGCTGCTACCCCACGGATTTCCGGACGTCCTGGGCTGCTGACCACTTTGGAGTAGACGTCATCATGGGTATCGGACACGAGGAGGGGATCGACGCCCAGTCCGCCGAACTGATTTCGGAGTGGGACTACCCCGACGTCGGGGTGGTAATCGGTGTCACGCCGATGGCAGGGCCGGACACGGTCATGCTGGACTACTCCGAGTCCGGCGCGGACGGGGAACCCGTAGTCGCCTACGTCGGTGAAGACAGGACTCCTAGGCGAGTCGCCGATTCGTTCGAGGAGTTCATGAATGGCCTGGTCCCATGCGAAACGTATGAGGACGAAGACGAAGGCGAGTAGCATCTGATTGACTGTGGGCCCATTCCTTTCGAACAGGAATGGGCCCACGGCCATGTCCGTAGCCGGATGCAGGGCGCCCGTTGTTCCGCACCGGGTTTGATGGAGACATCGAAACCTGGGAGGAACACCAGCGATGCCCGCACCGAAGAAGTACCCCGACGATCTGCGTGAGCGTGCGACCCGGTTGGTGGTCGAGGCCCGCCGTGATCCGGCGTCCGCGGTCGGAGCGATCCGGCGGATCGCCGATCAGCTCGGCGTTCATGACTACTCCGACTGCGGCCCGCAGGGTGAGCCCGCGGTCGCGTACATCGGCGAGGATCGGGTGCCCCGGTGGGTCGGCCGAGTCGTTCGGCGCGTTCATCGACGGTCTCGTCCCGTGCGAGACCTATGAGGACGAAGGCGACGGTCCCGCAGCGGGCTGAGCCGCCACGGCCGCGCCGGCGGCAGCGTCGCCCCGTGCGGGACGGGGTGTGATCATCTGTTCGGCTGAGTGCCGGCGATACGTGACGCCAGGCGCGGGGAGTCGACTGGATCACCGAGATCACCGTCTGGAAGGCGTGACGGATCGTGAAGGTGCGCCGGTCGCGTCCCTTCGGCCGGTTGGCGCGGATCTTCTTTCCAGGTAGACTGGCACCGATCCCTGTCGGGCGGGTTTCTCGCAGGCGCGCCGGGGTAGCACCCGCGGGAAGACTGTGGTGGGCGACATCCTGTGCGGTCACTATCCGTCATGAACTGCCGGGAGCGTCCCCGGCGGCGTTTCTGTTACCGCGACACGCCGCACGGTGATATTGACGTTCGTCACGCTCGACTGTCTGGTTTGTTCCTTGTTGCCTGCGAAGCGGGCACCTAGCCTGGGCGGCGCGTCAAGGGTCAACGGGGGAGCGGCGCGATGGAACTGCAGATCCGGCTCTTAGGCACGGTGGAGCTGTGCGTCGATGGCCAGGCCGTCACGCCCGGCGCGGCAAAGCGACGGGCCGTCCTGGCCGGGCTGGCGATCGAGGCGAACCACTCGGTCCCCCTGCCCCGGCTGGCCCAGATGGTCTGGTCGGACCACCCACCAACCTCCGCCAAGGCGAACCTGCGTACCCATGCCGCCGGCCTGCGGCGCACGCTGGGCGACCGGCTGGTCGCCCGGCCACAGGCGTACGAGCTGCGGCTGGCACCGCACGAGCTGGACGTCACCGAGTTCCAGCGGCTGGCGGGGGAGGGGCGGGCGCTGCTCGCGTCGGCCGATCCGGCCGGCGCGATCGAGACGCTGAGCACGGCGCTGGCCTGGTGGCGGGGCCCGTCCGGCGACGCCCTGCCCCGGGGCACCGCAACCGGTGGGCCGCCCTCGACGAGCAGCGGCTGCAGGTCTTCGAGGAGCTGGCCGAGGCGCGACTGGCCGCCGGTGAGCACGCGCACGTGCTCGCCGAGTTGCGCGGGCACCTCGCGGCCCACCCGCTGCGGGAGCGGGCCTGGGGGCATCTGATGCTCGCCCTCTACCGGTGCGGGGACGTGCCGGGCGCGCTCACCGTCTACCGGGACGCCCGGGCCGTCCTCGACGAGCAGCTCGGCCTCGAGCCCGGCGAGGAACTGGCCAGGCTGCACCGCGCGATGCTGGACCGCGCGCCCGAGTTGTCGTACCTGCCGCCGGCCGCGCCGATCGTGACCACGCCGGCGCCGGTCGCGGGAGCCCGGCCCACGGTCGGCTGGGCCGTGCCCCGCGAGTTGCCCGCGGACCCGGTCACCTACCTCGGACGTGCCCGGGAAACCGCCGACGTGGTCGCGACGGTGACCGCCGCCACCCCGGCCGCCGTGGTCGTCACCGGTGCCCCCGGCAGCGGCAAGACCACCCTCGCGGTACGCGCCGGGCACGCCGTATCCGCCGACTTCCCGGACGGGCAGGTCTTCGTGGACCTCGGCTACCGGACCTCGGTGACGGCGGGGGAGGTGCTGGCCCGGGTGCTGCGCGCGCTCGGCGTGCCGGCCGCCGACGTGCCCGAGAACACCGACGAGCGGGCCGGCTGGTTCCGCTCCCTGGTCGCCGGGCGCCGGCTGCTGCTGGTCGTCGACGGGGTGACCCGCGCGGCCCAGGTCCGCCCGCTGCTCCCCGCCGGGCCCGGTCCCGCGCTGATCGCGGTCGCCCAGCGGCACCTCGGCAGCCTGGACGGCGTACGCCGGGTGGCGCTGCGCCCGGTCGGGGCCGCCCAGGCCCGCGAGCTGCTGGCCGCGTTCGCCGGGCCGGAGCGGCTGGCCGCCGAGCCGGCGGCCACCGCCGACCTGGTGCGGATCTGCGGCGGCTCGGTGCTCGCGCTGCGGATCGCCGGCGCCCGGCTGGGCCGGGGGCCCGGCACCCCGGTGTCCGCGCTGGTCGCCGAGCTGGGTGACGGGCGGGGTCGGCTGGACCTGCTGGCGTACGAGGACCTTTCGGTGCGGGCCAGCCTGGCCACCGGCGTGGCGGCGGTCCGCTCCGACGACGAGGTGGCCGGGCGGATGCTCGAGCTGCTCGCCGCCCGGCCGGACACGCCGGTGGAGACCGCCGCGACCCAGCTCGGCGTCTCCCCGCAGCGGGTGCACCGGGCCCTCGACGACCTGGTCGACGCGCACCTGGCGCAGCGGACCGGCCACGGCGACTACCAACTGCCGGCGCTGGTCCGCGACTACGCCGCCGAGCTGGCCGGCGTGCCGCAGGTGACCGCCCGCACGGCGACCAACCGGCGGTTCGACCCGCTGGCGGCCTGACCGCCGAGGCGGTGGTCGACCCGGGATGATCGGCCCTGGTGGGGGTGTATCCAGCGGGGCGACACTGAGCCATGAGACCTCAGCGCGTACCACTGCTCGCCGGCGTGGTCGTGCTGCTCGCGGCGGCCTGCACGACGACCGACCACGACGGCGCGACCCCTGCGCCCTCGACGGCGCCCGCCCCCGGCGCGACCGCCGCCACCACGCCCGCCAGCCCCATCGCCCCGGCCGCCACCACCGCCGCGCCGTCCGCAGCGAGCGACTGGCGGGTGACCTACGGGTGGGCGGTGCCCACCTCGGCGGCCCGGGTGCGACACCCGGTCCGGGTGCCGGTCACCCCGGCGCCGGGGGAGCCGCTGCCCGTTCTGGTACGGATCGAGGTCGGCGACCACCCCGCCGAGGGCTACAGCCGGATCACCTTCGTGTTCCGTGGCCCCACCCCGTCGTACCAGGCCCGGTACGTGTCGAGAGTGGAGTCCGACGGCAGTGGCATCCCGGTGAGCCTGCCCGGGAACACCTTCCTCACCATCCGCTTCGACCCGGCCCAGGCACACGACAGCACCGGCCGGAGCACGGTGAGCGCGCCGCCGCGGACCATCGGCTACCCGGCGCTGCGCGGCTGGGCGCCCGCCGGAGACTTCGAGGGGTACGTCACCGTCGGCCTCGGGGTGCGGACCTCGGGCGGGCGGCTGCCGGTGCGGCTCGGCGAGTCGACCCGGCCGGACGGCACCCATGTCGTCTCGCTGGACCTGCCGCGCGGCTGATCGACGCGGACCGCACCGGCGGCCAGCCGGAGAGCGCGCGACGGCGCCAGGTCGCGGCGCCGCATCGGGCGCGTGGCGACCTGGCGTCGGCGGTCGGGCTCAGGCGACCTCGCCGCGGACGATCGCCACCGCCACCCGGCAGAACTCGTCCATGTCCGGATTGAAGCCGGCGGCGATGTCCGGGTGCAGGCCGGCGCGGGTCTCGTCGAGCAGCCGACGACAGACCTCCTCGACCGGCTCGCCCGCGTAGCTGGCGCGGACCCGGTCGGTGGCCGCCTGCAGGGCCGAGGTCAGCTGATCCTCCAGCGGGCCGCGCAGCTTCTGCTGCACGGGGTCGAGCCCGCTCGGATCGAGCGTGACATGTGGCTCCGACATCGGCGCTCCCTTCGTCGGCGTCCGCGGTACCCCACCGCGGTCGTCGGTCAAACCACCGCCGGTACGGCGGCCACCCGGACCTGGTACGAGAAGTCCTCCGCCGGTTCCTCGGCGTAGGACAGGCGACGGATCTGCCGGTCGTCGCCGTAGAGGGCGACGTCGACCAGCACTCCGAGGTGGGCCAGTCCGATGTTGGCCACCCGCTTCTTGTCCTGGAGCACGGCGCACACCCCGCCCAGCAGGGTGCTGGCGTCGGAGGTGCGGTGCCCGGGCGGGCAACGCAGGGTCAGGTCCACCTCGACCGGCCCGTCCAGCGGGGTCCAGCCGGTGCGCTGGGCCGCCGTGCAGGCCGCCTGGAGCAGCGCACGGACCCTGGCCGCCTGGCGGTGCCCGGCGGCGAAGATGGACAGGGCCTCGGTCTTGACCGGGGGCAGGCCGCTCACCTCGAACGTCAGGGCGAGAGCGCGGGTGTCCTGCACGACGGCACCTCCTCGTTGGGCTCTGATCCTGCCCAACCGGTGGGACCGCAGAGGGACGTTCGCGCGAGAACCAACCGATCGGGCGGGCTGGGGTCGGCCGGAGGCGTATCGACGTCGACGGCGAACGCGCTGGCTGCGGAGCTGACCTGACGCTAGTCCACCGCGCGGACGGTGGGTAGCCTCGCCGTCCACGAGGTGGGACGACCGAGTCGCCTCGCCCCTCCTGGCCCTCCTGCCGTCCGGATCCGCCGCCCCCTCCCGGCGCGTTGCGCCCTCGTCCACGGGTTGCGCCCTCGTGCCCGGAAAGAGTGGCCACTCCGCGCGGGATGGCCACTCTTTCCGGGCACGAGGGGCCCAAGGTGGGCGTGGGGTTTCCGCCGTAGTGACCGTTCCGTGACGGCCAGGTTTCGCAATGTCGCAGGTCGGGCACTGTGAGGCCCACGAAACGCCCGGGGTGCGGGCGGCCCCGTGGTGGCCGGTGCCCCGACCGTATCGCCGTGCGCCGGGGCACGGGTGACTTCCCCCGGCTCTCGCCGATGGAAGGGGGAGGGCGATGACGACAGACCCCGACAGGGCCGACCGGCGGCGGCCAGGCAGACGTGCGGCGGCGGCAGCCGCCGCACTGGCGTTGGTGGCGCCGCTGGCCGCGTGCGGGTCCGGTGGTGGGGACGGCGGTACGCCGACGATCAACCTCTACTACCCGCCCGAGCAGAACCTGCAGAAGGTGGTCGACGACTGCAACGCCCAGGCACAGGGGCGTTACCGGATCGCCTACCGGGTGCTGCCGCGGCAGGCCGACGACCAGCGGGTGCAGCTGGTGCGCCGGCTCGCCGCGCAGGACAGCGGGATGGACGTGCTGGGCCTCGACGTCACCTGGACCCAGGAGTTCGCCAGCGCGCACTGGATCCGGGAGTGGACCGGGGCCGACAAGGCCGAGGCGGAGCAGGGCACCCTGGCCGGCCCGCTGGACACCGCCCGCTACGAGGGCAGGCTGTACGCGGCGCCGAAGAACACCAACGTCCAGCTCCTGTGGTACCGCACCGACCTGGTGCAGCAGCCGCCGAAGACGTGGGACGACATGATCAAGGCGGCCCAGGAGCTGAAGCGGCAGGGCAAGCCGTACCAGGTGCTCACCATGGGCGCCCAGTACGAAGGGCTGGTCGTCCTCTACAACACCCTCGCCGAGAGCGCCGGCGGGCACATCCTCAGCGACGACGGCAAGAAGGCCGTGATGGACGACGGCACCGTCCGCGCCCTGGAGCAGCTGAAGAACTTCGCCACGTCGGGCGTGACGTCGCCGTCGTTCAGCAACGCCACCGAGGACCCCGTCCGGCTGGAGTTCCAGTCGGGCACCGGCGCCTTCCAGGTCAACTGGCCGTTCGTGTATCCGGCGATGCAGGAGGCGAACCCGGACCTGGCCAAGAAGGTCAAGTGGGCCCGGGTGCCGGGGGTCGACGCGAACGCCCCCAGCAAGGTCACCATCGGCGGGGTGAACCTGGCCGTCAGCACCTACTCCAAACACCCGACGGAGTCCTTCGAGGCCGCGAAGTGCCTCCGCAACGCGAAGAACCAGAAGTTCTCCGCGATCAACGACGGCGTCCCGCCCACCATCGAGGCGGTCTACGCGGATCCGGAGATGGACAAGGCGTACCCGATGAAGCAGACCATCCTGGAGGAGCTGAAGGAGCCGGCGGTCCGGCCGCTGACCCCGGCGTACCAGAGCATCTCCACCGTGATGTCGGCGATCCTGTCGCCGCCGTCGGACATCCGGCCCGAGCGGACCGCGGACGAGCTACGGCAGGCCATCGCCGACGCCCTCGAGTCGAAGGGGGTCCTGCCGTGAGCGTGAACGCCACTCCCGCCGGCGCCGACGTCGCCGCCGACGAGACCGCCACCCGGACCGGCCGGCACGCGGCCGTGCCCGGGCAGCGGACCCGCCGCCGGACGAAGCCGCCGCTGAGCGAGAACAAGCGGGCCGAGCGCCGGCTCGGCTGGCTGCTCTGCGCGCCGGCCGCGCTGGTCATGGTGCTGGTCACCGCGTACCCGATCCTCTACTCGGTCTGGCTGTCGCTGCAGCGCTTCGATCTGCGCTTCCCCGACCAGCGGGAGTTCGTCGGCCTGGAGAACTACGCGACGGTGCTGACCAACCAGTTCTGGTGGACGGCGTTCGGGGTGACCGCGCTGATCACGGTGGTCACCGTGGCGGTCGAGCTGGTGCTCGGCATGGCCCTGGCGCTGATCATGCACCGCACCCTGGTCGGCCGGGGCATCGTCCGTACCGCGGCGTTGATCCCGTACGGCATCGTCACCGTGGTGGCCGCCTTCTCCTGGCGGTACGCCTGGACGCCGGGCACCGGATACCTGGCGAACCTCTTCGACGGCAGCGCGCCGCTCACCGAGCGGGCCAGCTCGCTGGCGATCATCATGCTGGCGGAGATCTGGAAGACCACCCCGTTCATGGCGCTGCTGCTGATGGCCGGGCTGGCGCTGGTGCCGGAGGACCTGCTCAAGGCCGCCTCCACCGACGGCGCGACCGCCTGGCAGCGGTTCACCAAGGTGATGCTGCCGGTGATGAAGCCGGCGATCCTGGTCGCCCTGCTGTTCCGCACCCTGGACGCGTTCCGGGTGTTCGACAACATCTTCGTGCTCACCGCCGGCGGCAACGAGACCTCGTCGGTGTCGATGCTCGCCTACAACAACCTGATCCGGGGTTTGAACCTCGGCATCGGCTCCACGATGTCGGTGCTGATCTTCCTCACCGTGGCGATCATCGCGTTCGTCTTCGTGAAGCTGTTCGGCACCGCTGCTCCCGGCAGCGACGATGGGGAGAGGCGCTGAGATGGCAGTCGAAACCACCACGCGGGCGAAGCTTCGCTGGGGCCTGCTGGACGTCATCGTCGTCGTCTTCGCGCTGGTCCCGGTGCTCTGGATCGCCTCGCTGTCGTTCAAGACCCCGGGCACCCTCACCGACGGCAAGTTCTGGCCGCGGGAGTGGACGCTGGACAACTACCGGACGATCTTCGACACCAACCAGTTCGTCCGGGCCCTGGTCAACTCGATCGGCATCGCGCTGATCGCCACCCTGATCGCGGTGGTGCTGGGCGCGATGGCCGCGTACGCGATCTCGCGGCTGGACTTCCCGGGCAAGAAGCTGCTCGTCGGGGTCTCCCTGCTGATCGCCATGTTCCCGCAGGTGTCGCTGGTGTCACCGCTGTTCGAGATCGAGCGGCAGCTGGGACTCTTCGACACCTGGCCGGGGCTGATCCTGCCGTACATCACCTTCGCGCTGCCGCTGGCGATCTACACGCTGTCGGCGTTCTTCAAGCAGATCCCGTGGGACCTGGAAAAGGCGGCGAAGATGGACGGCGCCACCCAGGGCCAGGCGTTCCGGCGGGTGATCGCCCCGCTCGCCGCGCCGGGGGTGTTCACCACGGCGATCCTGGTCTTCATCTTCTGCTGGAACGACTTCCTGTTCGCCATCACGCTCACCTCGACCGAGCGGGCCCGGACGGTCCCGGTGGCGCTGTCGTTCTTCACCGGCGAGTCGCAGTTCGAGGATCCCACCGGGGCGATCTGCGCCGCCGCCGTGGTGATCACCATTCCGATCATCCTCTTCGTGCTCTTCTTCCAGCGCCGCATCGTCTCCGGCCTGACCTCCGGCGCAGTCAAGGGATAGGTGGTAGTCGTGGCTGACATCGTGCTCGACAAGGTGAGCAAGCGGTTCCCCGACGGGACCATGGCGGTGCGGGACGTCGACCTGGAGATCGCCGACGGCGAGTTCGTGATCCTGGTCGGCCCGTCCGGCTGCGGCAAGTCCACCACGCTCAACATGATCGCCGGGCTGGAGGACATCAGCTCCGGGGAGCTGCGGATCGCGGGTGAGCGGGTCAACGACCGGGCGCCGCGCGATCGGGACATCGCCATGGTGTTCCAGTCGTACGCGCTCTACCCGAACATGACCGTGCGGGAGAACATGGCCTTCCCGCTCCGGCTGGCGAAGCTGGACCGGGAGACCATCAACAGCAAGGTGGAGGAGGCGGCGAAGGTCCTGGAGCTGACCCCGCTGCTGGACCGCAAGCCGGCCAACCTCTCCGGCGGGCAGCGGCAGCGGGTGGCGATGGGCCGGGCGATCGTCCGCCAGCCGAAGGCGTTCCTGATGGACGAGCCGCTGTCCAACCTCGACGCCAAGCTGCGGGTGCAGATGCGTACCGTGGTGTCGCGGCTGCAGAAGCAGCTCGGCACCACCACCGTCTACGTGACCCACGACCAGACCGAGGCGATGACCCTCGGCGACCGTGTGGTGATCATGCGGGGCGGGGCGGTGCAGCAGGTCGGCCCCCCGCAGGAGCTCTACGACCACCCGAGGAACCTCTTCGTCGCCGGGTTCATCGGCTCGCCGTCGATGAACTTCCTGCCGGCCACGGTCGGGGACGGCCGGCTGCGGACCGCGCTCGGTGACGTGCCGGTCGGCGACCGGGTCCGCCGCCAGCTCGAGGGCGGCGGCGACGCGCCGCGCGAGCTGATCCTCGGCATCCGCCCCGAGCACTTCGAGGACGCCGCGCTGATCGACGAGGAGACCCGCCGCCGGGGCATGGAGTTCGAGGCGCCGGTGGAGATCGTCGAGTCGATGGGTTCCGACAAGTACGTCTACCTCACCGTCGAAGGGGAGCGGGCCACCGCCGCCGAGCTGGAGGAGTTGGCCGCCGACGCGGGCGCGGCCGACTTCACCGGCGCCGGATCCAACCTGGTCACCCGGCTGTCGGCGGAGTCGCCGGTGCGCGAGGGTGAGAACCGGCGGGTCTGGTTCAACCTGGAGAAGATCCACCTGTTCGACCCGTCCACCGGCCACAACCTCACCCTGCACGAGGGACGCGCGGCCGGCGCGCTCGCGGACTGAGCCGGCCGTACGCGGGGGCCGGTGACGCCGTCACCGGCCCCTCGCCCGTGCTGACGGGGGCGCGACGCCCAG
>NZ_RJLN01000068.1 GCF_003725545.1 Micromonospora solifontis | reverse complement strand
CGTCGCGGTCGGCGGCGGGCGGGCCGAACCGGGCTAGCCGGTCCCGGGTGGCGTCGAAGTCCCGCCACGCGCGGCGCAGCCGCTCCTCCGCCCCGTCGAGCGCGCCCCGGGCTCGGCGGGCGGCGTCCCGGCCGGACCGGACCGCGCCGGCCGCCTCCTCCAGGGCGCGGCGCAGCCGGGCGTGCTCGGCCAGGGTCTCCCGCAGCGTCTCCGGCGCGGCCGCGCCAACGAGTTGGGCGTCCAGCTCGGTCAGCCGGGCCCGGAGCTGGTCGTGCTCGGTGCGGGCGCGCAGCAGCACCCGGTCCAGCTCGCGCGCGGCGGCGTCGCGCTCCTGCACCACCCGCTTCGCCGCCTCGCTGGCCGCCCGGGCCGACCGGCCGGCCTCGATCGCGCCGGCCACCGCCGATCCCTCCGGCACCGCCGGCACCCGGGGGACCACCTGTTCGCAGACCGGGCACGCGTCCCCGTCGGCCAGGTGCGCCCGTAGCGCCACCGCCTGATCGGTGGCCTTGGCCTCCTCGTGCGCCCGGAACGCCGCCTCCAGGTGCGCCTCGGCCCGCTCGGCGGCGGCCCGGGCCTCGGCGAGCGCGCCGGCCGCCACGTCGTGCTCGGCCTGCGCCGCGCCCACCGCGGCGCCGACCGTCGCCACCTCGCCGGTCAGCCGTTCCCGGTCGGCGTGCGCCTTCAGCAGCAGGCGCAGCGCGCTCTCGTCGCCGGCCGTGGCCAGCTCGCCGCGCAGCTTCTCCTCGCGTTCCTCGGCCAGCCCGACCGCCGCCGCGGCGTCGTCGGCGGCCGTCCGGGCGTCGGCCACCGCCCGGGCCAGCTCGGCGGTCCCGTCCGGGGGCCGGACGCCGGCCAGCACGGCCAGTTCCGCGTCGAGCGCGGCGAGCGCCGTCGCCTGCTCCCGCGCCGTCGCCCGGGCCCGATCCAGCTCCGGTACGGCGGCCGCGACCGCCCCGGCCAGCTCGCGCATCCGGTCGACCCGCTGCCGCGCCGCGGCGAGGGCCCCGTCGTCGACGTCGGCGAGCCCGCCGAGCATCCGGTCCACCGCCTCCAGCTTCGCCTCGGCCTGGCCGGCGCGCTCGGTGGCCTTCTTCTGCACCTCCTCGTAGACGCCGAGGCCGAGCAGGTTGACCAGGATCTGCTGCCGGGTGGCCGGCTTGGCGTGCAGGAAGTCGGCGAACTGCCCCTGCGGCAGCACCACGCAACTGGTGAACTGCTCGTACGGCAGGCCGACCGCGTCCAGCACCGCCCGCTCCATCTCGGCGGGGGTGCCGGCCACCACCTCGCCGAGGTCCTCCGGGCTGAGCCCGGTGTCGAGCTTGGTCACGTCGAAGCCGGGCGGCATCAGCTGCAGCCCGGCGTTGGCCGTCTTCACCGCGCCCCGGCCGTCCCGGCGGACCACGCGGGTGGCCACGTACCGGTCGCCGGCGGACTCGAAGACCAGCCGCACCCGGGCCTCGGTGGCCGAGGGGGCGAGCGCGTTGCCCAGCCCCCGGGCGCCGCCCCAGCGGGGCACGGTGCCGTAGAGGGCGAAGCAGATCGCGTCGAGCACCGTCGACTTGCCGGACCCGGTCGGCCCGACCAGGGCGAAGAAGTCGGCGTCGGTGAAGTCGACGGTGGTCTCCTCGCGGAAGACGGTGAAGCCCGCCATGTCCAGCCGCATCGGCCGCATCAGTGGTCGACCTCCTCGAGCAGCTCGTCGAAGAGCTCCTGGACGCCCTCGTCGGCGTGCCCCCGGCTGCCCAGATAGTCGGCGAAGAGCTCGCGCGGGGACCGGCCGGCCCGCTGGGCCGTCCGGGTGCCGCTGCCCGGGGCGGGCACCAGCTCCGGGTCGATCCGGATCTCCAGCGCGCGGGGGAGCAGCTCCTGCACCTCCTCGCGCAGCCCGGCGCGGGGCTGCTCGCGGACGTAGACCCGCAGCCAGCCCTCCGGGGCGTCGATCTCGGCGAGCTGGGCGAGGGTGCCGCGGACCGTACGCAGCGGCACCGCGCCGGGCACCGGCACCTCCCGTACCTGCGCGGCGGTCGTCGCGGTCACCTCGACGACCGTCACCGAGCCGACGTTCTCCTGCTCGCCGAAGTCGACCGCGAGCGGGCTGCCGCTGTAGCGGATCGGGCAGGGGCCGATCACCCGCTGGGAGCGGTGCAGGTGCCCAAGCGCCACGTAGTGCGCGGTGCCGGGGAAGACGGTGGCGGGGACCGCGTAGCCCAGCACGGTGTGCGCGTCCCGCTCCCCACCGCCGGTGCTCGCCCCGACCACGGTGAGGTGCGCTGTCACGAGGTGCACCCGGTCCGGCTCGGTGAAGCCCTCGGCGAGCCGGGCGAGCACCCGCCCCAGGTGGTCGGCGTACGTCTGGTTGGCCTCGGCGGCGGTCAACTCGTACATCTCCACGGCGCGGACCGCGTACCGCTGGGAGAGGAAGGGCAGCGCGGCCAGCTGCCAGCGCTCGCCGTCGGCGGTGACCCCGTCGATGACGTGCTCGGCCGGGTTGTCCCGTACGCTGCCGCGCAGCGTGATGCCGGCCGCCTCGGCCCACGGTCGCAGCGCGTCGAGGGCCTGCCCGTTGTCGTGGTTGCCGCCGATCGCCACCACGTCCGCCCCGGTCCGCCGCAGCGCGGTCAGCGCGCGGGTGACCAGCCGGGTCGCCTCCGGGGTGGGCGCGGCGGTGTCGTACAGGTCGCCGGCCACGATGACCAGGTCGGGCCGCTCGGTGCGGGCGATCTCGATCACCTGGGCGAGGACCTGCTTGTGCTCCTCGGCCCGGGACTGCCCCTTGAGCACCTTGCCGACGTGCCAGTCGGAGGTGTGCAGGATCTTCATGCCTCAGCCACCTCAGAACGGGATGTCGTCGTCGGAGGCCCCGGAACCGGAGCCCACCACCGCGAACGGATCGGCCGCCTGGGTGATCGAGCGCAGCGTCTCCGACGGCGCCCGGCCGGCCTCCGAGACCCGGGTCGCCCACGCGGGGAAGGGGAACTCCAGGCAGAGCGGGACCGGGATGTCCGGCTGGTTGACGAACATGGTGCCGGGCTTGGCCAGCAGCGCCCGCTGTCGCTGGGCGGGCGGGAGGAAGCCGTACTCCGGGCGGGACGCCTCGGCCGGGTCGAGCCGGCCGACCACCCGGATCGCCGAGTTGGTGACGATCCGCCGCTCCACCTCGCTGGCGGTCTGCTGCGCGCCGACCAGGATCACCCCGAGCGAGCGGCCCCGCTCGGCGATGTCGAGCAGCACCTCCTTGATCGGGGAGGAGCCCTCGCGGGGGGCGTACTTGTTGAGCTCGTCGAGCACCACGAAGAGCAGCGGCTTGGCGGTGCCGGCCTTCTCCTTGCGCTCGAACTCGCTCTTGAGCGTCACGCCGACCACGAAGCGTTGCGCCCGGTCCGGCAGGTTGTGCAGGTCGACCACGGTGACCTGCGCGCTCTCCGAGGTGTTGATGCTGTGCGGGCGGCGGGTGGCCAGGTCGCCGCGGATCAGCCGGCCCAGGTCCTTCTTGCTGCCGATCAGCCGGCGGGCGAAGGCGTTGACCGTGCCCAGGCCGACCGCGCTGCCCGCCCAGTCGCCCCGGGTCTCGTCGTCGTTGAGCTGCTCGACGATGTGGTCGACCAGGTCGGCGTAGGACCCCAGCCGCACCCCGTCGATGCTCACCCCGCCGTCGGCGGGCTGCCCGTACCGGGCCAGGTGGGCGGCGACCGAGTGCACCACCATCGTGTACTGCTGCCGCTCGTCGTCGGCGTCGGCGAAGACGTACGGCAGCAGGCGGTCGGCGCAGAACTCGCTCAGCGTCCAGTAGAAGCTGTCCACCCCGGTGAGCCGGCTGCTCACGTCCGGCGTACCCGAGGAGTCGCCGACCCGGGGCGGCGCGTGGACCCGGACGTCGGGAAAGGCCCCGGCGGTCAGGCCGAGCTTGGCGTACCCGGCCCGGGTGTCGTCGTCGAGCCGGGCGTTGGGGTGGTCGAGGAAGAGCAGGTCCTCGCCCTTGACGTTGAAGATGAGCGCCTTGGCGTTGACCGCGTCGCCGCCCAGCACCCCGGAGCGGAAGACCGAGTAGAGCAGGAAGGTGGCGAAGCTGGTCTTGGTGGCCACCCCGGAGATGCCGGAGATGGAGACGTGCGCGCCGCGGGTGCCGTCGAGGAAGTCGGCGTTGAGGTAGACCGGGACGCCGTCGCGGCCCATGCCCATCGGGATGCGCCGCTCCATCCGGTCGAAGTGCAGCGCCCGGGCCCGAGCGTCGCCCTCGGCCCGGTGCACCACCGCGCCGGGGGTGGGCGGCACGTAGAACTCCGGGTCGACCCGGGTGGTGGTGATCTCGGCGGCCTCCTGCACCTGGGCCGGCAGCGTGCCGTCGGCGATGGCGAAGACGTCGGAGTCGAACTGCGCCCCCTCGTGCCGGGCGCGGACCTGGGTGACCACGCCGGCGATGGTCACCGGCTCGCGGTCGGGCAGCTCGCGCCGGGTCACCACCACGTCGTCGAGTTGCAGGTAGCTGCCGGGGGAGACGGCCGTCCAGAAGGTGAGCGGGGTGGCGTCGGCGGTGCCCAGCACCCGGCCGACCCCGTCGCCGGGGCCGTCGAGCAGGTCGTCGGTCATCGGCGGTCTCCGGTCGGCTGGTCGTCTCGGTCGCGGCGCACGAGGAGCATCCTGCCCGAGGGATGCGACAGGTTGCCACGCGACGCGGCGGACGCCACCCCGCTCGTTCGGTCGGCTCGCGCAGCGCCGTCGACCGCTGACCGTCCGTACGGCTCGCGGTCCGCGAATTCCGGCACCGACCGGGCAGATTCGCGAGATCCTGCGCAGGGGGGCCGGAGGACCCGGGGCGCGAGGAGCGGCGGTGGAATCGACCAGGAGCCGGTTGGCCATGTTGCTCCTGCTCGCCATGCTGCCGCCGGTGCTGGAGGCGGCCGTGCTGTCCGGCATCGGCTTCACCGGGGCCCGCGCGCTCGCCCCCCAGGCGACCGGCGTCTGGCCGTACGACTCGTACCACGACCTGCGCTGGCTGCTGGTCTACCACAACTCGTGGTGGCATTTCCTGCTTGGGCTGGTGGGCCTCACCGCCGTGCGCGGGCTGCTCTCCGCGGGGCTGACCGCGCTGGCCTGGCCCGCGCAGGTGCAGCGCCCCCCGTTCGGCTGGCTGGTCCGGCGGAACCTGGAGGTCGCCGCCCTCGCCGCGGTGATCATCTCACCGTGGGCCGCGCTCTCCGTCGCCTTCTCGGTGGTCGCGCTCTCCTGGTACCTGCTCGCCTCGCTGGTCCCGATGCTGGTGCTCGCCCCGTTCCTGCAACGCGCCGGGGTGGTCGGGACCTGGTGGCGCGGGCTGCCCACGATCGAACTGCTCGGCTGGTCGGTGCTCAACTTCGCCGTGCTCACCTTCGCGGGGGCGCTGATCTCCAGCACCCGCGGCTGGTGGGGCGTTCCGGTGACGGCGCTGGCCGGGGCGGCGAACGGCCTGCTCTGGCGGCAGACCGTGGCGGCGGCGGCGCTGCCGGCGCGGATCCGCTGGCCCCGGGTGCCGGTGGCGCCGGTGGCCATCGTCCTGACCATGGCCGGCGCGGTGGCGGCGCAGTCGCTCATCGGGCTCGCGCTGGGCACGCCGGGGGAGTGGACGCCGCCGGTGGTCAGCGAACGGCTTCCCGACCGGGTGCCGCACGCGGTGATCGTCATCGCCGGGCACGACTCGGAGTGGAACGGGCGGCCGCCGGTGGACCCCCGGGTGGAGCGCTTCTCCTACGCGGGGCTCGACCGCGGGGGCCGCCCGCTGCCGTACGCCCCGGAGGCCACCCACCGCACCCTGGACTCCAGCGCCGTGCTGCTGGCCGCGCAGGTCGACGCGCTGCACCGGCGGACCGGTCGGCCGATCGCCCTGCTCGGCTCCAGCGAGGGCGCGATGGTGGCGCGGACCTACCTGGACAAGTGGTCGAAGCCGACGCCGGTGGAGGCGGTGATGCTGTTCAGCCCGCTGATCCAGCCCGGGCGGGCCTACTATCCGCCGCCGGGACACAGCGGCTGGGGCGTGGCCGCCGGGTGGGAACTGCGCGGGATCTTCTGGCTGGCGAACCTGGGCCGCGAGGTGAGGAGCGGACCGGACGAGCCGTTCGTGCGGTCGGTGCTGATCGACGCGCCCTTCTACCGCAACCGCACGCTCTGCCCGGTGCCCGGCGTCCGGATGGTGGCGTTCCTGCCGACCTCCAGCGCGGCGGAGGCGCCGCCGGGCGAGTACAGCCAGGTGCCGGTGTTCCAGTTGCCCGCCTTCCACGGCGGGCTGATCGGCCGGCGGGCCGCCGAGGACCGGGTGGTCGACTTCCTGGCCGGCGGTCGGATCGACCGGCCGAGGCGGGAGTACGACCTGTTCCAGCGGCTGGGTTCCGCCTGGCAGGCGCCGCCGCTGGCGCTGGTGGTCAACCCGGTGTGGGCGGCCACCCGGGAGGCCGACCCGGCGTTCACCGGCCGGATCTGCGAACCCCGCTGACCCGCCTCAGCCGCCGGCCCGTACGGCGCGGTGCCGGCGGAGCAGCAGCCGGACGGCCGCACCGGTGAGCGCGACCACGAAGAGCGCTCGGACCGGCGCGTACGGGAAGAGCAGCACGTCCACGACGACCGCCAGCGCGGCGCACCCGATCGCCGTGGCGGCGGTGCCGCGCCGGCCGGTGACGGCCAGCAGCCCGGCGAGCGCCACCGCCGCCCCGAGCGCCACGTGCAGCCACGCCCAGCCGGTGATGTCGAGCTGGTAGACCCCGCGTCTGGTCAGCACCATGAACGGGTCCGCCGTCGTGTTGGCGTAGGCGGCCACCACGTCGACCAGGCCCGAGGCGACCAGCAGCCCGCCGGCGAGCAGTGGCCGGTCGACTCCCGCCGGATCCGCCCCGGCCCGCTGCGGAGCACGCATTTGTCCAGGTTAAGGCGCTTGGCGTGGGCGGGTGGAAAAAATCTTGGCCAAAGGGCGTGACAGAAAAGGGCCGGCGGGCGCAAGAATGTGCAACAGCGCATCGAGGATCTTTCCTCCATCGATACCTCGTGCGCCGCCACGCCCGTGCCACCCGCCCGGGCGTGGCCGATCCGTCGTCTCCTCCGTCGACGGATCACCGTCGGTCGGCACCCCCCCGACCGGCAGTCCTCGTGAAGGTAGGTGTTCCATGCGTCGTACCACTCTCCTGGGCGGCCTGGCCACGGCCGCGTTGCTGGCCGCCGCCGGCAGCCTCCCCGCCACCGCCTCCGCAGCCCCCGCGTCCGGTGACCCGTTCACCCGCGCGGTGGCCCAGCTCAAGGCCCATTCCGGCAGCGCACTCGTCGCCGACGGCCAGTCGTTCACCCTGCAGAAGGTGCTGACCGACGCCGACGGCACCCAGCACGTCCGGCTGCACCGCTACCAGGACGGCCTGCCGGTCCTGGGCGGTGACACGGTCGTCCACCTGGGCAAGGGCAACACCTGGCGCGGCGCCAGCCAGACCCTGGCCGCGGCCCCGAGCCGGGGCGCGAAGGCGAAGATCAGCGAGGCGGCCGCCGGCCGCGCCGCGCTGGCCACCGCCACCGCCACCGGCGCCCGGGTCGACGGCAGCCAGCTCGTCTACGACGCCGACGGGGCCGACACCGCCCTGGCGTACCAGGTCGTGGTCAGCGGCGTGCGCGCCGACGGCACCCCGAGCCGGCTCAACGTGCTGGTCGACGCCACCACGGGCCGGGTCCGCGACTCGTGGGACGCGATCCAGACCGACGGCACCGGCAATACCTTCCACTCCGGCTCGGTCGCGGTGGGCACCACCCTCTCCGGCGGGACCTACCAGCTCAACGACGGCGCCCGGGGCGGCCACAAGACCTACGACCTGAACGGTGGCACCAGCGGCACCGGCACCCTGGTCACCAACGCCGCGAACGTCTTCGGTGACGGCACGCTGGCCGACCGGCAGACCACCGCCGCGGACGCGCACTACGGCGCGGCCGAGACCTGGGACTACTACAAGAACACCTTCGGCCGCAACGGCATCCGCAACGACGGCAAGGCCGCGTACAGCCGGGTGCACTACAGCACCAACTACGCCAACGCGTTCTGGGACGACTCCTGCTTCTGCATGACCTACGGCGACGGCGGCTCCGGCTGGTATCCGCTGACCTCGCTGGACGTGGCGGGTCACGAGATGAGCCACGGCGTCACCAGCAACACCGCCGGCCTGCGCTACAGCGGCGAGTCCGGCGGCCTCAACGAGGCCACCAGCGACATCTTCGGCACCATGGTCGAGTTCTACGCGAACAACGCCAAGGACCCGGGTGACTACCTGATCGGCGAGAAGCTGCGCACCAGCGGCGCCCCGCTGCGCTACATGGACAAGCCCTCCAAGGACGGCTCCTCCGCCGACTGCTGGAGCCGGTCGGTCGGCCGGCTGGACGTGCACTACTCCTCCGGCGTGGCGAACCACTTCTTCTACCTGCTCGCCGTCGGCAGCGGCTCGTCCTCGTACGGCAACAGCCCGACCTGCAACGGCAGCACCGTGACCGGAATCGGCAACGCCAAGGCCGCCGCGATCTGGTACCGCGCGCTCACCACGTACATGACCTCGCGCACCGGCTACTCGGGCGCCCGCACCGCCACCCTGTCGGCCGCCGCCGACCTGTACGGCAGCACCAGCACCGAGTACCAGACGGTGGCCGCCGCCTGGTCGGCCGTCTCCGTCAACTGATCGTCTGACCCGGCGTCGGCGGACTCCTCCGCCGCCGACGCCGGGCGGCGGCGCTCCGCCGGCACGGGCGCGGGATCCAGCGGCATCCCGCGCCCGTCGTCGTGCCGGCCCCGGCCGGCTCGACCCGGCTCAGCCCTCGGCGAGCACCGCGTGCAGCCGGGTGGCGAAGGCGGCCGGGTCCTCCACGAACCCGATGTGCCCGCCGGGGAACAACGCCGGGGCCGCGCCCAGCGCCGCGGCGAGCGCGCGGGAGGTACGGTCGCAGACCTGGCCGGTCGACGTCTCGCCCAGTCCGACCACGACCCGGGTCGGGCCGTCGCGCAGGGCGGCAACATCGGGCCGGAACCGGGTCGTGCCGCGGATCATGTGCACGTACTGGAAGTGCTCGTCGGCGGCGGCCTGCGGCTCCGGCTGGCCGCCGAACATGGCCAGGACCAGCTCCTCCGGCAGGTGGATGTTCGCGTTGGCGAGGAACTTGCGTCCGGCGCCGAGCCGGTCCCCGGCGAGGTAGGTGGCGATCATGTCGTCCTCCCGGGCCAGCAGTTCCGTCCGGTCGTCGAGCAGACCGAGCAGCGGCGGCTCGTGCGCGACGACCGTGTGCACCTGCTCGGGGTGGGCCTGGGCGAGGGCGAGGACGGTCACCGCGCCGCCGCTGGACCCGAGCACGGCGGCCGGGCCGGCGTCCAGGTGGGCCAGGAGCCGGGACAGGTCGTCGGCGCGCAGTTCGGGCGTGGAGTCCTGGTGCGGGTCGTGCAGCACGCTGCGGCGGATGCCGCGCGGATCGGTGGTCAGCACCGTGCGGTCGGCGGCCAGCAGGTCGGCCAGCGGCGCGAAGGCGTCGGCGTCCATCGGGGCTGCGACCAGGGCCACGAGGGGCCCCTGTCCGCGTACCTCGTAGTGGAGCCGCCCGTCCGGGACCGCCAGGCTGCCGGTCGTCGCGGACGCGGTGGATGTGCTGCTCATCGGAGCCTCCGGGTTCGTGGTGAGTGAGCCGTTCACCTTCCAGACCGCGCCGGTGCGGCAGAATCGTCGCTCGTGAGCGTCACGTCCCCGACCGCCGCCGGGTCCCGGGAGCCGGGTGGGGTCGACCAGGCCGCCTTCACCGCGCTCGTCGCACCGCTGCGCCGGGAACTGCACGCCCACTGCTACCGGATGCTCGGCTCGGTCCACGACGCGGACGACGCCCTCCAGGACACCCTGCTGCGGGCCTGGCGGGGGCTGCCCGGCTTCCAGGGACGGGGCTCCCTGCGCTCGTGGCTGTACACCGTGGCGACCCGCGTCTGCCTGGACGCGGTCGCCGGCCGCGCCCGGCGACCCCTGCCGGTCGACCTCGGTCCGGCCAGCCCGCACGCCGTCCCGGACAGCCGCCCCGACCGGGACGTGGCCTGGCTCGAGCCCTATCCGGACGCCGGCCTCGCCGCCGTACCGGTCGCCCCGGACGCCCGGTACGAGCAGCGCGAGTCGGTCGAGCTGGCCTTCGTGGCCGCCGTGCAGCACCTGCCGGGCAACCAGCGGGCCGCCCTGCTGCTCTTCGACGTCCTCGGCTACTCCGCCGCCGAGATCGCGGCCATGATGAGCACCTCGACCACCTCGGTGAACTCCGCGCTCGCCCGGGCCCGCCGGGTGCTCGCCGCGCGGCTCCCCGCCGTCACCCAGCAGCGAACGCTGCGCGCGCTCGACGACGCCCGGCTGCGGGAGATCGTCGTCCGGTACGCCACCGCCCTAGAGGACGGCGACGCCGAGGCCCTGGTCGCCCTGCTCACCGAGGATGTCACCTGGTCGATGCCGCCGATGCCGCACTGGTACCGGGGCATTGGGGCGGTCCTCGACTTCGCCCGGTCCGGGCCGCTGGGCCCCTGCGGCAGCTGGCGGCACCTGCCGGTCGGCGCGAACGGCCAGCCCGCGCTCGCCGCCTATCTGCGCCGGACCGGCAGCGGCCCGTACCTGCCCTGGTCGATCACCGTGCTGACGTTGCGGGACGGCCGGATCGCCGAGCTCACCTCGTTCCTGGACGTCGACCAGTTCGCGGCGTTCGGGCTGCCCGCCGAGCTGCCGCCCGGGCCGGGTCAGGCGGGGCCACCGGACGGCGACCCGACCGGGACGCGGGCGTAGCGCAGCATCAGCACGCCGTCGTCGGCGACCAGCACGTGCCGCAGCGGCAGCGGGTGGGGCGGCCCGCCGTCCCCGGCGGTGATCCGGCCCGCTCCGGCGCCGGCGAGCAGCGGCGCCACGGTCAGGCACAGCTCGTCCACCAGGTCGGCGGCGGTCAGCGCCCCGAACAGGTGCGGGCCGCCCTCGCAGAGCAGCTGCGCCAGCCCGCGGCGGCGCAGCTCGGCGAGGCCCGCGGCGAGGTCGACCCGCTCCGGGCCGCAGCGGACCAGGTCGGCCACCTCGGTCAGCCCGGGTGGCGGCTCGACCCCGTCGCGGGTGAGCACCAGCGGCCGGACCGGCGCGTCGGCGAAGCACGCCTGGGCCGGGTCCAGGTCCAGCGAGCCGGAGACCACCACCAGCGTGGGGTACTCGGCCAGGCCGTGCTTTCGCCGCCAGGCCCGGCGGTCCGCGCTCAGCCGAACCGCGCGGTAGCCCTCGTGGCGCAGCGTGCCGGCGGCAACCACCAGGCCGTCGCAGAGCATCCGCAGCAGGCCGAAGACGCGCTTGTCCGGCTCGCCGGAGAGACCGGCCGAGTAGCCGGCGAGGGTGACCGCGCCGTCGACACTGGTCACGAAGTTCACCCGCAGGTGGGGCCGGTCGGGGCGGCCGTAGAGCGCGGCCAGTTCGGGGTCGGTCAGCGGACCGGTCGCGGGCGCCGGCCAGGCCCGCGAGATGGACGTCGCGGCGCTCATTCGCCGGCCGGACCGGTGACCGGAGGGGTCGGTTCGGGGGTACGGTGCTGACAGTCGCACCACTTCCGGCCCGGACAGTCGTCGTGCCGCCGCTCCCGGCACGCTCGGCAGATCATGTGGGCAGCCTATGCCGAGGAAGGATGGGACAGCATGTCGCGGCAGATCTTCCAGCTGAAGGTGAGCCTCGTCGGGACCCGGCCGTCGGTGTGGCGGCGGGTGCTGGTCCCCGGCGGCTACACCCTCGACCGCGTGCACCGGGTGGTGCAGCACGCGATGGGCTGGCGGGACTGCCACCTCCATTCGTTCGAGATCGACGGGCGCCAGTACGGAGAGCCCGACCCGGACGGTGAGCTGGCGGTCCGCGACGAGCTGGACGTCCGGCTGGACGCGGTGGTGGGCAAGGGCGACCGTTTCCAGTACGTCTACGACTTCGGCGACTGGTGGGAGCACGACCTGCTGGTGGAGGACGTCTGCGCCGCGGACCCGGACGAGCGCTACCCGGTCTGCCCGGTGGGGGAGCGGGCCTGTCCGCCGGAGGGGATCGGCGGCCCCGCCGGGCACGCGGTCCTGCTGGCCGCTCTCGCGGATCCGGAGCACCCGGAGCGCCGCACCATGCGCGACTGGGCCGGGCCGGGCTTCGACCCGGCCGCCTTCGACGCCACCCGCGCCACCACCCTGCTGCGCCGCTTCTGCTGATCCCCGCTTCGGCCGCAGGTCGGAGTCGGCGCGGTAACGATCTGGGAACGCTCCCATCGGTCTATTGACACCCCTGACCCCTGCCGGCAATCTCATGGGAGCGCTCCCGCGAGTGGCGTGGATCTCATCCCTGCCTGCTCGCGGGTCTCCGTCGGTGACCGGTCGGGTCGGCGGCGGCGAGCCCGCGCGATCAGCACCCCCCACCACACAGATATCGCCTCACCACCGAAAGAGGGGTCTCGGATGAGCGTCCCAACCCGCCGCCGGCGGTTCGCGGCCATCGCGATCGCGTCCGTCGCGGTGCTCGCCACCGCCACCGCCTGCGGCGACGACTCGTCGTCGGACAGCGGCAAGAGCGATGGCCCGGTCACCCTGGTCGTCGACGTCTTCGGCGACCAGGGCTTCGGCTACGACGAGCTCTA
The DNA here is from genome assembly GCF_003725545.1 of Micromonospora solifontis. Lineage (GTDB taxonomy): Bacteria > Actinomycetota > Actinomycetes > Mycobacteriales > Micromonosporaceae > Micromonospora > Micromonospora solifontis. The sequence continues at coordinate 17,612 of NZ_RJLN01000068.1, read as the reverse complement.
CAAGCAGTACGAAGCGGACCACCCGAACGTCAAGATCCAGGAGCGGGGCAAGGGCCTCGGCCTGGGTGACTACAACACCCGCCTGACCCAGCAGATCACCGCTGGCTCGGGCGCCGGTGACGTGGTGGCCCTGGAGGAGGGCACCATCGTCCAGTTCTACGCTCAGGCCGACAAGTTCGTGAACCTCGCCGACTACGGGGCGAACGACCTCAAGGGCAACTTCCTGCCGTGGAAGTGGGAGCAGGGCACCACCCCCGACGGCAAGGTGCTCGGCCTCGGCACCGACGTCGGCTCGATGGCGCTGTGCTACCGCAGCGACCTGTTCAAGGCCGCCGGGCTGCCCACCGACCGCGAGCAGGTCGGCGCGCTCTGGCCTACCTGGGACCAGTTCATCGCCACCGGGCAGAAGTTCGCCGCCGCCGACAAGAAGCACAAGTTCGTCGACTCGGCGACCAACTTCTACAACGTGGTGCTCATGCAGATCGCCGGCCAGGGCACCGGCTACACCTACTACGACAAGAGCAACAAGCTGGTCATCGACCAGAACCCGGACGTGAAGTCGGCGTACGACCTGACCACCAAGATGATCGCCGCCGGCCTGTCGAACAACCTCCAGTCGTTCTCGAACGAGTGGAACGCCGGGTTCAAGAACGGCACCTTCGCCACCATCGCCTGCCCGGCCTGGATGACCGGTGTCATCAAGGGCCAGGCCGGTGACGCGGCGGCCGGCAAGTGGGACATCGCCAAGGCCCCCGGCAACGGCGGCAACTGGGGTGGCTCCTTCCTCGGCGTGCCGAAGTCGAGCAAGCACCAGAAGGAGGCCGCGGAGCTGGCCAAGTTCCTGACCAGCGCCAAGGGGCAGATCGAGGCGTTCAAGAAGGTCGGCAACCTGCCGTCCTCGCCGCAGGCCCTCGCGGACCCGGCCGTGGCCGACTCGACGAACGACTACTTCAGCAAGGCCCCGGTCGGCAAGATCTTCGCCGCCGGTGCCAGCGAGCTGAAGCCGGTCTACCTCGGCCCGAAGAACAACGCGGTCCGTACCGCCGTGGAGAACACCCTCCGCGCGGTGGAGCAGGGCAAGTCCGCCGAGGACCAGTGGCAGGCGGCGCTGAAGAACGGTGCGGCCGCCGGTAAGTGATCCGGCCCCGCCGTCCGCGGGTGGCGTCGACTCCGGCAGTCGGCGCCACCTGCGGTGTCCACCCCCGGCGGCACCCGTGTGGGCGGGTGACGCCGGCCGAGGAGAAGGACCTCCCATGAGCCTCGACCTGCACGCCGCGGCGCCGGCCGATGGCGGCCGGGCCGCGCGTCCCGCGCACCGCCGCCGCGGAACCTCATTCACCCGGCTGGACCTGAAGTACTCGCCCTACCTCTACATCCTGCCGTTCTTCGTGATCTTCGCGGTGTTCAGCGCGTACCCGATCGCGTACACCGTCTGGATCGCGCTGACCGACCGGTCGCCGCTGAACGCGACGATCTCCTTCGTCGGCCTGGACAACTTCGTCGAGCTGATCACCGATGACCCGCAGTTCTGGAACGCGGTGGTCAACACGTTCGGCATGTTCCTGCTCTCCACCGTGCCTCAGCTGCTGATGGCCCTGCTGCTGGCCAACGCGCTCAACCGGAAGCTGCGCGCGCAGACCTTCTTCCGGATGGCCATCGCCATGCCGATCATCACCTCGACCGCCGTCGTGGCGCTGATCTTCTCGATGATCTACGCCAAGGACTTCGGCCTGGTCAACTGGGCGCTCGACGCCGTCGGCATGGGCCCGATCGACTGGCGGGCCAACCGGTTCGCCTCCTGGTTCGCCATCTCGACCATGGTCGACTGGCGCTGGGTCGGCTACAACGCCCTGATCTACCTGGCCGCCATGCAGTCCATCAGCAAGGACATGTACGAGGCGGCGGCGCTGGACGGCGCCTCCCGCCGGCGCCAGTTCTGGTCGATCACGGTCCCGCAGCTCCGCCCGACGATCATCTTCACGCTGATCATCTCCACCATCGGCGGCCTGCAGCTCTTCACCGAGCCGCTGCTGTTCACCAGCGGCGCCGGCGGCCTCTCCGGCGGTTCGGAGGGCCAGTTCCAGACCATCACGATGTACCTGCTCGACGTGATGAACCAGCGCTTCCGGTGGGGCTACGCCGGCGCGGTCGCGCTCGTGCTCTTCGTGCTCATCGCGCTGATGTCGACGGTGAACTACCTGCTGGCCCGTCGTATCAGCTCCGACAAGTGAGGTGACGAGATGACGACCACCACGCTCCGTCCCCCCGCCCGGCCCAGCGCGCCGGTCCGCGCCGGTCACCAGGCCGAACGACTGTGGAGGGCCAGCCCGCTCACCTGGTTCGGGCTGGTCTTCGGGGTGATCCTGTCGCTCTTCCCGTTCTACTGGATGATCGTGATCGCCTCGCGCACCAACGACGCGGCCAACTCCTGGCCGCCGCCGTTCCTGCCCGGCGGCAAGCTCGGTGACAACATCCAACGGGTGCTCGACAACGGCGACGCCAACATCGTCAAGGGCCTGCTGAACTCGTTCCTGGTCTCCGGGACGATCACCATCGCCACGGTCTTCTTCGGTTCCCTCGCCGGCTTCGCCTTCGCCAAGCTCCGGTTCCGGGGCAAGAACGCGCTGCTGCTGATCATCCTGGCCTCGATGATGGTGCCCATCCAGCTCGGCGTGCTCCCGCTCTACATCCTGATGGCGAAGCTCGACTGGCTCAACACCATGCCGTCGGTGACCGTGCCGTTCCTCATCGGCGGCTTCGGGATCTTCATGATGCGCCAGTACGCCGAGCAGGCCGTCCCGAACGAGCTGATCGAGGCCGCCCGGGTGGACGGCTGCTCGACCTGGAAGGTGTACTGGCACGTGGTGGCGCCCGCCCTGCGCCCCGCCGCCGCGGTGCTCGGCCTGCTCACCTTCATGGAACAGTGGAACCAGTTCTTCTGGCCCTTCGTGGTGCTGGCCGACCCGGCCAACCCGACCGTCCAGATCTCCCTGCGCAGCCTCAACACCGCCTACTTCGCCGACAACTCGCAGATCTTCGCCGGTACGTTGATCGCGACCCTGCCCCTGTTCGTCGTGTTCGTCCTGTTCGGCCGCCAGATCATCGGCGGAATCATGGAAGGCGCCGTCAAGTCGTGAGCAACCCAGCCAGCCCGCCCGCCGTCGGCGTCCTCGACCAGGGGCCGGAACTGACCTTCCCGCCCGGCTTCCTCTGGGGCGCGGCCACCGCCGCGTACCAGATCGAGGGCGCGGCGGCCGAGGGCGGCCGGACCCCGTCGATCTGGGACACCTTCAGCCACACGGAGGGCCGGACGGTGGCCGGGCACACGGGTGACGTGGCCTGCGACCACTACCACCGGATGCCCTCCGACGTGCGGCTGATGGCCGACCTGGGGTTGAAGTCCTACCGCTTCTCGGTCTCCTGGCCCCGGGTCCAGCCCGGCGGCACCGGCCCGGCCAACGCCGAGGGGATGGACTTCTACCGGCGGCTGGTCGACGAGCTGCTGGCCCACGGCATCGAGCCGTGGCTGACGCTCTACCACTGGGACCTGCCGCAGCCGCTGGAGGACGTCGGGGGCTGGCCGGCCCGGGACACCGCCGCCCGGTTCGCCGACTACGCCCAGCTCGTCGCCGACGCCCTCGGCGACCGGGTGAAGTACTTCACCACCCTGAACGAGCCGTGGTGCTCGGCATTCCTCGGCTACGGCTCCGGGGTGCACGCGCCCGGCCGCTCGGACGGGGCGGACGCGGTCCGGGCCGGGCACCACCTGATGCTCGGGCACGGGCTGGCCGTGCAGGCGGTCCGGGCGGCCCGGCCCGGCGCGCAGCTCGGCATCACGGTCAACCTCTACCCGGTCACCCCGGCCGGCGACTCGGCCGCGGACCTCGACGCCGCCCGGCGCATCGACGGCCTGGCCAACCGGTTCTTCCTCGACCCGGTGCTGCGCGGGGCGTACCCGGCGGATCTGCAGGCCGACCTCCGCAAGGTCACCGATTTCGGGCACGTCCGCGACGGTGACCTGGCGGTGATCTCGACCCCGCTGGACATGGTGGGGGTCAACTACTACAGCCGGTACGTGGTCGCCGCGGCGGTGGAGAGCGCCGAGGCGGAGGCGTACTGGCGGGCACCGTCGTGCTGGCCGGGCAGCCAGGACGTCCGGTTCGTCACCCGGGGCGTGCCGGTGACCGACATGGACTGGGAGATCGACGCTCCCGGCCTGCTGGAGACGCTGGAGCGGGTCCACCGGGAGTACACGGACCTGCCGCTCTACGTGACCGAGAACGGCTCCGCCTTCGTGGACGCGGTGGTCGACGGCCGGGTCGACGACCCGGACCGGCTGGCGTACTTCGCCTCGCACCTGCGCGCCGCGCACGCGGCGATCAGCGCCGGTGTGCCGCTGAAGGGCTACTTCGCCTGGTCACTGATGGACAACTTCGAGTGGGCCTGGGGCTACACCAAGCGCTTCGGGATGGTCTACGTCGACTACGACAGCCAGGCGCGGATCCCCAAGTCCAGCGCCCGCTGGTACGCCGAGGTGATCCGACGCAACGGCCTGGCCGCACAATAGGCTGGGCCAGCCAGTAACGGGCGGCCCGGCACCGACGCCTCAACAGGTGCCGGGTCCGCCCGACGTCGGAGGAGCAGACGATGACAACGCAGCGCACGCGGTCGCTCGGGCGCCCGACCCTCGACGCGGTCGCCGCCCGCGCTGGCGTGGGCCGCGGCACGGTCTCCCGGGTGGTCAACGGCTCGCCCCAGGTCAGCCCGGAGGCCCGGGCCGCCGTTCAGCAGGCGATCGCCGAGCTGGGGTACGTGCCCAACCGCGCCGCCCGGGCGCTGGTGACCCAGCGGACCGACTCGGTGGCGCTGGTGGTCTCCGAGTCGGGGGAGCGGGTCTTCACCGAGCCGTTCTTCGCCGGCATCGTGCGCGGGGTCAGCTCCGCGCTGCTGGAGACCCCGATGCAGCTCTGGCTCGCCATGGCGCAGTCCCAGATCGAGCGGGAACGGGTCGAGCACCACCTGACCAACCAGCACGTGGACGGGGTCCTGCTGCTCTCGCTGCACGACGCCGACCCGCTGCCCACCCTGCTGGAGGAGCGCGGCCTGCCGACGGTGCTCGGCGGCCGGCCGGCCCGGATGCTGCACCCGAACGCCCAGCCGGCCTGGTTCGTGGACGTGGACAACGTCGGCGGCGCCCGGCAGGCGGTGGAGCACCTCTTCGCCCATGGCCGACGCCGGGTCGCCACCATCGCCGGCACCCAGGACATGGGCGCCGGCCTGGCCCGGTTGTCCGGCTACAAGGAGGCCGTCCGGGCCGCCGGCGGCAGCGTCAACCCGGACATGATCGCGTACGGGGACTTCAGCGAGGGCAGCGGCACCGCGTGCATGCGCCGGCTGCTGGAGGTCTGCCCCGAGCTCGACGCCGTCTTCGTCGCGTCCGACCTGATGGCCTTCGGCGCCCTCCGGGCGCTGCGCGAGGCCGGCCGTCGGGTGCCCGAGGACGTGGCGGTGATCGGCTTCGACGACGCCCCGATCGCCCGGCAGGCCGAGCCGCCGCTCACCACGGTCTTCCAGCCGGTCGAGGAGATGGGCCGGCAGATGGCCCGCCTGCTGGTCTCCCGGATCCGCGGCGAGGAGGTCCCGTCCCCGCACGTCCTCCTCGACACCAAGCTCATCCACCGCGCCTCCGCCTGACCCACCCACCTCCCCGATCCGCGCTGATTCACGGAAAGAGTGGCCATCCCACGCGGAATGGCCACTCTTTCCGTGAATCAGTGGGTGGCCGGCCGCCCCCGGTGGGGCCGCAGTCAGGGCCAGCGGCGCAGTTCGCGCTTGGCGAGGGACGCCTTGTGCACCTCGTCGGGGCCGTCGGCGAGGCGGAGGGTGCGGGTCTGGGCCCACAGAGCCGCGAGCGGGTTGTCCTGGCTGACGCCGGCGCCCCCGTACGCCTGGATGGCCTTGTCGATCACCCACTCGGCCATCGCCGGAGTGGCGATCTTGATGGCCTGGATCTCGGTGTGCGCGCCCTTGTTGCCGACGGTGTCCATCAGCCAGGCGGTCTTCAGCACCAGCAGCCGGGCCTGCTCGATCCGGACCCGGGACTCGGCGATCCACTCCCGGACCACGCCCTGCTCGGCCAGCGGCCGGCCGAACGCGACCCGGTCCAGGGCCCGCCGGCAGAGCAGCTCCAGGGCCCGTTCCGCCATGCCGATCAGCCGCATGCAGTGGTGGATCCGCCCCGGGCCCAGCCGGGCCTGGGCGATCGCGAAGCCACCCCCCTCGACGCCGACCAGGTTCTCCGCCGGCACCCGGACGTCGGTGAAGTCGATCTCGGCGTGCCCGCCGTGCGGCGCGTCGCTGTAGCCGAAGACGGTCAGGCCGCGGCGGACCGTGACGCCGGGGGTGTCCCGGGGGACCAGGACCATGCTCTGCTGGCGGTGCCGCTCGGCGTCCGGGTCGGTCTTGCCCATCACGATGAAGATCTCGCAGCGCGGGTCCATCGCCCCGGACGACCACCACTTGCGGCCGTTGATCACGTACGAGTCGCCGTCCCGGGTGATCCGGGTGGCGATGTTGGTGGCGTCGGAGGAGGCCACCTCCGGCTCGGTCATGCAGAAGGCGGAGCGGATCTCCCCGTCGAGCAGCGGGGTGAGCCAGCGGTCCCGCTGCGCGTCGGAGCCGAACTCGGCGAGCAGCTCCATGTTGCCGGTGTCCGGGGCGGCGCAGTTCAGCGCCTCCGGGGCCAGGTGCGGACTGCGTCCGGTCAGCTCGGCGAGCGGGGCGTACTGGAGGTTCGTCAGGCCGGCGCCGTACCGGGCATCGGGGAGGAACAGGTTCCACAGGCCGCGTTTGCGGGCCTCCGCCTTCAGCTCGTCCATCACCGGCGGGCGGGCCCAGGGATCGCCCGCCGCGGTGACCTGCTCGTGGTGCACCGGCTCGGCCGGGTACACGCACTCGGTGAGGAACGCCTCGAGCCGCTCGCGCAGCTCAACCGTCCGGGCGTCGTACGCGAAGTCCATCTATCTCTCCCTGACCGCGTGCAGGCCGTGCTCGACCAGCGGCGCCACCATCTCGCCGATCCGGTCGAAGCCCTCGCCGAGGGTCTGCCCGAGGGTGTGCCGGTAGTGGATCCCCTCGCAGATCACCGCGAGCTTGAAACAGCCGAGCGCCACGTGCCAGTGCAGCGGCCCGACGTCGACGTCGCTGCGCCCGGCGTACCGGTCGATCAGCTCGGCGCCGCTCGGGAAACCGGCCCGGGGACCGATGCCGTCGGCCACCGGGTTGCCCTCGGCGAGCGCGCTGTCCCCGAGCACGCTCCAGTACGTCAGCAGCAGGCCCAGGTCGGCGAGGGGGTCGCCGAGGGTGGCCATCTCCCAGTCGAGCACCGCCCGGACGGCGACCGGGTCGACCGCGGCGAGCAGGTTGTCCAGCCGGTAGTCGCCGTGCACGATCCGCCCCGCGTTCGCGCCCTCCGGCACGCTGCCGGCCAGCGCGTCGCGCAGCTCGTCGATGCCGGGCAGCGGGCGGCTGCGGGAGCGGTCCAGCTGGCCGGCCCACCGCCGGACCTGCCGGGCCAGGTAGCCCTCGGGACGGCCGAAGTCGGCCAGCCCCACCCGGGCCGGGTCGACCCGGTGCAGCGCGGCGAGGGTGTCCATCATCGCCATGGCCAGCTCGTGCCGCTGCCCGGCGGTGAGCTGGTCGGTCTGCGCGCGGCTGCGGTAGACCTCGCCGTCGACCTTCTCCATCAGATAGAACGGGGCGCCGATCACCTCGGGGTCGGCGCAGAGCAGCAGCGCGGCGGGGACCGGCACGGCGGTGGGGGCCAGCGCGGAGATCACCCGGTGCTCGCGGGCCATGTCGTGGGCGGTGGCCAGGACGTGCCCGAGCGGGGGCCGGCGCAGCACCACCTCGCGGTCGCCCGCGCGCAGCAGGTACGTCAGGTTGGACTTGCCCCCGGCGATCAGCCGCGCCGACAGCGGACCGGCCAGCTCGGGCCGGTGCCCGGCCAGGTATCCGCCGAGCCGGTCGAGGTCGAGCCCGCGCGGGGCCGAACCGGTCGGGGGCGGTGCCGCGTCGACGGCCGGATCGGTCATCCGGTTAGTTGATGGCAGCTCAGCCTTCTTGTCAAGGTCGGATTTTCCCGCGGGACACGGCACCGCAACAGGGGCGAAATGGTCACCCGGCAGGCTGGGACCCAGCCTGCCGGCCGCCACGGCCGGCCCGCCGAGCGGAGGGACCAGACATGCTGCTGAGAGTTCGGGTGACCCTGCCGGACCGACCCGGCACGCTTGGCCAGGTGGCCCGCACACTCGGCGTCGCCGGCGCCGACATCGTCCAGGTGGTCGTGCTGGAACGGCTCGGCGGCCGGGCGGTGGACGACTTCACCGTGGTGTGGCCGGGCGCGGCGCGGGTGGAACGCCTGCTCGCCGGCCTGGCCGCGATCCCCGGCGTACGGGTGGACGGGGTGTGGCGCGCGATCGGTGCGCCGACCACCGGGGGCCAGGACGCCGAGCTGCTCGCCCAGGTCGCGGCGAACCCGAGCGACGGCGTGGCCACCCTGGTCGACGCGGTGCCCGGGCTGCTCGCCGCCGACTGGGCGGTGGCCGCGGTGGTGCCCCTGGACTGGGCCGCCCGCGGTGGCGGCGCGGGCGGGGCGACCGTCGGGCACGCGAGCTGGCGGGCCCCGGTCCCGCCCCGGCTGCCGGAGGTGACGCCGCTGCGGGCGCGGGCGATGACCAGCCCCGACGGGCACCACTACGCGGTCGCGCCGTTCGGCCGGGCCGGCCTCGTGCTGGTGGTGGCGCGGGACCACAGCGAGCCCCTGGCCGCCGCCGGGTTCCACGCCACCGAGGTGGACCGGCTGGCCCAGCTGGTCCGGGCCAGCGCGGTGATCCTGGGCGACCGGCTGGACCTGGTCGGCGCGCCGCCGGTGACCACCATCACCTGACCTGACCCGCCGTTTCACCCGCGGGCAACGGCCGCGCAACAGGGGGCCGGCAGGGTGGTCACCGGCGAAGGGAGCGAACCATGGCGCTGTGGCGGATCCGGGCCACCGTGGACGACCGGCCGGGCTACCTGTCGGTCCTCACGGCGAGCCTCGCGTTGCGCGGGGTCAACATCCTCACCGTGCAGGTGCACACCACCGAGGTGGGCGCGGTCGACGACTTTCTCGTCGACGCGCCCGACCGGCTCACCGAGGCCGACCTGCGGGCGGCCGTCGAGCGGGGGCGGGGCCGGGACTGCTGGGTCGCGCGCAGCGAGGCGCGCGGGCTGGCCGACCAGCCGACCCGGGTGCTCGGCCTGGCCACCCGGCTGGTCCGGGAGCCGGACGGGGCCGGCGAGGTACTGCGTACCCTGCTCGGCGCGGACGAGGTGACCTGGCGACCGACGCCGGCCGGCCCGCTCGGCGGGGTGGGCGCCACCACGATGGTGCTGGCCGATCCGTCCGGCGGCTCGTACGAGCTGCGCCGCGGGGAGCCCAGCTTCACCCCGGCCGAGTACGCGCGGGCCCAGGCGCTGGTCGAGTTGGCCGCGACCGTCGCCCGCCGGGACGCCGACCGGGTCACCCTGGTGCTGCCCGACGGGGCGGAGGTGCTGGTCCGGCCGGCCACCGTCGAGGACGTGACCGCGGTGGTGGAGCTGCACGCGAGCTGCTCGGCGCGCAGCCGGCAGCGGCGCTACCTCGGCGGCGCCGCCTGCCCGTCCCCGGCCCGGCTGCGCCGGCTGCTGGAACCGGCCCAGGGGCTCACCCTGGTCGCCACGGCGGGCTCCGGCGGGGAGGCGGCGCCGGTCGTGGCGATGGCGAACCTGCTCGGCGAGGGGGACGAGGCGGAGGCGGCGCTGCTGGTGCGGGACGACTGGCAGCGGCGCGGGCTCGGCACGGCGCTGCTGCGGCGGCTGCTCGGGCATGCCGAGCGGACCGGCTACGCCGCCGTGCTGCTGCACGTGCAGGCGGAGAACACCCCGATGCTGCGCGCCGTACGCCGGCTGGACCGGCCGACGTCGGTGGGGCGGGACGGCAGTGTGCTGACCGTGACGGTGCCGCTGGTGGCCCGCCCGGTCCCGCTGCCCCGGCCGGCCGACGCGACCGCCCGCCGGGCGCGCTGACCCGAGGGGCGCCCGCCACGACGCGCGTCCCGGGCCGCAACGGCGCGGTCCGGGACGGCGACCGGCCGGCGACCTCTACCCGGCACCGGCCGCAAGCCGGTGCCACCTGGGCCGATCTCCGGTGCGGAGGACGGTGACACGGCAGGGCCCCCGGTGCGGGGGCCCTGCCCGTGTTCGCGCGACCGACCGTGGCCGGCGCGCCGGGCGCCGACGCCCGCCGCGCCGGGCTCAGGTCGCCGGGTAGCTGCTGTAGTCGGGGAAGTTGCCGTAGAGCCGGCCGTCGCCGCCCACCGTCACCGCCTGCACCAGCAGGTCACCGCCGACGAACGCGCCCTTCCAGGAGGCGCCCCGGCCGCCGAACGGCTCCTCCCGGTCGCCCCGGGACCGCGGCTTGTTGATGCCCACCTTGAACGCCTGGAGGTCGACCGCGAGCTTGCCGGCCAGCTCCTCGTCGTCGCAGGCCAGCGAGGCGACCAGCGCGCCGTTGGAGGCGTTCATCTGGGCCAGCAGCTCGTCGGTGGTGTCCACCACGACGATGGTGTCGACCGGGCCGAACGGTTCGGCGTGCATCAGCCGGGACCGACCGGGCGGGGCGAGCAGCACCGCCGGCGCCACGTACGCCGAGGTGTCCTGACCGTCGAGGAAGGGCGCGCCGTCGAGCTTGCCCCGGTGCAGCGGCACCGCGCCGCCGCGGACCGCCTCGTCGACCTTGCGGCGCAGCTCCTCGGCCTTGGCCGCGCTGATCAGCGGGCCGAAGTCCAGCTCGGGCAGCGGGTCGCCGGCCGACCAGTCGGCCCCGACGGCGAGCGGGTGTCCGAACCGGACGGACCGCACCACCGGGAGGTACATGTCGAGGAACTCGTCGACCAGGTCCCGCTGGACCACGAACCGGGGGTACGCGGTGCAGCGCTGCTTGCCGTACTCGAAGCCCTTCTTGAGGTGCGCGGCGAGCAGGTCCCACTGGGAGAAGTTCCAGATGCCCCAGGCGTTGAGGCCCTCCTGCTCGATGAAGTGCCGCTTGTCGGAGTCGAGCAGCGCGGCGGCCACCTTGCCGCCGTTGGAGCGGCCGCCGACGAACGCCACCGCGCCGATCTCCGGGGCGCGGACCAGCACCTCGGAGAGTTCCTCGCCGCTGCCGGAGACCAGCGTGGCGGGCAGGCCGGCGCGGCGCATCAGCGCGTGCGCCACGGTGAGGCAGACCGCGCCGCCCTGGGACGGGGTCTTGGCGATGACGGCGTTGCCGGCGAGCAGCTGCACCAGTTCGGCGTGGACCAGCACACTCATCGGGTAGTTCCAGGAGGCGATGTTGCTGACCGGGCCGGGCAGCGGCTCGCGGCCGTCGGCGAGCATCCGGTCGATCTCCTGCACGTACCAGCGCACGCCGTCCAGGGCGCGGTCCACGTCGGCGCAGGCGAGCCGCCACGGCTTGCCGATCTCCCAGACCAGCAGCATGGCGAGCAGGTCGCGGTGGGCGGCGAGCGCGTCGAGGGCGTCGGTGACCCGGGCCTTGCGCTCCGCCAGCGGGGTCTGCGCCCAGTCCCGGTGGCGGGCGGCGGCGTGCGCGACGGCGGCGCGGGCCGCGTCCGCGTCGAGCCGGGCCAGGCTGACCAGGACGGTGTTGTCGACCGGGGTGCGGACCGGGGCCGGCGTGCCGACCGCCCGCCACTCACCCTGGACGAGGTTGTGCAGCGTGGCGCCGCCGTCGGGCGCGGTGCCGAAGGCTTCCGGCGCGGCGGCGACCGCGCGGGCGAGCGTGTCCGACCAGGAGGTGCCGTCGGCGAGTCTGAGAGCCATCGCGATCTCCTCAGGGTTGTCCGGGGGAGCGGCGGCGTCGATGGCACCGCTGGTGCCGCGTACTGTCCCGCGCCGTCGAACGCACGGGCAACCGTACGCTCGTATCCCAGGACGGAAGGCCCACCGGTTGACCCCGGCGGTGCCGCGTCGTGGTCGCCTGTAACCGGCGACGACCTGCGGATACGCGGAATCTTTATTCAAGAACATCGATGATGTGATTCAGCTCCGGGCGCCGTCGACCGGGGTTACCCGTCAGTACGGACCGGCCCGCCGGCCGGTTCAACCCCGGCCGGCCCGAGCGCCTCCCAGCGGCCGCCGTGGTTAACCCGGTCCGCCGTGATCGGCGGTATCCGGTGCCACGACAGCGCGCCCCCGGCACCTCGGGTGGGCCGGGGGCGCGGATACACGGAACCGGCCGCCGGACACGAGGTCCGACGGCCGGTTCCCGGGTGGCGCGGAGGTCAGCTGGTGAAGCGGACCTTGTCCCGACGACGGCGCAGCGTCATCAGCACGACGCCGCCACCGATCAGGAATACGCCGGTGAGCGCCATGCTGGTCGCGGCCACGCCGGTGAGCGGCAGCCCGCCCTCGGTGCCACCGCCGGCGCCGCCACTCACCGAGGTGCCCGGGGTGCCCGGCGTGCCGGACGGGTTCTCGGAGGGGTTCTCGGAGGGGTTCTCCGAGCCACCCGGCGTCGGGGTCGCCGACTCCCCCGGGGTCGTCGGCGTCGGCGAGGGCGACTCCGACGACTCGCACGGCTGCAGCCAGAAGACCTTGTGCTTGTCGTCGAACGCCTTGCCGTCCGTCAGGTCCACGTCGAGCTTGATGTGGTAGCCCTGCTGCTCCTGCAGAGTCAGGCCGGTCAGGTCGAGGTCGTTCGCGGAAAGCTTGATGACCTCGTCGTGGTCGTTCTCGGCGCCGGAGGCGGGGTCGTCGCTGATGAGCACGTCGTCCTTCGACCAGACGAGCTTGGCCTTCGGCGTGGCCGACGGCGGCTGGGCCCACAGCTTGAGGTTCGCCCGCTGGCCCTGGTCGAAGTTGAAGAACTCGAGTTCGAACTCGCAACCCACGTGCGGCTGGTTGTCGACGGAGTCCTCGAAGGGGGCGCCATCGATCTTCACGGTGCCGTTGTCGCCCGGGGGGTTGTGCGGGTTGCCGGTGGCCCAGGCCGGGGCGGCGAAGGCGAGGCAGGCGGTGACGGCGGCTGCGGTGAGGGCCGCGCGCGCCACGTGCCGACGCTGTGGCATGAGGAATCCTCCGAAATGGGGAGAGGTGACGGCACATGATCGCATGGAGGTGCCCGGCCGGCGACATCGGACGTTCGGCCTGAGCTGCGACGACGTGGCGTACCGAAGGCGATGACGAAGGAGGATTGAGCCAATTCGGCGGCGCGTCGGTGTAACGCGACAGAGCGAGTCGACGCTGCGGGCGTCCGCGCCCGGGTCACCTTCACAACCGGCGAGTCGCCTATTAGATTGTCGACTATCCATGGGAGCGCTCCCGCGCCTCCGCGGCCCACCCACCACCACACCGCCGCACGGCAGTTCCGAGCATCGACGGCGTCCCCGTCCGGGCGGAGCCGCCGTGCGGCAACCACTCACAGGAGCTCGCCATGCCCCACCCGATCCCGCCGCCACGCGGCCGAACCCGGCTCCGCCGCCTGGTCGCCGCCGGCGCCGCCTTGGTCGCCGGCCTCGCCACGGCCGTCGCCGCCCCGCAGGCCGCCGCGCCAGCGAGCGCGGCGCCCGCGTTCAATTACGCAGAGGCACTGCAGAAGTCGCTGTTCTTCTACGAGGCGCAGCAGTCCGGGAAGAAGCCGGCCTGGAACCGGGTCTCCTGGCGGGGTGACTCGGCGCTGACCGACGGCGCCGACGTGGGCCTGGACCTGACCGGTGGCTGGTACGACGCCGGCGACCACGTGAAGTTCGGCTTCCCGATGGCGTTCAGCACCACCATGCTGGCCTGGGGCGCGGTCGAGTACCGGGACGGCTACGTCGCCTCCGGCCAGCTCACCCACCTGCTCAACAACCTGCGCTGGGTGAACGACTACTTCGTCAAGGCGCACCCGGCCCCGAACGTGCTCTACGGCCAGGTCGGCAAGGGCGACGACGACCACAAGTGGTGGGGGCCGGCCGAGGTGCTGCCGATGGCGCGGCCCGCGTACAAGATCGACGCGAGCTGTGGCGGCGCGGACCTGGCGGGGGAGACGGCGGCCGCGATGGCCGCCTCGTCGATGGTGTTCCGGCCCACCGACGCCGCCTACGCGGACAAGCTGCTCGGGCACGCGAAGCAGCTCTACACCTTCGCCGACACGGTGCGGAAGAGCTACCACGAGTGCATCACCGACGCGACGAACTTCTACAAGTCGTGGAGCGGCTACCAGGACGAGCTGGTCTGGGGCGCGATCTGGCTCTACCGGGCCACCAACGACGCGACCTACCTGGCCAAGGCGGAGAGCGAGTACGACAAGCTCGGCACCGAGCCGCAGTCCACCACCCGCTCCTACAAGTGGACCATCGCCTGGGACAACAAGCAGTTCGGGGCGTACGTGCTGCTGGCCAACCTGACCGGCAAGCAGAAGTACGTCGACGACGCCAACCGCTGGCTGGACTGGTGGACCGTCGGGGTGAACGGCTCGAAGGTGAACTACTCGCCCGGCGGGGAGGCGGTGCTCGACTCCTGGGGATCGCTACGCTACGCCGCCAACACCGCCTTCGCGGCCCTGGTCTACAGCGACAAGACCACCGACGCCACCCGTAAGGCCCGGTACCACGACTTCGCCGTCCGGCAGATCAACTACGCGCTCGGCGACAACCCGCGCAACTCCAGCTACCTGATCGGCTTTGGGGCCAACTCGCCGAAGAACCCGCACCACCGCACCGCGCACGGCTCCTGGTGGGACAGCCAGACGGTGCCCACCGAGACCCGGCACGTGCTCTACGGCGCGTTGGTCGGCGGCCCGTCCTCGGCCAACGACGCGTACACCGACAGCCGGTCGGACTACGTGATGAACGAGGTGGCCACCGACTACAACGCCGGCTTCACCTCCGCGCTGGCCCGGCTCAGCAAGGAGTACGGCGGCACCCCGCTCGCCGGTTTCCCGACCGCCGAGACGCCGGACCTGGACGAGCTGACCGTCGAGACCACGGTGATGCAGGCGGAGACCCGGGCCACCGGGCTCAAGGCGATCATCTACAACAAGTCGGGCTTCCCCGCCCGGGCGCTGAAGACGGCGAAGTTCCGCTACTACTTCCGCCCCGACGGCACCGGCCCGGTCACCGTCACCCCCGGCTACACCCAGGGCTGCCCGTCGCCGTCGACCGCCAAGCAGTACAGCGGCGACATCTGGTACGTCGAGGTCGACTGCACCGGGTACACCATCGCGCCGGCCGGGCAGTCCCAGCACCGGATGGAGGTCCAGTTCAAGATCGGTGTGCCGGAGGGTGGCACCTGGGACCCGACCAACGACCCGTCGTACCAGGCTGCCGCCGGGCCGAACCGGAAGGTCCCGCTCTACGAGGCCGGCGTGCGGGTCTGGGGCGAGGAGCCCGGCCCGGCCACCCCGGACACCACCCCGCCGACCGCGCCCGGCACCCCGGTCGCCTCCGGCGTCACCTCCACCGGGCTCACCCTGACCTGGCCCGCCGCGACCGACACCGGCGGCAGCGGCCTGGCCGGCTACGACATCACCCAGGCCCAGGTCGGCAGCGACGCGCTGGTGCTGCTGAAGTCCACCACGAACAGCCTCGCCGTCACCGGCTTGCTGCCCGAGCGGACGTACCAGTTCTCCGTGGTCGCCCGGGACGGCGCCGGCAACCGGTCGACGGCCTCGCCGACGGTCTCGGTGACCACCCCGGCCGCCCCGGCGCAGGACACCACCCCGCCCACCGCCCCCGGCACCCCCACCGCGTCGGCCGTCGGCCCGACCGGGCTCACCCTCGCCTGGGGCCCGGCCACGGACAATGTCGGCGTCACCGGCTACCGGGTCTACCGGTCCGGGAACGTCCTGGTCGGGTCGACCACCGGCACCACCCTCGCGGTCACCGGGCTGACCGCGTCGACGGCGTACACCTTCACGGTGGTCGCGGTGGACGCGGCCGGCAACGTCTCCGCGGCCTCCGCGCCGGTCACCGTGACCACCGCGGACCCGCCGACCGCCGGCGGCTGCACCGTCGGGTACGTCACCAGCAGCTGGGACACCGGGTTCACCGCCAACATCACCGTCACCAACACCGGCACGGCGGGCATCAACGGCTGGACCCTCGCCTTCACCTTCCCGAGCACCGGACAGAAGGTGGGTCAGGGCTGGTCGGCGAACTTCACCCAGACCGGCACCGCGGTGACCGCGTCGAACGTCTCCTACAACGGGGCGCTCGCGCCGGGGGCCTCGACCAGCTTCGGCTTCAACGGCACCCACACCGGCACCAACCCGACGCCGACCGGCTTCACCCTCAACGGCGTGGCCTGCACCGTCTCCTGACCGTCGAGCCCGACGGGCGTGGCCGGTCACCGTACCCGGCTGACCGGTCACGCCGCCTCGCCGGCCCGTCAGCGGGGGTGCAGGATCGTTTCCGAAACATTTCCGAAAGTTGTTGTTCCGGGCTGAGGCTCGGTGGCAACATTTACGCTGATCAATTCTCGAACACGGACGTCCAGTGGTCCCGCCCAGCCAGCTTGGACGCCGGCCAGTAAGGAGGCCAAGGTGGCTATCAGCCCCTCCGTCCATCGCGGCGGGAACCTACGGCAGCGAAGGCTCGTCGTCAGAGCGCTGCTCGCCGGCGCGGTCAGTGTCGTGACAGTGGCCGCGGCCGCGGTGATGATGCCGTCGGCGGAAGCCGCGGCGAGCACGCTGGGTGCGGCGGCCGCGCAGTCGGGCCGGTACTTCGGCACGGCGATCGCGGCGGGCCGGCTCGGTGACTCGACGTACACCACGATCGCCGGACGCGAGTTCAACATGGTGACGGCCGAGAACGAGATGAAGCCGGACGCCACGGAGCCCCAGCGGGGCCAGTTCAACTTCTCCGCCGGTGACCAGATCTACAACTGGGCGACCCAGCGCGGCATGAAGGTCCGCGGCCACACCCTCGCGTGGCACTCGCAGCAGCCGGGCTGGATGCAGAGCCTGAGCGGCAGCACCCTGCGCCAGGCGATGATCGATCACATCAACGGGGTGATGGGCCACTACAAGGGCAAGCTCGCCGCTTGGGACGTGGTCAACGAGGCGTTCAACGAGGACGGCAGCCGCCGGCAGTCCAACCTGCAGGCCACCGGCAACGACTGGATCGAGGTGGCGTTCCGCACCGCCCGCAACGCCGACCCGTCGGTCAAGCTCTGCTACAACGACTACAACATCGAGAACTGGTCCTACGGCAAGACGCAGGGCGTCTACCGCATGATCCAGGACTTCAAGTCCCGCGGCGTGCCGATCGACTGCGTCGGGCTGCAGACCCACTTCACCGGCGGCAGCTCCCTGCCCAGCAACTTCCAGACCACCCTGTCCAGCTTCGCCGCCCTCGGCGTGGACGTGGCCCTGACCGAGGTCGACGTCACCAACGCCTCGACCACCCAGTACGCCGGGCTCACCCAGGCGTGCATGAACGTGCCCCGCTGCATCGGCATCACCGTGTGGGGCGTACGGGACAGCGACTCCTGGCGCTCCAGCGAGAGCCCGCTGCTGTTCGACGGCGGCGGCAACAAGAAGGCCGCCTACA
>NZ_RJLN01000067.1 GCF_003725545.1 Micromonospora solifontis | reverse complement strand
GGCTAAGCGGCATTGGGACTTGAGTGGGAGTTGGTGCCGGGTCAGGTCAGCTGCAGGGAGTAGGCGCGAACCAGCTCGTTCATCCGGTAACGGCCCTGTCCGATCGCCTTGAGCAGGTGGAAGTCGACCAGTTCCTCGAGCAGCCGGACGGCCCGGGAGACGGACAGTCCGGCCATCCTCGCGACCTGGTCGGGTTCGATCTCCTCCACGTCGATGCGACCGAGCAGCCGGAACAGCCGCTGGTGTTCCGGATCGAGCCAGTAGAAGGACATGTCGAAGGCGGCGGCCACCCCGGTGTTCTCCGTGTTCAACTCGGCCAGCCGGGACTCGTCGTCGGCGAGCCGCGCGGCCAGGTAGGACACGCTCCAACTGGTGCGGTTGCGCAGGCGGACCGCGGCGCTGCGGATGGCGAGCGGCAGCCGTCCGCAGTGCCGCAGGATCTCATCCACGGCCGCCGTCTCGGCGAGCGGTCGGTCGTCACCCACCACGCTGCTGAACAGGTCCCGACCCGCCGCGAGGGTGAATTCCGGCAGCGACAGCTGGCAGGTCGAGTGGAGGCTGGGCAGCCGGCGCCGGCTGGTCACGATGGTCAGGCACCCGGCAACGCCGGTCAGCAACGGCGTGATGTGGGAGGTGCTCGCGGCATCGTCGAGGATGACGAGAACCCGCTTGCCGAGTAGCCGGTTACGCCACGCCGTGCGCCGTCCCTCCAGGTCGGGCGGGATCGACCCGGCGGGCACGCCGGAGGTGCGTAGCAGCGTGGACAGGACCGACGAGGCCTCCGCCCACCGGCCTCCGATGCCGTGCGCGCCGAGGTCGACGAAGATCTGACCGTCCGGATACGCCGCCGCGAGCCGCCGGCCCAGGTGCAGGGCGAACGCGGTCTTGCCGATGCCGGCCATCCCGTCGATCGCGATGATGGCCGGTGGCGCCACGCTCAGCCCTTCGGCGTGCCGGCGCAGCGCCTGCAGGATCGTGGCCTCCTCCCGGTCGCGACCGGTGAGGCGCACCGCCTCGCCGGGCAGGTTGTGCCACGGGAACGGCGGCTCGGGCGCCACCGCTGGCTCGGTGGCGGCGGCCGGCAGCTCGCTGGCGAGGATCCGCCGGTGCAGGTCCTGCAACTGGGGCTCGGGGTCCACGCCCAGTTCGTCGCGGAGGAGACGCCGGGTGGTGTCGAACACCCTCAACGCCTCCGCCCGGGCGCCCGAGCGGCACAGCGCGGTCATCAGCTGCGCCACGAAGCGCTCGCGGAACGGGTTCTCCGCCACCGTGGCGGTCAGCTCCCCGATGAGCGATGCGTGTTCGCCGCGCTCCAGTTCGAGGTTGACGCACTGCTCCAGGGCGGTCAGCCGCAGCTCCTCGACGCTGACGACCTGGGACAGCAGCGGCGCGCTGGTCAGCCCGGCCAAGGCCCGGCCGCGCCAGATCGACAGGGCGGAGCGCAGCGCCTTGATCCTGCGCGCCGGATCGGTCTCCAGCCCGGCCAGCTCGACCTGCCGGGTGAAGTTCTCCAGGTCGAGCGCCGCGCCTCCGCGGTCGAGCTGGTAGCCGTCGCCGACCGGGCTGATCGTCACCCCGGTGCCGGCCAGCAGGGTGCGCAGGTCGGACACCGCGTTACGGATCTGCTTCGACGCGGTCGACGGCGCCACGTCGCCCCACACCGCGTCCACGAGTCGGGGCAGCGCCACCGGCTTGCCGTCGGCCAGCAGGAGCATGCCCAGGACGGTCTGCTGTTTCGCTCCGCTGATACGGATCGTCGTATCGTTCGCCTGACAGTCGAGCGGCCCGAGAACCCGAAACACCGTAACCGGCACTAGTTACCCCCGTAACTATGTGGCGATTGGTCAGGCGAAACCCTTACCCGACGACGGTGGCGAGACCGGAGCCGGCCACTGCCAGGCAAGCGTCGAGCCGGTGTGCTGCGCAGCAACGAGCAGCGCACAGGCTCGTGGCCGCAACGATAATGACGCCTCCGTCCCTTCGTCAACGGTGACGATGACATCCAGAAAGGTCTGAGCCACTCTGGGTAACTGACCCGGCGACGGCAGGCCGCAGGTCGCCACGCGGAGCCGATGCCCCTCCGCAGGGGGGTGGGAGGGCATCGGGAGCGGGCCGGGGGTCGAGGGCCGCGGTTACGGTGCGACGGGGGTCACCCGCAAGCCGGCCGAGCGTCACACTCCTGAGCTGGCTGAAGGTCGTCGTAAAGCAGCGGGGCAATTCGCGCATCGAAGCGAATGGGCGTTGTTCCGGGTTGCCTGAGCCGATGATGCCGACCGTCCCAACGAACGGTCTTGTACGAATTTGACGTGCCGGCCGGAGCACCGACGCAAGAAGTGCCCAAGCCCGCACAAGACTTCAGCAAGGTCCGCCCACGATAGACCCGCCGACCGGTCCGGCGAGGCCACCGAAACAGATGGCCGGCGTGGTGCGCCGCCGGCGCACCACGCCGAATCGCACCGCCCCCCGGGCGCGCCGGCCATCCTGCCGACTGCCCGACTGATCGAGCGGGGTCAGCTCGTGAGCGATCCCTTCAGCGCATCCCTGGAGAATCCTTCGGGCAACGGAAGTCCCAACAGCACGTACAGGGCGGCCAGGAACGCGGCGCGCTCGGATCCGCCGATCGCGCCGCCGCGCCGGATGGTCTTCGCGGTCGGGCCGACCGCCTTGAAGACGGCCGCGAAGTCGGCGGCGGAGAGCGCCGTGAAGATCTGTCCAGCGGCCTGGGACGGCGCACTGTCCGGTTCTCCGGAGTCGGTGCCCACCGCCGCGTGATCCTTCGCGATTCTCCCGATCTGCTCGGCCAACTGGGCCTTCACCGAGACCGTCTCGTCCGGCCGGCCGGCCACCAGCAGCGAACCGTCCAGCCACTGCTGCTCCACGCCCTGCGCGGAGCCGACGCGGGCCACCGGTACCACCAGGACCGGGGAGTGTTTGACGTTGAGGTCGAGCAGCAACAGACGCAGCCACAGCAGGTCGGCCCCCACCGCCTCCGCGGTGCAGACCAACGTCGGCGCTGCCGCCGCGAACTCGGCCGCCGCGACGAGGAGCGGCGTCTCCCGCAGCGACGCGGACACGGCCGCCGCCGTACCGGCCTCCTCGGTGAAGCTGCGCGCCCGCAGCGCGGGCGACCAGCGGACCGCTCCGGCGGGGTCCGCGCTCAGCACGGCGAGCGGCACCCGGCCGAGCGAGAAGGACTCGGCCCGGTCGGCATGGCCGGCCTCCAGCAGGTCGCTCAGGTAGGCGTCGACCGCCTGCTCGTGGCTCAGGCCGTCATGCCGGCCCGCCCGCAGCACCATCCCGGTCTTGATGACCGGCGGCGTCAGCCAACTGGCCGGGCTGGCGCCGGGTTCGTGCGGCCCGAGACCGAACCGGACCGGCAGCCCGATGCTGCGCGCGAATTCCAGGTCGGCAACCGAGTGCGCCGGGTTGACGATGACCGCGCCGGTGCCGAACTCGGGCTTGACCCAGTCCGCGACCCACACCGGAAGCAGATCGCCGTGCAGCGGGTGGCGCACGAAGCGGCCACTGAAGTACGGACGGCGCCGCACCTCGGTCCCCGCGAGCATTTCGTGGTCCGGGTGGACCGCCACCGCGCAGGCCGCGGTGAACGGCGACCAGTCGGTCGTGAAGGTGCTCAACGCGCCACCGCTCGCCGCGCCCGTCACGGGGTCGGCGAACGGCAGGCGGAAGACCGCCCCCGGCGCCCGGCGCAGCGCCTTCTGCTGCTTGCCGTCCAGCCGGGTGCCCCAGGACGGCGCCGATCCCGTGGCCACCGCCGCGAGCGCGGCCGGCGAGGGCGCGTAGGCCAGCGTCCACGGTCCTGCCTCCTCGTCCTCGGCGCTCACCGCGAGCCTGCCCGCGGACGCCAGGGCGCGCAGCAGGCCCAGTGCCGGGGTGGCGGGGGCCGGGGCCGGGGAGTCGAGGAGCGTGCCGAGCCGCTCGCAGGCGGCGGTCACCGCATTCAGCCGCCGCTCATGAAGGTCATTCAGCGGAGCGCCGATTGTCAGGACCTTGCTAGTCATGTTCGCCTCCACCATTGGTGTATCGCCGTGAGCACCCGGACATAGTAGGGCCCGATATATCCGCCGCAAATACGCACGGGGTGGCTAAAACACAGGTCAGGAACGTACAAGACGCCACGGCCGGAAGCCGACACGATAGCGCCGACAGGACTGTCCGCGGTCTCATCGGTTTGGAGCAAGTGCAGTGATCGCAAATGACGATTCGAGAACTCGGCCGGCCCGGCTCTCGGTGGGCCAGGAGCAGCTGTGGTTCCTGGAGCAGATGGCGCCCGGACTCGCCACGTACAACGTCTCGGTGGCCCATCGGATTTGCGGACCGCTGGACAGCGCGGCGCTCAGGACCGCTCTCAGCGAACTCGTTCGGCGGCACGAGTTGCTGCGCGGGACAATTACCACGGTCGACGGCGTGCCGGGGATGGTGATTGCTCCGCCCTCGGAGGTGCCACTGCCGATCACCGATCTGAGCGATGAGGCGCCCGAGGCACGCGAGACCGCGCTCGCCGAGGGCCTGCACGAGCACGCCGCCCGGGCGTTCGACCTCATCGGTGGCCCGCTGTACCGGTTCAAGCTGTTCCGCTGCGGCCCGGACGAACACGTGTTGTCCCTCGCCTTCCACCACATCGTTACCGATGGATGGTCGACCAGCCTGCTGCTCAGGCAGCTCTCGGACGCGTACGCCGCGGCCCGGACCGGCACCGAGCCGGCCCCGCCCAAGCCCGCCGACTCGGCCTCGGCCGCGCCGGTCCGGTTCGTCGACTTCGCGGCCGCGCAGCGCGCCGCGCTCGACAACGGTGACCTGGAGGAGCAGCTCCGGTACTGGGAGCGGCAGTTGGCCGCAGCCGCCCCGCTGGAACTGCCCGCCGACCGGCCGCGTCCGGCCGAGCCGAGCTTCTCCGCCGGCTCCACCAGCGCCGATCTGCCCGTCGACCTCGTGGGTGCCGTGCGCGCGCTGGCCGACCGCGAGGGCGTGTCCCCGTTCGCGGTCCTGTCGGCCGCGCTGGTCGTGCTCCTCAGCCGATACAGCGGGCACGACGACATCTGCCTGGGCACCGCCGCGCTCGGTCGCACCGATCCGGACCTCGAGCAGGTGGTCGGATACTTCACGAACATGGTGGTGCTGCGCACCACCCTGCACGACGATCCCAGCTTCGCCGAGCTCGTCGCCCGCGTCGCGGACACCGTGCTCGACGCGTACGACAACCAGGACGTCCCGTTCGAACGCGTCGTCGACCGCCTGCGTCCGCACCGCGACCCGGGCCGCAATCCGCTGTTCGGGGTCTGCGCCCAGTTCCTCACCGAGTTCACCGCCGGAACCGCGCTGGACCTGCCCGGGCTGACCGCGGAAGCCGTCGACGCGCCGTCACTCGGCGCGCGCTTCGACCTGGCGTTGACGTTTGTCGAGTCGCCGAACCGGTTGCGAGTGCTCGTCGAGTACGCCCTCGACCTCTTCGACGGCTGGCGGATCGATGCCCTGGTCCGTCACCTCACGCGGGTGCTCTCGGTGGCCTGCGCGCAGCCCGCGCGGCCGGTCTCGGAGCTGCCGCTGCTCGACGAGGAGGAGACCCGGGAACTGCTGGCCGCCGGCACCGGTGAGATGCTCGTCCACGCCGACGAGCCGGTCCACGTCGCCATCGCCCGTCGGGCGCAGGAGCAGCCCGACCATGTCGCCGCCGTGTGCGAGGACGACAGCTTGACGTACCGCGAGCTGGACCGCAGGGCGATCGAGCTGGCCGCGTTCCTGCGCGGCCGGGGCGTACGCGATGGCCACGTCGTCGCCGTGGCGGTGGAGCGGGACCTCGATGCGCTCGTCGCGCTGCTCGGCGTCCTCAAGGCCGGGGCCGCTTTCGCGATCCTGGATCCCTCGCATCCCGCGGGCCGACTGGAGTACATCCTGAAGGACACCGCCGCGCCCGTGGTGCTGACGCAGAGCCGCGTCCGGGACCGGATCCCCGAGACGGGGCCGTGGTCGATCGTAGAGATCGACCGGGAGCGGGAGGCGTTCGCCGAGGCCGGGGCCGCGGCCGAGCCCTGGGCCGAGGTCGGTCGGGACGCGCTCGCCTATGTCCTGTACACCTCGGGCTCGACCGGCCGGCCCAAGGGTGTGCTCATCGAACACCGCGCGCTGCAGTCGTTCATCGCCTCCTACCGTCGGGTCTTCGACCTCCAGCCGGACGACCGGATGCTCCAGCTCGCGGCGCTGGCGTTCGACATGTCCCAGGGGGAGATCTTCGCCGGCCTCACCGCCGGGGCGAGCCTGGTCCTCGTCGACAAGGAGACCGGGACCTCGCCCGCCGGGCTCGCCGCGCTCATGCGCCGGCAGCGGGTCACCTACATCTGCATGTCTCCGGCGATGTTGGCGCTGGTCGAGGGCGGACCGTACCCGGATCTGCGGAAGATCATGGCGGGTGGTGAGGCGGTGCCGGCCGAGATGGTCGCCAAGTGGAACCTGCCCGGACGCCGGTTGATCAACTGCTACGGCCCCACCGAGGCCGCCGTCGGCTGTACCTCCTACGAGTGCCCGCACGAGCCGGCCCGCAGCGCGCCGCCGATCGGCCGGCCCTTCACCGACCGGCGGATGTACGTGGTCGACAAGACCGATCGGCTGGTCCCCCGCGGCGTTCCCGGGGAACTGCTGATCGGCGGTGAGGAGGGCCTCGCCCGCGGCTACCTCAACCAGCCCGAGCTGACCGCCACGGCGTTCGTCGAGGATCCGTTCCACCCCGGTGGCCGGGTCTACCGCAGCGGCGACATCGTCCGCTGGAACCGGGACCACCAGCTGGAGTTCCTCGGGCGCGGCGACGGACAGGTGAAGTTGCGGGGCCTGCGGATCGAGTTGGAGGAGATCGAGTCCGCGCTGATGTCGCACCCGGATGTCGGCGTCGCCGCGGTGACGCTGCGGCCGGACCGGCGCGGGGAGGGGCGTCTCGTCGGGTACGCCTCCCCCGCCGCCGATCGGCGGCCGGACGCCACGGAACTGCGCGCCCACCTCGCCCAACGGCTGCCCGACTACATGATTCCGACGGCCTGGGTGTTCCTGGACAGCCTGCCGCTGACCACGGCCCGGAAGGTGGATCGCAAGGCGCTGCCGGACCCGGTCGACGTCGACCCCGAGGAGGACTACGTCGCCCCGGCGGGCGGCACCGAGCTGGCCGTCGCCCGGATCTACGCCGAGGTGCTCGAGGTCGACCGGGTCAGCGCGGCGGTGGCGTTCTTCGCGGCGGGCGGCAACTCGCTGCAGGCGATGCGGGTGGTCAGTCGTCTGGGCAAGGAGTTCGGCGTGAAGCTAAGGATGCGCACCATGTTCGCCGATGCCACGGTGCGTTCGGTCGCGGCCGAGGTGGACCGGCTGGTCGCGGCGCGGCCGGCGAGGGCGACCGAGGAGGCCGAAGCAGGGTCCGGCCGTGCACGCTGATCTGCTGGTGCCGTTCGGCGAGGGCGATGGTGACGCGCCGCCCTTGTACTGCGTGCACTCCGCCTCCGGTTCCGCCTACACCTACCTGCCGCTGGCCAGGCTGCTCGCCGGCCGGCGGGTCGTGGGCATCGAGGCTCCGGGGTACGACAGCGACGGCCTGCCCCCCACCGATCTGCGCGAACTCGCGGACCGCTACGCCCGCGCGGTGGTGGACGACTGCGGGGGACGGCAGGCGTGCCTGCTCGGCTGGTCCATGGGCGGCTCGGTCGCGTACGCCATGGCCGGGCGGCTGCGGGCGCTGGGGGTCGCCGTGCCTCTCGTGGTGATCGTCGACGCGCTGATGCACCACACCGAGCCGGTGCCCCCGGTGCGAGAGATCCTCACCAGGTTCGCCATCAATCTGGTCACGGAGGCGGGTGGCGGCCAGGCCGAGGAGCGCGTCATCGCCGCGCTGCGCGCCTGGCCGCCGGGCGCTCCGGTCACGGACGCCTGGGAGCTGCTCTACCGCGTCGACCTGATCCCCGAGGACCTGGACGTCGAGACGCTCGGCCGCCGGTTCGAGGTGTTCCGGCGTAACGTCGCGGCCCTGCACCGGTACGCGCCCGAACCCGGATATCCCGGCCCGCTGCTGGTCATCGACGGCGAGGATTCGGCGCGCGGGCCGCTGCGGTGGGCGGATGTGGCGCCGGACGTGCGCACCGCGACGGTTCCGGGTGACCACTTCTCGCTCTGGCGGGGGGCGGGCCTGGCGGTGTTGGGCGCGAAGGTGACGGACGCGCTGCGCGAGGCGTGCCCGTCGCCGGCCCAGGAGGTCCGGGCGTGACCGCGCGGGACGGCGTCGTGGCCCGGCGGAGCCTGTGGCACAACCGGGACTTCCTCACGTTCTGGTCCGGTGAGACGCTCTCACTGTTCGGCGCGCAGATCACCGTCCTCGCGCTGCCGCTGACCGCGGTGCTCACCCTCGACGCCCGGCCCGAGCAGCTCGGTGTCCTGCGGTTCCTGCAGATGGTGCCGTACCTGCTGTTCGGGCCGCTGTTCGGAGTCTGGGTCGACCGCCACCGTCGGCGTACGGCGATGATCGGGGCGAACGTCGTCCGCATGGTGCTGATCGGGCTGATCCCGGTGCTGGCCGGGCTCGGTCAGCTGAACATGCCGCTCCTTCTCATGATCACCTTTTGCGTCGGGATGGGCGCGGTGCTGTTCGACATCAGCTGGATGTCGTTCGTCCCCACGCTGATCCGTGATCCCGAGTACCTCGTCGACGCCAACTCCAAGCTCGCCGCCACGTCCGCGACCGCCGACGCGGCCGGGCCCGGCGTGGCGGGAGCGCTGGTGAACCTGCTGACCGCGCCGGTCGCGATGGCCTCGAACGCGGTGACCTACCTCGGCTCGGTGATCTCGCTGCTGCTCATCCGTACCGAGGAGACGCCGCCCCCGGCCACGGCGAAGCGGCGGATCCGCACGGAGTTGGCCCAGGGGTTCAGGTTCGTCGCGGGCAACCACCTGGTGCGGTGGATCGCGCTGGTCGGTGGCCTGGCGAACTTCTTCCTCTCCGCCACGCAGCCGATGTTCATCCTGTTCGCGGTGCGGGAACAGCACATCCCGTCCTCGGTGCTCGGCCTGATCTTCTCGATCGGCGCATGTGGCGGAATCATCGGCGGGATCGTCTGCCGTCGACTGATCAGCCGGCTGCACCTCGGCCGGGTCTACGCGGGCGCGCTGTGCGTCGCGTTCGTCCCCGCGCTGCTGCTGCCGGCGGCCAGCGGGCCGACCATCGTGCTGGGCGCCCTGTACACGGTCGCATGGTTCCTCGGGTCGCTCGGGCTGACGACGGTCAACATCGTGATCATGAGCGTGCGGCAGAATGTCACACCGCCGTCGCTGCTGGGCCGGATGAACGCGGCGGTACGCGCCGTGATGTTCGGGCTCGGTGCGCTCGGCGGCCCGGTCGCGGGACTGATCGCGGCCACGGCCGGGGTGCATGAGGCCCTCTGGATCTCGACCGGCTGCTCGGGGGTGTTCGTGCTGTGCGGGGTCGCGCTGTCGCCGCTCACCCGGTTGTGCGCGATGCCGGAGGCCGCGACGGACCCGGCGGACCCGGCGGATCCGACCGATGAGGCGGCCGACCTCGCTCGGTCCCGCCCCCCGTCCGTGCCTGAGATGGCCGACTGAGCTGCGCGCCACCGCGCATCGAGTTCATCGAAGGGAGTGCTCCCGGATGCCCCACGCGTCGGCCGCGGACGGGACGCGGATCGCTTTCGACCTCCGGGGAGCGGGCCCGCCGCTCGTTCTTCTCGCTGGCCAGGCGAACAACCACCACTGGTGGGACCGCGTACGAGGGGACTTCGACGCCTCGTACACCACGATCGCGGTCGACTTCCGGGGCACCGGAGAAAGCGATACGCCGGACGTCCCGTACAGCACCCGAGGCTTCGCCGACGATGTCCGGGCGGTGCTCGACGAACTGGGTGTCGACCGCGCCGACGTGTACGGCACCTCGATGGGCGGACGGGTCGCTCAGTGGCTGGCCATCGACCACCCGCACCGGGTCCGCGCGCTCGTCCTCGGCTGCACCTCGCCGGGCGGGCCACGGTCGGTCGAGCGCGACCAGAGCGTCCGCCGGGCCCTCGCCGTGGACCAGCCCGCCGCCGTGCGCTCGGCGCTCCTCGACCTGATGTACACGCCCGGCTGGTTGGCGGCGCAGCCCGGTCCGGTCACGACGCTGGGTGATCCGGCGATGCCGCCGTTCGCCCGGGCGCGTCACCTGGCAGCCAGCGGGCAGCACGACGCGTGGGATTCGCTGCCGAGGATCACCGCCCCGACGCTGGTCATCCACGGAACCGACGACCGGCTGAACCCCGTGGCGAACGCCCACCTGCTGATGGAGCGCATTCCCGACGCGACGCTCCTGCTGATTCCCGGCGCCCGCCACGCCTACTTCGACGAGTTCCGGGAGATCGCGGGGCCGCGCGTGCTGAGCTTCCTGGCCCAGGCCGGGCCGGCCGGCGTGACGGCACCGACCGGCCGCGACGCCGATCAGGCGCGCGGGGCGTCGCCGCACTGCCGGCCGGGGCACGAACCGGCGGCACGGCGGTAGACGACTCTTGTACGTTCGTGTCGTGGACGCGGGTCAGCGGGTGACGGCGTGGCGACCGGCCGTGGCAGGCATCGTCGAGGTGCTGCACGCCCGGTACACCGGGCACACGTACCCGATGCACACCCACGACTGCTGGACGCTGCTCATCGTGGACGATGGCGTGATCGAGTACGACCTGAACCGTACCCACCACGGCGTGCTGCGTTCCCAGGTGACGCTGCTGCCGCCGGACGTGGCGCACGACGGGCGGGCGGCGACCCCGGCCGGCTTCCGCAAACGGGTGCTCTACCTCGAGCCGGCAACCCTCGACACCGGCCTCATCGGCGCCGCCGTGGACGCCCCCAACCTGACCGAGCCGGCGCTGCGGCAGCGGGTACACCGGCTGCACCAGGCGCTGGTTCAGCCCGGTGAGGAGTTCGCCGCGCAGAGCCGGTTCGCGCTCATTCGCGAAGGGCTCGCCCAACACCTCCGCCCGACGCCGACCGCCCGGCCCGAACCGGCGCTGGCCCGCCGGCTGCGCCGCCTGCTGGACGAGCGGACGGTGGACGGGCTGACGCTGGAACTGGCCGCCCGGGAGCTGGACGCCAGCCCGGCGCACCTGGTGCGGTCGTTCACCGGCGCGTACGGGCTGGCGCCGCACGCGTACCTGACCGGGCGGCGCATCGACGCGGCTCGTCGGCTGCTGTTGCGGGGCGTACCGGCGGGCCAGGTCGCCGCCGCGACCGGCTTCTACGACCAGCCGCACCTGACCCGGCACTTTCGCCGCTACCTGGGCGTCACCCCCGCCCGGTACGCCGCCGGGTGAACCGGCGGCGCTGGCCATCCTTTATGGGGGCGGAACGCTCCGAAGCAGGTCGTCGTCGCGTCCCCTCCTCGTCTTCAGTTGTTGCAGACGGTGAGGGCGAGGGCGGCGACGGTCAGCTGGGTGAGGTCAGGAAGTTGGTCTTCGCCGAGGGTGACGCCGCGCAGGTTGTCCAGCGGCGTCTTGAGGCCGTTGAGCCGGCTGCCCCGCAGGTCGCTGCCGTCGAGGTGGCAGGAGTCCATTTCCAGGCCGGCGAGGTCACACGACCGCAGCGCGATGCGCGGTAGCCGGCAGGAAGACCACGCGCCGTTGGTGAGAGTGCAGTCGGTGAAGGCGACCGAGCCGGCGGCGGTGACGCGTTGTAGGGTCGCGTAGTCGAAGCGGCAGCCGTCGAACAGGACGTCCTTGACGCGTATGTCGGTGAGTCTGGTGCCGGTGAACCGGGAGCCGGTGATCGCGCACCGTTCGATGGCGATGCCGGTCAGGTTCGCGCCGGAGAAGTCGGTGCGGGTGATCTCGCAGCCGTAGAGGCTGCCGTCTTCCCAGGTGCTCTCGCTCAGGTCCACGCCGGTGATCAGGCTGCTGCGGATACTGACGTCCGCAAGGTGCGAGCCGTGCCACGCTGCGCCCTCAACCAGGACCTCGGTGAGGCTGTCGGCCAAGTCCGTCGTGGTGTCGAGGTCGTCCGGTTCGAGGTCCGGGAGCAGGATTTTCACGTCGCCGATCGTGGTGGTGCGCATGTGTCCTCAACCTGTGTGGGCGCGGGGTGGGCACGCCACCCCGCGCGTCCCCGTGGTAGTGGCTATTTCTTCTTGTTCCAGTTGTCCCAGCCGGGTCGGCTGTCGAACTTACCCTTGTTGGCCCAGGTGGGGCGGGGGCCACCGTGTACAGGCCGGAGCCGCACCCGATGTCCAAGACCCGGGCACCCGAAAGAGGCAGGCCGGGGTTGGCGTTCAGCGTGCTCAGCAACGTGAGCCCCACGTCGGTCGTCATGCAGGCAGCTGGCCAGATAGAGGAAGAGACTGAGCAGGCTGTCCCTGTACTCCGTCAGAAGGGCGACCTTCGCCGCGCCGCAGGGCCACGGCTGGCCGCACCGTCGGCACAGCCACAGTGGCCGCATCGGCACGTGCGGCAGGGAGTGCTCGTTAGGGGCCGTCATACCGACCACCACGGCAGCGCCAGCGGACGCAACCGTAGATGCGCCAGGGGCGCAGGCGTCCCGATCTTCGCGTAGAAGCCCCGGTCGCTGCTCATCGAGCCTCACGCTCCCGCGTCTGCCGCTCGAAAACGATCTGCCAGACGTACATCAGCAGAGGCGGATCGACCGACGCCGGTCGCAACGCTTGAGCCGCTGCCGGGCGACCTCTTGGCGGGTCGCCTATCGTCGCGTTGCGCGAGAGGTAGACGGTCATGGCCGGCCCCAGTTCGGGTCCGCGGCCTGAGTGCGGTGGGCTTGCCGGCGCGCCGGCAAGCCCACCATCGTCGGCCAGCGGCTGGGAGCAAACCGCCGGTCACCCGCCCACACAGCCTCGCTGGCGGTACGCGAACGGGGAGTCACCCGTACGGTCGACGGAGTGCCCGGCGCGAGCACTTGCCGGTGCGTCGGGTCGCATTCCGACCTGTCGCCGATCGACACGTCCATCTGGTTCTCCCTGGCGTGACATTGCCGCTGACCCGCCGGCGCCATGGGATCAGGATCGTCCTGGACCGTTCCGCCGACGTGTTCCTGACGTCCACGATCGCGGGCGGCACGGGCCCGAGACAGACCCAGCGTGGTGGGCCACGGTGGGCCTCACTGTGGTCGGCCCCGACCGATGCGAGGAGGACAGGCGGTACTACGCCGTCCCTACGAGACTCATTTCAGAGGATGTGCCAGCGGCGGAGTTCCGGCCCGCCGTGGACAAGTCCTGCAATCCGGTGGTGCACCTCGTCGGCGGCCTCGGTCCCGGGGCGGGACTTTCGGGCGTTGGTAGCGATCATCTGCAGCTCGCGAAGCTGGCACAGCTCCTCGAACCCCGGCCAGCAGGTGGCATCCCAGCCGTAGGCGGCGGTGAAGCCGGCGAAGGCATCGGAGCCGGGCGGATCGAACCGGCGGCAGTGGACAGCGACCGTGGCGATGTCCCACTCGCGGGGCCCAAGGGCGGCGCCGTCCCAGTCGGCGAGTACGGGCGTGCCGTCGAAACGCCGGAGCGCGTTGCGAATCTGCGGATCTGACTGGATCAGGCTCGTGCCACGGGGAAACCGCATCGCCTCCCAGCCGGCGGCCAGCGTCTCGAGCCGGCCCAGCAGCAGATCCTGTTCCTTGCCGTTCAGGATCTCCGAACGGGCCACGGATAGCTCGATGCCATGGATCGGCCGCAGCACGGGCAATGGCAGCTGCGGAACAGGCAGGGAATGCAGATCCCGGAGAAGGCTTCCGAGTTCGGAGACGGTGATGGGATGGTCGTGTGCGGGGTCCAGACGCTGCCAGACAGTGACGGCGTGCCCGCCCACCTCCAACGGCTGGGACAGGCCCGGGTGAAGGCCGACCGTGGGGAACTCTCGGTCCACCAGCCAGTCGACCACGGCCACCATCGCGCGCACCCGGTTCAGGTCCTGGTCGCCAGGGGCGATCTTGATGACGACGTCCCCGACGGCGTAGACGGCGTTGGTGTGGTGCCGCAGCAGAGCCGCGTCCGAGTCGGGGTAGCCGAGGAGACGACATACCTCGGCGAGCACCGGCCGAGTGCGCGCCTCGACGAACATGGGGCTCCTAGGGACCGAGTGCGGCTGTGGTCCCAAGCCTACGGGCGCGCTCGCGGCAGGCCCGTAGGTAGTCCGTCAAGGTGGCGACCTCACCCCGCTGGCTCTCTCCAGGAATCGCCGTGGTCACGTCGCTGGCCCGGGTCAGGATGATCTCCGTCCGCTGCGTCTCGGGCAGGTCCGCGACGGCGTCACGCGCGGTTACCAGTGCCTCGGTCACCCGCCGATCCCGCGCGAGGCACATCGACCGGTCCAGGGCAATGAGCGCCGCATCGATCGGCACGGCCGGAGCCGTGCCGTAGAGCCGCAACGCCTCGTCCTGGACCCGGTACGCCTCCACCGTGTCACCGAGCCTGGTGTACGCACCGGAGAGGTAGAACAGCAGCCGCTTCGCCGGGAACCTGAACGCCACGTCGGTGTCCTCGTCGCCAGCCTGATCGAACAGCCGGCGTGCCTGATCGACGGCCGACCGCGCCTGCTCGGTGGCACCGATTCTGGCCAGGGCACGCGCCCTGCCCGCAGCCGCCAGGGCACCCGACGACGATGCGGCCGGGGTGACCGCCAGAGCCGCATCAGCCAGAGCGACGGTCTGGGCGGGATCCCCGAAGTAGTACGGCAGCATCGCCGCCTGGGCACGCACGAGCACCCTGAACCGAGCCTCCCCGCTGTCGTCCGCCGCGTGGATCGCTGTGCCGTACCACCGTCGAGCCTCGGCAACATCCCCAAGCCTCATCAACGCGTCAGCGCACATCGTCGCCAGCAGCGCCGCCACCCCGGACAGCCGGGCCTGGACCGCCGCCGGCTGGCGCCGAAGCGACAGCATCTGCACCTCTCGGCAGTCGGCGGCCAGCAGCGCCAGCATCGTCTGTGGCGAAGCCGAGGGATATACCCGCAGGTGCTCGCCAGCGCTTTGCTCGATCAGCTCAAGCTGCCGAGGGGCGACACTCGACGCCGCCAGAGCCTCGTCCAGTCCCAGACGGAGTCTGACCAGACCTCCGGCCTCGTTGCTCCCCATACGGGCAGGCGATCGATCCGCTTCACCGGCCACGGTCTCGATGCTGACGTCACGCGGCATAGTGCTGTCCTCGGCGCGGCCGAGCCCCATGACCGGACGCGGAATGTGAAGACCCACGGCGATCCGTTCCAGCACCTCGTACGCCGTGACCTGCCGGACGCCTTTGGCGATCTCCGTAGCGCGGTGAGGCGAGAGGCCTACGAGAGCGGCGATCCTGCCGTAGGACACGCCTCGGGCGTGAAGGAAGCGGAAGACCGCAGTGATGTCGCGCCGCTGAAGAAACTCGCTGATCGGTCGGCCGTTCCACAGCCCCGAACTCCACCACTCGGGATCCACCTGCGCGGCCACGATCACCTCCGATCGGACGACGACCACCTGACAGCACAACGCATCCGCGCCAACACATCAAGTCAATGACGGTCGAGTCGACAGCCCAACCAGAGTCGACGCTCGGGGTGGCATCCGGAAGACCCACGATGAGCCCTCAGCGTGTCCCCTCCTGGGATCAGCGCAGGCTCCGGAGCGCCATGACCTGTCCAGCCCGAGCCTTGGTCGCCGGTCTGGGACGGAAGCGAGTGATGCAGATGAGGGAAGAGCCGTCTATCAATAATCCGTCGCAGCCCAGCAGATGAAGCAGATCTATAGGCTCCCACCAGGCAGAACGCCCGCAGAAGGTGGAGGCCCCGAGTCGAGCTGCCCCGGCCCAGTCACACATCCATTGGCATCCATCGTTGCCTGACATAGAGTCACTGGCTAGTCACATTGAGCGCAAACGACCGGGCGGCGACTTGCGGATGATGACCAACACCCACAGAGCCAACTGCGCAAACGCCCAGAGGCCGGGCTGCACATGCTCCGGCTGCGGGGGCTCCCAACACGGCTGGCAAGGATGGACATCTCTGGCCGCCGACCGGCCAGAGAAGCGCGACGACCGGCGGCGTGAACTCAAAAAGAAGGTGGAGGAAGACGGACGATCCGGACGCCAGAAGTTCAACGCCCACAACCGGGAAATCTACTTTGACCTCGCACGCCTGGACATCACCGACTACCTGTGGGCCGCTGACGGCCGAACCAGAATCAACGGCCGACTGCCGCGCGATGTTGAGCCAACATCGATGTCATCAGACCTTGGCCGGATGGACACCCTTGCCCACCAAGTCATGGAGAACCCGTGGGACGAGATCTCAGCCGGCATAGACAGCCTCGTCCGGAATAAGGCTGACGCCAGGGAGGTCAAGAAGCGCCTGGCTGATCACACATGGTGCGGCCTGCTGGTGGCCCTGATCCAGTTGATCGAGAAGATCAACAAGACCGTCGAACTGCTGACGGATACCGCCAAGCAGTTCATCACCGACGCGTTGTCGCGGCGGTTCGATTCGGGGCTGCCCCGGCTGGTGACCGACGCCGTCATCCGCCTTGTCGTGGACAAGGTGTGGTCAGCCCTGGCGAGGCTGCTGGAGGCTCACTTTCCCCTCCTCGGAACAGACACCCTGCGCGTCCTGAGGATGCTGGCCATCTTCACCTGTCCCTCGGTCGAACACCACCCAGAGGTCTACAAGCACGCCGTCCGGCCGCTCATGCGCGACGGGCACGAGATCATCACGGACGAGATCAAGACGCACGTGGTCACCCTCTTCAGCGCGTGGTGGCGGCGGCGCGCCCCGGAAGCCCTGGCCTGACGCGCCCCGGACACGCCCGGTCCCATCAAGCCCGGAAAAGAACCAGCGGTGCGCGCCGGACGTACACGAGACCCGCGTTCAGTCCGGGCAACACCGGCCCGGTCCAACGGCTCCCAAGCACCCACCGAGCCACCACCCACTCTCGGCGTACGCGAAAAAGGCCCTGGCCCGGTGTGAACCACCAGGTCAGGGCCTTGATCGTTGGTGCGCCGCCAGGGACTCGAACCCCGAACCCGCGGATTAAGAGTCCGCTGCTCTGCCAGTTGAGCTAGCGGCGCTCGCTGGCAACGGGGAGAGACATTAACACGGGGGTGACGGGGGCCGGCGGGAGGGCGGCTGCCGTCACGGGGTGATGACCACCCGTCGGCCGCGCAGTTCCCCCCGCTCGATCATCTGGTGCGCCTCGGCGAGCGCCGACAGCGGCATCGGCACCACCTCGCGCGGGGCGAGCCGACCGGCGGCGAGCAGGCGGTTCACCGCGCCCGCCGCCTCGGCCAGTTCGGCGGTGGTGGCGTGGGAGATGACGAAGCCGACGATGCCGCGGTCGTGCATGTAGAGGGCTCCCGCGGGCAGCACCGGCCGGGAGCGGGCCCCGGCCAGCAGCACGATCCGCCCGCGTAGCGCGAGCAGGTCGACAAGCGGTTCGAGCTCGTTGCGCCCGGAGGTGTCGAGGTGGAGGTCGATTCCGTCGGGGCAGGCCGACCGGAGGCGGTCCGTCAGGTCGGGATCCCGGTAGTCGAGCACCTCGGCGGCGCCGATCCGGCGGCAGTGACCGGCGTCCCGGGCCGAGGCGGTGGCCACCACCCGGGCACCGGCGGTGGCGGCGAGCGTCACGAGCGCGGCACCGACGTTGCCCGCCCCGCCGGCAACCACCACGGTCTGCC
The DNA here is from genome assembly GCF_003725545.1 of Micromonospora solifontis. Lineage (GTDB taxonomy): Bacteria > Actinomycetota > Actinomycetes > Mycobacteriales > Micromonosporaceae > Micromonospora > Micromonospora solifontis. The sequence continues at coordinate 12,608 of NZ_RJLN01000067.1, read as the reverse complement.
CGGGGCGCAGCCGCCCGTGCACGAAGAGGGCCAGGTAGGCCGTCGCGGCCGGGTGGACCATGGTCACCGCGACGCCCGGGTCGACCCCGCCCGGCAGCCGGTAGAGCCGGTCGACGGGCACCACCGCCTGCTCCGCGGCGCTGCCCTGCCGGCCGTCGTACCCGAGACTGTTGCACCAGACCAGGTCACCGACCGCGAACCCGGGGGCGCCGGGACCGGCCGCGGCGACCCGGCCGACCAGGTCCCGGCCCACCACGAACGGCAGGGGCAGCGGCGTTGGGAACGCCCCGGAGCGGACGAAGGTGTCGACGTGGTTGACCGTGGTGGCGAGGACGTCGACCAGGACGTCGGTGGGCCCTGGCCGAGGTGCCGGCAGCTCGCCGTGGCGGATGTCGCCCGCCGGTCCGGGACGCTCGATGTAGGCGGCTCGCATGCCCCAATTCTGGCGGCCGGCCCGACGCCCGACGGCGAATGGAAAAGGCTCTGGCCCGGTGGAACCGGACCAGAGCCTTGATGACCCGTGCGCCGCCAGGGACTCGAACCCCGAACCCGCGGATTAAGAGTCCGCTGCTCTGCCAGTTGAGCTAGCGGCGCTCGTTGGCAACGGGGAGAACATTAGCACGGTGCCGGACCCGGCTTCCAATCAGATCCCGGGCTCCCCTCTTCGGTCGAGCTTACCGGACAAACAGCATCAAATTCCCCAGCGAGGGCCGGACCCGACGGCGGTGATGCGGCACCATGTCCGCCAGGCACGCGAGAACAGGGGTGGGGATGGGCAGGTTCGCGCCGGTCGGGGCGATGGTGGGCGCCCTGGTCCTTACGGCGTCGCTGGCACTGGCCGGGTGCGGCGGCGACGACCGGGAGAAGCCGGTGGTCGCTGGCGGCGGCCAGCAGGGAGAGTCGACGGCCACCGCGTCGCCGTCCGGGTCGGCCGGCCCGGCGCAGGGGCCCCCGGCCCCACTGGCGGTGATCCCGGCCGACGGCGCGACCCGTCGCCCGGTCAGCACCGAGATCAGCGCGAAGATCCCCGAAGGGGGAACCGTCTCGAAGGTCGTCCTGACGACCGCGAACGGCAGGCCGGTACCGGGGCTGCTGCGCCGGGACGGCTCGTCCTGGGTGCCGTCGGCCCCGCTGCGGTACGGCACCCGCTACACCGCCACCGTCACGGGGACCGGCCCGGACGGCCGGATCCACCAGGGCACCAGCACCTTCACCACGATGGCCAAGCCGAGGTCGATGATCGGCTCGGGCCTCTACCTGTTCAGCGACCGGACCTACGGCGTGGGGATGCCGGTGGTGGCCGAGTTCTCGCCGGGCATCCCGAAGAAGGACCGGGCCGCCGTGCAGCGGCGGATGTTCGTCCGCACGGACCCGCCGCAGCCGGGCGCCTGGCACTGGCTCCCCAACGGCACCCAGGCCTACTACCGCGCGCCGGAGTACTGGAAGCCCGGCACCACCCTCACGGTGCGGCTGGCCCTGGCCGGCGTGCCGCTGAGCCACGGCCGCTACGGCAACGTCGACCGGAGCGCGACCGCGAAGATCGGCCGGGCGTTCGAGATGAAGGTCGACAACGCGACCAAGAAGATGACCGTGTACGAGAACGGCGCCCTGGTCCGCACCATGCCGGTCAGCCTCGGCAAGAAGAGCACCCCCTCCTCCAGCGGCACCATGGTGGTGATGGAGAAGAAGGAGTCGACGGTCTTCGACACCCGGGACGATCCGGACCCGGCGAACCGGTACGTCACGGAGATCGACTTCGCCCAGCGGCTGACCTGGGGCGGCGAGTACATCCACGCGGCTCCCTGGTCGGTCGCCGCCCAGGGGCACCGGAACGTCTCGCACGGCTGCGTGAACGTCTCCACCACCAACGCGAGGTGGCTCTTCAGCCGGACCCTGATCGGTGATCCGATCACCGTCCGGGGCACCGAGCGGACGCTGGAGCCGGGGAACGGCTGGACGGCCTGGAGCTTGAGCTGGCCCGAGTTCGTCGCGGGCAGTGCCCTGCCGGTGCCGGAGGGTGGCGAGCCGTCGGCCTTCTGAGGCCGGCCGGATCTGCGCCCAGGGTGATTCGGGTCACCGCCACCGGTCGACGCGAAGACGAGCCCTGCTCGGTAAAGCGTGGCACCGCACCAGAATCGTTACATCGCGGGCGGGGTGTTTCGGTTCACTCCCGGCAACGGGTATCCGTACCGGTGCGTCTGTAGGGGACGATGGGACCGGGGACCACGACTGTGAGGGAATCATGCGAGCTAGCCAGGACGAGCTGATCCGGCCGGGCACCGCCCGGGGCGGCGGGCGCCGCCGCGCGTTCGCGGCCGCCGTGCTCGCCGCCGCGCTGGCCCTGACCTCCGCCTGCACCAGCGGCGGCGGGGACAAGGGGCCGAGCTGGCAGGGCGGCGGGGACAGCGGCCCGAAGGCGACCGCGACCATCACCGAGCCCAAGGCCGACGCCAAGGACGTGCCGGCGTCCACCACCATCTCCTTCACCACGGAGGAGGCGAAGGAGACCGCAGTCGAGCTCAAGGACTCCGCCGGCAAGACCGTCGAGGGCGAACTCCAGGCCGACGGCAAGACCTGGCTCCCCGACGGCGCCCTGGAGTACGGCGAGACGTACACCGCGACGGTGACCGCGACCGGCGACGACGGCAAGCCGGCGACGGCGACCAGCACCTTCACCACCATGGCCAAGCCCACCAAGCAGGTACGGATCAGCAGCTTCCTGGGCGACAACCAGCTGGTCGGCGTGGGCATGCCGCTGATCGTGCGGTTCAGCCGGGCGATCCCGGAGGACTACCGGGACGACGTGCAGCGCCGGATGACGGTCACCGCGAAACCGGCCCAGGAGGGCATCTGGCACTGGGTGAGCCCGACCGAGGTGCGCTACCGGCCGAAGGAGTTCTGGCAGGCCAACAGCACCGTGACGTACCGGGTGCAGGCGGGCGGGCTGCCGGTGGGCGACGGCTGGTACGGCCGCTCCGACCTCACCGTGGACATCAAGATCGGCCCGTCGTTCGTGATGACGGTGGAGAACCGCACCAAGACCATGACGGTGACCAAGGACGGCCAGGTCATCAAGAAGATCCTGGTGAGCCTCGGCAAGAAGACCACCCCCTCGTCCAGCGGCACCATGGTGGTGATCGAGAAGCTCCGCAAGACGGTCTTCGACACCCGGGAGGAGTTGGGCCCGGAGGACGGCTACCGCACCGACATCGACTACGCCCAGCGGCTCACCTGGGGTGGCGAGTTCATCCACGCGGCGCCCTGGTCCGAGGGCGTGCAGGGCAAGGTCAACGTCTCGCACGGCTGCGTGAACGTCTCGATGAAGGACGGCGCCTGGCTGTTCGCCAACACCCGGATCGGCGACCCGATCACCGTCAAGGGCACCGAGCGCAAGCTGCAGAACGGCAACGGCTGGACCGACTGGAACATGAGCTGGGACGAGTACGTCAAGGGCAGCGCCCTGCCGTACGAGCCGCAGCAGGCCGACGACGAGGCGAGCGCGGAGCCGAGCACCGAGCCCACGCCCTGACCCCTCGTACCCGTCGTGGCGGCCCCCTCCCCGGAGGGGGCCGACCCATCGCCGTCACCGGAAACGCCGAAAGCCCCTCCCGAAGGAGGGGCTTTCGTGACTGGGGTGACTGATGGGAATTGAACCCACGACAACCGGGACCACAACCCGGTGCTCTGCCAACTGAGCTACAGCCACCACGCTCTCCGCGCCGGTAGACCCGGCCGGGGTGCGGACTAATAATAGCCACACCCGTGCCGGCCCCGTCCAGCGGGTTCCGGCCCGACCCCCCGGGCGCGGCTCAGAGCTGGGCGGCGATCGCCTTGGCGCTGTCCACGTCCGGGCCGGGCAGCGGGACGAAGATCGTCCGCCGGTAGTACTCCAGCTCCCGGATGCTCTCCCGGATGTCGGCCAGGGCCCGGTGGGCCAGGCCCTTCTGCGGCTGCCCGAAGTACACCCGCGGGTACCACCGCCGGCAGAGTTCCTTGATCGAGGAGACGTCGATCATCCGGTAGTGCAGGTGCGCGTCGAGGCGGGGCATGTCGCGGGCGATGAAGCCCCGGTCGGTGGCGATCGAGTTGCCGCAGAGCGGCGCGGTACGCGGGTCCTTGACGTGGCTGGCCACGTACTCCAGCACCAGGTCCTCGGCCTCGGCGAGGGTGACCGTCGAGCGCCGCACCTCCTCGGTCAGCCCGGACTTGCCGTGCATCGTGCGGACGATCTCCGGCATGCCGTCCAGCGCCGCCTCGTCGGCGTGGATCACCACGTCGACGCCCTCGCCCAGCACGTTCAGGTCGGGGTCGGTGACGAGCGCGGCGACCTCGATCAGCGCGTCGCGTCCGAGGTCCAACCCGGTCATCTCACAGTCGATCCAGACGAGAAGATCAGCCACCGGACCAGACTACGCGTCGCCGACCCGCCCGCGCCTGGAGCACCGTCGGCGACGTGGGCGGCTAGGGTTTCCCCGTGCCAGCCGAACCCGTCGCGCCGCCCGCCATCACCGAGGACGATCCGGGCGGGCGGACGGCGCGTCGGCTCGTCACGGTGGTGGCGATCGCGGCGGTGCTGCCGGCGCTCTACTGGCCGGGCCGGGTGCACAACTTCTTCGACCTGAAGATCTACATGCGGGCGATGGACTGGTGGGCGGCCGGCCACCCGCTCTACGACTACGTGCAGCCCGACCGGGTGCAGGGGGCGCTCTACTTCACCTACCCGCCCTTCGCGGCGCTGCTGCTGCGGCCGTTCGCGCTGCTGCCGCTGGGCGCCACCGTGGTGATCTTCACCGGGCTGACCCTGCTCGGCGTGGTGGTGACGACGCGGTGGCTGGTGACGCCGGTGGTCGAGCGGCACGACCTGCCCCGGCTCTTCACGCTCACCGTCGCGGTGCTGCTGGTCTTCGCGGTGGAGAGCACCCGGGAGACCATCACCTTCGGTCAGATCAACATGCTGCTGGTGGTGCTGATCCTGACCGACCTGCTGTTCGCCGTACCCGGTGGGCGGCGCTGGGCCGGCGTGGGCGTGGGGCTGGCGACGGCGCTGAAGCTCTTCCCCGGCATCTTCATCCTGTACCTGCTGGCCACCCGGCGCTGGCGGGCCGCCGTGGTCGCCTCGGCCACCGCGACGGTGGCCACCCTGCTCGCGGCGGCGGTCGCGCCGCGCGACTCGTGGCGGTTCTGGACCCACGAGCTGTGGGCGACCGACCGGGTGGGACGGACCGACTACACCGGCAACCAGTCGCTGTTCGGTCTGCTCAGCCGGCTCACCGCCCCGGAGAAGCCCAGCCAGCTGCCCTGGCTGCTGCTGGTCCTGGCGGTCACCGGGTACGGGCTGTGGCGGGCGGCCCGCGCGGCGCGGGCCGGGGACGCCCTCGCGGGCATCACGCTGACCGGCCTGGTCGGCGGCCTGGTCAGCCCGATCACCTGGACCCACCACCTGTACTGGTTCATCCCGGCGGTGGTGGTGCTGGTCGACAGCGCGCTGGACGCCGACCCCGACAAGGCGGAGGGCGCCCCCCGGCGCCGCTGGCTGCTCACCCTCGCGGCCGGCGCCGGCTTCGTGAGCATCTACGGGGTGGTGACCTTTCTGGACTGGGGGGTCGCGCCGTCGCGTACCGACAGTCTCGGCGAGTTCGTCGCCCGCAACGCGTACGTGCTGCTGAGCCTGCTGCTGCTGGCGGCCTTGCCGTACCGGTCGGCCCGGACGGCACGCCCCACCAAACAACCCTGAAAGTTGCACCAAATGGACAGACGTCGCGATCAACGGCCTTCGGCGCTAATCTGGTCTCAACTACCTCAAGTTTCTCCCAGGTAGCACCGATCCCCCGGTGATGGTGGCCCTCCGCGTCGGCAGCGCGGAGGGCCACCTGCCGTTACGCGGGAGGTCAGCCGTCGGCCCGGTGCGCCGGACCGTCCACCGGCGACGGACGGGGGGTTTCCGGCGTGGTCGCCGGGGGCCAGGGCCAGGCCGGGTCGTCGGGCAGGTCCGCCAGGGTCTCGGGGCGGCGGCTGGGCACCGGGCCGATCGCCACCCGGGGCCGCTCGGCATGCCCCGACCCGACCGCGACCAGTTGCCGCTCGGGCAGGTCTGGACGCTCCGGCGGGGACCCCAGCCCACTGAGCGAGCTGACCCCGAGCCGCCCGGCCAGCACCGGGACCTGGTCCGGCTCGACGACGAAGACCACCTCCCGCGGCCGGATCGGCCGCAGCAGCAGCACCACGGCCAGGACCAGCAGCAGCGCCCCGCCGGCCAGCAGCGCCCAGGCCACCCCCGGGAACCAGCCGGCGCGCACCTCGGCGCGCAGCTCCAGCGTCAGGTCGGCCCGCCCGTCCGGGCGCATCACCACCAGGCTCAGCGAGCGCCCGGCCAACTCCGCCGGGCTCCACTCGAGCGCGCCGACTCCCTCGCGTACCCAGAAGTCCTGGTCGAGCGGGACGGCGGTGGCGGCGCCGGCGGTGATCGGGCCGGCCGGCTCCAGACGTACCGGCAGCGGGCCGCGGGTCAGCGCGACGCGATCGACGGTGGCGTGCGGGACGGCGGCCAGCCATTGTCCGACCTGGTCGGTCGGGGCCAGGCCGAGGAAGGCCGGACCGTCGGCGGTCCGGGCGGTCAGCCGCAGCCGCGCCTGGCCGGCGCGGGCGAACGGCGCCTCCGTGCGGAGCAACCGGTCCACGTCGGTGACCACCACGGCGTGTCCCGTGGTGCGGACCGGCTCGAACCGGGCGCCGAACCCGCCCTCCGGGTCGGCGTGCCCGGCGGCGACCCAGAGGCCGGCGCCCGCCAGGAGCGTCGGGATCCCCACGGTCAACAGCAGCATGCCGGCGATCGTCCGCACGAAACGCATTCGCGTCGTCCCCCTCGGTAGCCAACTACCCGGCCGACCTTACCGACGCCAACCGTGCAATCGCCGGATATCCCCGGCAAGCCCCCCAAAGCCCGCCGGCCCGCCGGAGGATCCGACGGGCCGGCGGCCGGTGACCGGGCTCAGGACTTCGCCGCCGGCTCCCGCCGGGTACGCAGGAAGGCCAGCCCGCCGAGGACCAGGCCGGCCAGGCCCGCCACCAGACCGGCCACACCGAGCACGGTCGCGGTCGTGCCCGAGTCGGCGTCGTCGTCCCCGCCGGACGCGGCGGCCGGCGCGCCGGCGGCCGGCGACGCGGATGCCGACGCGGCGGTCAGCGTGAGCACCGGGGCCGGGTGCTCCGGCTCCTCCTGGCCCGGCGTCGGCTCCTCGATCCAGCGGGACACGTTGCCGTCCGAGTAGGTCTGGAGCACCTTGAACACCATCTTGTCGACCTGTGGCAGCGGGCCCATCGACACCGGGAACTCCTGGAACTCCCCCGGCTTGACGCCGCCGCCGGTGGCCGCGGTCCAGGTCAGCTTGGACACCGCCTCAGTGAGCTGGCTGCCGTGCACCTCGACCGGCGGGTCGACCTTGCGCTTCTGCACCGTCACCGTCCACCCGGCCACCGGCATGGTGGAGACCGAGCCGACCGCCGCGTTCTCCGGCAGCACCACCTCGACCTTGGTGGTCGCCGCCGTGTCGCTCTCGTTCGGCACCCGGAAGGCGAAGCGGCCGTAGCCGCCCTGGGTGGCCTCCTTCGGGTTGACCGTGACGTGCGCCGAGGCGGGCCCGGCGAGGCCGAGCACCGCGGTGGCGACGGCGGCGAGGGCGAGCGCGGCGGCGGTTGCGGAACGCCGGATACGGATCATGGGTCGGAGAACCTTCCGTTACTTGATCGGCACGGTGGCGGTCACCGTGGCCTGGTCGATGTCGGTCGTGCGGACGGTGAAACGCAGCTGCCACCGGCCCGCCGCCGGGAGGTTGATCTCCCCGGTGGCATGGTTGTCGGTCAGCGGCAGCAGCGGGATCTCGATCGGCTCGATCCCGGCCGACGGCAGCGCCGCCGTCGCCTTCCACTCCTTGACCGGCTGGGGCCGGTTGTCCTTCGTGTACGCGTAGAGGTGCACCGAGTTGTTGCCGCGCTCGGCCGGGTCCAGCTCCACCTGGAGCGAGTAGAGCGGGCTGGTGAGCGTCGCGGAGAAGTAGCCGGTGGGCGTACCGGCCACGTCGGTGGCGGCGGTGCGGGCCGGGGTGGTCTGCACCAGGGTCGCCGAGACGCCGAGCACCACCGCGGTGATCAGCAGCTCCACCAGCACCGCCCGGCGCATCGTGCCCGGCCGGCCGGCGGCGGTCCGCCGCCGCACCAGCGACCGGGAGTACGCGGCCACCGCGATCACCAGCGCGAACAGCACGATCTTGGCGAGCAGGAGCCGCCCGTACGTGGTGTCGACCAGCGCCTTCGGAGTGGCCACCTCGATCAGCGCCTGCACGGTGCCGGCAAGCAGCAGCGCCGCCACCGCCAGGGCCGCCCAGCGGGACCAGATCGGCAGGATCGCGTCCAGCTCCCGCTCGTCGGCCCGGCGCAGCAGGAAGACCGCGAGCATCACCAGGCCCCCCAACCAGACCGCCATGCTGCCCAGGTGCACCGCGTCCACCACCACGGAGACCGCCGGCGCGGGCGAGGCCGCCGGGTGACCGGCGAGGGGCCAGGTGAACAGGGCGGCGCCGCCGAGGATGGCCAGGATGATCCCGTCGGTGCGGCCGATCGGACCGACGAACAGCGGCCGGAGCAGGAACGCCGCGGCCGCGAGCAGGCCCAACCGGACCAGGTGCGCGGTCCCGTACGCGCTGCCGAGCACGTCGCCGAGGCCGGAGCCGGTCACGTCGAACAGCCCGCCGCCGTTGGTGTACGGCACCTGCAACCACAGGTCGGCGAGGGTGGCGAGGACCAGCAGGCCCAGCCCCGACCAGGCCAGCCGGGCCGGCCCGCGGCGGGACAGCCGGCGCGGCCAGAGCGCGGCCAGCACCAGCGCCGGGCCGACCAGCAGCAGCAGTCCGGCGTAGCCGAGGTACTTGGCCACCTTGACCGCGTCCTCCACCACAGGGTTGGCGCGGTTGTCCGTGCCGGAGTCGGTCGGCGGGGCCGACGGGGCGCCCACCGAGAAGGTGAACGCGCCGGGGACCGGGTGGCTGTCGGCGGAGATCACCCGGTAGCTGACCAGGTAGGTGCCGCGCGCCGAGGCGTCCACGGGGATGGTCACCACCGCGCCCTTGAACGTCGGCTCCCCCCGGTCGGCCCGGGAGCCGTCCGGCGCGATCACCCGGATCTTGCCGGGCACCTTGCGGACCCCCTCGCTGAAGGTCAGCACCACCTCGGACGGGCCGCTGGGCACCACCGACGACGCGGTCGGGCTGGTGCTCACCAGCACCGCGTGGGCGCTGGCCGGGGTGGCCGGGGCGAGCAGCAGGGCGACGAGGGCGACCAGCAGGCCGGCGGCGCCCAGCCGGGCGGCCCAGCGGCTATCGGCGGTGCCCAGCCGATCGGTCCGGCGGCGATCGGCGGCGGCCGGCCGGGCGGCCCGGCGGCTCTCGGCGGCGGCCCGAGGCCGGCGGCGTACGGCAGCAGACATGAACGTCATGCTTCCCGACCGCGCGTCGATCGGCGAACGCGCCTCACCCGCGCCCGGCGGGCGAGCGCCGGCGCGGGGCGCGCCACCTGTGTCTCGTCGCACGTCACGAGCGGGTAGTCGGCGGCGGGGCGGGAAAAGTTCCCGGCGTGGGACGGGCCACGGAATGGGTCCAAGGACCCTGTCCCGGCCAGATCCGCCGCGTAACCTCGGGTGTCGTGATCCCCGGCCCGCGCGACACCGCCGCCCACCGCCCCCAGGCGGCGCGTGACGCTGCGCGGGACCGGGTCACGGAGTGGGCGCTGGCCGCCGGCACCGGCGACCGGGCCGCGCAGGCCGCCTTCGTCCGGTCCACCCAGGCCGAGGTGTGGCGCTTCACCGCCGCCCTGGTCGACCCGGACAGCGCCGACGATCTCACCCAGGAGACCTACCTGCGGGCGTTCCGGGCGCTGCCCGGCTTCGAGGGGCGCGCCAGCGCGCGGACCTGGCTGCTCGGCATCGCCCGCCGGGCCTGCGCCGACCACCTGCGCACCGTGGTCCGCCGGCGGCGGCTCGACGAGCGGCTCGCCGCGCACGCGGCCACCGAGCGGCCGTACCCCGACCCGGCCGGCCAGCTCGGCGCCACGGACCTGGTCCGTCGGCTCCCCAGCGAGCGGCGCGGCGCGTTCGTGCTCACCCAACTGCTCGGCCTGTCGTACGCCGAGGCCGCCGAGGTGGAGGGGGTGCCGGTGGGCACCATCCGCTCCCGGGTGGCGCGCGCCCGGGGCGACCTGGTCGACGCCGTCGGCGACGCGCTGGCCGGAGGACCATGGAACCGTCCGCGGCTCCCGAACGACTAACCACCGTGAGCGCATCTCGCAGTCCCGCCGCCCGGTGGCCCGTCCTGCGTCCCTGGCTCGGCACCGCCGCCCGGCTCGGGCTGGCCGCCGTCTGGTTGATCGCCGGCGGGGCCAAGGTCGGTGACCTGGGCGCCTCCGGCCGGGCGGTCAACGCCTACCAGGTGATGCCGTACGACGTCGCCGCCGTGATCGGCGCCGCGCTGCCCTTCGTGGAGCTGGCGCTCGGCGTGCTCCTGCTCGTCGGGCTGGCCACCCGGCTCGCCGCCGGCATCTCCACGGCCCTTCTGGTGATCTTCATCACCGGCATCGCCTCCGCCTGGTCCCGTGGCCTGGCGATCGACTGCGGGTGCTTCGGCAGCGGCGGGCAGCTCGCCGCCGGCCAGGCCCCGAGCTACCTCCCGGAGATCCTCCGGGACCTGGGATTCCTGGTGCTGGCCGGGTTCCTGCTGATCTGGCCCCGCACCCCGTTCTCGGTGGACGGCTGGCTGGCGGGCGAACCACCTGTGGAGGGTGACGATGAGTAGTCGCAAGGGGCAGAAAAACGCGGCCCGGGTGGTCCGGGAGCAGATCGCCCGGGAGAAGCGGCGCAAGCGCACCCTCTGGACCACCATCGCCGCCGTGCTCGTGCTGGTCATCGCCGGCGGCATCGGCTGGGCCGTCTACTCCAGCCAGAAGTCGACCAGCTTCACCACCCCGCCCGGCGCGAACGCCGACGGCACGGGCATCGTCGAGGGCGACGGACCGGTCACCATCGACCTGTACGAGGACTACCAGTGCCCGGTCTGCAAGCAGTTCCAGCAGGTCAGCGGCGAGACCCTCAAGCAGCTGGTCAGCGAGGGCAAGGCGAAGGTGGTCTTCCACCCGGTCGTCTTCCTCAACCGCTTCTCCACCACGGAATACTCGACCCGCTCCGCCGCCGCCGCCGGCTGCGCCGCGAAGGGCGGCAAGTTCACCGAGTTCACCGACCAGCTCTTCGCCAAGCAGCCGCCGGAGAACAGCGCCGGCCTGAGCGACGCCGAGCTGATCGACATCGGCGCGGGGGTCGGGCTGAACAAGGACGACTTCGCCTCCTGCGTCAACGACGGCACGTACAAGTCGTGGACCGAGCACGTGACCGACGACGCCAGCAAGGCCGGCGTGACCGGCACCCCGACCGTCAAGGTCAACGGCCAGGAAATCCAGGACAAGACCCCGGACGGGATCAAGGCGGCGGTGGAGGCGGCCGGCAAGTGATCCGCGTACCGCTGCGGCGGGCGGGGCTGGTGGTCACCGCCGCGCTCGCCGCCCTGCTCGCCCTCGCCGGCCCGGCCGCCGCGCACGGCGCGGACGCACCCGACGGCACCGACTACCGGGTCGAGGTGACCGCGCTCAGCCCTGCCCCCCGCGGGCTCACCGCGCGGATCGTCGAGGCGGGCGCCCGGCTGGAGGTCACCAACACCACCGGGCGGGACGTCGAGGTGCTCGGCTACTCCGGCGAGGCGTACCTGCGGATCGGCCCGGGCGGGGTGTACGAGAACACCCGCTCCCCCGCCACGTACCTCAACCGCACCCTCGCCGGGGACACCCAGCTCCCGCCCGAGGCCGACCCGGCCGCCGCCCCGGTCTGGCGGAAGGTCTCCGACGACCGGTCGGCCCGCTGGCACGACCAGCGGACCCGCTGGCTGGAGTCCGACCCGCCGGCCCCGGTGACCGCCGACCCGACCCGCGAGCAGCGGGTCCGGGACTGGGTGGTGCCGCTGCGCGACGGCGACCGGACGATCGAGGTGCGCGGCACCCTGGACTGGGTGCCGCCGCCGGATCCGTACCCCTGGTGGGTCGCCGGGACGCTCGGTTTCCTGCTCATCGGCGCCGCCGGGCTCGCGCCCGCCGGCACCGCCGCCGGGGTCCGGGCGCTGCGCGGGGTCGGCGCCCTGCTCGCCCTCGGCGGGCTGGCCGCCGTGGCGGCCACCGTCGGCCGGGCGCTGGACGCCGGCACCGACGGCGTGGGCGGGGTGCTGCTCGGGCTGCTCACCGCCCAGACCTGGGCGCTGCTCACCGGACTCGGCGCGCTCGCGGCCGGCGGGTACGCCCTGGCCCGGCGCCCGGCAGCCGACTTCGCGTTGGCCCTGGCCGGGGCCTGCCTGGCGCTCTTCGCCGGCGCGGCGAACCTGGCCGTGCTGTCCCGCTCGGTGGTGCCGGCCCCCTGGCCGGCCGATCTCGCCCGGATCCTGGTCACCCTGGTCCTGGCCACCGGCTCGGGCGCGGTGGCCGCCGGCCTCCTCCGCCTGCGCACCGCCGCCCGGGCGGCCCGCCCC
>NZ_RJLN01000066.1 GCF_003725545.1 Micromonospora solifontis | reverse complement strand
GGCCGGCGGGGGCGGGGCCCAGCCGAGGTCCGGAGCGTCGGGGTACCCGTTGTCCTGCGGGGCCGGGCGGTCGCCGTACGGCGCCGGTCCGCCGGCGCCCGGCGACACCTCGCCCGGCTCCTGGCCAGGGCGGTGCGGGGCCTCGGACGTCATGGGTGCGCCTCCTCCATCACATGTCGGCCACCGATGCCGATCGGGACCGTCGGCATGGTCGCCGGCGTTGCCGGCGGGTACCGGCCGTGCGGGCTCCCCGCACCGTATCCGGTGGCCGCCCGGAGGCGTCCGGGGGAGCACCGGCCGTCACTCACCGTCGCCGGACGCTGGCGTTGGGTTTCGCTTGTCGCGATCGGTCCGGGGCAAGGCGGGTGGCGACCGTGCCCCACCGTACCGGGCGGTGCGGCGAGGTGGAATCCCGGTGCCAATCGACGTGAAACGCCGAAGACCCGCCCGGTGTGACCGGGCGGGTCTTCGAACTGGAGGAGGTGAGGAAAGTCGAGGGCGTCAGCTCATGTGACGCTGTGCGATGGCGAGAAGCTCCTCGCGGACCGCGGGCGAGTTGGCGGAACGCAGGGCGTGCTCGATGGCGCGGGCCCGGCGGTTGGCGTCGCGGCGGCTGCGGATTCGCTCGATCATGCTCATCTTGGGTCTCTCCTCCTGGCTATTCGGTTGTCGGCCCCTTGATGTCTCTATTTAAGCGCACGACGCGCTCAACTTCCATCGATTATTAGGTGAGCTGAACCACGGACCTAAGGATCGTAGGTCAAGGCCCTCCCGGACCGAAGATTCTGTCTACCAACGGCAACGGCCGGTGTGCCGGGCGTTCACCCGATGCACACCGGCCGTGGCCGGAGCGGTGGACCCGTCAGGTCCAGGCGAGCAGTGCCGCCTCCGGGTCGGCGAGGAAGTCGCCGATGTCCCGCAGGAACTTCGAGCCCAGCTCGCCGTCGATGATCCGGTGGTCGAAGGAGAGGCCGAGCGTGGTGACCAGGCGCGCCTTGACCTTGCCCTTGTGCACCCACGGCTGCTCGCGTACCGCGCCGAAGGCGAGGATCGCCGACTCGCCCGGGGGCAGGATCGGCGTACCGGTGTCGACGCCGAAGACGCCGACGTTGGTGATGGTCAGCGTGCCGCCTGACATGTCCGCCGGGGAGGTCTTCCCCGCCTTCGCCGTCTGCACCAGGTCGGTCATCGCGTCCGCCAGCTCACGCAGCGAGAGCCGCCCGGCGTCCTTGATGTTCGGCACGATCAGGCCGCGCTCGGTGGCCGCCGCGATGCCCAGGTTGACGTACTCCTTGACCACGATCTCGTCGCCGGCCCAGGTCGAGTTGACCATCGGGTGGCGCTTGACCGCGAGCAGCACCGCCTTGGCGACCAGCAGCAGCGGCGACACGCGCACGTCCCGCCACTCGCGCCGCTCGCGGAGCCGGTCCAGGGCCTTCATCGCCCGGGTCACATCGACGGTCAGGAACTCCGTGACGTGCGGGGCGGTGAACGCCGAGCGGGACATGTTCTCGGCGGTGAGCTTGCGTACCCCCTTGATCGGGATGCGCTGCTCGCGGTCCGCGCCGAAGCTCGCGGCCACCGTCGCCGGGGCCGCGACCGTCAGCGGCTCGGCCGCCGCCGGGCTCCCGCTCGCCGCCCGCTGTACGTCCTCCCGGGTGATCGAGCCCAGCGGGCCCGAGCCGGTCAGCACGGCGAGGTCCACGCCGAGGTCCTTGGCGAGCTTGCGGACCGGTGGCTTGGCCAGCACCGGTCCGCCCGCCCGGCCGTTGCCGTTCACGGCTGGCGCGGCCGGCACCGGCGCGGCGGGAGCCGGCGCCGGAGCTGCCGGCGCGGCCGTGGCCTGGGCCGGGACCGAGCCCTTGCGCGGGCGCCGCTTGGCCGCGGTGGTCCGCGGGCCGTAGCCGACCAGCACGGCGGTACGCCCGCCCGGGGCGGCCCCGCCGATCAGGCCGGGCTCGACCATGCCCTCCTCGGGCGCGATCTCGACGGCGGCCAGCGAGGCGGCCGACGGGGTGGGCAGGTCGCTCGCCGGCGCGCCGGTGGTCGACTCCTCGATCGGGCCCGCGCCCGGGTCGGTGTCGATCGCGATGATCGGCGCACCGACCTCGACGGTGGCGCCCTCCGGCTGGAAGATCGACTGCACCTGGCCGGCCCACTTCGCCGGGATCTCCACCGCCGCCTTGGCGGTCTCCACCTCGACGATCGGCTGGTTCAGCTCGATGACGTCGCCCACCTTGACCAGCCAGGCGAGGATCTCGCCCTCGGTCAGGCCCTCGCCCAGGTCGGGGAGGTTGAACGTCTTGATCCGCGACATGTCGCTCACCAGCCGAAGGTGCGGTCGACGGCGTCGAGCACCCGGTCGAGGTCGGGCAGGTACTCCTCCTCCACCCGGGCGGCCGGGTAGGGGGTGTCGAAGCCGGTCACCCGCAGCACCGGGGACTCCAGGGAGTAGAAGCACTCCTCGGTGATCCGGGCCGCGATCTCCGAGCCCAGGCCCAGGTTGCCCGGGGCCTCGTGGACGACCACGCAGCGGCCGGTGCGCCGCACCGACTCGTACGCGGCGGTCAGGTCCAGCGGGGAGAGCGTGCGCAGGTCGATGACCTCCAGCTCGCGGCCGTCCTCGGCGGCCGCGGTGGCCGCGTCCAGCGCGGTCCGCACCATCGGGCCGTACGCCAGCACGGTGGCGTCGGTGCCCGGCCGGGCGACCCGCGACGCGTGCAGCGGGTACGCGTCGGCGAGCGGGGCGTCCAGCTCGACCGGGCCCTTCTCCCAGTAGCGCCGCTTCGGCTCCAGGAACACGATCGGGTCGTCCGAGGCGATCGCCTGCTGGATCATGGTGTACGCGTCCTGCGGGTTCGCGCAGGTCACCACCTTGAGACCGGCGGTGTGCGCGAAGTACGCCTCGGGCGACTCCGAGTGGTGCTCGACCGCGCCGATGCCGCCGCCGTACGGGATCCGGATGACCATGGGGATCCGGACCTTGCCCTGCGAGCGGTAGTGCATCTTCGCCACCTGCGACACGATCTGGTCGTACGCGGGGTAGACGAAGCCGTCGAACTGGATCTCGCAGACCGGCCGGAAGCCGCGGATGGCCAGGCCGACCGCGGTGCCGATGATGCCGGACTCGGCGAGCGGGGTGTCGATCACCCGCTGGTCGCCGAAGTCCTTCTGCAGGCCGTCGGTGATCCGGAAGACGCCGCCGAGCTTGCCGACGTCCTCGCCCATGATGACGACCTTCGGGTCGTTCTCCAGGGCCTTGCGCAGACCGGTGTTGAGAGCCTTGCCGAGGGTGAGCGTCTCCGTGGCCATCAGTGGGCGCTCCCCTCGAACGACTCCATGTACTTCGAGAACTGGGCCCGCTGCTCGTCGAGCTCGGAGGACCCGTTGGGGTAGACGTGGTCGAACATGGTGACCGGCTCCGGGTTGGGCATGGCGAGCACCCGCTCACGCAGGTGCACCGACTCGGTCCGGGCCTGCTCGTCGACCTCGGCGAAGAACGACTCGTCGGCGATCTGCTGCTTGGTCAGGAACGCCTTCATCCGGGCGATCGGGTCCTTGGCCTGCCAGGCCTCGACCTCGCTGGCGATCCGGTAGCGGGTCGGGTCGTCGGAGGTGGTGTGCGCCCCCATCCGGTAGGTGTAGGCCTCGATCAGGCTCGGGCCCTGGCCGTGCCGCGCGTTGTCCAGCGCGTGCCGGGTCACCGCGTACGAGGCGAGCACGTCGTTGCCGTCCACCCGGACCCCGGGGAAGCCGAAGCCGCCCGCCCGCCGGTACAGCGGCACGCGGGTCTGCCGCTCCAGCGGCTCCGAGATGGCGTACTGGTTGTTCTGGCAGAAGAAGACCAGGGGGGCGTTGAAGACGCTGGCCCAGACGAAGGACTCGTTCACGTCGCCCTGGCTGGTGGCGCCGTCACCGAAGTACGCGATCACCGCCTCGCCGTCGTCGCCGCCGGTCTTGCCGTCCATCGCGACGCCCATGGCGTAGCCGGTCGCGTGCAGGGTCTGCGCCCCGATGACGATCGTGTACATGTTGAACTTGAACTCGTTCGGGTCCCAGCCGCCCTGGTCGACGCCGCGGAACAGGCCCAGCGGCATGATCGGGTCGATGCCCCGGCAGTAGAGGACGCCGTGCTCCCGGTAGGTCGGGAAGGCCATGTCCTGCGGGCGCAGCGCCCGGCCGGAGCCGACCTGCGCCGCCTCCTGGCCCAGCAGGCTGGCCCAGAGGCCCAGCTCGCCCTGGCGCTGCAGCGCCGTGGCCTCGGCGTCGAGCTTGCGGACCAGCACGAGGTCGCGGTAGAGCCCGCGGTACTCCTCGTCGGTGAAGTCCACCCGGTACTCGGTCCCGTCCGGGCCGAGCGCGCTCTCGATCCGCTCGCCCTCCGGCGTGAGCAGCTGTACGAGTTCCGGCTCGCCGGCTGCGGCGGCGCGCTTGGAACGGGGTGCGGCCCGCCTGCTGCGGGCGGCGGCCCCGGGGTCGCCCTTTGCCATCCGTCTCTCCCTGTCTGGTCTGCGCCGGCGCCGGGGGGTGACCCGTGCCGCGCACATCGTGCGCCCGATCCGGCTGGTGCCGGGTCGGTCCCTGGCGGCCGCGCCTAGCCCCGGTGAGGGTTGCCGCGCGGCGTGAGCCGGGGTCCGTGGTGAACCCGGCCCGGGAGCGCCGGCGCCGTTCCGCACCAGCCGCGGGGTGCGCGGAGGTAGCGGCTGCGTTGCCGTCGTGCCTGAATGATTGCAGAGGAGGTGAGCGGGCCCACAGTATGGCCTCCCTCGCCTGTGACGTTCGATCGGGTTCGCGACGGATGGACGTTTTGTCGCCGCGCGGTGCGCCGACCCGACGGACAAATTGTGTGTCGACACGCTGTGGTGCCTGGTGAACTGAGCGTGACTGGTCCAAGCTGACTGGTGTCCCGGTGGGTGTTTGACGACTTTTGTCCGTTTCACCGTTTGGTGCCGTCCGTCGGGTCTGTCCAGGTGTCGACGTACGAGGGGGTGCCGGTGTCCGAGCCAGCAGAGGGTCCGCGTACGCCGTTCCTCGGTCGCCACCGCGTGGCCCCCGGCACCCCCTACCGCCCGGTGGTCGGGGCGCACCGCGCGCTCGGTGCCGGCGCCCCCAGCCGGGGTTACCTGTTCACCGTCGCGCTGCTCGCCGGCACCGCCTCCATGCCGATCCTCGCCGCGATCAGCGCCGGCTCGGCCACCGTGGGCAACAGCGCCCTGCCGGACAGCGGCACCCCGTTCATCCCGACCCCCTCGGTCGGGCCGGTGGTGGTCGCCCTGCCCAGCGGGAGCCAGCCCGCGATCGGGCCCACCCGCACGCCCGCCGCCGGCCCCGCGGCCACCAGCCTGCCGGTGGCCGCGCCGCGGCTGGTGCCGGCCGCCCCCGCCCTGCCCGACGACTCCGACCTCGCCTCCGGGTGGCGGCCCCGGCCGGCCGTACCGCCGGGGACACCCACCCCCGGGGCCACCCGGACCCCGCCGGGCAGTTCGCCGTCTCCGTCACCGGTCCCGTCGCCGTCGGCCTCCGCATCGGCGACACCGGAACCGACGCCCACCGCCACGGCCGAACCGACCAGCACGTTCTCCGACCCGGTTGGCGATCCGTCGG
This sequence comes from Micromonospora solifontis, assembly GCF_003725545.1. Taxonomy (GTDB): domain Bacteria; phylum Actinomycetota; class Actinomycetes; order Mycobacteriales; family Micromonosporaceae; genus Micromonospora; species Micromonospora solifontis. Next base: position 24,897 of record NZ_RJLN01000066.1, on the reverse strand, counting down.
CCACCGCGAGCCCGTCGGCCGGTCCGGGCGCGGACCCCACCCCGAGCGGTTCGCCCAGCGCCACCCCGCCACCGACCGGTGCGCCCCCGACGCAGTCGCCCGAGCCGACCCCCAGCGCCGCCCCCAGCCCGCCGGGCCTGAGCCACCGACCGGTCACGCCAGGACCGCGTGCCGGCCAGCGCACCCCACGGCCGGCGCCCGCCCCGGCACCGCGTACCCGGCCGGCCACGCCGCCCGCCGTGCGAGCCGCGGCGCCGCGTACCCGGCCCCCGGCCACGCCGCCGGCTGTGCCCAGCCCTTCCCCGCAGCCGGCGCCGGTCCCCACCGTTCCGGCGGTGCCCCCGGCCACGGAGGCCGACCCGCGGGCCTGAGTGAAGGGTCGACCGCGACCGCCGTCGCGTTCGGCTGGCCCGGCTGTGTTCGCCCTGGACCGCCCTCGCGTTCGGGCTGGGCCGGCCGGTGGATCGGGCGGCCGGATCCGCCCGGTCAGGCCGGGTCGTCGGTGAGGCGGTGCCGGTTGGCCTCGATCCAGGCGTCCAGGGCGGCCGGATCGTCCGGATCGACGCCGTCCGCCATCAGCTGGGCGACCGCCGCCGTGGCCGGGCTGCGCCGCTCGCCGGTGCTGTAGAGCCGGGCGAACTCGGGGATCATCTCCTCGATCGCCTCGTCCGTCCGGTGGGCCGCCGGGGCCGGCAGCCCCCGCTGGCGGGCCGCGTACGCCACCCAGCCGCGCAGCACCCGCGGCAGCATCGCGGCGTCGTCCATGTCCAGCACGGCCCGGCGGTGCACCCAGTCCAGCAGGAACAGCTCGGCGACCGTCGGGCTCCAGCGCATCGGGTCGGCGTCCGGGAAGCTGGCCGCGTGGTCCAGCAGCAGGCCCAGGCAGAAGTGCAGCGAGGGCAGCTCGGCGTCGGTCACCGCGTCCAGCCCCAGCCGGGCGGCCTCGGGCGAGCCGAGGAAGCCCCGCACCAGCCGGGTGCGCTCCTCGTCGGTGGCCGGCGCGACCTCCTCGTCGCCCGGCGCGCCGGGCCGCCCGGGCAGCACCGCCAGCCGCGCGCCGACCAGCGCCCGGTCGGTGGCCAGCGAGCCCTGCGCCGGCAGCTCGCCGAGCTGGTCGGTGACCGCCAGGTGACGGCCCACCTCCGCGTGCATCCGGGCCGGATCCTCGGTACGGAACCAGGTGAACTCGTCCTCGGTGCAGATCTCCCGAGCCTGCTCGACGATCCGCCCGGCGGGCCCACCGACGAAGACGTCCTTGGTGATCCCGATGTTGTGGTCGACCAGCGCGACCAGGGCGTGCTCCGGCCCGCCCTCGACGTCGTCGTCGTAGGCGAAGGTGGCCAGGTAGGAGGTCTGGTCCCCGTACACGTCCCCGTACGCCCAGGTGCCGGTGAGGCGCACCCGGCCGAGCTGCGCGGCCCAACCCGGGGCGTACGCGCCGGGGCGGACCCGGGCGGCGCCCTCGGCGTCCGGCACCAGGGTGGCGAAGACGGCGCGGATGGTGGTCGCGGCGGCGCTGCGCCGCCGCGCGGTGGCGGCGAGGAACCCGGTGACGAACTCCCGGACGGCGGTCTCCCGGTCGGTCTCCGCGACGGCGTAGACGCTGCCCAGCAGGGCGGCGCCGAGCATCTCCGCATCGAGGGCGGAGTCGAGCCTCGTCACGTCGCGAGCGGCGTGCAGCACCGCCTCGAAGGGGGTCTGTGGCGTGGCCATGCCCCGACCCTACGCCCCCCGGCCGGCCGGGACACCGGTCAGCGCCGGGCGGCCTCGCGCAGCGCCTCCCGGGCCTCGGCGTAGCGGGCCAGCACCGCCCAGACCGGGTTCAGCACGTACTTCTCCCCGACGCTGCCCACCGAGGTGAGCAGCCGCTCCTCGGCCCGCCGGCGGGCGCGCCGGGCGGCCCACCGGATCACCGGCCGGGTCAACGCGGCCACCAGCAGCCCCGCCAACAGGCCGCCGAGCAGCAGCACGGTCGGCCAGGGCACCTCGCCGAGCTTCGGGTGCTCCAGCGCCGGCAGGCCGAGCACGCGCAGCGCGTAGCCGAACGCCAGCCAGCCCAGCCCGGCGACCGCGGCCAGGGTGACCAGCCACTGGACGACACCCACCACCCGCCACCAGGCCGGCCGGCTCGCCATGCCCAGGTCGGTGGCGGCGACCGCGTGGTCCAGCGCGTCCGGCAGGTCGGCCAGCCGGGACCGGGCGGCGCCGGTCACCGTGGCCGGCCAAGGTGCCGGGAGGTCGGCGGCGGCCCGGTCGGCCACCGCGCGGATGGCCAGGTTGAGCGCGGAGCGCTGGGCGGCGGTCGGATCGGGTACGGAGGTCGCCGCGACCAGGCTCTCCGCCGGCGCCTCCGGATCGTCACCGGGCAGGTGCAACCGGCGCAGCGGGTCCGGCCGCAGCCTGCGCCAGCCCCGCACCAGCGGCCAACCGGTCGCGCCCCCGGCCCGGTGCCGGTACGCCGACTCGACCGCCTCGGCCACGGTCGGCACCCCGGCCGTCCCGGCGAGTGCCGAGGTGAGCTCCCGGGCCGACGCGTCGCCCGGTCCGGTCCGCGGCGGCTCCGGGCCGACCAGCGGGGCCAGCCCGTCCACCACGATGTCCACGTCGCCCGCCAGCCGGCGCAGGGCGGCCTGCCGCTCGGCGACCGCCCGCTCCAGCTCGGCGCGGAGGCCGTCCAGCCCGGCCGGGTCCACCGCCACGGTGGGCAGCAGCGGGACCCCCTCCAGCCCGTCGGCGTCGAGCAGCCGGCGCAGGTCGCCGAGGACCTTGGGCAGCTCGGCCGGGGGTAGCCGGTCGGCCTGGTTGAGCACCACCACCGTGACGTCCTTGTGCCGGTGGAACTCGCGCAGGTAGCTGGTGTGGATCACCCGGTCGGCGTACTTCTGCGGGTCCACCACCCAGACCACGAGGTCGACCAGGCCGAGCAGCCGGTCCACCTCCAGCCGGTGGCTGCGCTGCACCGAGTCGAAGTCGGGCAGGTCCAGCAGGACCAGGCCGTGCAGGTCGGTCTCGTCGTCGGCGTCGAGGGCGCTCTCCCGGACGAACCGGTGCCGGGGCAGCACCCCGAGCCAGTCCAGCAGCCGGGACGCGCCGTCCAGCGGCCCCCAGACGCAGGCGTGCGCCATCCCGGTGGTGGGCCGGCGGACGCCGACCGGCGAGAGGTCCAGCCGGGCGAGGGCGTTGAACAGGCTCGACTTGCCGCTGCCGGTCGCCCCGGCCAGGGCGACCACGGTGTGGTGCCCGGAGAGGGCGAGCCGGGTGCCGGCCCGTTCGACCACGGTGTGCGCGGGGACCAGTTGGGTGTCCGGCACCAGGCCGTCCGTGGCGCCGAGGAAGCGCTGGACCGCCTGGAGGCGGGCGACCAGGGCGTCCGGGTCCACCCGCTGGTCGCCCCGGAACGCCTCGCGCATCCGGCCGACGATGTTGCTCACCGGCCGTCACCCTGCTCGGGGCCGGGCAGCGCCGACCCGTCCCCGTCGGCCAGGCCGCTGCGGTGGCGGGCCTTCGCCACCTCGACGGCGGCGCGGCGCAGCGTGTCGCCCGTCCCGGCGGGCGGGCGGGCGGCGTCGGTCCGCGCGAGGAACCGGGCGGCCTCCTCGGCGAGCAGGACGTGCACCCGGTCGAGCAGGCCCGCCCGGGCCTTGGTGGCCAGGGTCCGGACCGCCTGGTCGCCGAAGATCGCCTGGAGCACCGCCTGGGCCGCGACCGTGGTGCCGGCGCCGGTGGCGACCTCCAACCCGGTCGGGATGAACGCGGTGGAGGCGAAGACCGCGATCATGACGGCCAACCCGGTCGCGTTGACCGCGTACGCGGCGGTGCGGGCCACGAAGCGGCGGTCGCCGCCCTCGGCCCGGACCAGCTCCAGCACCCCGCGCTGCCAGTCGCGGACCAGCCGTTCGGCGCGCTCGCCGAAATCGTCGGAGGCGTGGGCGAACTCCGGTTCGAGCAGCGCCGCCCCGGCCGGGTGCGCCTTCCACCCGGTGTACGCGTTCTCCGCCGCCTCGGTGGCCACCCCGCGCAGCAGCGTGACGAGCTGGGACTCGATGGCCGTACGCAGCTCGGCGGCGGGGGCCGGACGGCCGGTGACCGCGGCGACCAGCCGGTCCCGCAGCCGGCCGATCCGGGCCTCCAGGGTGCGGAAGAACTCGCCGGTGCCGACGAACTCCTGCCAGCGGGCCAGCACCTCGCCGCGGAGCAGCCGGCCGTCCCGGAGCCCCTGGTCGACCGTCCGCTCCGCTCCCCGGTACGCGGCCCGGACCCGCTCGTCCAGCCCGTCCGCGGCGGCCACCTGCTCGTCGGCGGCGTCGGCGAGCGCGTCCACGGTCGGGTGCAGCGCGGCGATCGCGCCGTCCAGGGTCTGCCGGACCACGGCGGAGCGGGCCTCGGCGTCCGCCGCCAGCCGGCCGAACCAGGCGCTCAGCGGCGCGGTGACCCGGTCGGGCAGCAGCCCCTGCCCGTCGACCCAGGTCTCCGGCAGGACGAACAGCGGCGCGGCGCCCAGGTCCTGCGCGGCGAGCATCTCCGACAGGTGGGCGGCGATCTCGTCGGCCGCCTCCGCGGGCACCCGGTCGAGGACCATGGCGACCGCCGTGCCCCGAGCCCGGGCGCTGCGCAGCAGCTCCCATGGAACGGCGTCGGCGTACCGGGCGGCGGTGGTGACGAAGAGCCAGAGGTCGGCCGCGGCCAGCAGTTGCCCGGCGAGCGCCCGGTTGGCGTCGACCACCGAGTCGATGTCGGGCGCGTCGAGGAAGGCCAGCCCGGCCGGGAGCGCCGGTGCCGTGACCAGGTGCAGGGTGCCGGGCTGGTCGCTCGGCTCGTTGGTGCGGGTGAGGCCGGGCAGCAGGTCGCCCTGGCGGAACCAGGCGGAGTCGGCGGGGTTGCAGACCAGGACCGGGGAGCGGGTGGTCGGGCGGAGCACGCCGGCGGCGCTCACCCGGGCCTGGACCAGGCTGTTGACCAGCGTCGACTTGCCCGCGCCGGTGGACCCGCCGACGACCACCAGCAGCGGGGCGTCGAGTCGGGCCAGCCGGGGCAGCAGGTAGTCGTCGAGCTGGTCGGCGAGCGCGGCGGCGGTCCGCCCGGCCGGCTCGGCGGAGGGCAGGGCCAGCGGGAAACGGGCCGCCCCGATCGCGGCCCGCAGGCCGGCGAGCGCGGCGGGCAGACCCTCCGCGGCGGTTGCGGGCGGGTCGTCGCCGGGGGCGGATCCGGTGCGAGCTGCGACGGCGGGCGCGCCGGAACGGGTGGCGGGATCGCCATGCGTCGTCACGGCTAAAGCGTGCCCGACCGACGCAAGGTAAGACAACCGGACGGTAATAACGGTCAGGTTGCGTCGGGTCGGCTCAACCCCGACTTGCGGTTTGCCGGCGGCGTGGCACTATTGAGTCAAGTTCACTCAACTTGTGGTGCGGTCGCTGCGGGCGACCCGCCGGGCAGGCCCGTTGACCTGCTCACCGTTACGAAGCGAGGAAGCGAACATGGCACGTGCGGTCGGCATCGACCTCGGCACGACGAACTCCTGCGTCAGCGTTCTCGAGGGCGGTGAGCCCACCGTCATCGCCAACGCTGAGGGCTCGCGGACGACCCCCTCGATCGTCGCGTTCGCCCGCAACGGCGAGGTGCTCGTCGGTGAGGTCGCCAAGCGCCAGGCGGTGACCAACCCCGACCGGACCATCCGCTCGGTCAAGCGGGAGATCGGCACCAACTGGACCGTCGACATCGACGGCAAGAAGTACACCCCGCAGGAGATCTCGGCCCGCACGCTGATGAAGCTCAAGCGGGACGCCGAGGCGTACCTGGGCGAGCAGATCACCGACGCGGTGATCACCGTGCCGGCGTACTTCAACGACGGTCAGCGTCAGGCCACCAAGGAGGCCGGTGAGATCGCCGGCTTCAACGTGCTGCGGATCGTCAACGAGCCGACCGCGGCCGCCCTGGCGTACGGCCTCGACAAGGGCTCCAAGGAGCAGACCGTCCTGGTCTTCGACCTGGGTGGCGGCACCTTCGACGTCTCCCTGCTGGAGCTGGCCGAGGGCGTCATCGAGGTCAAGTCCACCAGCGGTGACAACCACCTCGGTGGTGACGACTGGGACCAGCGGATCATCGACCACCTGGTGAAGACCTTCCGCGGCGAGCACGGCATCGACCTGTCCCAGGACAAGATGGCCATGCAGCGGCTCAAGGAGGCGGCCGAGAAGGCCAAGATCGAGCTGTCCGCCGCCACCACCACCAACATCAACCTGCCGTACATCACCGCCGGCTCGGTGGGCCCGCTGCACCTCGACGTGACCCTGAGCCGCGCCGAGTTCCAGCGCATGACGCAGGACCTGCTGGACCGCTGCAAGGGCCCGTTCGAGCAGGCCGTGAAGGACGCCGGGATCAAGGTCTCGGACGTCGACCACGTCATCCTGGTCGGCGGCTCGACCCGGATGCCGGCCGTGACCGACCTGGTCAAGCAGCTCACCGGGCGCGACCCGAACAAGGGCGTCAACCCGGACGAGGTCGTCGCCGTCGGCGCCGCCCTGCAGGCCGGTGTGCTCAAGGGCGAGGTCAAGGACGTCCTGCTGCTCGATGTGACCCCGCTGAGCCTGGGCATCGAGACCAAGGGCGGCATCTTCACCAAGCTCATCGAGCGCAACACCACCATTCCGACCAAGCGCTCCGAGGTCTTCACCACGGCGGACGACAACCAGCCGTCGGTGCTGATCCAGGTGTTCCAGGGTGAGCGGGAGATCGCGGCCTACAACAAGAAGCTCGGCACCTTCGAGCTGACCGGCCTCCCGCCGGCGCCGCGCGGCGTGCCGCAGATCGAGGTCACCTTCGACATCGACGCCAACGGCATCGTCAACGTGCACGCCAAGGACCTGGGCACCGGCAAGGAACAGAAGATGACGATCACCGGCGGCTCGTCGCTGCCGAAGGACGACATCGAGCGGATGCGCCGGGACGCCGAGGAGCACGCGGACGAGGACAAGCGCCGCCGCGACGAGGCGGAGACCCGCAACGTCGCCGAGGCGCTCCAGTGGCAGACCGAGAAGTTCCTCGCGGAGAGCGGCGACAAGCTGCCCAGCGAGAACCGCGACCAGCTCAACGAGGCCCTCGGCGAGCTGCGCAGCGCCCTCGGCGGCCAGGACATCGAGAAGATCAAGGCCGCGCACGAGAAGCTGGCCCAGGTCTCCCAGCAGGCCGGTTCGCTGCTCTACTCCCAGCAGCAGGGCGAGCCGGGCGCGCCGGGCGGGCCGGGTGCGGCCGGGCCGGGCGCGGGCGCGACCGGCGGCCCGCAGGCCGGCGGCGACGACGTGGTCGACGCGGAGATCGTGGACGAGGACAAGAAGTGATCTTCCGTCCCGGACACGTTCTCGACCGCAGAGTGATGAGGTGACCGCATGACGGAGAAGCCACGAGCCGCCGACCCGGGCGCCACCGGGGCGGCGTCGGGTGGCTCCGCGGCCGCCGGGCAGGGTGCCGGCGACGAGCCGCGGGTCGTCATCCGTGACAAGCGCAAGATCGGCAAGTCCACCGAGAAGGCGGCGGCCGACGCCGCGGCGGCGGACGCCGCGGCCGACGCCCCGGCCGAGGGGCTGGTCGAGGAGGCCGAGGTCGTGGTCGACGAGATCGAGGTCGAGGACCCGGTCTCCGGCCCGCCCGTGGTCGACGCGCCCGCCGAGCCGAGCGAGGAGGCCGCCCCGGCGGTCGAACCGGCCGGACCCGAGCTGGACGTGCTCCGGGCCGAACTGGACGAGCGGACCCGGGACCTCCAGCGGGTGTCGGCGGAGTACGCCAACTACCGCAAGCGGGTCGACCGGGACCGCAACCTGGTCCAGGAGCAGGCGACCGGCACGGTGCTGACCGCGCTGCTGCCGATCCTCGACGACCTGGACCGGGCCCGGGAACACGGCGACCTGGTGGGGCCGTTCGGCAGTGTGGCGGAGCAGCTCACCGCCGCGCTGGGCAAGTTCGGCCTGACCCCGTTCGGCGAGCAGGGCGACCCGTTCGACCCGACCCGGCACGAGGCGGTGGCCCACCAGACCTCCGCCGACGTGACCGAACCGACCTGCGTGCAGGTCATGCGCCGGGGTTACCAACTCGGCGAACGGCTGCTGCGGCCCGCCCTGGTGGCGGTCGCCGACCCGGAGTAGTGCCGACCCGTGACGTCCCGCCCGCCCGCACCGGGCGGGCGGGACGACCGGGATACGTCCCGTGGAAGGGGGTGGACCGGTGAGTTCCAAGGACTGGATCGAAAAGGACTACTACGCCGTGCTGGGCGTGGAGAAGTCCGCCTCCTCGGACGAGATCAAGAAGTCGTACCGGAAGCTGGCCCGGGAGTCGCACCCGGACCACAACCCCGGTGACCCGAAGGCCGAGGAGCGGTTCAAGGCCGTCTCCGAGGCCTACGCCGTACTCGGCGACGAGAAGAAGCGCCGCGAGTACGACGAGATGCGCTCGCTCTTCGGCTCCGGCGCGTTCCGCCGCAACGCCCGCGGCGGCGGCCAGCCGGGCGGCATGCCGTTCGACGTCTCCGACCTGTTCGGCGGGGCGGCCGGCGGCGAGGCCCGGTTCGGCGGGGCCGGCGGCGGCCTGGGCGACCTGTTCAGCTCACTCTTCACCGGCGGGGGCGCCGGTGGCGCCACTCGCCCGCGCGGCCCCGCGAAGGGCCGGGACGTCGAGGCCGAGGTGGCGCTGGACTTCTCCGACGCCGTACGCGGGGTGACCCTCCCGTTGACGCTGCGCGCCCCCGGGGTCTGCGACACCTGCCACGGCAACGGGGCGAAGCCCGGCACGTCGCCGGTGGCCTGCCCGGTCTGCCACGGCGCCGGGGTGACCACCCGCAACCAGGGGTCGTTCAGCTTCTCTGAGCCGTGCCGCAACTGCCAGGGCGTCGGCACCATCGTGGAGGAGAAGTGCCCGGAGTGCCACGGCACCGGCGGGGTGACCAAGACCCGGACGCTGAACGTCCGCTTCCCGGCCGGGGTGGCCGACGGTCAGCGCATCCGGCTGGCCGGCCGGGGCGAACCGGGCGAACGGGGCGGCCCGGCGGGCGACCTGTTCGTGCACGTGAAGGTCCGCCCGGACGAGCTGTTCGGGCGCACCGGGGACGACCTGACCCTGACCGTGCCGATCACGTACGCGGAGGCGGTGCTCGGCACCGACCTGCGGGTGCCGACCCTGGACGGCACGGTGACCCTGCGGGTGCCGCCGGGTACCCCGAGCGGTCGGGTCCTGCGGGCCCGGGGCAAGGGCGTCGCACGCAAGGATGGCCGGACCGGTGACCTGCTGGTCACCCTCGACGTGGTGGTGCCGGCGAAGGTGTCGGACGAGGCGCGGGCGGCACTCGAGGCGTTCGCGGAGCAGACCCCGCCGGCCGCGCGGGAACATCTCGACGCGCGGGTGCGTCGGTTCAGTTGACCCGTGGAAAGGCAGCGGAGGTGAGCGGGGATGTCGCGGGAGTTCGTCGGCACGGGTGACCCTGCCTACGAGGCCAAGGTACTGATGATCTCGGTCGCGGCGCGGATGGCGGGCATGCACCCGCAGACCCTGCGCCAGTACGACCGGCTGGGCCTGGTGCAGGCCGGCCGCGCCGCCGGCGGTGGGCGCCGGTACAGCGTCCGGGACGTGGTGCTGCTCCGCGAGGTGCAGCGACTCAGCCAGGACGACGGCATCAACCTGGCCGGGGTCAAGCGGATCATCGGGCTGGAACGGCTGCTGGAGGAGGCCCAGCAGCGGGTGGCCCGGCTGGAGGCGGAGCTGGACGCCGCGTACCGCCGGATCGCCGAGCTGGAGTCGCTGGGCGGCTTCTCCCGCGGCGACCTCGTGCCCACGAACCGCACCTCCACGGCGCTCGTCGTGTGGCGGCCCCGCCGCACCGAACGCTGACCCCACCCCCCCCGCCGCCGACGGACACCGGCCGGCGCGCGCCCACCCGGGCCGCGCCGGCCTTCGCCGTCCTGCCCGCCACCGTTCCGTCCGGCCTCCGCCGTCCGGCCGGGCCTTCGCCGGTCTGCCGCTCCCCTGCGCCGACCCCGCGACCGGTCCACCGCCCGTGATCGACTCGGGCTGCGGAAGGTCGGGGTATCCCGAGGGCCGGACACCGCCGTTTGCGGCACCCGGAGTGGATCAAGCGCGGGCCGGCGCGGTTCGGGGAAAGCAGGGCACGGGTGGGCGGGGGTGCACTAGCCTGTGAATCAGGGCCAACCAGCTCAATCCGGACGCCCAACTGGCAGGGGGAGCCATGGCGGAATCGGCGAAGAAGGTGGCGCAACAGGCGGAGGACCGGCTGGAGAAGGTGGCCGAGAACGTCCGCGAGCGATTCGACCGGGTGACCGAAGGTCGCTTCACCGACAAGGTCAAGGAAGGGCGCTTCCTCGACCAGGTGGACCACGGCATCGACCGGGCCAGGGCCGACGAGCGGCGCAAGAAGCAGGGCGGATCGACCTGACGATCCGTCGACGTGCGGGCCGGGACCCACGGGGGGTCCCGGCCCGTTCGCCGTTGGGGCGGGCCGGGACGCGGTGATGCCAGGGCGGGGGTCCCGGCCCGTTCGCCGTTGGGCGGGCCGGGACGCGGTGATGCCAGGGCGGGGGTCCCGGCCCGTTCGCCGTTGGGCGGGAGGTCGAAGTGCAGGCGGTTCTGGCCGGCCTTCGGCTTTCGGGTCGCCTAGGGGTGCGCAGGCGTCAGCCGCAGCCGGGTTTCGACGGCCTAGAGTCGCCGGTTCTCGCGTACCAGGCCGCCCTCGCACCAGTCGCGGTAGACGAAGAGGTCCGGCCGGGCGAGCAGCACCCGGCTGTTGTGCGCCCAGTTGCGCATCAGCTCGTCGCCGGTTCGTTCCGCCTGCTCGACCAGCTTCCGGAAGCGGCGCTTCGGGTGGGCCCGGAAGTTCGTTCGGATCCCGTCGGCCGCGTAGATGTAGAGGCAGTGCAGAGCGAACCGGCGGGCCGGGCAGGCCTGATCCATGGCCAGCTCGAAGAGCGTCTGCACCAGGTGGTCACCGGCGACGAGCAGGTCCCAGTCCGGCGGCATCGAGGTCAGCGGCACGGAGTCCGGCTGGTAGGCCCACGCTCGTAGTTCCGCCGGCGACGGGTCGACGGGGTTGGCGAAGCCGTGGAACGTCTCTCCCTGCACGCTCACCGGCCGACCTTCCGCTTCCGCTGCGGGGGCACCGGCCACCCGCGGACCCTGGCTGCTGGGGCGACACGGTAACGCGGTCGCGCAGGTCAGCGGTAGACCTTCCCGGAATCAATTCGGCGACTGTTCGCCGGGCCGGGCCAACCGTACGGTCAACCCGGCCCGGAGACGGTCAGTCGCCCACCCGCACCGGCACCGGCCGGCGGGCGGCGCTGCGCTGGCGCAGCCAGTGCTTGAACCAGGGCATGTCCGGCAGTCGGGCCAGCATCGGCCCGGTCACCACGGTGATCAGCACGTACGCCGTGGCGAGCGCGGCCAGCCTCGGTTCGACCGGGTACGCGGCGGCGACGGCCAGCCCGGCGATGACGATGGAGAACTCGCCACGCGGGGTCAGCGCGAAGCCGGCCCGCCAGCGACCCGGCTCGGCGATCCCGGCCCGGCGGGCGGCCAGCCAGCCGGTGGCCAGCTTCGTGCCCATGGTGACCACGGCCAGCAGCAGCGCCGGCAGCAGCACCGGTGGCATGTCCAACGGGTCGGTGACCAGGCCGAAGAAGACGAAGAACACCGCGGCGAACAGGTCCCGCAGGGGCGAGAGCAGCTCGGTCGCGTGGTGCGCCACCGGCCCGGAGAGGGCGATGCCGACCAGGAACGCGCCGACCGCGGCGGAGACCTGGAGCTTCGCCGCGACGCCGGCGATCAGCAGGGTCAGGCCGAGCACCCCGAGCAGCAGCGCCTCCGGGTCCTTCGCCGACAGCGCCGCGGAGATCCATTTGCCGTACCGGATGGCGACGGCCAGCACGACGACCACGGTGAGGACCGCGACGGCGAGCGCGGTGCCGCCCTTCATCAGGCCGACCCCGGCGAGCAGCGCGGTGACCAGCGGCAGGTAGAAGGCCATCGCCAGGTCCTCGATCACCAGCACGGAGAGGATCACCGGGGTCTCCCGGTTACCGACCCGGCCGAGGTCGCCGAGCACCTTGGCGATCACGCCCGACGAGGAGACCCAGGTGACTCCGGCGAGCACCACGGCGGCCACCCAGCCCCAGCCGAGCAGCAGGGCGAAGGCGAACCCGGGCAGCGCGTTGAGCACCGCGTCGATCAGGCCGGCCGGGGCCGCCGAGCGGAGGTTGCCGACCAGTTCGCTGGCGCTGTACTCCAGTCCGAGCATGACCAGCAGCAGGATGACGCCGATCTCCGCGCCGACGGCGAAGAACTCCTCGCTGGCGTTCAGCGGCAGCAGGCCGCCGTGGCCGAAGGCGAGCCCGGCGAGCAGATAGAGGGGGATGGGCGAGACGCCGAAGCGCCGGCTGAGCCGGCCGAGCAGGCCGAGCAGGAGCAGCAGCGCGCCGACCTCGACGAGCAGAGTCGTGGTTTCGTGCATCCGCGCCTCAGCCGTCCGGGTCCGTCTCGGCGAGGATCGCCGTCACCCCGTCGAGCCCCTGCCGGGTACCGACCACGACCAGCACGTCACCGGCCTGGAAGCGGAAGGTGGGGTCCGGCGAGACGATCACCTCGCCCGAGCGCAGTACCGCCACGATCGAAGCGCCGGTGCGGGTACGCGCCTTGGTGTCGCCCAGCGGCCTGTTGACGTAACTGCTGCCGGCCGGGATCGCGATCTGCTCGGTGAGCAGCCCGGCGGCCTGCTCGCGCAGCCCGGAAAGCTGGCTGAGCATCAGCGACGCGCCGAGGATGTCGGCCAGCGCCTCCGCCTCGTCGTCGGTCAGCGGTATGTCGTGCTGGCAGGAATCGGGGTCGTCCGGGTCGTAGAGGACCAGGTCTCGGCGGCCATTGCGGTGGGAGACCACGCCGAGGCGGCGGCCGGATTCCGTCATCAGATCGTGACGTACGCCGATCCCCGGTAGGGCAGTCTGTTCGACACGTACTCGCACCCGGGTGAGGCTACCCTGCGCTGGAGGCGCGATGGACCGGCGGACGAATCGCAAGCTGATCTTTCTGCTGCTCCTGCCCGCCCTGGCCGGGTGTTCGATCGGCGACGTCCGCCGGCCACCGCCGGACCGGGCGTCCGCGTCGGCCCGGCCGGTCGCCAGCACGCCGGCGCCGCGGCCGGTCGCCGATGTCGACGAGGTACGCCACGTCGTGGTCGCCGTCACCGAGCGGTACGACCCGCCGCACGTCGAGTTCGTGGACGCCGAACGGGCGTACGCCCTCTTCGCCACCTGCGACGGCCGGCCGCCCGGGCGGGAGTGCCCGGCGCTGCTCTTCGCCTCCCGGGACGGCGGCCGGTCCTGGCGCGCGCTGCCCCATCCCCGCCCGGTCGCCGAGAACCAGCAGCTGTACGCCCCGAACGGCCTGCTGGTCCTCGGCGCCGAGCCGTTCGGCTGGTACGCCTCCACCGACGGCGGCGTCACCTTCACCCACCATCCCGGGGTCGCGCCGCCGCCCGGGCTGACCGGGCCGGACGGCCATTTCCAGGTGACCGACGAGGGCGGCGGCCGGGTGGCCCGCTGGGACGGACGGCGGCTGACCCCGCTGCCGGCCCAGCCCGGGCTGCCCCGGGTGCAGGACGTGGCCGAGGCCGGTGACCTGCTGGTGGCGGCCGGTGCGGACGACGCCGGCCGCCCGTACGCGGCGGTCTCGGCCGACCAGGGCCGGAGCTGGCAGCGGACGGCGGTGCCGGCACCGGACGGCGAGGTCGGCGTCCTCCGCCCGGTGCGCGCGCCCGACGGCGAGCCGTGGCTGGTCGGCGAGCGGCCCGACCGGACGGGCTTCCCGGCGCTCTGGCGATGGCGGGGCCAGTGGGAGCCGGTCCGCGCCGACGGCCACCCCGAGCGGATCGGGTCGGCGGTGCCGGCCGGCGCCGGGCGGGTGGCGGTCACCGGCCCGGACGGGGCGGGCGTGGTGGTCGACGGCCGGTACGAGCGGGTGTCCTGGCCGATCGGGCCCGAGCACCACCTGAGCCTGCTGCGCGACGGGACGCTGCTGGCCCGAGGGCCGGACGAGATCGTGCTGAACGTCGGTCCGGTCGGCAACCGCCGCTGGGTCAGGGTGCTCCTGACCCGCGAGTGACCCGCGCAGCCTCGGCCCAGGTGGGTGGTTGTGGCGTCCTTTCGAGCTGAGTCGCTTGCGACGTCAGCCGGGGCGCTGCATCAGGAAGCCGGCTCTGGGGAAGTGACGTAGATGCCCTTGCCCTGGTGGCCCTCGACCGAGCCTTCCAGAACTCGGGCAGCGGCCAATCGGTTCGCCTACTTGGCTTCGGCGACGAAGACCCCGACCCCTTCGAGCGTCTCGGTCAGACCGGTCGCGCGGAGGATCATCATGGCCTTGCCGACGACCGTGTCCGACACGCCGTATTCCTTGCAGAGCTGCGACCGGCTCGGCAGCTTGGTGCCGGGTGGCCACTCTCCCGAATCGATCTTGCTCTTCAGCTCGTCTGCGAGCACCTGGTACTGCTGCTTGGGCATACACACTCCCCGGATGGCACGCCCATTCGATCACGCACGAACCTCCAACCTCAAGCAATCGCGGGTAGGTCGTTGACCTACAACCGCTACCGATTGTAGGTTCCCTCATGGACGCTCCCGGATGGCACCTGGGGCGCTCACCTGGTCGGGGCGGGCACCCCGTGACCCGTCCCGACCTCGCGGAACTGTCCTGTGCGCCGCCGGGCTGCGACGGCAGGCGAGAACCAGTCCGGCCGATCAACGACGCTCGGCCGGACCGCTCTCCGTCGCCCTCGCTGCCCGGCCGCTGAGGAGGGATCAGAATCATGCGCAACTTCCTACGACCCCTGTCATGGCGTCGCATCGCCGGCCCGCCCAATCAGCCGCCGGCCGGCGCCTACCGCTCCGCGTCGTACCTCCCGTTGCGGCCCTGGCAGGTGCGGAGCCGCGCCTTTGCGAGGTGCCGGCGGGGTCTGGACCCGGTCGAGGTCGCCGCCTTCCTCGACCGGGTGGCCGGCGACCTCGCCGCCGCGTACGCCGAGGTCGCCCGGAGCCGGGACGAGACGGCCCGGATCAAGGACGCGCTGCGCGAGTGGCAGTCGCGCCAGGCGCCCACCGCGCGTGACCTGGCCCGGCGCTCGTGACCGGGCGGTACGTCATCCATCTGCCGGTCCGGGCGCCCGACCTGGCTCGGGCGAAGATGCTCGGCCGGACGGCGGGCCGGTCGCTGGCCTTCCTCGCCGCCGTCAACCTCGGCGGGATCACCGTGTCGACCGAGGACAACCAGTGCGTACGGCATTGGGTCTTCTGCGACCGCAAGCTCGACGGCGGCCGGCGCTGTGTGCTGCGCGCCGATCATGAGACCCCCTGCACGGCGCGTCTGCCCGGGCGGCCGGGCCGGTGATGTCGAAACCGACTCAGCTCGACAGGCGCGCCCGACCCGGGCTCCGCCCCGGACAGCGGCGGTGACCCACGTCACACTGACGGAGTTGAGCGGAATAGACTCAACTCTGGTTGTGTCTCTCTCAGTGGACACGCCGATCCGGGGGAGCCCATGAACACGGAACGCCTCACCACCAAGAGCCGCGAGACCATCACCGGTGCCGTCGCGCTGGCGAACCAGCGCGGTCACGCCACCGTCGAGCCCTGGCACCTGCTGCTGTCGCTGCTGGACACCGAGGGCTCGACCGCCGCCGGCCTGCTGCGCGCCGTCGGGGCCGACCCCGCCGAGCTGCGCCGGGTCGCCCAGCGCTCGGTCGACGCCCTGCCCGCCGCGCGGGGCTCCAGCATCGCCGAGCCGACCCTGGCCCGCGAGTTCGTCAACGCCATCGGCGCCGCCGAGCAGATCGCCCGGCCGCTGGGCGACGAGTACACCTCCACCGAGCACCTGCTCGCCGGTCTGGCCCGGGTGGGCGGTGGGGTCTCGGTCGCGCTGAAGAACGCCGGCGCCACCGAGGAGAACCTGGTCGCGGCCTTCCCAACCGTCCGGGGCGGGGACCGGCGGGTCACCACCGCCGACCCGGAGCAGACCTACCAGGCCCTGGCCAAGTACGGCGTGGACCTGACCGCCAGCGCCCGCGAGGGGAAGATCGACCCGGTCATCGGCCGCGACTCGGAGATCCGCCGGGTGATCCAGGTGCTGTCCCGGCGTACCAAGAACAACCCGGTGCTGATCGGTGAGCCCGGTGTCGGCAAGACCGCCATCGTCGAGGGCCTCGCCCAGCGCATCGTCGCCGGTGACGTGCCCGAGTCGCTGCGCGACAAGAAGCTGGTCTCGCTCGACCTCGGCGCGATGGTGGCCGGCGCGCAGTACCGCGGTCAGTTCGAGGAGCGGCTGAAGTCCGTGCTGGAGGAGATCAAGAACTCCAACGGCCAGGTCATCACCTTCCTCGACGAGCTGCACACCGTCGTCGGTGCCGGCAAGGGCGAGGGCTCGATGGACGCCGGCAACATGCTCAAGCCGATGCTGGCCCGCGGCGAGCTGCGGATGGTCGGCGCGACCACGCTGGACGAATACCGCGAGCACATCGAGAAGGACCCGGCGCTGGAGCGCCGCTTCCAGCCGGTGCTGGTCGGCGAGCCGACGATCGAGGACACCATCGGCATCCTGCGCGGCCTCAAGGAGCGCTACGAGGTGCACCACGGTGTCCGGATCACCGACGCCGCGCTGGTTGCCGCCGCGGCCCTGTCCGACCGCTACATCACCGACCGGTTCCTGCCGGACAAGGCGATCGACCTGGTCGACGAGTCCGCGTCCCGGCTCCGCATGGAGATCGACTCCCGCCCGGTCGAGGTGGACGAGATCGAGCGGGCCGTGCGCCGGCTGGAGATCGAGGAGATGGCGCTGGCCAAGGAGCCCGACGAGGCCTCCGCCGAGCGGCTCGAGCGGCTGCGCAAGGAGCTGGCCGACAAGCGCGAACAGCTCACCGCGCTGTCGGAGCGCTGGCAGCTGGAGAAGAGCCACATCACCAAGCTCTCCACCGCCAAGGAGGAGCTGGAGCGGCTCAGCGGTGAGGCCGAGCGGGCCGAGCGGGACGGCGAGCTGGAACGCGCCGCCGAGCTGCGGTACGGCCGGATCCCCGCCCTGAAGACCGAGCTGAAGCAGGCCGAGGAGGAGCTGGCCCGGCTCCAGGCGGACGGCGCGATGCTCAAGGAGGAGGTCGGCGCCGACGACATCGCCGCCGTGGTCGCCTCCTGGACCGGCATCCCCGCCGGCCGGCTGTTGGAGGGCGAGACCGCCAAGCTGCTCCGGATGGAGGAGTCGCTGCGGGCCCGCGTGGTCGGCCAGGCCGAGGCCGTGGGTGCCGTCTCCGACGCCGTGCGCCGCGCGCGGGCCGGCGTCGCCGACCCGGACCGCCCGACCGGCAGCTTCCTCTTCCTCGGCCCGACCGGCGTCGGCAAGACCGAGCTGGCCAAGGCGCTCGCCGAGTTCCTCTTCGACGACGAGCGGGCCATGGTCCGCATCGACATGAGCGAGTACGGCGAGAAGCACTCGGTGGCCCGCCTGGTCGGCGCGCCGCCCGGCTACGTCGGCTACGAGGAGGGCGGCCAGCTCACCGAGGCGGTGCGCCGGCGGCCGTACTCGGTGATCCTGCTGGACGAGGTGGAGAAGGCCCACCCGGACGTCTTCGACGTGCTGCTCCAGGTGCTCGACGACGGCCGGCTCACCGACGGCCAGGGCCGCACCGTGGACTTCCGCAACGCGATCCTGATCCTCACCTCGAACCTCGGGTCATCGGTTATCAGCGACCTGACGCTGGCCGAGGAGCAGCGCCGGGAGGGTGTCCTCGCGGTGGTCCGGTCGCACTTCAAGCCGGAGTTCCTCAACCGCCTCGACGACATCGTGGTGTTCGCCGCCCTGCAGGGCGAGGACCTGCGGGCCATCGTGGACATCCAGCTCGACCGCATGCGAGCCCGCCTGGCGGACCGCCGGTTGGCCCTGGACGTCAGCGACTCCGCGCGGCTGTGGCTGGCCGAGCACGGGTACGACCCGATCTACGGTGCCCGGCCGCTGCGTCGCCTGGTCCAGTCGGCCATCGGTGACCAGCTCGCCAAGGCGCTGCTGGCCGGCCAGATCCGCGACGGCGACACGGTCAGGGTCGACCTCGCCGACACCAAGGACTCCCTCACCGTCACCGCCGGCTGAGGTGTAAGCAGGGGCCCCTTCTTAACGCATTCGGTAGAGAAGGGGCCCCTTGTTAACACCCGACCCGGGGTGGGCACTAGGGAGGGCATGTTGGGGATGGGGGAGCTGGACGCGGCGGTCGAGGAACTGGCCCGGGCGGACACGCTCGCCTTCGGCGGGGTGGGGATCGCGTCGCAGATCCTGCCGGCGACGGACGCGTACCGGCACGTCGAGCGGGCCCTGCGCGAACATCCGGAGCAGGCCCGGAAGAAGGTCGACCGGCTGCTCACGCACGGGTCGCCGGCCGGCCGGGCGTACGCGGCGGCGCTGCTGGACACCGTGGACCCGGCGGCCGGCCGGGCGGCCTGGGAGCGGCTGCGCGCCGACGACGCCGAGTTCACCACCTTCAGCGGCTGCGTCATGGGGCGCACCACCCTCCGCGAGTACGCCACCGAACGCCTCGCCGGAGCCTGACCGTAGCTGACCTCTCACTCAGCGAGTGGGACTTCGGCGCACGTGCGCCGGGTTGTTACCGTCTCCGCCGACGCACGTGGGGAGGCGGTCGTGAACGGTTCGGTGGCGTACCTGGTGACCACGCTGGGGTGCCTGGTCGGCGTGGCCGGCGTGGTGATCGCCGTGATCGCGCTGCGCCGGGCGCGGTCCGGGCCCCGCCCGCAGGCCCCCGGCGACCCGTTCCGCGACCGGGACGCCGACGCGCTGCGCGGCGACCCCCGCAACCTCAAGCCCGGCGACATCGTCGAGATCCGCCAGGTGCCGTACACCGTGCGCGGATCCGTGCACCTGGTCGAGGGTGGCTGGAGCTGGGCCGAGCACCTGCTCGACGACGCCGGCGGGGTGAAGCGCTGGCTCTCCGTCGAGACGGACCCGGACCTGGAACTGGTGTTCTGGACCGCCGAGCCGTCCGCCACCGTCACCCCGGGCGCGCCGACCCTGGAGATCGCCGGCCGGCGCTACCAGTGGGACGAGTCCGGCCAGGCGAGGTACACCGCCACCGAGGGCACCGGCCTCGACCCGCGCGGCACCATGCGCTACCACGACTACCAGGCTCCCGGCGGGGCCCGGCTCTCCTTCGAGGCGTACGGCGAGGCCGGCTGGGAGGTCAACCTCGGCGAGACGCTGCACCGGGCCGAGGTGATGATCTACCCGCAGGCCGGCCCGGGGCAGGGGTCCTGAGCGTGCTGGTCGACCTGGACGCGCCGTACGTCGACACCCGCGCCGCCGACCTGAGCCTCAGCCTCGGCGGCCCGGAACGCCCGGCCCTGCACGTACGCGAGCTGACCCTGCCCGGCGGGCCGCGGCTGCGGCTGCGCCTGCTCGGCGCCTCCCACCAGGTGATCCTCGGCGACCTCACCGAGACCGTCGCCTGCCTGCCGGGGCGGCTGCCGCACCTGCCCGACACCCTGCACGACGAGAGTGCCGGCTACCGGTTCACCGCCACGGTGCTCCGGCCGCCCCGCGACGGCCTGCGCACCCGGGTCGCCGCGCTCCGCGCCGAGCTGGCCGACGACCCGTACGCGCTGGTCGGGGTCTTCCCCGGCGACGTCGACGCGGTCACCGCGCTCGCCGTCCGCCCCGACCGGCCGGACGGGTCGGTGGCCTGGTGCACCTGGCACGCGTATCCCCAGACCAACGAACTGGTCCTGACCGAGACGATGGTGGCACTGTGACGTACCGACGCTGGTTCGTGGTGGGCGTGGCGTTCGCCGTGATCGGCGCGGTGGTGGCCGGCTTCGCCATCTTCTACGGCAACTTCTCGCCCCGCGGCTACGTGCAGGACCACTACGCCCGGGCGAGCGGCCGGGACATCGGCTCCAACGCGATCGCGTACACCTCGAACAAGGCGCCCAGCCAGGTGTCCGCGGACATCACCCAGGCCTGGCAGCCGGCCGACCAGTACGTCGACGGCAGCGGTGTCTACCTGCGCTACGACGACGACTCGGTGGTGATCCTGCCGCTCGCCGCCGGCTCGGTGATCCTGCTGGAACGGATGACCACCGCGTACCCGCGCTACCACTCCCGGGTCGGCAACCACTGGGGCTGGGGCCGGGGCAGCACGGTCCGCGGTGGCGGACCCGGCGCCGGCAAGTGACCTGACCCCTCCCACCGACAAAGATCCTGGAGTCCCCTGTGCAGACGCTGGTCACCGATCTGCTGGTCACGCTCGCCTACGGCGTGGTCGGTGTGGCCCTGATGGCCGTCGGCTACGTCCTGGTCGACGTCGCCACCCCCGGCAAGCTCCACGAGCTGATCTGGGTCGAGCGCAACCGCAACGCGGCGCTGCTGCTCGCCTCGAACCTGGCCGGCGTGGGCACCATCGTGGTCGCCGCGATCGCCGCCAGCGCGGACGACTTCGTCCTCGGTCTGGTCGGCGCGGCCGCGTACGGCATCCTCGGCCTGGTCATCATGGCGGCGGCGTTCCTGCTGCTCGACATGGCCACCCCGGGCAAGCTCGGCGAGATCCTGGTCGACCCGGAGCCGCACCCCGCCGTCTGGGTGTCCGCCGTCGTGCACCTGGCCACCGGCGCGATCATCGCCGCCGCGATCAGCTGATGACCGGTACCAAGCCACCGGCGAAGCAGAAGAAGGCCGCCACCTGGGTCTTCTGGCTGACCATCGGCCTGGTCCTCCTCGGCTGCGTGCTGGCCGGCGTGCTCAACAGCGACGGGGAAAACGCCGTGCCGGCGCCGGCCACCGACGAGCGGGCCGACACCGTGGCGATCCTCCGCGATTCCTCCGCCGCCCAGGGCATCTGCTACGGCTGGCTGCTCACCGACTACTGGGAGTACGGCGACGACGCGATCAGCGCCGGCTCGAACCTCGGCGACGGGGTGCGGGTGGCGGAGAACCCCAGCTGCCCGCGCTGGGTGCAGGTGACCGCCGCCATCCGCTACGTCCCGGAGAGCAGCGAGAGCAACGACACCGCTCGCGTCGAGGTGACCGGCTCCCCGGACATCGGCCCCGCCGACCTGTCCCGGATGCGGGCCGGGCTGACCCGGTTCGGGCTCACCGACGACGTCTTCATCGACGACCCCGGCTGGGCCGTCACCCGGGCCGCCGTCATGCTGCCGCTGCTCGCCGCGGAGGCCGGGCTGGCCGAGCCGGTCACCGCCACCCCGACCGCCGGCGCGGCGGATCCCTCCCCGCTGCCCGACGCCGGCAACGACCTGTGGCGGGACCGGTGGGGCTGGCTGCTCGCCGCCGCCGGGATCCTGCTCTTCGCCGCGCTCCTCATCACCGTGGGGGTCCGGCAACGCCGCAGGCAGCTCCGGGGACGGGTGCCCGCGCAGCGCGCCGGGGCGGGCGCCGACGCGCGTACCCGGGAGACGGCGTGACCACCGACGCGCCGGCGCGGCCGCGGTGGCGGCCGGCCCGCGCGGCGGTCCTGCTCGCCGTCTTCGTCTGCGCGGCCTGCGGCCTGGTGTACGAGCTGGCGCTGGTCGCCCTCGGCAGCTACCTGATCGGCGACGCGGTCGGGCAGGCCTCGATCGTGCTCGGCGTGATGGTCTTCGCGATGGGCGTCGGCGCGCTGGTGGCGAAGCCGTTGCAGTCACGGGCGGCGGCCGCCTTCGCGGCGATCGAGCTGACCCTGGCGCTGCTCGGCGGCCTCTCCGTGCTCGGCCTCTACGCCGCGTTCGCCTGGCTGGACCTGTACGGGCCGGCCCTGGTCGGTACCGCGTTCGTGCTCGGCCTGCTGATCGGCGCGGAGATCCCGCTGCTCATGGTGCTGCTGCAACGCATCCGCGAGCAGTCCGCCGGCAGCGCGGTGGCGGACCTCTTCGCCGCCGACTACGTGGGTGCGCTGCTCGGCGGCCTGGCCTTCCCGTTCCTGCTGATGCCGGTCTTCGGGCAGCTCAAGGGGGCCCTGGTGGTCGGCGCGGTGAACGCCGTCGCCGGCCTCGCCCTGGTCGGCACGGTGTTCCGGGCCGACCTGGGCCGCCGCGCCCGGCTCGCGCTGGGCGCCGGCTCCGTCGTGGTCGCCCTCGGCCTCGGGTACGCCTGGGTCACCGCCCACGACTTCGAGGTGACCGCCCGCCAGCAGCTCTACCGGGACCCGGTGGTGCACGCCGAGCGCAGCCGCTACCAGGAGATCGTGCTGACCCGGTCGGTGCGGGAGGTCGGCCACGCCGACACCGACCTGCGGTTGTTCCTCAACGGTGACCTCCAGTTCAGCTCGATCGACGAGTACCGCTACCACGAGTCGCTGGTGCACCCGGCGATGAACGGCCCGCACGGCGAGGTGCTGGTGCTCGGCGCCGGGGACGGGCTCGCGCTGCGGGAGATCCTGAAGTACCCGGACGTGCGCCGGGTGACCCTGGTCGACCTCGACCCGGCCGTGGTGCGGCTGGCGCGGACCGAGCCCCAGCTGCGCGAACTCAACCACCACTCGTTC
Source organism: Micromonospora solifontis (assembly GCF_003725545.1). Taxonomy (GTDB): domain Bacteria; phylum Actinomycetota; class Actinomycetes; order Mycobacteriales; family Micromonosporaceae; genus Micromonospora; species Micromonospora solifontis. Next base: position 2,342 of record NZ_RJLN01000066.1, on the reverse strand, counting down.
GCCGACCCCCGGGTCCGGGTGCTCAACCTGGACGCGTTCGGCTGGCTGCGGACCGCCACGGACCGCTTCGACGTGATCGTCGCCGACCTGCCCGACCCGGACGAGACCGCCACCGCCAAGCTCTACACCGTCGAGTTCTACGCGCTGATCCGCTCGGCGCTCGCCCCCGGCGGCCGGCTGGTGGTGCAGGCCGGGTCGCCGTACTTCGCGCCCCGGTCGTACTGGTCGATCGAGCACTCGGTCCGGGAGGCCGGCTTCGCCACCGTGCCGTACCACGTGGACGTGCCGAGCTTCGGCGACTGGGGCTACGTGCTCGCCGCGCCGGGCGCCACGCCGCCGGCGCTCGCCCTGCCCGCCGACGTGCCGCCGCTGCGCTTCCTCACCCCGTCGGTGCTCGCCGCGGCGGCCACCTTCCCCGCCGACCGGGCCCGGCTGGACGTGCCCGCCTCCACGTTGCTGCAGCCCAGGGTGCTGGAGTACGCCCGCACGGAGTGGCGCGGCTACTAGGTTTCGGGTCATGTCCCCGTCCCGCCGTCTGCCGCGTCCCGGTCTGGACTGGCTGCGCCGACGGGTTCCCACCCGGGCGCTCGGCGCGGCGTCGTACCTGCAGGCGTTCGTGTTGTCCGGGGTGGTGACCGTGCTCGCCGTCCGGGCGTACCTCCAGGCCACCGGCTTTCCCCAGCTCGGCGGCGGGGGCCTGCACATCGCCCACGTGCTCTGGGGCGGGCTGCTGATGGCCGTCGGGCTCGGGGTCGCGCTGGTGTTCCTCGGTGGCGGACCGCGCACCGCCGGGGCGATCATCGGCGGGATCGGCTTCGGGCTCTTCATCGACGAGGTGGGCAAGTTCGTGACGGCCGGTACGGACTACTTCTACGCCCCGGCGGCCGGCATCATCTACGGGTCCTTCGCTGCGCTCGTGGTGCTCACCCAGGCGGTGCGCGGCCGGACCGGCCGGACCCGGCTGACCCCGGCGGAACGCACCGCGAACGCGCTCGACCTGGTGCTCAGCGAGCTGCCCGGCGGGTTGACGGACCGCCGACGGATCGCTGTGCTGCGGCTGGTGCAGGGCACCGGGCCGGTCACCGAGTCGGCCATCGTGCAGCTGCTCGACGCGGTGCCCCGGCGCGAACCGCCTCCGGTCCGGTCCTGGCAGCGCGCGGCGGACGCTGCCCGCCGCCTCGCCGCCTGGATGGCCGCCCGGCGCTGGCTGGTCTGGCCGGTGGTCGTCTATCTGGTGGTGGAACCGCTGACGGTCGTGTCCGCCGTGCTGCTCGACGCGGTGACCGGGCAGTTGGACCAGGAGCGGGAATGGGGCGCGGTCACCGGCGTCACCGTCTCGGCGCTGATCACCGCCACTCTCACCGTACGGGCGGCCCTGCGGCTGCGCGGGGACCGGCTGGACGCGTTCCGGCTGTTCAAGCTGGCCCTCCTGGTCGACCTCCTGTTCGGGCAGATCTTCAACTTCACCGTCAACCAGTTCGGGGCGGTCTCCGCGGTCGTCCTCGACCTGTCCCTCCTCGGCGTGGTCACCGCCGAGCACCGCCGGCTCCGCCGGGAGGCGACCGCGTACCCGCGCTGAGCGCGGATCCCGGCCCCGCGTCGGCTGCCGATCCGGCCCCCGCTGGTTACGGTGGTCATGCTGTCAAGGAAAGGACGATCATGGCCGATGCCTCCGCAACGCCGGCCCGCGCCCGTCCGGGCGTGGTGACGACATCCAGCTGGCTGCTCATCCTCGTCGCCGCCGTCCAGGTGGTGAATCTGATCCTGACGCTCACCACCATCGGCACGGTCCGGGAGGTCATGCGGGACGCCTACCGGGGCACCTCGGTCGAGCAGGCGGCCGACTTCGTCTGGGTGTTCGGCCTCGTCGCGGCCGTGGTCACCCTGCTGCTCGCCGTGGCGCTCGTGGTCCTGGCCATGATGAACAACCGGGGCCGCAACGGCGCCCGGATCACCACCTGGGTGCTGGGCGGGATCCTGATCTGCTGCTCCGGCGGCGGCCTGCTCAACAACGCGGCCGGCGGCATGATGAAGGGCGGCACCACCAACGGTGACGTGCCGAGCGGGCAGGAGATCCAGCGCCGGCTGCAGGACGCCCTGCCCGGCTGGTACGGCCCGGTCACCACCCTGCTCGGGGTGCTCGCCGTGCTCGCCCTGCTGGCGGCCCTGATCCTGCTGGCGCTGCCGGCGGCCAACGAGTTCTTCCGCCGGCCGAAGCAGCCGGCCTGGGAGCCGCCCGTGCCGGGAGCCGCCTGGCCGGCGTACCCGCAGGCGCCCGGGCATCCCGCCCCGGGCTATCCGCCGGCTCCCGGCCAGCCGGGTGCTCCCGGTCACCCGCCGGC
>NZ_RJLN01000065.1 GCF_003725545.1 Micromonospora solifontis | reverse complement strand
AGCGACGACGGGGTCGGGCGCTGCCGCTGCGGGCCGCCCGGGGCGGCGCCGGCCGGCCGGATCACCGCGGTGGAGCCGCGCACCACCAGTTCCGGTCGGAACAGGTACTCGGAGTGCGGGGCGGCGTGCCCGTTGATCTCGTCGACCAGGGCCCGGACCGCGGCCACCGCCATGGCGGCGACGGGCTGCCGCATGGTGGTCAGCGGCGGATCGGTGAAGGCCATCAGCGGGGAGTCGTCGTAACCGACCACCGAGACGTCGGCGGGCACCGACAGGCCGCGCTGGCGGGCGGCCCGGATCGCGCCGAGCGCCATCAGGTCGGAGCCGCAGACGATGCCGGTCACGCCGCGCTCGATCAGCCGGCCGGCGGCGGCCTCCCCGCCCTCGACGCCGAAGAGGGAGAGCTCGGCCAGCTCGCCGACCTCCGCCTCGGTCGTCCCGACCAGGCGGCTCATGGCGGTCCGGAAGCCGGCCACCCGCCGCTGCACCGGCACGAAGCGGTCCGGTCCGGTGATCAGGCCGATCCGGCGGTGGCCGAGCGCGACCAGGTGCGCGACGGCCAGCTCGGTGGCCTCGCCGTCGTCGCAGGAGACGAAGGGCGCCGCGATGCCGGGCGCGTATCCGTTGATCATGACGATCGGAAGCGGCCGGGCGATCAGCGCGCGGTACCGGTCGTGGTTGGCGGCCGTGTCGGCGTGCAGGCCGGAGACGAAGACGATCCCGGAGACCTGCCGGTCCAGCAGCATCTCGACGTACTCGTCCTCGGTGACCCCGCCGGGGGTCTGGGTGCAGAGCACCGGGGTGAAGCCGCTCTGGGCCAGCGTCGACTCGATGACCTGGGCGAAGGCTGGGAAGATCGGGTTGTCCAGCTCCGGCACGACCAGGCCGACCAGGCCGGCGCTGCGCTTGCGCAGCCGGGCGGGGCGCTCGTAGCCGAGCACATCGAGGGCGGTCAGGACGGCCTGCCGGGTCTCGGGGGCCACTCCGGGGCGGTCGTTGAGCACCCGCGACACCGTGGCCTCGCTGACTTCGGCCTGTTGGGCGATGTCGGACAGTCGAGCGCGCATGGCGGCACTTTAGCTCAACGGCAAAGTCTTGCGTACACTTCTGCAAGCCCTTCCATTCTCTGCAACCTCTTGCTAACGTCCCCGCAACACGCGAGAGCAGCGGCGCAGCACCCCAGCGCCGGTCAGCAAGAAATTACAGAGGTTTCCACTGGCGGGCCGCCCTTCCCCCGGCGGGCCGCCATGACGACAGGAGTACCGATGCGCATCCGTACCGCGGGTGTGGTCGCTGTCCTCGGCCTGGCGCTCGCCGCGTCCGGCTGCGGTGGCAGCGGCAGCGACAAGCCGGCCGCCAAGGAGTCCGCCACCAAGGCGACCGGCGGCAAGCTGGTCATCTGGGCCGACGACAAGCGGACCGCGGCTTTGAAGCCGTTCGCCGACGAGTTCGGCAAGGAGAACGGCGTGACCGTCGAGGTCCAGGCCGTCTCCAAGGACCTGCAGACCAACTTCGTCACCGCCTCGCAGCAGGGCAGCGGCCCGGACGTCGTGGTCGGCGCGCACGACTGGATCGGCAACCTGGTCCAGAACGGCGCCATCGACCCGGTGCAGCTCGCCGCCGAGCAGAAGAGCGCCTTCAACGAGACCGCGATCAAGGCGGTCACCTTCAACGGCCAGCTCTACGGTGTGCCCTACGCCACCGAGAACGTCGCGCTCATCCGCAACACCGAGCTGGCCCCCGAGGCGCCGAAGACGATCGAGGAGCTGGTCCAGACCGGCAAGAAGCTCAAGGCTGAGAAGAAGGCCAGCGAGATCCTCTGCCTGCAGTCCGGCCAGAACGGCGACGCGTACCACATCTACCCGCTGTACACCTCCGGCGGCGGCTACCTGTTCGGCACCGCGGCCAACGGCGACTACGACCCGAAGGACCTGGGCGTGGGCAAGCCGGAGTCGATCGCGGCCTTCCAGAAGATCGCGAAGCTCGGTGAGAAGGGCGACGGCGCGCTGAAGCGCTCCATCACCGGCGAGAACTCCATCGCCACCTTCACCGGCAAGAAGTGCGCCTTCCTGGTCTCCGGCCCGTGGGCCATCGCCGACGCCAAGAAGGCCAACATCAAGTACGACATCTCCCCGGTCCCCGGCTTCGCCGGTGGCAAGGAGGCCCAGCCGTTCGTGGGCGTCCAGGCGTTCTACGTCGCCGCCAAGGGCAAGAACAAGGCCCTGGCCCAGGAGTTCGTCACCAACTACGTGACCAAGCCCGAGCTGGCCGTCGCGCTCTACCAGGCCGAGCCGCGCCCGCCGGCGCTGACCGCCGCCTTCGACCAGGTCAAGGGCGAGGACCCGGACCTGGCCAAGTTCCAGGAGGCCGGCAAGAACGGCCAGGTGCTCCCGGCGATCCCGGCCATGGCCGCGATCTGGGACCCGTTCGGCAAGGCGGAGGCCGCCATCATCGGTGGCGCCGACCCGGCCAAGACGATCACCGCCGCGGGCAAGACCATCGCGGGTCAGATCAAGTAATGAGCACGTCGCTGTCCGGCCCGGGGTCTGCCACGCAGGCCCCGGGCCGGGAGCCCGTTCGCAGCGGGCTCCCGCGCAAGTCCCGTACCGCGCGGAACCACGCGCCGATCACCGCGACCGGCCTCGTCGTCAAGGTGGTCCTGCTCGGCCTGGTGGCCGGGATCGCGATCTGGGCGGCGTTCCCGCTCATCGAGGCCGAACACTGGATCGGGCTGGGCATCCTGGCGGTCACCACCGCCGTCCTGTTCTACCTCTACCTCGGCCGGCGGCACATCCCGGCCAAGTACCTGGTTCCCGGCACGATCTTCCTGATCGCGTTCCAGGTCTTCCCGGTGCTCTACACGGCGAGCACCGCCTTCACGAACTTCGGCGACGGCCACCGCGGCAGCAAGCAGGACGCGATCGTCGCCATCCAGACCTCCTCGGTGAAGCAGGTCCCCGGCTCCACCGAGTACTCCCTCTCCATCGCCACGAAGGGCGACGACCCGGCGACCGGGGCGCTGGTCTTCCTGCTGAGCGACCCGAAGACCAAGGAGGTCTTCGCGGGCGACGCGGGCGGTCTGCGCAAGCTCGACCCCGGTCAGGTGGAGGCCAGCAGCCTCACCGGCAAGGTCACCGCCGCCGACGGCTACACCGTGCTGAACATCGGCCAGGCCAGCGTCCGGAGCAAGGAGATCACCGACCTGATCGTGCCGACCTCCGGCGGCGCGATCCGCTCCAACGGCCTCACCCGCGCCTACGAGGGCAAGGCGGTCCGGGCGTACGACGCCGGGTGCGACTGCGTCAAGGACACCGAGACCGGCAAGACCTGGACCGCCGACGCGAAGAGCGGCGCCTTCGTGGCCGCCGACGGCGAGCGGCTCACCCAGGGCTGGAAGGTCAACGTCGGGCTGAAGAACTTCAGCCGGGTGCTCACCGACCCGAACATCTCCCGGCCGTTCTTCGGCACGCTGCTGTGGAACTTCGCCTTCGCGATCGGCTCGACCGGGCTCACCTTCCTGCTCGGCATGGCCATCGCGCTCGCCCTGCATTCGCCCCGGATGAAGGGCACCAACCTCTACCGGGTGCTGCTCATCCTCCCGTACGCCATGCCGTCGTTCGCCATGCTGCTGGTCTGGCGGGACATGTTCAACACCGACTTCGGCCTGGTCAACAACCTGTTCGGGCTCGGCGTCGACTGGTTCGGCCAGGCCTGGTCGGCCCGGGCGGCGGTGCTGCTGGTGCAGCTCTGGCTGGGCTACCCGTACATGTTCCTGGTCGCCACCGGCGCGCTGCAGGCCATCCCGCGCGAGCTGACCGAGGCCACCTCGGTCGACGGCGCCTCGCCCTGGCAGTCCTTCCGCTCGGTCACCCTGCCGCTGCTGCTGGTGGCGCTCTCGCCGCTGCTGATCGCGTCGTTCGCGTACAACTTCAACAACATCAACGCGATCTGGCTGACCACCGAGGGTGGCCCGTTCCCGGCGGACAACCCGACCAACGGCGCCACCGACCTGCTCATCACCTACACCTACCGGCTCGCCTTCGGCGCCCAGGGCGCCGAGTTCGGCATGGCCGCCGCGGTCTCGATCTTCATCTTCGCGATCGTGGCCACGGTGTCGGCGATCAGCTTCCGGCGCACCCGCAAGCAGGAGGAGGTGTACTCGTGACGACCTACGCGGACGCCCCCGTCGCCAACCGCAACGCAAAGGGGAAGTCGAAGAACCGCTGGTTCAGCCAGGTCGGCTGGCGGCACCTCGTCGGGGTGCTGGCGGTGGTGTTCAGCCTCTTCCCGATCCTGTTCGTGCTCTCCGCGGCGCTCAACCCGCTCGGCACGCTCTCCTCGACCGAGCTGCTGCCCACCGGCGCGTCGTTCGAGAACTTCACCAACCTGTTCGACAAGACCGCCTTCGGCCACTGGTTCCTCAACTCGCTGCTGATCGCCGGCGCGGCCAGCTTCGTGTCGATCTTCCTGTCGGCGCTCGCGGCGTACGCGTTCTCCCGGATGCGCTTCGCCGGGCGGCGGTTCGGCCTGCTCACGCTGCTGCTGATCCAGATGTTCCCGCAGTTCCTGGCCATCGTGGCGATCTTCCTGATCTTCACCACGGTCACCGACCTGTGGCCGGCGCTCGGCTTCAACACCCCGTGGGGCCTGTTCCTGCTCTACATGGGTGGCGCGCTGGGCGTGAACACCTGGCTGATGAAGGGCTTCTTCGACACCCTGCCGCGTGAGCTGGACGAGTCGGCGACCATGGACGGCGCCACGCACGCCCAGGTCTTCTTCCGGATCATGCTGCCGCTGGTGGCGCCCATCCTGGCGGTGACCGCGCTGCTGTCGTTCATCGGCACGATCAACGAGTTCATGATCGCCAACGTGTTCCTCACCAACACCGAGTCGAAGACCCTGGCGGTCGGCATGTTCGGCCTGGTGGCCGGTGAGCGCAACAACAACTTCGGGATGTTCGCGGCGGGCACGCTGCTCACCGCGATCCCCACGGTGCTGGTGTTCCAACTGCTCCAGCGCTACATCGTCTCCGGCCTCACCGCCGGAGCCGTCAAGGGATAAGTACCGAAAGCACGCTGCGGCAAGGGCGTCGGGTCGACGTACACCGGAGCGGTCAAGGGCGGGCCGCCGCGGTCGGGCAACCGGCCGCGGCGGACAGCCCCGCCCCCTCCCCGTCCATCGACGCGAAAGGCATGCCCGTGTCTCTCCAGCCGCACCACGACGGATCCGCCACCTACGTCCCCGAGCAGGAGCCCGCGCTCGGGCAGACCGTCCCGGTCTTCGTCCGGGTGCCGGCCGGCGCCGACGTGCGCCAGGTGCACCTCCGGACCACCGGCGACGGCGAGCCGCGCTTCGCCGAGGCCGTCGTCGATCGCACCGACGGCGGCGACGTGTGGTGGCGGGCCGACGTCGAGGTCCGCAACCCGGTCAGCAACTACCGCTTCCTGCTGGCAGGCGCGCGGGGCTACCGCTGGCTCAACGCCGCCGGACTCGTCGACCACGACGTGCCGGACAACGGCGACTTCAAGCTGGTCAGCTACGCGCCCCCGCCGGCCTGGGCCCGGGACGCGGTGATCTACCAGATCTTCCCGGACCGGTTCGCCCGCTCGGCCGCCGCCGACGGCCGGACCGCCCCGGACTGGGCCATCCCCTGCGACTGGGACACCCCGGTGATCGGGCGCGGGCCGGAGACGCCGCGCCAGTTCTACGGCGGCGACCTGGACGGCGTCACCGAGCACCTGGACCACCTGGACCGGCTCGGGGTGAACACCGTCTACCTCACCCCGATCTTCCCGGCGCGCTCCAACCACCGGTACGACGCGGCCAGCTTCGACACCGTGGACCCGCTGCTCGGCGGGGACGCCGCCCTGGCCCGGCTCGCCGAGGCGGTGCACGCCCGGGGCTGGCGGCTGCTCGGCGACATCACCAGCAACCACACCGGCGACGCGCACGAATGGTTCACGCGGGCTGTCGCGGACGTGCACGCGCCCGAGCGGGAGCTGTACTACTTCGACGCGGTGACCGGGGACTACGAGTCCTGGAACGGGGTCAAGTCGCTGCCGAAGCTCAACTGGGGCAGCGCCGAGCTGCGCCGGCGCTTCGCCACCGCCGAGGACTCGCTGCTGCGCCGCTGGCTGCGCCCGCCGTACGCCCTCGACGGGTGGCGGGTGGACGTGGCCAACATGACCGGCCGGCGCGGCGCCGACGCGTACACCCACGAGGTGGCGCGGCTGCTGCGCGAGGTGGTCGCCGACACCCGGGCCGACGGGCTGCTGCTCGCCGAGCACGGCCATGACCACACCGGTGACCTGGACCGGGACGGCTGGCACGGCACCATGAACTACGTCGGCTTCACCGACCCGGTCTGGTCCTGGCTGCGGCAGGGTGACCAGCCGGTGCCGAACTTCCTCGGCACCCCGGGCGGGGTCCGGCGGCGGGACGCGGGGGCGGTCCTCGCCACCATGAACACCTACCGGTCGTTGATCTCCTGGCGCTCGTACGTGCACTCCTGGCAGCTGCTCGGCTCGCACGACTCGGCCCGGATCCGGACCGTGGTCGGCGACGCCGCCCGGCAGGAGGTGGCGGCGGGGCTGCTCGCCACCATGCCCGGCACCCCGGTGGTCTTCGCCGGGGACGAGCTGGGGCTGACCGGCACCAACGGCGAGGGCTCGCGTACCCCGATGCCGTGGCACCGGCCGGAGAGCTGGGACGGGCGCACGTTCGACGCGTACCGGTCGCTGCTGGCGCTGCGGCGCGCCGAGCCGGCGCTGCGGCACGGCGGCCTGCGCTGGGTGCACGCGGACCCGGACACCCTGGTCTTCCTGCGCGAGGCGCCCACCGGCGCGGTGCTGGTGCTGGCCCGCCGCGCCCCCGGCGCCCCCCTCCGCCTGGCCGGCCTACCGGCCGCCGAGAACGTGTACGGCGACGCCCCCGCCCTGCGCCCGGGCGCCGACGGCGCGGTGACCCTGCCCGCCGACGGCCCCACCTTCCAGGTGTGGCGCCTCGCCTGAGCCCCGGTCCCGGCAAGATCGCGCTCCAGCGGTGCAGTGGTGGTCTTCCATCACCGGGAGACCACTACTGCCGTGCTCGAGCACGATCATGCCGGCCGGCCAGGAGGGCGCGGACGCCGGCGAGGTAGGTGGACCGGTCGGGGGAGCCGGTCAGGATGCGCTGCATGAAGTAGCCGGGAACCAGGCCGAACAGGGCCGTGCCGACCGCGTCCGGGTCGGCGTCCGGGGACAGTTCGCCCCCGTCCCGGGCGCGGCGGGCGATCGCCACGAAGTGACCGCGGAAACGGGCGTACGTCGCCGCGACGAACTCGGCGAGCGCCCGATCCCGCTGCGCCTCGCTCCACACCTGGATCGCCAGCGGCAGCATGCCGTCGGGCCCGGTCTGCGCGTCGACGTACGTCAGCGCCCGGTCCAGCGCCTCGGCCAGCGGCAGGGGCGGCTCGACGGCGGCCAGCTCGGCGAAGACGCCGTCCGCTCCGCCGATGACAGCCTGCGCGATCGCCGTGATCAGGTCGTTCTTGCTCGGGAAGTAGCGGTAGACCGCGCCGACCGAGAGCCCCGCCTCGGCGATCACGTCCTGCATCGAGGTGTTGTGGAAGCCGTCGCGGAGGAAGCAGCGGCGCGCCGCGTCGAGGATCTGCTGCCGGCGGGCCGCCCGGTGTTCTTCCGATACGCGTGGCATGCCGCACAGTGTAAAACGAACGTTCGTTCTTGACTCCGGAGCCGCCAGGGCGCAGTCTCCAATTAAAGAGAATGAGCGTTCGTTTTAGGAGGCGATGATGTCGTCCCGGATCCGATCCCCGTGGTTGCTCGCCGCCCTGCTGGCCGTGCTGACGGTCGGCGTGCAGGCCCTGCTCGTGCCGTTGTTCGCCGCCCCGGCGGCCCACCTCGCGCCGCGCGAGCTGCCGATCGCGGTCGCCGGTCCGGCCCCGGCCGCGACCCAGCTGGCCGGCCGGCTCGCCGCCGCGCGTCCCGGCGCGTTCGACGTGCGGACCCTCCCGGACGGTGCGGCCGCCGACCGGGCGCTGCGCGACCGGGAGGTGTACGCCGCCTTCGTCGCCGGCCCGGACGGGGTCGCCCTGCACACCGCCCCGGCTGCCAGCCCCACCGTGGCCGCGCTGCTCACCGAGGCCGCGGCCCAGCTCTCCGCCGGCCGCCCGGTGCCGGTGGTGCAGGTCGTCCCGGCCGACCCGGACGACCCGCGCGGCGCCGGGTTCGCCGCCGGCTTCCTGCCGCTCGCGCTGACCAGCATGCTGGCCGGGGCGTTGCTCGTCCTGCTGGTCGCCCGCCGGAGCGCCCGGTTGGTCGGGCTGTTCGGCTACGCCGTTCTCGCCGGCCTGGCCGGGGTCGCGGTGCTGCACGGCTGGCTCGGCGTCCTGGCTGGCGGCCTGTGGCGCGAGGCGGGGGCGATGGGCCTGTTCGCCCTGGCCACCGCGGGCACCGTGGCCGGCCTCGGGGCGCTGTTCGGCCGCCCCGGCGTCGGGCTCGGCGCGCTGCTGGTCTTCCTGGTCGGCAACCCGCTCTCCGCGGTCGCCGCCGCACCCGAGCTGCTGCCGCGGCCGTGGGGCACGGTCGGACAGCTGCTGCCGGTCGGGGCCGGCGGGACGCTGCTCCGGTCGGCCGCCTTCTTCGACGGGGCCGGCGGCGCCCGGTCCCTCAACGTGCTGGCCGGATACGCGGTGGTCGGGCTGGTGCTGGTGCTGCTGGGGCGGTGGTCGGCGGCACCGGCCGCCCGCGCGACGGCCGTCACGGAGCGGCCGGCTGAGATCACGGTATGACAGCAGCTCGGCGGGCCGTCTACTACAAATCGTCGTTGATAGGGGAGGATGGCCCCCATGGAAGCTCTTCGGCTGATACTGCTCTATGTCCACCTGATCGGGTTCGCGCTGCTGCTCGGCGGCGGGATCGCCCAGTACGTCACCGGCCGGCTGCGGATCAACGCGGCCATGCTCTGGGGGGCGATCATCCAGGTGCTCACCGGGCTCGGGCTGTCCGCCCCGCTGCGCGACCCGGACGACGAGCCGGCACCGGCGAAACTTGTTACCAAGTTGGTAATCGCCCTGCTGATCTTCGTCATGGTCTTCTTCTCGCGTAAGCGGGAGTCCGTGAGCCGCGGTCACTTCCTTGCAATCATCGGGTTGACGCTGCTCAACGCGGCGGTCGCGGTCTTCTGGCGGTAGCGCCGGGAGCAGGGGAGGGGCTGGGAAAAGGGACGTTCGCGACACCTCCGGTGGAGGGCGGTCGGCACGGAAAGTGACGTGCCCCACGCAAGGGTTACGTAGGGGTAACGGACGCTCAACAGTCGTGCACGATTGTCGGCCGGTGGGTGGGCGCGGGCGTACGCTCCCGTCCGTAACGTGGGACGCCGGCGGCACACCGCAGGCCGGCGCAAGGGCTGCCACCGCGCACGACGCGGTGTGCAATGGGAAGGAGACGTCTTGCGCTCTGTGCGTGGGATGCGGATCGCCTCCGCGATCGTGGCGGGTGGCCTCGTGCTGGGTGCCGCCGCCTGTGGCGAGGCCCCCAAGGACGACAAGAACGCCGGCGGCACCGGCGGCAAGAAGTTCAGCGCCTGCATGGTGACCGACGTCGGTGGCATCGACGACAAGTCCTTCAACACCTCGGCCTGGAAGGGCCTTCAGGAGGCGAAGAACGAGAACGACAACATCGACATCAAGAACGTCCAGTCGAAGGCCGAGGCGGACTACGAGGTCAACCTGACCGGGTTCGTCAACCAGAAGTGCGACTTCATCCTGGCCGTCGGTGGCCTGATGTCGGACGCCACCAAGAAGGCCGCCCAGGCGAACCCGAAGCAGCAGTTCGCCATCGTCGACTCGAACCCGGGCCTGGACAACATCTACCCGATGCAGTTCGACACCGCGCAGGCCGCCTTCCAGGCCGGTTACCTCGCCGCCGGGATGAGCAAGACCGGCAAGGTCGGCACCTACGGCGGTCTGCCGATCCCGCCGGTGACCATCTTCATGGACGGCTTCGCCGACGGCGTCGCGTACTACAACAAGGCCAAGGGCAAGAACGTCCAGGTCCTCGGCTGGGACAAGGCCACCCAGAAGGGCTCCTTCACCAACGACTTCGTCAAGCAGGACGAGGGCAAGAAGGTCTCGGACGCGCTGGTCGCCCAGGGCGCGGACATCGTCATGCCGGTCGCCGGTGGCGCCGGCCTCGGCACCACCGCCGCCGCCCAGGCCTCGAACGGCAAGTACTCGGTGATCTGGGTGGACGTCGACGGCTGCGAAAGCACCCCGAACTGCCCGGCGCTGGTGACCACGGTCGTCAAGAACATCCCGGACGCCGTCAAGGAGGCCGTGCTCAAGGCCGCCGGTGGCGAGAAGCTCGAGGCCAAGCCGGGCTTCGTGGGCACCCTGGCCAACAACGGCGTCTCGATCGCGCCGTACCACGACTTCGACAGCAAGGTCCCGGCGGACCTGAAGGCCGAGGTCGACAAGATCAAGGCGGACATCGCCGCCGGCACCATCACGGTCACCTCGAAGGCCCAGCCGACCAAGTGACCGCTCCGCCGGCCGCCGCGGTGAGATCATCGGCAGCGGAGGCCGGCGGGCACCAGGAATGACGACCGGCCGCCCCGGCGCTCGCGGAAGACCTCCGTGGCACCGGGGCGGCCGACTCCGCTCCACCCCAGGCCCGGCTCGGTGGCCGGCGCGGCAGCCGCTAGGCTGCACCATTCGCTCGCACTCCAGGAGGTTGCGCTGAGACTCGAACTGCGCGGCATCACCAAACGGTTCGGTGACCTGGTCGCCAACGACCACATCGATCTGACGGTGGAGCCTGGAGAGATTCACGCCCTGCTCGGCGAGAACGGCGCGGGCAAGTCGACCCTGATGAACGTGCTCTACGGGCTCTACCAGCCCGACGAGGGCGAGATCCTGGTCGACGGCGAGCCGCTGAAGCTGAAGGGCCCCTCCGACGCCATCGCCGCCGGGATCGGCATGGTGCACCAGCACTTCATGCTGGTGCCGGTCTTCACCGTGGCCGAGAACGTCATGCTCGGCGCCGAGCAGGTCAAGGGCGGCTTCACCGGCCTGCTCGACCGGCGGCGCGCGCGGCGGGAGGTCGCCGAGGTCTCCGAGCGGTACAACCTCCGGGTCGACCCGGACGCGGTGATCGAGGACCTGCCGGTCGGGATCCAGCAGCGGGTGGAGATCGTCAAGGCCCTCACCCGCGACGTCGACCTGCTGATCCTCGACGAGCCGACGGCCGTGCTGACCCCGCAGGAGACCGAGGAACTGCTCGCGGTCATGCGGTCGCTCAAGGCGGCCGGCAAGTCGATCGTGTTCATCACCCACAAGCTGGGCGAGGTGAAGGCGATCGCCGACCGGATCACCGTGATCCGGCGCGGGAAGACCGTGGGCACCGCGTCCCCGAGCGCCAGCCGGGACGAGCTGGCCGCCCTGATGGTGGGGCGCAGTGTCCGACTGACCGTCGACAAGAAGGCGGCCCACCCCGGCAAGCCGATCCTGGAGGTCGCCGGCCTGGTCGTCGACGACGACCGGCAGGTGCGCGCGGTCGACGGCGTCGACCTGACCGTGCACGCCGGTGAGGTCCTCGGCGTCGCCGGCGTGCAGGGCAACGGCCAGACCGAGCTGATCGAGGCGATCATGGGCCTGCGGCCGGCGCTCGCCGGCACGGTCACCCTGGACGGCGAGCCCGTGCACGGCTGGTCCACCAAGAAGGTGCTCCGCGCCGGGGTCGGCTACGTGCCGGAGGACCGCAGCGTGGACGGCCTGGTCAAGGAGTTCTCCGTCGCGGAGAACCTGGTGCTGGACATCTACGACCGGCCGCCCTTCGGCAAGGGCCTCTCGCTCAAGCCGGACGCCATCGCGAAGTCGGCGAAGGAGCGGATCGAGCAGTTCGACGTGCGTACCTCCTCGGCGGACGCCGCGGTGGGCACCCTGTCGGGCGGCAACCAGCAGAAGGTGATCGTGGCCCGGGAGCTGTCCCGGCCGCTGAAGCTCTTCATCGCCGCCCAGCCCACCCGGGGCGTGGACGTCGGCTCGATCGAGTTCATCCACAGCCGGATCATCCGCGAGCGGGACATCGGCACCGCCGTGATGGTGGTCTCCAGCGAGCTGGACGAGGTCATCGGCCTGGCCGACCGGATCGCGGTGATGTACCGGGGCCGGATCATCGGCGTGGTCGGCCCGGACACCCCGCGCGAGGAGATCGGCCTGCTGATGGCCGGTATCACCCCGGACACCGCGACCCAGACCCCGACCGAGGGCACCGCGGCCCCGGCCCCCGAGGGCCCTGGCAACGAGGACGAGGCATGACGAACCCGAACCCGGTGTCGGGCTCCCCGGACAAGGAGCCGGCGACCGAGGCGCAGGAGGCGCGGAGCGAGGCCCGGGCGACCCCCGTCGCGCCCGCCGGCGACCCCGAGCGTCCGGTGCCGGCCACCGCGCCGAAGCAGCCCCCGGCCGGGGAGCCCCGCCCCTCGCTGGGCCGGCTGTTCCTGGAGAACCTCTGGGCGGCCAACACGGTCACCGTCACCGTGCTGGCCGTGCTGCTGGCGCTGCTGGTCGGCGCGGTGCTGATCATCGTCTCCGACCCGGAGGTGCTGGCCACCTACAGCTACATCACCGCCCGGCCGTCGGACGCGCTCAACTCCAGTTGGACGGTGGTCAGCGAGGCGTACGCGAACCTGTTCAAGGGCGCGATCTTCGACCCGCAGGCGACCGGCTTCACCGCCGCGCTCAGTCCGATCTCGGAGACGCTCACGTACGCCGCGCCGCTGGTCTTCACCGGCCTGTCGGTGGCGCTCGCCTTCCGCGGCGGCCTGTTCAACATCGGCTCCCAGGGCCAGGCGACCATCGGTGTCATCCTCTCCGCCCTCGTCGGCTTCGCGCTGCCGCTGCCGCCCGGGGTGCACCTGCTCGTCGCGCTGATCGCCGGGGCCGCCGGTGGCGCGCTCTGGGGCTTCATCCCCGGCATCCTCAAGGCGCGGACCGGCGCCCACGAGGTGATCAACACGATCATGCTCAACTACGTGGCGGTCTACTTCCTGTCCTGGATCATCGTGCAGAGCGGGGTGCAGAACCCGAACCGGTCGGACGCGATCAGCAAGCCGGTCGAGTCCTCCGCCCAGCTGCCCCGGCTGCTCGGCGAC
The DNA here is from genome assembly GCF_003725545.1 of Micromonospora solifontis. GTDB lineage: Bacteria > Actinomycetota > Actinomycetes > Mycobacteriales > Micromonosporaceae > Micromonospora > Micromonospora solifontis. The sequence goes on along the minus strand of NZ_RJLN01000065.1, from coordinate 17,430 downwards.
AACCTGCGGGTGCACGCCGGCATCCTGCTCGCCGTGCTGGTCACCTGGTTCGTCGCCTGGCTGCTCAACCGGTCGACGCTCGGCTTCGAGTTCCGCGCGGTCGGCGAGAACCCGGACGCCGCCCGGACCGCCGGCATCAGCGTCGCCAAGACGTACGTGCTGGTGATGGCGATCTCGGGCCTGCTGGCCGGCCTCGGTGGCAGCCAGATGGTGCTCGGGTCGACCGCGAACGCGCTGACCCCGCTGGTGATCGCGCAGATCGGCTTCGACGGCATCCTGGTCGCCCTGCTCGGCCGGGTGAAGCCGTGGGGCGTGCTGCTGGCCGCGCTGCTCTTCGGCGCCCTCCAGGCCGGCGGCAACCGGATGCAGTCGTACTCCGGGATCTCACTGGAGCTGGTCACCGTGCTCCAGGCGCTGATCGTCATCTTCATCGCCGCGCCGGCCATGGTGAAGGCGATCTTCCAGCTCCGGGCGGCCCGCGCGGCCCGGCTGCAGACGAGCCTCGCGAAGGGCTGGTGAGCATGTCCACCACCGCTGTCCCCGAGGTCGCCGTGACCACGGTCGACGAGGGCTTCTGGACGCGTGCCCGGAAGACCGGCGCCGTCCTGCTGGCGTTGGGCGTGCTCGCGACGGTCCTGTTCGGCGCGCTCGCCACCGGTCAACAGGCCCGCTTCACGCTCAGCGAGACCGAGGGCGGCGCCGCGTTGGAGATCAACGGCACGGTCGGCGCGATCCTGTTCGGGGTCATCGCCGCCGTGGCCGGGGCCGCCCTGCTCGCCGGGGTGCCGAAGCGCTGGTTCACCCTGGTGCTCGGGGTCGGGCTGGTCGGCTTCGTGCTGAGCTTCCTCTGCTGGCAGGTCTCGGCGGCCCCCGACGGCCGCAACTTCATGCCGCTGGTGAACATCGTGCGGGGCACGTTCATCCTGGCCCTGCCGCTGATCTTCGGCGCGCTGGCCGGCGTACTCTGCGAGCGGTCCGGCGTGGTGAACGTGGCCATCGAGGGCCAGCTGCTGATGGGCGCCTTCTCCGGCGCGCTGTTCGGCAGCATCTCCGGCAGCGTCTGGGTCGGCCTGGTCGCGGCCGCGATCGGCGGGGCGCTCATCTCCCTGCTGCTGGCCGTCTTCGCCATCCGCTACCTGGTCGACCAGGTGGTCATGGGCATCGTGCTCAACCTGCTGGCGGTCGGCGTCACCGGCTTCCTCTACGAGCGGCTGATGCAGACGGACGCGACGAAGTACAACAGCGCGCCGCGGTTCAGCAACTGGGAGATCCCGCTGCTGAAGGACATCCCGCTGATCGGTCCGGCGCTGTTCCGGGGCAACATCTTCCTCTACCTCGGCCTGCTGCTGGTGCTGGTCATCCACATCGCGCTGTTCCGTACCCGGTGGGGGCTGCGGACCCGGTCGGTGGGCGAGCACCCGACCGCCGCCGACACCCTGGGCGTGAAGGTGCTGCGGCTGCGCTACCGCAACGTGATCATGGCTGGTCTGGTGGCCGGCGTGGGTGGCGCCTCGTACACCCTGGCGCTCTACTCCTTCACCAAGAACATGATCGGCGGTAAGGGCTTCATCGCCCTGGCCGCGCTGATCTTCGGCCGGTGGAGCCCGACCGGCGCGCTGCTCGCAGCGCTCTTCTTCGGCTTCGCCGACCAGCTCGCCACGTACCTGGGCGCCATCGGCAGCAGCATCCCGAGCCAGTTCCTGGCGATGCTGCCGTACCTGGCGACGATCCTGGCCGTGGCCGGCCTGGTCGGCAGGGTCCGGGCACCCGCCGCCGACGGCAAGCCGTACATCAAGGGCTGACCGCCCGCGACGCAGCGTGCCCGGTGGGGAGACCCGCCGGGCACGGTCGTCTCCGCAGCTGCGACCGCGACCGATCAGCGTGAATTGGGCAGAATGGGGGACGTGATGGAAATCGACTGGGAGCGGCTGCGGGCCGCCGCCACCGAGGTGATGCGGCACGCGTACGTGCCGTACTCGAAGTTCCCGGTCGGGGCGGCCGCCCTGGTCGACGACGGCCGGGTGGTGGTCGGCTGCAACGTGGAGAACGCCGCGTACGGGGTGGTCCTCTGCGCCGAGTGCGGCGTGGTCTCCTCGCTGCACGCCACCGGCGGCGGCCGGATCGTCGCCCTGTCCTGCGTCGACGCCACCGGGGAGCCGCTGATGCCCTGCGGCCGGTGCCGGCAGCTGCTCTGGGAGCAGGGCGGCCCGGAGTGCCTGATCGAGGCGAAGGGCGGCCCGCTGCGGATGGCCGAGCTGCTGCCGCACGCCTTCGACGTGGCCGACCTGGAGGCGGTGACCGGCGAGCAACCGGTGCCGGTGGTGCCGGACCGGCTAGCGGCCTGGCGTGGCCGGGGCACCGTCTTCGTGCACCCGGACCTCTCGGCCGGGCGGCAGGTCTGGACGGCCTACTGGGAGCGGTCGGCCGGGGACACCGAGGGCGCCGAGACCGGCGTGCTGGAGGAGGGCCCGACCTGGGACGACCCGGCCGAGGCGGTCACCTGGGGCCTGGCCCGGACGCCGCGGGTGGTCGTGGTGGACGCGTCGGGCACCATCTTCTGGGCCGGCGAGGGCGAGCCTCCGTTGGAGATTCCGGTTCGCTGGTCCGGTGGCTGAGCTTGGGGGACCGGGCCTGCCGTGCCCGGCTCCGGGCGGTCAGGCTTGATCCCTCCGCCGGTCACGGCAGGCCCGATCCCTCGGTGGTTGGCCTTCGTCGTGCGGGCGCGGCTGGTGTCCGACGCGCGTGATTGATCTATTGATGGGAACTCAAAGGTGAGTGCTTTTACGGCGGTTGACGTCATCCGGACCAAGCGGGACGGTGGCGTGCTGAGCGACGGGCAGATCGACTGGGTCGTCGACGCGTACACCCGGGGGCTGGTGGCCGACGAGCAGATGTCGGCGCTGGCCATGGCGATCCTGCTGCGCGGCATGAGCGCGTCGGAGATCGCCCGCTGGACCGCCGCGATGATCGCCAGCGGCGAGCGGCTGGACCTCTCCCCGGTGTCCCGGCCGACCGTGGACAAGCACTCGACCGGCGGCGTCGGCGACAAGATCACCCTTCCGCTCACTCCGCTCGTCGCGGCCTGCGGCGCCGCCGTGCCCCAGCTCTCCGGGCGCGGCCTCGGGCACACCGGCGGCACCCTGGACAAGCTGGAGTCGATCCCGGGCTGGCGGGCGGCGCTCAGCAACGACGAGTTCATCGCCCAGCTCCGCGACGTCGGCGCGGTGATCTGCGCGGCCGGCGAGGGGCTCGCCCCGGCCGACCGCAAGCTGTACGCGCTCCGCGACGTCACCGGCACCGTCGAGGCGATCCCGCTGATCGCCAGTTCGATCATGAGCAAGAAGATCGCCGAGGGGACCGGGGCCCTGGTGCTCGACGTGAAGGTGGGCTCCGGCGCGTTCATGAAGAACGTCGACGACGCCCGCGAGCTGGCCCGGACGATGGTCGAGCTGGGCAAGGCGCACGGCGTGCGGACGGTCGCCCTGCTGACCGACATGTCCACCCCGCTCGGCCGGACCGTCGGCAACGCGGTCGAGGTGACCGAGTCGCTCGAGGTGCTGGCCGGCGGCGGCCCCGCCGACGTGGTGGAGCTGACCCTGGCGCTGGCCCGGGAGATGCTGGCGGCGGCCGGCCTGCCGGACGCCGACCCGGAGGCGGCGCTGCGGGACGGCCGGGCGATGGACGCCTGGCGGACGATGATCCGTGCGCAGGGCGGCGACCCGGACGCCCCGATGCCGAGCGCCAACGAGGTCGAGGTGGTCCGCGCGACCGAGGACGGCTACGTCGCCGGGATCGACGCGTACGCCATCGGGGTGGCCGCGTGGCGGCTGGGCGCCGGGCGGGCCCGCAAGGAGGACCCGGTCAGCATCCCGGCCGGTGTGGTGCTGCACAAGCGCCCCGGCGACCCGGTACGCGCGGGCGAGCCCCTGTACGAGCTGCGTGCCGAGCACGCCGAGCGGATCCCGGCCGCGCTCGCCGAGGCGGAGCGGGCGGTGCGGATCGCGCCGGACGCCCCGGCCGGAACGCCGCTGGTCATCGAGCGGGTCAGTTGATCTTTCCGGTCCGGGCGGGCCATGGTGCCCGGCCCGCCCGGACCGCTATTCTGCCTGGCCAGGGGGGACGACCGGCGATGAGCCGATGCGAGCAGACAGGGACCTGAGCCGTGCGCGTACCCGCCCCCGACCCCCGGGCCGTCCGTGAGGCGAGCCTCGACGAGCTGTCCCGGCTGGGTCTGCCGCTGCCGCCGCCGCAGTTTCCGCTGGTGTGGGAGCCCGGGGACGAGATCGAGCTGCGGCCCACCGCCGAGATCGAGGCCCGGATCGCGGTGCTGCACCTGATCCTCGCCCGGTGCTTCGGGATGCCCCCGCAGGCGGCGATGAGCTGGCTGCTGGAGTCGCACCTGGTCGAGACGGTCACCCCGCCGGAGTGGCAGTTCGTGATGGGCGGCAAGGGTGACCACCGCTCCTTCGTGCTGCACCACGACGCGCTCTTCTCGCTGGCCTGGGTGCTCGGGCTGACCAAGGAGCTGGATCCCACGGTGCCGGTGGACGAGCGGCTGGTCGAGCGGATGCCGAACCTGGTCGCCGGGGAGACCTTCCCGCAGTGGCGGGCGCGCATCCTGGCCGCCCCGCAGCATCCGGGCGACGCCGCCGCCCTGCTGGACCTGCACTACTGCCTGGACTGGGCGTACCTCGAGTCGGAGCGGGCCGGCCGGGCGCTGCCCGGGCTGGTGGACGCGAACGCCATCGGGCAGCGCCGGTGGGCGCTGGAGTGGGCGGTGGTGCTCCGCGGGCCCTACCACGACGAGCCGCCGGGCTGGGAAGAGGTCGACCTCTCGACCTAGCGCGGCCGGTGCACGCCGAGCCGGACGGCGACGGTAACCGGCACCGGCTCGGGCAGCGCGGCGATCCGTTCGGCGAGCCGGGCCGGGTCGGCATGCCAGGCGCTGGGTCCCATCCCGACCAGGGTGGCCACCTCGGTCCGGGTCAGCGCCGGCCGGGCCCGGTGCACCACGGTCGACTCCTCGGTGAAGTGTCCGCCCAGGCTGCCGGCGACCCGGTCCGCCTTGGCCGGGTCCACCCGCAGCAGGTCGAGCGCGTCCACCAGCTCGGCGAGATGGTCCTCGGCGGGGGTGACCACCAGCAGCGCGCCCGCCGGGTCGAGGACCCGGTGGAACTCCGCGCCGTTGCGCGGTGCGAAGACGTTGAGCAGCACGGCGGCACCGTGGTCGGCCAGCGGGAGCCGCTGCCAGGTGTCGGCCAGCGCCGCCGCCGCGCGCGGATGGGCCCGGGCCGCGCGGCGCAGTGCCGGCTTGGAGACGTCCAGGGCCAGACCGACGGCGTCGGGGAGGGCCGCCAGCACCGCCGCGAGGTACCAGCCGGTGCCCGCGCCGGCGTCCACCACCAGCGGGTACGGAACGGCCCCGTCGCCGCGGGCGGTGGCGTCCGCCGCGGCGGCGGCCAGGGCGGCGGCGACGGCGGCGTAGTGGCCGGCGGCGAGGAAGTCGGCGCGGGCGGCGACCATCTCCGCGCTGTCCCCGGTGTGCGGGGCGCGACCGGCGAGCAGGTTGACGTACCCCTGCCGGGCGATGTCGAAGCTGTGCCGGCGCGGGCAGCGCAGCGCCCGCGCGGTGCCGGCGGCGGCCTCGGCCAGCGGTTCGCCGCAGACCGGGCAGCGTAGCCGGGCCAGGATCCGGGGGTCCATCTAGCCCTCCGCCCGGCCGCGCCGGCGGTGGTCGCCGGCGAGGTGGTCGACCACCCGGTGGGTCAGCGCGCCGAGCGCCTCGATCTCCTCGGGAGTGAGCAGATCGATCAGGTGCCGGCGGACGGCGGCGACGTGACCGGGGGCGGCGGCCTCGATCGCCTGCCGGCCGGCCGGGGTGAGCGCGACGACCGAGCCCCGGCCGTCGGCGGGGCACTCCTCGCGGGTGACCAGGCCACGCTGCTGCATCCGGGACAGGTGGTGGGAGAGCCGGCTGCGGGACCAGAGCATCCGGTCGGCCAGCTCGCTGAGCCGCAGCCGCTGGTCCGGGGTCTCGGAGAGGTCGGAGAGGACGTCGTAGTCGGGCTCGGAGAGGCCGGCGTCCTGCGTCAGTTCCCGGGCCAGCTCCAGATCGAGCAGCCGACGCATCCGGCGGTACCCGCGCCAGGCCCGGTCCTCCCGCTCGTCCAGCCAGCGTGGTTCCTCCATGCGCCGATCCTACCCCAGTTGTTGACATGTCATCCAAACCGCCCTACGGTCGATGACATGTCAACCAACTTGCCGGGACGGCTGGTCCGGCTCCTGTCCGGCCTGGCGCTCTTCGGCGCCAGCGTGGCGCTGATGGTCCGCGCCGACCTCGGGCTGGGGTCCTGGGACGTGCTGCACCAGGGCCTCGCCGCCCGTACCGGACTGCCGATGGGAGTGCTGGTCAACGGCGTGGCCGTGGCGGTGCTGCTGCTGTGGATCCCGCTGCGGCAGCGGCCCGGCGCCGGCACCGTCGCCAACGTCGTGCTGGTCGGGCTGGCCCTGGACGCGGTCCTGGCGCTCCTGCCCCCGGTCGGGTCGCTGGCCGTCCGGATCCCGCTGCTGCTCGCCGGGATCCTGCTCAACGGGGTGGCCACCGCCCTCTACCTCGGCGCCCGGCTCGGCCCCGGCCCGCGGGACGGCCTGATGACCGGCCTGGCCGGGCTCGGCCTGCCGATCGGCCGCGCCCGCACCTCGATCGAGCTGGTCGTGCTCGCCGCCGGCTGGCTGCTCGGCGGCACCGTCGGGCCCGGCACGGTGCTCTACGCGGTCGCCATCGGCCCGCTCGCCCAGTTCCTCATCCCTCGACTCGCCGCGCCGGCCCCCGGCCGCGCCGTCCCGACAGGAGTGACCCCGCCATGCCCCGCCTGAACGTGATCGTCGCCAGCACCCGCCCCGGCCGGGTGGGCCGGCGGATCGGTGACTGGTTCACCGCGGCCGCCGTCCGCCACGGCGGCTTCGACGACGTACGCCTGGTCGACCTCGCCGAGGTCGGGCTCCCCTTCCACGACGAGCCGTACCACCCCTCGGAGGGGACCTACCTGCACCGGCACACCCGGGAGTGGAGCGCCACCACGGCCGCCGCGGACGCCTTCGTCCTCGTGATGCCGGAGTACAACTACGGCTTCAGTGCGCCGCTCAAGAACGCGATCGACTACCTGTACCACGAGTGGCGCCACAAGCCGGTGGGCTTCGTCAGCTACGGCATGACCTCCGGCGGCCTGCGCGCGGTGCAGATGATCAAGCAGGTGGTCACCACCTTGAACATGGTCCCGGTCAACGAGGCGGTGACGGTCTTCCTGCGCCAGGCGCTCGACGAGGCCGGCGAGCTGCTGCCGGACCCGGGCCGCGAGACGGCCGCGGAGCTGATGCTCGACCAGCTCGCCCGGCTGGCCGCCGCCCTCGCGCCGCTGCGGGTGGCGGCATGAGCGAGCGGCTGTGGGAGCTGTTCGGCGAGCGGGGGCGCGGGGTGCTGGTCACCCTGCGCCGGGACGGCCGCCCGCAGCTGTCGAACCTGGACTACCTGGCCGAGCCGGGGCTGATCCGCTGCTCCACCACCGGCGACCGGGCCAAGGTGCGCAACCTGCGCCGCGACCCGCGGGCCAGCCTCCACGTCACCACCCCCGACGGCGGGGCGTACGCGGTGGCCGAGGGCGTGGTGACCCTCACCCCCGCGGCGGCGGCCACCGACGACGCCACGGTCGACGAGCTGGTCGAGGTCTACCGCCGGATCCGGGGTGAGCACCCGGACTGGGCGGACTACCGGGCGGCCATGGTCGCCGACGGCCGGCTCGTGCTCCGCCTCGCGGTCGAGCGGGTGTACGGCTGGCGGCCCTGACCGGTCCCGTGCCGCGTCCGTACCCGTGGTGACTAGGGTCTGGACATGGTCGCAATCTCGTACGAGGACATCGTCAAGGTCCCGAAGGCGTTGCTGCACGACCACCTCGACGGCGGTCTGCGGCCGGCGACGATCGTGGAGCTGGCCGCCGAGGTCGGCCACGAGCTGCCCACCACCGACGCCGAAGCGCTGGGCCGCTGGTTCGTCGACGCGGCGAACTCCGGTTCGCTGGAGCGCTACCTGGAGACCTTCGCGCACACCGTGGCGGTGATGCAGACCGCGCCGGCACTGCGTCGGGTCGCCCGCGAGTGCGCCCTCGACCTGGCCACCGACGGCGTGGTCTACGCCGAGGTGCGGTTCGCCCCCGAGCAGCACCTGGAGCAGGATCTCACCCTCGATGAGGTGGTTGACGCGGTGGTCACCGGCTTCCGGGAGGGCAGCGCGCTGGCCGCCGAGGCGGGTCACCCGATCCGGGTCGGCACGCTGCTGACCGCGATGCGGCACGCGGCCCGGTCCCAGGAGATCGCCGAGCTGGCCGTCCGGCACCGGGACACCGGGGTGGTCGGCTTCGACATCGCCGGGGCGGAGGCGGGTTTCCCGCCCACCCGGCACCTGGACGCCTTCGAGTACCTCCAGCGGGAGAACTTCCACTTCACCATCCACGCCGGCGAGGCGTTCGGGCTGCCGTCGATCTGGCAGGCGATCCAGTGGTGCGGCGCGGACCGGCTCGGCCACGGCGTCCGGATCGTCGACGACATCACCCCGGGGAACCCGCCGGTGCTGGGCCGGCTGGCCGCGTACGTCCGGGACAAGCGGATCCCGCTGGAGCTGTGCCCGTCGTCGAACGTGCAGACCGGGGCGGCGGCCTCGATCGCCGACCACCCGATCGGGCTGCTCCGCGACCTGCGCTTCCGGGTGACGGTCAACACCGACAACCGGCTGATGAGCGGCACCTCCATGTCCCGGGAGATGGCGCTGCTGGTGGACGCCTTCGGCTACGGCTGGAAGGAACTCCAGTGGTTCACCATCAACGCGATGAAGAGCGCCTTCATCCCGTTCGACGAGCGCCTGCGGATCATCGACGAGGTGATCAAGCCGGCGTACGCCAAGGTGATCGGCTGATCAGGAGTGCGGGTGCGGGTGGCCGGCGAGCAGGGCCGCCACCCGGCGCAGCACCTCGCCGGCCCGGGCCGCCTCGGCACCCAGCCCGGTCTGCCGGCGCAGCACCGCCGGCTCCGCGCGCAGCAACGCCACCCCGCGGCGGATCAGCACCCGGGGCGCCTTGCGCTGCTCGGCCAGATCCCGGGCGAGCCGGCGGATGAAGGTCGCCCCGCGCGGCCGGCGGAGCGCGTACGCCCCGGCGAGTAGGCCGCGGCGCCGGCACTCGGCGACGATCTCGGCCGCGAAGATCCCTTCGGCGACGAAAAATGGCGAATCGGTGACGTCGAATGGCCGGGTGGCCACCCGCCGGTCTGCGCCGATCGCATAAACCGGCACTTCGGCCTTGCCGTCCCGGGCAAGTCGGGCAATGGTGTCCACCGCTGCGTCCGCGTCCCAGGACAGCGGGGACTCCCAGTCCACCTGTCCGTTTCGACGCGGACACGTAGGGTCATCGCCGTCCTTGTAGAAGTCGTCCAAACAGAGCACCGGGAGTCCGGTTCGATGGGCAATGTACGACTTTCCGGAGCCGGAGGGTCCGGCGAGCAGGACGACGCGGTGACGATGTGCCATTACTTTGAGTGACTCCGGCCAGACGGATTGCTATCAAATTGCATCAACATCTCATCACACCGTCCGCGAGGGACAACCTGGGCTTTCTCTTTGCGAGGCGGCGTGATGGAATCTCGGAGGTCCGACCCGCCGGGTCGGTCGCTCGGCGTTGCCCAGAGGCGACGTCCGTACGCGGTAATGCGAGGGCGGTGACGTGAGCAAACGGCCAACGACGGCGGGCTCCTTCCTGTCGCGTCTGCGCCGGCCGGCCAGCCGGCTCCGCGACATGCCGATCTGGTCCAAGCTCGGTCTGATCATGATCGTGCCGACCATCGCCACGGTCGTGGTCGGCACCAGCGGTCTGGTCGACCACCTGCAGACGCTCAACAATGCCAACCGGGCCGGCAACCTGGCCAACCTCATCGGCTACTCCGGTGACCTGGTTGACACACTGCAGGACGAGCGGGTCGCGGCGGTGCTGTGGTTGGGTGCCAACAACGGCACCACCAACGCACAGAAGACGCAGCAGAACGCCCAGTACCAGGAGGCCTTCAACCGGGCCAACCAGCGGGTGGACCAGGCGAAGACGCCGTACTCACGGCAACGGCTCGAGATCGACAACCTGCCGAGAAACTTCGAGGCGCTGCTCGACCAGATCGACGAGAGCCTCTCCGACCTGCCGGGCACCCGCAGCCAGGTGCTCAACGGCAAGCTGACGATCAGCGACGCGGAGAAGCTGTACCAGGGTCTGATCGACAACCTGCTCTCGGTCCGCGACTCGTCGACCCAGCTCGCCGGCGACAACGACCTGAGTGACCGGATGCGGGCCGCCGCGGCGGTCGCGCGGCAGAAGGAGTGGCTCTCCCGGCGCCGCGTGGTGGTCCACCAGGCGCTGGTGCAGAAGAACCTCAACCCGGTCCTGCGCGACGACTTCATCGCCACCGGCACCGGCCAGTCCCAGGCGCTGCAGAGCTTCAAGGCGGTCGCCAACCAGGCCGACGCGGAGTTCTACGACCAGGTCGTGTCCGGCTCGGACCTGCGCGAGTCGACGGCCTACCAGGACGAGATCAAGACCAAGACCACGATCACCGGCAGCCTGGCCGGGCTCAAGTTCGGCCCGGACCAGTGGGACGCGGCCATGGTGGCCAACGCCAAGCTGATCCGTACGGTGGAGTCGCGGCTTGACGGCAACTCGGTCCGCAAGGCCGAGGAGCTGCGGAGTGACACGCAGCGCCAGGTCTTCCTGGAGACCGGCCTGCTGCTGACCATGCTGCTGCTGGCGATCCTCTTCGCGTACCTGGTCGCCCGCTCGATGGCCCGCTCGCTGCGCGACCTGCGCCAGGGCGCCCTCTCGGTGGCCCAGTACGGCCTGCCGCAGGCGGTGGCCCGGCTGCGGGACCCGCAGGTCACCGGTCAGCTCTCCCCGGTGCAGCTGGCCAACCAGATCGCCGAGCCGCTCCCGGTCCGCAGCAAGGACGAGTTCGGCCAGGTGACCGAGGCGTTCAACGCCGTCCACCTGGAGGCGGTCCGGACCGCGGCCGAGCAGGCCGCCCTCCGGGCGTCCGTCGCGACGATGTTCGTCAACCTGGCGCGCCGGTCCCAGATCCTGGTCGACCGCCTGATCGGTCACCTCGACCGGTTGGAGCGCGGCGAGGAGGACCCGGATCGGCTGGCCGAGCTCTTCCAGCTCGACCACCTGGCCACCCGGATGCGCCGCAACGACGAGAACCTGCTGGTCCTCGCCGGTGCGGACTCCACCCGTGTGCAGCGTGAGCCGGCCGCCCTGATCGACGTGCTCCGCGCCGCCCAGTCCGAGGTCGAGCACTACACCCGGATCGAGTTCGGCGTGATCGACCGGGACATCGAGATCGCCGCGCACGCGGTCAACGACCTCGTGCACCTGGTCGCCGAGCTGTTCGACAACGCCACCGCCTTCTCCCCGCCGGACTCGCACGTCATGGTGGAGGCCCGGCGGGTGGGCGACCGCGCCTCCCTCTACGTGGAGGACCGGGGCATCGGCATCGGCCCGGAGCAGCTGCGCGAGCTGAACGAGCGGCTCGCCACGCCGCCGCAGGTGGACGTGGCGGTCTCCCGGATGATGGGTCTGGTCGTGGTCGCCCGGCTGTCGTCCCGGCACGGCGTCAAGGTCGAGCTCCGGCCCGGCGCCGACCGCGGTACGGTCGCCGACGTCACCCTGCCCCCGTCGGTCCTGGTGCCGCGCGCCCTCTCCGGCCGGGGCCCGCAGGCCCTGCCGGCCGCCAACACCGGCCCGCAGCAGAGCGGTCCGGCCCCGGCGTTCGGCGCCCTCGCCGCCCTCGGCAACGGCCCGCACGGCCCGGGCACGCCGCCGGCCCCGCGCCCCGGCGCGTCCGGCAACCAGGTCACCCTCGGCGGTCGCGCGTTCGACCCGGCGCAGCGCAACGGCGCGGGCACCCCGGCCGCGCCGCGCTCGATGCCGGCCTGGTCGGACCTCACCGGCGCCGGCGCACTCGGCGGCGACGCCTTCACCCCGCGGCCGTCCAACGGCCAGCCGATCGATCCGCTGCCGCAGCGGCGCCACCCGGCCGAGGGCGACCCGGCCACCACCGGTCAGCAGCCGCCCATCCCGCGGCAGCTGCCGAGCAGCCCGGAGGCGCGGCCGTACAACCCGCCGCCGGTGTCCGCGCCACCCGTGCCGCCGGTCTCGGCGCCGCCGCTGCCGCCGATCTCCGGCGTCCCGATGTCCGCCTCGCCGGTCTCCGGCCAGCCCGTTTCCGGTCAGCCGGTGTCCAGCCAGCCGTATTCCGGCCAGCCGTACTCCGGTCAGCCGTACTCCGGTCAGCCGTACTCGGGCCAGCCGGTGTCGGCGTCGCCCGCTCCGGGCCAGCCGGTCTCGGTGCCGCCGGCGAGCCAGGTTCCGCCGCGTCCGCAGGCTGGGCCGCCCGGCGTGGGCGCGCCGCCGGTCTGGCCGCCGGTCGCCTCGCCGGACCCCGCCGCCCCCGCGGTGCCGGACCGCCTCGCGGCCGGCCTGGACATGACCACCGAGCTGCCGCGGGTGACCCGGCCGGAGACCCCGCCGGCCGTCACGCCACCGGCCGTCAGCCGGCCCGCACCGGCACCGGCACCGGCGCCGGCACCGGCACCGCGGCCGACCCCGCAGCAGGCGGGCAACCGCCAGCGGTACGCGGACGAGACGATGGAGCTGCCGATCTTCCGGGAGCTGGAGTCGGCCTGGTTCCGCACCCGTCGGCCCGGCCCGAACGAGGAGGCCGCCGCGGCCCAGGCCGCGGCGACGAACGGCGCCGCGACCCAGCAGTTCGCCAAGGTCGACGCCACCGGTCGGGCCGTCCAGCAGACACCATCCGCAACGACAGGTAACACGCCGATGGCACACAACCCGGCGGCCGGCGGAGCGCCGCGCGACGACGGAGCGGCGAACGCGGGCGGGCGCCCCGGTTACGCCGAGGCGCTGCCCAACCGGCGGCCGCAGCCGCAGTCCGCCGGCTGGCAGACCGTGGCCGACGACGGCTGGCGGGCCGCCACGGCCGCCACCGAGGTCCCGGTCGCCGAGACCACGCAGAAGGGCCTGCCCAAGCGGACCCCGATGGCGCAGCTCGTGCCGGGTGGCATCGACAAGCCGTCCACGTCGGTGCAGCGCCGGACGCCGGAGGGTGTCCGGGGCCTGCTCTCGGCCTACCATCGGGGCGTGCAGCGGGGGCGTAACAACCCGTCCGACAGCAACTCGGCCGGCTCGGAGGCGACTCCGGACGGTCAGCAGTCCTCGCAGTCTGGCTCAGGCCCGTTGGCCGGGAGCGGGCAGAAGGAGCAACAAGGATGACTAGTACGCAGGATCTCGGATGGCTGCTCGCCAACTTCGCCGACCGGGTGCCCGGAGTGGCGCACGCGGTCGCGGTCTCCGCCGACGGCCTGCTCCTCGCTTCGTCCCGTGACCTTCCGCGGGACCGCGCGGACCAGCTCGCGGCGATCGCGTCCGGCCTGGTCAGTTTGACCCAGGGCGCGGCCCGCTGCTTCGAGGGCGGGGCGGTGCTGCAGACCGTCGTGGAGATGGACAACGGATTTCTGTTCCTGATGTCCATCTCGGACGGCTCGTCGTTCGCGGTCCTCGCCGCGCGCAGCTGCGACGTCGGGCAGGTCGGTTACGAGATGGCCCTGCTCGTCGACCGGGTGGGCGATGCCCTAACCCCACAGCCGCGTACGGCTGTGGGGATGATGGGCTGAATGACGCGCTGACCGGTGGGTCAGGAGCGGAAACAACTACAACATCGACGATTGCCACCGGGTCGAGCCGGTGCCGGGTACGAGGGAGGTGAGCGGCGACATGGCCGATCGTGACGAGCCGACCGGAGCGTTGGTCCGTCCGTACGCTGTGACCCGCGGTCGTACCCGCCCCCGGCTGGAGATCGCCCTGGAGGCGCTCGTCGAGACGACGGTGCGCGGTCGCGCCGTTGCCACTGGCAACGGCGGTCAGGGCCGTGAACACCAGTACATCGCCGCGCTGTGTGACGGACGCGTGCAGTCGCTCGCCGAGATCGCGGCGCGGATGCAGCTTCCGCTCGGCGTGGCCCGGGTGCTCATCGCCGACATGGCGACGGACGGCCTGGTCGCGGTCCACGAGCCGACCATCCTGGACGACTCCGACGACGCGGTGGGCACTGAACTGCTGGAGAGGGTGCTGAGTGGACTTCGCAGGCTCTGACATGTCGCACCGGCCGCCGGCCCCGAGCGGGCGCGTGACGTCGGCGAAGATCGTTATCGCCGGTGGATTCGGCGTCGGCAAGACGACGCTGGTCGGCTCGGTCTCGGAGATCACGCCGCTGACCACCGAGGCGATCATGACCTCCGCCGGGGTGGGCGTCGACGACACCCGGCAGGTGCCGGGCAAGACGACGACCACGGTGGCGATGGACTTCGGTCGTATCTCGATCGACCGTGACCTGATCCTGTACCTGTTCGGTACGCCGGGTCAGACGCGGTTCTGGTTCATGTGGGACGAGCTGGTGCGCGGTGCCATCGGCGCCGTCGTGCTGGTCGACACCCGCCGACTGGCGGACTGCTTCGCCGCCATCGACTTCTTCGAGCACCGGCGGCTGCCGTACCTGGTGGCCATCAACTGCTTCGACGGGATGCAGTACCACGACCCGCAGGATGTCCGGGACGCGCTGGCGATCTCGAGCGACATCCCGGTGGTGGCCTGCGACGCCCGGAACCGGGAGTCGACCAAGCACGTGCTGATCTCCCTGGTCGAGTACGTGCTCACCATGCGGCGCTCGCGGGCGGTCGCACCCGCCTGACCGGCGACGGGAAGCGCCCGGTGACCAGTGGTCACCGGGCGCTTCGTGCTGTCCTCAGGTCGGCCCCGCCCGGACGACGGCGGCCGCCCGCGGGCCGGAGTGTCCGCCGCGGACGGCCGGTGTGGACGGTCAGGACCAGGGTGCCCAGCTGCCCCGGCTGACCACGTAGACGCCGAGCGAGTCGGGCGCCATGCCGCCGTGCCGGATCGGGGCGAAGGCGTACGCGCCGGCGATGCCCTCGGTCACCTGGGTCTGCAGGTACGCCCGCAGCCGTCCACGGTCGACGCTGCTGGCCGACCGTGCCGCCGAGGCGAGGAGCTGCAGGGCGTCCGAGGCGTACGGCGCGAAGCCGCTGAACGTGCCGTGCCGCTGGAGGTAGCGGAAGGTGAAGTCCCGGCGGGCCATCTGGGCCGTGGTGGTGGCGGTCAACGTGGAGTTGGCCAGGCAGGACGGGTGCACGGCGTACGCCCCCTCGACCGCGGCGGCGTTCCGTGGAGCGAGGGTGTCCTCGGCGACCGCCCCCGAGTCGAAGAAGAGCGGCCCACGGTAGCCGGCCCGGCGCAGTTCCCGGGCCGCGTTGCCGGAGTCCGGGGCGGTGGCCCAGATGATCACCCCGTCCGGCTCCACGGCCGCCGCCCGCTGGGTGGCGGAGGCGAAGCCCTGGCCACCGGCGGAGAGCCGTACCGTCCGCCTCAGCTCCACACCGGCGGCGCGCAGCGCACCCCGCACCGCCCGTACGCCCGAGTCCCCGTGCAGGCCCTCGACGGCCAGCAGCGCGACCCGGCGTACCCGCTGCGACTCGATCAGCTGCGCCATCCGGCGGGCCACGTCACCGGCGTCCGGCGTGAGCTTGTAGACGTACGTCCGCTCGGCCAGCGGCAGCACGATGTCGTCGCAGGTGCCCAGGGACAGGAACGGCACCCGGAGCTGCTGGGCCACCCCGACGATGGCCATGGACGTCTCGGCGAGGGTGCCGCCGACCAGGGCGTGCACCTGGTCCTGCCGGGTCAGCTCGGCGGCGTGCCGCGCGGCCAGCCGGGGGTCGCTGCCGTTGTCCCGGATCTCCAGCCGCACCGTGCGCCGCAGGTTGCCGACCGGGAAGCCGGAGACGTTCAGCGACTCGGCGGTGAGCTCCAAGGCGTTGCGCTGGAGTACGCCCAGCGCGGCGCCCCTGCCGGTCAGCTCGAGGCTGGCCCCGACCACCAGTTCCTGGCCGCCCGGTGCGGTGCTGCTCGCCGCGTCGTCCGGTCGCTGGCCCGGCTGGCCGCACGCGGTCAGCAGCAGGGTGCTCGCCGCTGCGGCGAGCACGCCGCGACGGGTGAACACGGAGGAGTCGAATGCCGGTGTCGCCAATGGAGCCGCCTTCCCACCCCGGCGACGCCCGCCGCCGGCTGTTCCGCCGGGTATGCTCCCGGCCGGCGCGACCGGGCGTCAAATTATCCCGGTGTGGGCAGGAACACGCAGGTGGAAAGCCGGACGACTCCGATCAGGACCGGTAACCGGCGGAACGGAACTCGTACTCGCGGTCGTCATCGCGGTCGCCGGTGTCCCGGCTGAAGTCCCAGCCGCCGGCCGCTTCCCGGCCGGGGCGGCCACCGACGGCGAAGCCGCCGATCTCCTGGCCGCGCCGCCAACCCCGGAAGTATCCCGTGGTGTTCTCGGCGAGGCTGGCCGCGTTCCGGACGATCCGCAGTGGACGTTCGTCGCGCAGCGGCGAGCCCGGCACCAGGTTGGCCTGCGGCACCCGCTTCGGCAGGCCGGCCTTGGTCTCCGCGCCGACGGCCGGGCTGGCCAGCTGCGAGGCCGCCTGCCAGCCGCTGTCCGCGGTGCTCGACCAGTCGAGGTCGGCGTCCTCGCCGTGCCCGACGAACCAGGCGGACTTCGCCTGCGCGAAAATCAGCAGGTCACCGTCGCCCTCGTCGGAGACCGGCGGCGGCCGGTGCTCCTTGGGGGCGGGACGTCGCTCCAGTGGGGCGGGCGCCTCGGCGCGGGGCGCGGGCCGGCCGGAGCGGTCGCCACCGTCCCGATCGACCAGCCGCAGCGACGGAGTCTCCAGGCCCGGGTCGGTCGGCGGGTCGAGCTTTTCGCGCAGGGCGCGGTCGGCCAGCGGCGGCGGCTCCACCAGCCGCAGCATCGGCGGCTCCTGCGGCAGGTCGTCCGCGAGCCACGGCGGGGTGACCCGGCCCGGGTCGCTGGGCGCGTCGACGCCGTGGCCGCCGTACCCGTAGCTCGCCGGCGCCTCGTTGGCCCGGTCGTCCTGGTCGTCGGCGTTGTTGACCAGCGGCCAGTTGGCCCGGGAACCCGGGGGAGCGGCCTCCTGGCCGGGCCGCGGCGCCGGCACCGGAATGCTCAGGTCGGTGGCGCTGAAGCCACCGGTCGGCGGCTCCGGCGGGGTGGTCTTGGGCCGCGGCGGGATGATGGTCCGCTGCCGCTCGGCCCGGGCGCTGTTGATCGCGGCCGTGGTGAGCGTGGGGCGGAACGGCTCGCCGGCCTCGGCCGGCGGCACGGTGCCGCGCTGGGCCGGGGCGATCGGGGTGATCCCGGGCGGCGGCGGGGGCGGCGCGGAGATCGGCCGGTTGGTCGGCA
>NZ_RJLN01000064.1 GCF_003725545.1 Micromonospora solifontis | reverse complement strand
CCCACCCCGGCGCGTACCCCGGCGGGGCGGCGCACCCCGGCGCGTACCCGGGCGGGGCGGCGCCTGCGGCCGTGACGGCCAGGCGGATCCCGGAGGATCCGCCGTTCGTGCTTCGGCAGAGCGTGGGCAAGCGGGCGCTGCTCTTCGTGTTGATGATTCTCTTCATCGGCCTGGTGATGGCCTGCCCGCTCGGGGCGGCGGTCTCCGCCGGGAACGCTGACCCGGTGGTGCTGCTCGTCGTCCCGGCGTTCCTGCTGCTGTTCGCGCTGCTGCTGAGTTTCCAGCTTTGGTTGATCACCTCGGGCGGCCCGGTGCTCGCGGTCGGGCCGGACGGGCTCTGGATCAAGACCCGGCCCACCCGGGGGCAGGCGATCTGGCTGCCCTGGGCGGCGATCGACCGCATCTACCTGCGGCGCTGGGCGCTGGAGAAGATGCTCTGCGTGAAGCCGCACGACCCGCGGGTCGGCTCCGGCCTGGGTGTCTACACCGCGCTCGACTCGGGTCTGCAGCAGGCGTTCTTCGGCACCGGCTTCGCCGCGACGGTCAATTTCGCCGATCGGCCCGAGGAGGAGATCATGCGGGCGGTCGTCGGCTACTCGGCCGGCCGCTGCCGGGTCGGCTGAGCCGGAGCCGCCGGCGGCTGTGCATTACCGCACACCCCGCACCCGCTCGGTTGCCGCCGGTTCCCATCTCGTTAGGCTGCGGCAAATGGCCTGTCTCATTCGATGACGGGCGTCAAACTGATTTTCCGAAGCTGGTGGCGGCGCGACGGCGCGCCGCGGAGACGGGACGGGACGCGCAATCGTGGACCTGTACGAGTACCAGGGGCGGGACCTGTTCGAGCGGCACGGCTTGCCCGTGCTCGCCGGCGGCGTCGCCACTACCCCGGAGGAGGCCCGCGCGATCGCCGAGCGCCTCGGCGGCCGGGTGGTCGTCAAGGCGCAGGTGAAGGTCGGCGGCCGCGGCAAGGCCGGCGGCGTGAAGCTGGCCGAGGGCGCGGAGGAGACGGTGGCCCGGGCCACCGACATCCTCGGCATGGACATCAAGGGTCACACGGTCCACAAGGTCATGATCACGGTGACCGCGGACGTGGCCGAGGAGTACTACTTCTCGTACCTGCTCGACCGGGCGAACCGCACCTTCCTCTGCATCGCCAGCGTGGCCGGCGGCATGGACATCGAGCAGGTCGCCGCCGAGACGCCCGAGAAGGTCGTCAAGGCCCCGATCGACGCCAACACGGGCGTGGACGAGGCGAAGGCGCGCGAGATCGTGGCCGCGGCCGGCTTCCCGGCCGAGGTCGCCGACCAGGTGGTCGAGGTCGCGGTGAAGCTGTGGCAGGCGTTCGTCGCCGAGGACGCCACGCTGGTCGAGGTGAACCCGCTGGCCACGACCAAGGACGGCAAGCTGCTGCTGCTGGACGCCAAGGTCACCCTGGACGAGAACGCGGCGTTCCGGCACCCGGACCACGAGGCCCTGGTCGACCAGGCGTCGGTGGACCCGCTGGAGCAGGCCGCCAAGGAGAAGGACCTCAACTACGTCAAGCTCGACGGCGAGGTCGGCATCATCGGCAACGGCGCGGGCCTGGTCATGTCCACGCTCGACGTGGTCGCGTACGCCGGTGAGCGGCACGGCGGCGTCAAGCCGGCCAACTTCCTCGACATCGGCGGCGGCGCGAGCGCCGAGGTGATGGCGAACGGCCTGGAGATCGTGCTCTCCGACCCGTCGGTGAAGAGCGTCTTCGTCAACGTCTTCGGCGGCATCACCGCCTGCGACGCGGTCGCCAACGGCATCGTGCAGGCGCTGGCGCTGCTCGAGCAGCGGGGCGAGAAGGCCACCAAGCCGCTCGTCGTCCGCCTCGACGGCAACAACGCCGAGGCCGGTCGGGCGATCCTCGACGGCGCGAACAACCCGCTGATCCAGCGGGTCGACACCATGGACGGCGCGGCCGAGCGGGCCGCCGAGCTGGCAGCTGCGGGGGTCTGACAATGGCTATCTGGCTGACCAAGGACTCCAAGGTCATCGTGCAGGGGATGACCGGCTCCGAGGGTTCGAAGCACACCCGGCGGATGCTCGCCGCCGGCACCAACGTGGTCGGCGGCGTCAACCCGCGCAAGGCCGGCACCACCGTCGACTTCGACGGCACCGAGTTGCCCGTCTTCGCCTCCGTCGCGGACGCGATGAAGGAGACCGGGGCCGACGTCACGGTCATCTTCGTGCCGCCGCAGTTCACCAAGGCCGCGGTGGTCGAGGCGATCGACGCCGGCATCGACCTGGCCGTGGTGATCACCGAGGGTGTGCCGGTGCACGACACCGCCGCGTTCTGGGCGTACAACGTGGCCCAGGGCGAGCGGACCCGGATCATCGGTCCGAACTGCCCGGGCATCGCCTCGCCGGGCGCCTCCAACGCCGGCATCATCCCGGCCGACATCACCGGCTCCGGCCGGATCGGCCTGGTCAGCAAGAGCGGCACGCTGACCTACCAGATGATGTACGAGCTGCGGGACATCGGCTTCTCGACCTGTGTCGGCATCGGCGGCGACCCGATCATCGGGACCACGCACATCGACGCCCTGGCCGCGTTCGAGGCCGACCCGGAGACCGACGCCATCGTGATGATCGGTGAGATCGGCGGTGACGCCGAGGAGCGGGCGGCCGAGTTCATCAAGGCCAACGTGACCAAGCCGGTGGTCGGCTACATCGCCGGCTTCACCGCCCCGCCCGGCAAGACCATGGGCCACGCCGGCGCGATCATCTCCGGTTCGGCCGGCACCGCGGACGCCAAGAAGGCGGCCCTGGAGGCGGTCGGCGTCAAGGTCGGCAAGACCCCGACCGAGACCGCCAAGCTCATGCGGGAGATCATGTCCAACCGCTGAGCGGTCGTACGACGTGCGGAGGGGGTCGACCGGATCCGGTCGACCCCCTCCTTCCGTCAGCGGTACCAGTACGGGTAGTAGGAGTGCCCCCGCGCCCGGATGACCGCGCTGGCGATGATGTTGATGACGCCGAACGCGATCGCCAGCCAGCCGAGCAGCGGTGACTTCCCGAAGCGCCGGGCGTCCCGGATCGACAGCCAACCGAAGACGATGCCCAGGATGCCGCAGCAGAGCAGGCCGAAGATGATCCCCAGGACGCCCCACAGGGTGGTCCGGTCACGGCCGGCGGCCGGTGGCGGTGGCGGTGGCGGATACGGAGCGTTCACGGCTTCCTCCGAGCGGTCGGTGCCGCGACAGGAAAGGTCGCGTCCTGGGCCGAGGCTAAACCGGATCGGGACCGCCGAGCCGGTGGATCAGGGAACTCGCCGAGGTCCGGACGCGGTATCGGACTGCCGCCACGGGCACGGCGTGCCAGAGTAGAACCCGATGTCACCCGTCACCCCCGACCAGCCCCACCGGACCGCCGCCGGGGCGGCCGCCGACGCCCGGCCCACCGGCCGGGCCGGAGCGGGTCCCCGGGTGCCCGCACCCCGATCGGGGGAGGGCCCGCGCGGGCGGGCTCCGCTGCCCGTCGCCGCCGGGGTGGCGGCCGGCTGGGCGGCCCTGACCTCCTGGCTGCCGGTCACCCTGGTGCTCGGCCTGGCGCAGCTCAGCGAGGACGCCGGCTCGCTGCCGGGTGCGCTGCGCGCCGGTCTGGCCGGTTGGCTGCTCGGCCACGGTGTGCCGTTGCAGACCTCCGCCGGGCCGTTCGGCCTGGCCCCACTGGCCCTGACCGGGCTCGTCGTCTGGCGGCTGACCCGGGCCGGTGTGCACGTCAGCCGGGCGATCGGCGCCCGCGGCGGCCGGTCCGCCCGCCAGGCCCTCACCGTCGGGGTCGCGGTCGGTCTCGGGTACGCGCTGCTCGGTGTCCTCGCCGCGGTCACGGTCAGCGTCGGCGGCGTGCGGGTCTCCCCGGTCCGGGCCGGGGTCACCTTCGCCGTGGTCGGCGCGCTCGCCGCGCTGGTCGGCGCGGTGCGGACGACCGGCGTGTCGGGGCTGCTGGCCCGCCGGTCCGCGCCGCCGCTGCGGGACGGGATGCGTACCGGTCTGGTCGCCGGCCTGCTGCTGCTGGGCGCCGGTGCCGGGGCGGCCGGGCTGGCCGTGGCGACCGGGGGTGGGGACGCCGCCGACATGATCGGCGCGTACCGGACCGGGGTCGCCGGTCAGGCCGGCATCACGCTGGTCAGTCTCGCGTACGCCCCGAACGCCACCATCTGGTCGGCCAGTTACCTGCTCGGCCCCGGGTTCGCGGTCGGCACCGACACGGCCGTGCGGACCAGTGAGGTGTCGGTGGGCGCGCTGCCGGCCGTACCGTTGCTCGCCGGGCTGCCGCGCGGCCCGGTGGACGGGTTCGGCGCGGCGCTGCTCGCGGTGCCGGTGCTGGCCGGGATGGCGGCCGGCTGGCTGCTGGCCCGGCGGCTGCTGCGGATCGCGGCCGAGGAGCGGACGTCGGTCGGCTGGCCGGCGGTGCTCGTTCCGGCGGCGCTCGCCGGCCCGGTGGCCGGCGTGCTGCTCGGCGTGGCCGCGGCGGTGTCCGGCGGCCCGCTCGGTGGCGGGCGGCTCGCCGAGATCGGCCCGATGCCGTGGCAGGTGGCCGGGGTGGCCACCCTGGTCATCGCCGTCGCCGCCCTGCTCGGCGCCGCCGCCACCCGCGCCCTCACCCGCGCTGTCCCCCCACCCCGCCCCGCCCGCTCTCCCCGCCCAACCGCCAAAACCCCCTAACCCCCACCCCCCTCCACCGCCCCCTGCCGGCCCCTCCACGCCGAGTTGATCAAGGGATTTGCGTCGGGGAGCCGCCGGATTCTGACGCAAACCCCTTGATCAACTCGGCGGGGCCGAGGTGGGGCTGGGCTGGGTGGGGTGGGGGTGGGGACGAGAGAGGGGCGGCCGGCGGCTGCCGGACGCCCCTTTCTCGGGTTCGGGTCAGGAACCGAAGTTGTTCAGGTTGATCATGGCGCCCGCGAAGGCGCTGATGATGGAGAGCACGATGCCGACGCCGCCGCAGATCAGGGCCGCCTTGGCCTGGCCGCCGTTGGTCGCCTCACCGGCCTGGACCTTCTTCTGGGCCAGGATGCCCAGGACCACGCCGGCGATGCCGCCGATGATGCCCAGCGGGGTGCAGCAGAGGGCGAACACGATGGACGCGATGCCGGCGATCATGCCGATCAGGCCGAGGGTGTTGTTCTGCCCCTGCGCCTGCGGGTAGCCGGCGGCCGGGTACTGCGGCGCGGCGCCGTACGGCTGCTGCTGCTGACCGTACGGGTCCTGGTACGGCTGCTGCTGCCCGTAGGGCTGCCCGGAGGTCGGCTGGCCGTAGGGCTGCCCCGAGGTCGGCTGCTGCCCGTACGGCTGCCCGGAGGTCGGCTGCTGCCCGTACTGGGGGGCCTGCGGCGGCTGGGCGTACGGGTCCTGGCCGTAGGGCTGCCCGGAGGTCGGCTGCTGCCCGTACTGCGGGGCCTGCGGCGGCTGGGCGTACGGGTCGTACTGCGGGGAGGTCGGGTCCTGGTTGGGCTGCTGCTGGCCGTACGGGTCCTGACCGGGGTAACCGGGCTGCATTGCTGAAAGCTCCTCAAACTGGGGGTCGACGTCCGTGGTCGGTTGCTGCCGCTCATCATTCCGCCCAGCACCGGGACGCCGCGGCACACGGGCCCGGGACCAAGGTCACGATGTCGACGCCCGGTCGGCCGGAAAAACCGGACACCGGGCGACGGCAGCGTATCGTGCCGGCGCCAACCGGGGAGATCACCGCGAGCCGGCCGCCCGACCGCCGGACGTACCGACCAGCCCGATAGGGTTGCGGCGTGACCGAGCCCGCGTCCGTCGCCCGCCTCGTCGTCCTCGTCTCCGGTTCCGGCAGCAACCTCCAGGCGCTGCTGGACGCCACCGCCGACCCCGGGTACGGGGCCCGGGTGGTCGCCGTCGGCGCCGACCGGGACGGGATCGCCGGGCTGGACCGGGCCGCCGTGGCCGGGGTGCCCGCCTTCGTCGAGCGGCTGACGGACCACCCGACCCGCGAGGACTGGGACAAGGCGCTCACCGCCCGGGTGGCCGAGCACGAGCCGGACCTGGTGATCAGCGCCGGCTTCCTCAAGCTGGTCGGCCCGCACTTCCTGGCCGCGTTCGGCGACCGCTACCTGAACACGCACAACACCCTGCTGCCGGCGTTCCCCGGCATCCACGGCCCCCGGGACGCGCTCGCGTACGGGGTGAAGGTCACCGGGGCCACCCTGTTCTTCGTCGACGCCGGGATGGACACCGGCCCGATCGTCGCCCAGGTCGCCGTGCCGGTGCTGGACGACGACGACGAGGAGACGCTCACCGAGCGCATCAAGTCCGCCGAGCGGCGCCAGCTCGTCGAGCAGGTCGGTCGGCTGGTCCGTGAAGGTTGGACGATCACCGGCAGAAAGGTCACCGTTCCGTGAGTGCCACTGAGGACGCGCGTCGCCCGATCCGGCGGGCGCTGGTCAGCGTCTACGACAAGACCGGCCTGGTCGAGCTGGCCCGGGCCCTGCACGAGGCCGGGGTGGAGATCGTCTCCACCGGCAGCACCGCGTCGACCATCTCCGGCGCGGGGGTGCCGGTGACCCCGGTCGAGCAGGTGACCGGCTTCCCGGAGATCCTCGACGGCCGGGTGAAGACCCTGCACCCGAAGATCCACGGTGGCCTCCTCGCCGACCTCCGCAAGGACGCGCACGCCGCCCAGCTCGACGAGCACGGCATCGCCGGCATCGACCTGCTGATCTCCAACCTCTACCCGTTCCAGGCCACGGTCGCCTCCGGGGCGGGCCAGGACGAGTGCGTCGAGCAGATCGACATCGGCGGCCCGGCGATGGTCCGGGCCGCGGCCAAGAACCACGCCTCGGTCGCCGTGGTGACCGACCCGGCGGCGTACCCGGCGTTGCTGGCCGCGCTCGCCGAGGGCGGCTTCACGCTGGCCGAGCGCCGGGCGCTCGCCGCCCGCGCGTTCGCCGACATCGCCGAGTACGACGTGGCCGTCGCCGACTGGTTCGCCACCACCGTGGCCCCGGCCGCCGACGGGTGGCCGGAGTTCGCCGGCCTGTCGCTGCGCCGGCAGGCGGTGTTGCGCTACGGCGAGAACCCGCACCAGGCGGCGGCGCTCTACGCCGACCCGGCCGCCCCGGCCGGGCTGGCCCAGGCCGAGCAGCTGCACGGCAAGGAGATGTCCTACAACAACTACGTCGACGCGGACGCCGCCTGGCGGGCCGCGAACGACTTCCCGGAGCAGCCGGCGGTGGCGGTCATCAAGCACGCCAACCCGTGCGGAATCGCGGTCGGGGCGGACGTGGCCGAGGCGCACCGCAAGGCGCACGCCTGCGACCCGGTGTCGGCGTACGGTGGCGTGATCGCGGTGAACCGGCCGGTGAGCGTCGAGCTGGCCCGCCAGGTGGCGGAGATCTTCACCGAGGTGCTGGTGGCGCCCGGCTTCGACGAGGGCGCGGTGGAGATCCTCCGGGCCAAGAAGAACATCCGGCTGCTGCGCGCCCCGCGGTTCGCCCCGCTGCCGGCCGAGTGGCGGCAGGTCACCGGTGGTGTGCTGGTGCAGCTGCGGGACGCGATCGACGCCGAGGGCGACGACCCGGCGCACTGGCGGCTGGCCACCGGCGAGGCGGCCGACGAGGCGACCCTGCGGGACCTGGCGTTCGCCTGGCGGGCGGTGCGCGCGGTGAAGAGCAACGCGATCCTGCTGGCCAAGGAGGGCGCCACGGTGGGCGTCGGGATGGGCCAGGTCAACCGGGTGGACTCGGCGCAGCTCGCGGTCAGCCGGGCCGGGGCCGACCGGGCCCGCGGCGCGGTCTGCGCCTCGGACGCCTTCTTCCCGTTCGCCGACGGTCCGAAGATCCTCATCGAGGCCGGCGTCCGCGCGATCGTCCAGCCGGGTGGCTCGATCCGCGACGAGGAGACCATCGCGGCCTGCAAGGAGGCCGGCGTGACCATGTACCTGACCGGCACCCGGCACTTCTTCCACTGACCGACGGGGACGACGGGGGCGTGG
Organism: Micromonospora solifontis; assembly: GCF_003725545.1. Lineage (GTDB taxonomy): Bacteria > Actinomycetota > Actinomycetes > Mycobacteriales > Micromonosporaceae > Micromonospora > Micromonospora solifontis. The sequence goes on along the minus strand of NZ_RJLN01000064.1, from coordinate 23,165 downwards.
CCGCGCGGCCACGCGCCCATTTCACGTAACGGATCCCTGCCGGAAAACGCTGTCACGCCAGCCCCGTTGACCAGCCGAAAGTACGACGGCCGGCCGTTGCCGGCTGGTGAAAACTGTTGCTAGCGTTGTCCCGCAGCAAGCGATCGACCCTCCCCGTTCTCTCCGCCGCCCGCCCGAGCTGCCTCCCCTCCTCCCGACAGGGCTTGCCGATGCGCGCACTCGACCGGTTGACCGCCGCCGTCGTCGCGCTGGCGTTCGTCCTGGCCGGCCTGGGAGCACCCGGCCGCGGCGAGACCCTTGAGCCCGGCGCGGTGGTCATCGCCGCGCACCGGTCGATCGTCCACGACGGCCCGTCCGCTCTTCCTCCGGATGGACGGTCCCTGCGACGACTCCAGCTCGGCGCGTCCGCGCCGCGACCTGGAGTCGTCGACGCGTCGGCCACCACGCCGGAGCGTCCCGCCCCGCCCTCCGTCGACCCCCGAGCCGCCGGCGCGCGCCTCACGCACCCCGGCGCTCCGTCGGAGCTGTGGACGGAATTCTCCGGTGGACCCGGTGGTGATCACCGCGCCGGCGTCGCCACCAGCGACGGACCGGACGATCTCCTCCTGGCCGTGCCCCTGCGCGTCGTCGGCACCCCGCGTTCGGTGGTCGCCCCGACCCGCTACCGGGAGCCGGCCGTGTCGCTGCCGACCCGTGGCAGCCGGCCCAGCCGGGCCCCGCCGGCCCGGGCCTGACCCTCCCCGCACCGCCCGTCGGGTGTGACCTGCCGTCCACCCGGGTGCTCAACCGTTCCGGACGTGCGCGGCGTCAGACGCGCCGGGCCGGAGTGGTCGCAGCCTGCCGAGGGTCCACTGCGGATGCTTGCCGTCCGATCAGCCAAGCGCCATGGCCGCCACCCGTCGGCCGTGGTTTCCCACCCGGGCCGACCGCTCGGGGACCCCTCGAATCGGAGGATTCGCATGTCCAAGTCCCGCTGGCGCAAGCCGGCGACAATCGCGGGCGCGCTGGTGCTCACCGCCGCGCTCGGTGGCGTCGTCGCCACCAACCACGAGGTGCGGGAGAAGCTCGGCCTGGCCGACGAGCCCGGCGCCAACATGCCCTGGCACCCCAGGGAGTTCATGGAGATGGCGGCCGGGGAGTCGTCCGAGGAGGCCGGCGAGGAGGCCTTCGAGGCCCGCACCATCGCCGAGCAGTTCGCCCAGGCCCGGTACGCCCCGGGCATCGTCTCGCCGGGTGCGTACTCGAACGCGCTGAGCCAGCTGAACGGCATGGCCGCCACCAAGGGCACCTGGCGCGAGGTCACCAGGATCAAGTACGACGGTGACGACCCGCGCTACCGCGACTACGCGTCCAACTCGTCCGGGGGTGCCGGCCTGGTCACCGGCCGGATGACGGGCCTGGCCGCGGACAACAGCGGTTACGTGTACGCGGCCGGCGCGGACGGTGGCGTGTGGCGTTCCTCGACCGGCGGCGGGAGCTGGACGCCGATCGCGGACGCGCTGCCCACCCTGTCCAGCGGCGACGTCGTGCTCGCCACCGACGGCTCGCTCTGGTACGCCACCGGCGAGGCGAACACCGGCGCCACCTCGTACGTGGGCGCCGGCGTCTACCGGCTGGCCAACCCACGGTCCGGCACGTTCAAGGCGACCGACCGGGTCGGCGGGACCGAGCTGGAGAGCACGGTCATCAACAAGCTGCGCTTCTTCGACGGCAAGGTCTGGGCCGCCACCAACCGGGGCCTGTACTCGCACGCGATGGGCAGCACCGGCGGCGCCTGGAAGCTGGAGTTCACCCCGAACCCGAGCTACCTGCCGGGTGGCGCGAACGCGGGCACCGCGAACGCCGCGTACAAGAACATCGTCAACGACGTGGCGGGCGACCCGCGCAACCCGAAGCACGTGGTGGTCGCCTCGGCCTGGCGGTCCGGTGACACCTACAACGGCTTCTACGAGACCGCCGACTACACCGCCGGTGGCTGGACGAAGATCAACCCGACCGGCGCGATGCCGGCCGACGACATCGGCTACGTGACGTTCGCCTTCTCCGCCGACGGCGGCAAGCTCTACGCGATCAACCAGTCGCCGAGCCTGCTGAACAAGCCGGTCGGCAACGTGAACAGCTACCTGGACGGCATCTACGTCTCCAACACCGGCAACCCGGCCGGCCCGTGGAACAAGATCGCCGACTCGTCGAAGCTGGGCAACTCCGGCTCCGCCCTCAAGCAGACGGTGATCGGCAAGGGCTACGGCCCCGGCATCCAGGCCTGGTACAACCAGTTCCTGGCGGTCGACCCGGCCAACCCGAACCACCTCTGGGCGGGGCTGGAGGAGGTCTACGAGTCGACCGACGCCGGCGCCAACTGGAAGACCGTGGGTCCGTACTGGAACTTCGGCTTCTCCTGCTGGAACATCTACGACTCGCAGAACAAGTGCAACAAGACCACCCACTCCGACCAGCACTCGGTGGCGGTCGGCAACGGCTTCGTCTACGTCGGCAACGACGGTGGTGTCTACCGCCGGCCGATCAACGGCAGGACCGACAAGGACGGGCACGCCACCGACTGGCAGAGCCTGAACGACGGCACCATCGACGCCCTCCAGTACTACTCGGTGTCGCTGGGCAGGGACCCGGCGAAGGCCGGCACCATCGTCGCCGGCGGCCTCCAGGACAACGGCGTGTCCATCCTGCGTGCCGGCGACACCGTGATGGGCTCCAACTTCGGTGGTGACGGCGGCGACGGCTTCGCCGACCCTGCCAACGGCTGCCGGCAGGTCCAGGAGTACACCAACCTGGCCATGCGGGTGACCGAGAACTGCAACGCCAACCCCGGCCCGGGCACGGCGGACACCTCCACCTCGCGGGACATCCAGCCGTACACCTCGTCGCCGGGCGACGAGCTGGCCCGGTTCATCGCGCCGTTCGCGCCGGACGACCACGACGCCGACGTCTGGGTGGCCGGTGGCCAGCACGTCTGGGTGAACACCAAGGGCTACGCCATCCAGGACGGCAAGGGCTGGACCAACGTGTTCGACCTGGGCGCCGGCCACACCGCCACCTCGGTGGCGGTCTCGGGCGGCATGGCGTACGTGGGCTGGTGCGGGCCGTGCAACAACGCCGGTTTCGCTCGGGGCGTCGCGGTCGGCAAGGTCAACGACCCGTCGAGCTGGCACCAGCTCAGCCTGCCGGGTGACTTCCCGAACCGGTTCGTGCAGGGCGTCGGGATCGACCCGGCGAACGGCGCGCACGCCTTCCTCGCCGTGAACGGGTTCTCCCGCCGCTTCACCGAGGGTCCCGGCGCGGGCTACGGCCACGTCTTCGAGACCACCGACGCGGGCGCGACCTGGAAGGACGTCTCGGCGAACCTGCCGGACGTGCCGGCCAGCTCGATCAAGGAGCTGTCCAACGGCGCGCTGGTGCTCGCCACCGACCTGGCCACGTTCTACCGCGCGCCCGGCGCCACCGACTGGCAGCGGCTCGGCGCCGGCCTGCCGCTGACCGTCGGCATGGACGTCGAGTACAACGCGGCGGACAACTCGGTCTACGTCGCGACGCACGGCCGCGGCATCTGGGCGTTCAACCTGGCGCAGCTCTGAAAGCAGGGGCCCCTTGTTAACGCCCAGGCGTTAACAAGGGGCCCCTCCTTTCACGCCGGGCGCACCTCGGCGAAGTGGCACGCCGAGGGGTGCGGATCGGCCGCGCGGAGCACGGCGTGCGGCTCCTGGGTGGCGCAGACCTCCTGGGCCTTCCAGCACCGGGTGCGGAACCGGCAGCCCGACGGCGGGTCGGCCGGGCTCGGCACGTCGCCGGTGAGCCGGATGATGTTCCGGTCCGCGCGGGCCTCCGGGTCGGGCACCGGCACCGCCGAGAGCAGCGCCTGAGTGTACGGGTGGGTGGCCCGCTCGTAGATCTCCTGCTCGGTGCCGATCTCCACGATCTTGCCGAGGTACATCACCGCGACCCGGTCGGAGATGTGCCGCACCACCGACAGGTCGTGGGCGATGAAGATGTACGACAGCCCGAACTCGTCCTGGAGCTGCTCCAGCAGGTTGATCACCTGGGCCTGGATGGAGACGTCCAGGGCGGACACCGGCTCGTCGCAGACGATGATCTCGGGTCGCAGGGCGAGCGCCCGGGCGATGCCGATGCGCTGCCGCTGGCCGCCGGAGAACTGGTGCGGGTACCGGTTGACGTGCTCCGGGTTCAGCCCCACCACGTCCAGCAGCTCCTGCACCCGCCGCCGCTTGCTGCCCTTCGGCGCCGCCTCCGGGTGGATGTCGAACGGCTCGCCGATGATGTCGCCGACCGTCATCCGCGGGTTCAGCGAGGTGTACGGGTCCTGCATCACCATCTGCATGTTCCGGCGCAGCCGGCGCAGCTCCGACCCGGAGGCCTTGAACAGGTCCCGGCCCTCCAGGCGGGCCCGGCCGGCGGTCGGGGTCTCCAGCCGCATGAGCAGCCGGGCCAGGGTCGACTTGCCGCAGCCGGACTCGCCGACCACGCCGAGCGTCTCGCCCCGGCGTAGCTCGAAGCTCACCCCGTCGACGGCCTTGACCGCCCCGGTCTGCTTCCTGAACAGCACGCCCTGGGTGATGGGGAAGTGCTTGACCAGGTTGTCGACGGAGAGGATGGTCTCGCCGCGGACCTTGGTCGGGCTAGCGGGCGCTGTCATCACGAACCTCCTGCGCGAAGTGGCACGCGCTGGTCCGGCCGTCGCCGAGGACCAGGTCGTGCGGCACCTCGTCGACGCAGACCTGCTGCGCGTACGGGCACCGGGGGTGGAACGGGCAGCCGGAGGGGATCCGCATCAGGTTCGGCGGCAGCCCCTTGATCGTGGAGAGCGCCTGGCCGCGCACGTCCAGCCGCGGGATCGACTCCAGCAGCCCCTTCGTGTACGGATGCGCCGGTGCCCGGTACAGCGGGCGCACGTCGGCGTGTTCGACGATCCGGCCGGCGTACATGACGGCGATCCGGTCCGCGACGCCGGCGACCACGCCGAGGTCATGGGTGATCAGGATCATCGCCATGTCCAGGTCGCGGCGCAGCTCGGCCAGCAGGTCCATGATCTGGGCCTGCACCGTGACGTCCAGCGCCGTGGTCGGTTCGTCGGCGATCAGCACCTTCGGGTTCAGGGCGAGCGCCACCGCGATCATGACGCGTTGGCGCATGCCGCCGGAGAACTGGTGCGGGTAGTCCCCGAGCCGCTTGGCCGCGGCCGGGATCTTCACCAGGTCCATCAGCTCGGCGGCCCGTCGGCGGGCGTCGGCGCGGGACATCCCCTCGCGTTGGCGTAGCGTCTCGCCGATCTGCCAGCCGACCGGGAAGACCGGATTCAACGCCGACAGCGCGTCCTGGAAGATCATCGCGATCTCCTTGCCGCGCACCTGCCGGCGCTGCTCCTCGGACTGGGTCAGCAGGTCCCGGCCCCGGTAGAGGATCTGGCCGGAGCGGACGTGGGCCGGGGGAGTGTCCAGGATGCCCATGATCGCCTGGGCGGTCACCGACTTGCCGGAGCCGGACTCGCCGAGCACGGCCAGGCTCTCGCCCGGGTCGAGGTGATACGACACCCCGTTGATCACCTTGGCCACGCCCTCCCGGGTGCGGAACTCGACGTGCAGGTCCCGTACCTCGAGCAGGTGGCCACCGGGCGGGGTGGGGGAGGCCGGTGTCGGCACAACGGTGGGTTGGGTCATGAGAACGTCACCGCAGCTTCGGGTCGAAGGCGTCGCGGATCGCGTCGCCGAGCATGATGAAGGCGAGCACGGTCAGCGCCAGGAAGGCGGAGGGGACGACCAGCGGGGTCGCGGACTCGCGCATGTGCACCCGGCCGGCGTCGATGTCGATGCCCCACGAGATGGTCGGGGCCTTGAGACCGATGCCGAGGAAGCTCAGCGTGGCCTCGGCGGCGATGAACGAGCCGAGCGCGATGGTGAGCACCACGATCGCCGGGGCGAGCGCGTTCGGCAGGATGTGCCGCCACATGATCCGGCCGTTCCCGGCGCCGAGCATCCGGGCCGCGGCCACGTAGTCCTGCTCCTTGGCGGTGATCACCGAGGAGCGGACCACCCGGGCCGCGGTGGTCCAGCCGAGCACCGCCAGCACGAAGATGACCGCGAACAGGCGGACGTTGTCGCTGCTGGTGCTCACCCGCTTGAGCAGCACGATCGCGGCGAGCAGCAGCGGGATGCCGAGCACGATGTCGATCACCCGGGAGAGCACCGCGTCGATCCACCGGCCGAAGTAGCCGGCGAGCATCCCGACGACCAGCGCGATCGCCCCGGTGAGCAGCGCGGAGAGCGCGCCGACCAGGAGCGAGGCGCGCGCCCCGTAGACCGCCCGGGCGTACGTGTCGCAGCCCTGGAAGTCGTACCCGAAGACGGCCCCGCCGGACGGCCCGGCGTGCTGCCGGGAGAGCACGCAGTCGCGCGGGTCGTTGGCGGTGAACAGCGACGGCACGGCGGCCATCGCGGCGACCAGCACGACCAGGGTGAGGCTGATCCAGAAGATCGGGTTGCGGCGCAGGTCCCGCCAGGCGTCGCCGGCCAGGCTGCGCGGCTTCTGGGCGGCGGCCGGGGTGCCCGGCTCGCCGGAGACGCCCCGCCGCGCGGCCTGGTTCTCGGTGGCCGCCACGGTCTCGAAATCACTCATAGCGGATCCTCGGGTCGAGTACGGCGTACAGGACGTCCACCACCAGGTTGGAGACGAGGTAGACCACGACCAGCACGCTGACGATGCCCACCACCAGCGGGCCGTCCTCGGTGCGGATGCCGCGGAACAGGTTGAAGCCGACACCGGGGATGTTGAACACGCCCTCGGTGATGATTGCGCCGCTCATCAGGTTGCCCAGCTCGACGCCGAGGAAGGTGACCACCGGGATGAGCGAGTTGCGCAGCACGTGCACGCTGACGATCCGCCGCTTGACCAGGCCCTTCGACCGGGCGGTGCGGACGTAGTCGGCGCGCAGGTTCTCCGCCACCGAGGTACGGGTCAGCCGCAGCGCGGTGGCCAGCGAGAGGGAGCCGAGCACGATGCCGGGCAGCAGCAGCGCGTACAGGTCCGGCTCGGCGCCGGCGGTCGGCGGGAAGAGCTGCCACTTCACGCCGAGGAAGTACTGGGCCAGCGGGGCGAGCACGATGGTCGGGATGCCGAGGACCAGCAGGGTGAGCACGAGCGTCGAGTTGTCGAAGACGCCGGCCCGCCGGATACCGGCGATGACCCCGGCGGTGACCCCGAAGACGACGGTCACGGCCATCGCGATCAGCGCGAGCTTGACGGTGACCGGCCAGGCGGCGGCGAGGATGTCGCCGATCTGCCGTCCGGTCAGCGACTGCCCCAGGTCACCCCGGAGGAGGTTCTTGAGGTAGTCGAAGTAGCGGTAGAAGAAGCCGCCGACGCCGGTGGCGTCCAGGTGGTACTTCTCAGTCAGGTATGCCCGCTGGGCCGCGGTGACGGGGCGTTCTCCCGCGAGCGCCTGGATGGGGTCGCCCTGCCCGGCGAACATCAGCGCGTAGACGATCAGGGTGGTCCCGAAGAACGCGAGGACCATCTGGAGCAGTCGCCGCAGAATAAAGCGGAACATACTGTGAAGTCTCCCTGAAAAAGGGCGAAGGGTGCGCCGTCCTGCGGGTCGGGCCACCCGCAGGTGGCCCGACCCGTCGTCCGGGACGTGTTACTTGACGGCCTCGATCTTCAGCAGGTCGACCCGGTCGAAGAGGTCCACCTCGACGTTCTTGACCTTGGTCGAGTGGCCGAAGTTGTTCTGGCCGTACCGGAGCGGGATCACCGGCATGTCCTCGGCCAGGAGGTCCTCCGCCGCCTGGTACTTCTTGATCGCCTCGTCCTGCGTCGGAGCGCTGGCACCCTCGGCGAGCAGCTTGTCGAACTCCGGGTTGCTGTAGCCGTAGTAGTTCGACGAGCCGTTGGTGCTGTACAGCGGGCCCAGGTAGTTCTCCATGGACGGGTAGTCCATGACCCAGCCCATCCGGAACATGCCGACCGGCTGCTTCTGCTTGAGCTTGGTCAGCAGGTCCGCGAACTTCGGCTCGGCGGTGCCGACGCACTCCACGCCCAGGTTGGCCTTGAGCTGGTTGCAGGTGGCGTCGATCCAGTCCTTGTGGCCGCCGTCGCCGTTGTAGGACAGCTCGATCTTCTTCGGGCCGCCCGCGGCCTCGTACATCGCCTTGGCCTTGGCCGGGTCGAACTCACCGGCGGCGCCGATGGTGTCCTCGCGGTAGCCGGCCACGACCGGCGAGACGAACGAGCGCGCCGGCTGCTGCGAGCCCTTGAAGATCGACTTGGTGATCTCGTCCCGGTCGATCGCCATCGAGATGGCCTTGCGCACCTCGGGCTTGCTGAACTCCTTCTGGAAGGTCGGGAAGGCCAGCACCTGGAGCGACGAGGCGGGGCTCTGCCGGAACCGGTCGCCGAGGTCGGTCGCCGCGGTGGACAGGTTCTCGGTCGGGATCTCCTTGATCACGTCGAGGTTGTCCGACAGCACGTCCGCGTACGCGGCCGTCATCTGCTGGTAGATCCGGAACTCGACGCCGCGCACCTTCGGCTGCTGGCCCGGGAAGGCGTCGTACTTCTCCACCTCGACCTTGGCGTCGTGCTGCCAGCTGCCCTTCATCTTGAACGGGCCCTGGCCGATGGGCGCCTGCTCGTAGCCCTCGGCGAGCACGCCCGGGGCGGAGAAGGCCGCCTTGGGCAGCGGGTAGAAGGCCGTGTAGCCGAGCATCGACTTGAAGTCGACGTACGGCGCCGAGAGCGTCACGGTGAAGGTCAGGTCGTCGACCTTCTTCAGGCCGGTCAGCGTCTTCGCCTTCGGCTTCTCGCCCTGCAGGTCCTCGTAGCCGGCGATCTTCTCGAAGAAGTAGCTCGAGTTCTGGCCGTTCGGGGCGTACGCGCCGTAGTTCCAGGCGTCGAGGTAGTTGTCGGCGGTGACCTTCTCGCCGTTGTGGAAGGTGTAGCCGGGCTTCAGCTTGATCGTCCAGACCTTGTTGTCCGACGACGTCACCGACTCCGCCGCCACCTCGTGGGGCTTGTTCGCCTCGTCGTAGTCGACCAGGGGGCTGAACAGGGCGGCCAGCACCTGCGAGCCACTCGTCTCGTTGGTGTTGGTCGGGACCAGGTGCTGCGGCTCGGCGATCTCGATCCGCACGGCCGCGTTGGGGTCGCTCTTGCCGCCGCTGCCGCCCGAGCCGCAGGCCGCGAGGCCCAGGGTCACCGCGAGCGGGAGGGCGGTCCAGGCAGCGAGCCTACGAACACGCATGGGGGGCTCCTCATCTCCTCACGCTGCGCAGTCAGGGCCGACGCTGGGTAACGCTGCGCAACGATCGGCAACGGTAGGTCGTCGGCAGCGAATTCGGCAACGAGAGCGTTGCGAAGCGATAACGGAGTGGGGGGCCCGGTCTTGTCGGCCTCCCATCGCTCTGCTATGTGGTTTGGCTGTCTGCGCTGCTCGGAGCCCATTTCGTGGGTGAGCTGCCGCGCCTCGATCGCGGTCTCTGCCGGCCCGTGTGCTTGCCCACCGACTGTCCGCTCCGCCCTGGTTGATCATCTCCTGTCCGTCCCACGATGTGGCACATTCCACAGGAAGTGACTCTCGGTGACCAAACCCACGTAACGGATCGTCACCACGGCCGGTCGTCGTTCCCGGTGCCGCCCGCCGTGAGACGATCCAGGCGTGACGGCGACGATCCTGGACGGCAAGGCGACCGCGGCGGAGATCAAGGACGAGCTACGGGCGCGGGTCAAGGCGCTGGCCGAGCGGGGGATCATCCCCGGACTCGGCACGGTCCTGGTCGGCGCCGACCCCGGCTCCCAGGCGTACGTCAACGGCAAGCACCGCGACTGCGCCGAGGTGGGCATCGCCTCGATCCGCCGGGAACTGCCCGCCGACGCCACCCAGGAGCAGCTCGACGCGGTCCTCGCCGAGCTGAACGCCGACCCGGCCTGCCACGGCTACATCGTCCAGCTTCCGCTCCCCGCGCACCTGGACACCCAGCGGACGCTGGAGATGATCGACCCGGCCAAGGACGCCGACGGCCTGCACCCGGTCAACCTGGGCCGCCTCGTCCTCGGTTACGACGCGCCGCTGCCCTGCACGCCGCGCGGCATCGTCGAACTGCTGCGCCGGTACGACGTCGGACTGAGCGGCGCCCGGGTGGCCGTGGTCGGCCGGGGCAACACCGTGGGCCGGCCGCTGGGCCTGCTGCTCACCCGGCGCAGCGAGAACGCCACGGTGACCCTCTGCCACACCGGCACGCTGGACCTGGCGGCACACACCCGCGAGGCGGAGATCGTCATCGTCGCGGCCGGGGTGCCCGGCCTGCTCACCGCCGACATGGTCACCCCGGGCGCCACCGTGGTCGACGTCGGCATCACCCGGGTGATCGGCGCCGACGGCAAGGGCCGCTACACCGGCGACGTCGATCCCGAGGTGGCGCAGGTGGCCGGCAAGCTGGTGCCGATGCCCGGCGGGGTCGGCCCGATGACCCGGGCCATGCTGCTCACCAACGTGGTCGAGCGGGCCGAGCGGCAGGGCTGACCACCCGAGCGGGTCATAACCGTCCGACCCAGGCCGGAACGGTGCCAGGATGGCTGATACGGTCCGGAAAACCGACTGGTATCAGGGAGTGGGACGACCATGGGTAAGAAGGTCACTGTCGTCGGGGCCGGCTTCTACGGCTCCACCACCGCACAGCGCCTGGCCGAGTACGACGTCTTCGACACCGTCGTGATCACCGACATCGTGGAGGGCAAGCCGGCGGGCCTCGCGCTGGACCTCAACCAGTCCCGCGCGATCGAGGGCTTCGAGACCAAGGTCGTCGGTGTCACCACCGGCCCCAACGGCGAGGGCTACGAGGCGATCGAGGGCTCGGATGTCGTCGTCATCACCGCCGGCCTCCCGCGCAAGCCGGGCATGAGCCGGATGGACCTGCTGGAGACCAACGCCAAGATCGTCCGTCAGGTCGCCGAGAACGTCGCCAAGTACGCCCCGAACGCCGTCGTCATCGTGGTCTCCAACCCGCTCGACGAGATGACCGCCCTCGCCCAGATCGCCACCCAGTTCCCGAAGAACCGGGTGCTCGGCCAGGCCGGCATGCTGGACACCGCCCGGTTCACCAACTTCGTCGCCGAGGCGCTGAACGTACCGGTCAAGTCGGTGAAGACCCTGACCCTGGGCTCGCACGGCGACACCATGGTCCCGGTGCCGTCGAAGAGCACCGTGGACGGCAAGCCGCTGCGCGACGCCATGCCGGCCGACCAGATCGAGGAGCTGGTCGTCAAGACCCGCAACGGTGGCGCCGAGGTCGTCGCGCTGCTGAAGACCGGCTCGGCGTACTACGCCCCGTCGGCCGCCGCCGCCCGGATGGCCAAGGCCGTGGCCGAGGACTCCGGCGAGATCATGCCGGTCTGCGCCTGGGTCGACGGCGAGTACGGCATCTCCGGCGTCTACCTGGGCGTCGAGGCCGAGATCGGCGCCCAGGGCGTCAAGCGGGTCGTGGAGACCGACCTGGACACCGACGAGCTGGCCAGCCTCAAGGAGGCCGCCGAGGCCGTCCGCGCCAAGCAGGCCGACATCGCCAACATGTGACCCCGTGACACCCGCGAAAGGGCGGGCCGGCATCCGCCGGCCCGCCCTTTCCCGTACCCCCAGCCCACCCCCACCCCCAGCCCCCCCCCGTCGATCATGAAGTTAGCGGCACTGGTGGAGATCCACATCGCCGCTAACTTCATGATCAACGGGGTGAGAGCGGGGTGGGGGTGGGGGTGGGGGTGGGGGTGGGGGTGGGGGTGGGGGTGGGGGTATGGGGGTTAGAGGGGGGTGAAGGGGTGGGTTAGGTGGGGGGTGGCGAGGGTGGTGGGGCCCTGGGTGGCCAGGGTGTGCAGGAGGGTCTGGCGGGTGGTGCGGGCGAGGGCGGGGTCCTCCTCGTGGGCGTAGGCGAGCGCCGGATCGGCCAGTTGCAACTGGTGCACCAGGAGGTCGCCGGTGACCAGGAGGCGGTCGTCGCCGGAGTCGACCAGCACGGACTGGTGCCCGGGGGTGTGCCCCGGGGTGCTCAGCACGCGTACCCCCGGGGTGAGGTCGGTGTCGCCGTCGACCACCCGCAGCCGGCCGGCGGCGCGCAACGGCCCGAGGAGCCGGGCCGGCAGCTCCGGGTGGAACCGCGCCAGGGCGTCCAGCTCGGCCCGTTGCACCAGGTGGTCCGCGTTCGGGAACAGCGCACCGGCCCACCCGACGTGGTCGGAGTGCAGGTGGGTGAGCACCACGGTACGGACGTCCGCCGGGTCGATCCCGGCTGCGGCCAGCTCCTCCGGCAGCCGGCCCGGGACCGGTGCCCAGCTCGCCGCGAGCGAGTCGGCCGGGCCGATGCCGGCGTCGACCAGGGTGACCGGCCCGTCCCCGCGGCGCAGCGCGAAGCAGCGGAACGGCAGCCACCAGCGGCCGTCCGGGGTGACGGCGGCCGGGTCCCGGCGGTCGGCCTCCGCCCACTGGTCGGCGGTGGCGTCGGGGAACGCCTCCTCGCGGGGCTGGAAGAAGGGCCCCGCGCCGTCGACCAGGGCGGTGACCGTGATAGACCCGAGCGTGTGATCCAGCGGCATCCGGGAAGGATGGCACCGCGTCCCGTTCCGGGGCGACCCCGTTCTTCCGCAGGGTGAGGCCGGCTGGGGAGCCCCGGTCAGTTTCCAGTACGCTCGTACTGCTTGAGCACGTGTCCCCCGAGAGGAGCGCCGGCCGATGGCGAAGATCAAGGTAAACAACCCGGTCGTGGAAATCGACGGCGACGAGATGACCCGGATCATCTGGAAGCAGATCCGGGAGCAGCTGATCCTGCCGTACCTCGATGTCGACCTGCACTACTACGACCTGTCGATCCAGCACCGCGACGAGACCGACGACCAGGTCACCGTCGACGCCGCGAACGCGATCAAGGAGCACGGCGTCGGCGTCAAGTGCGCCACGATCACCCCGGACGAGGCCCGGGTGGAGGAGTTCGGCCTGAAGAAGATGTGGCGGTCGCCGAACGGCACCATCCGCAACATCCTCGGCGGCGTCGTCTTCCGCGAGCCCATCATCATGTCCAACGTGCCGCGGCTCGTCCCGGGCTGGACCAAGCCGATCATCATCGGCCGGCACGCGCACGGCGACCAGTACAAGGCCACCGACTTCGTCGTCCCCGGCCCGGGCACGGTGACCATCACCTACACCCCGGCCGACGGCGGCGCGCCGATGGAGATGGAGGTCGCCAACTTCCCCGGCGGCGGCGTCGCCATGGGCATGTACAACTTCGACGAGTCGATCCGGGACTTCGCCCGCGCCTCCATGCGCTACGGCCTGGACCGCGGCTACCCGGTCTACCTGTCGACCAAGAACACCATCCTCAAGGCGTACGACGGCCGGTTCAAGGACATCTTTGCCGAGGTGTTCGAGAACGAGTTCAAGTCGGAGTTCGAGAAGGCCGGCATCACCTACGAGCACCGGCTGATCGACGACATGGTCGCCGCCGCGCTCAAGTGGGAGGGTGGCTTCGTCTGGGCCTGCAAGAACTACGACGGTGACGTCCAGTCGGACACCGTCGCGCAGGGCTTCGGCTCGCTCGGCCTGATGACCTCCGTGCTGATGACCCCGGACGGCCGCACCGTCGAGGCCGAGGCCGCGCACGGCACCGTCACCCGGCACTACCGGCAGTACCAGAAGGGCGAGAAGACCTCGACCAACCCGATCGCCTCGATCTACGCCTGGACCCGGGGCCTGGCCCACCGGGGCAAGCTGGACGGCACCCCGGCGGTCACCGAGTTCGCCAACACCCTGGAGAAGGTCATCGTGGAGACCGTCGAGGGCGGCCAGATGACCAAGGACCTCGCGCTGCTCATCTCGCGGGACGCCCCGTGGCTGACCACCGACGAGTTCATGAACGCGCTCGACGAGAACCTGGCGCGCAAGCTCGCCGCCTGACCCTCACCCGCGTCACCGACCGAGCCCGCCGGCCCCGTGCCGGCGGGCTCCGTCGTGTCCGGGCGTCACCGCGGCCGGCCGCGCCTCGTTGAGCAGGGTGGACGAGATGTAGTCCCGTCCAGGAAGGTTGACCGCGGTCGCCTCGCGGCCTGAGTGCCGACCAGCCAGCCTTCCCGGCTGTCGCGCGCAGCCAGCCGTCCCTTCCCTTGCGGGGGGCCCTGTCCCGGGCCCCCCGCGCCCTGTTGTGCGGGGGGTGTCACACGGCGCGGAGCAGTTCGGCGGCGCGCTCCGGGGCGATGTCGTTGATGAAGACGCCCATCCCGGACTCGGAGCCGGCCAGGTACTTCAGCTTGTCCTTGGCCCGCCGGATGCTGAACAGCTGCAGGTGCAGGTGCCCCAGCTCGCGGTCGACGCGTACCGGGGCCTGGTGCCAGGCGGCGATGTAGGGCATCGGCAGGTCGAACAGCCCGTCGAAGCGGCGCAGCACGTCCAGGTAGAGCGGGCCGAAGGCGTCCCGCTCGGCGTCGTCCAGCGCCGGGATGTCCGGCACCGGCCGGTGCGGCGCCACGTGCACCTCGAACGGCCAGCGCGCCGCCGCCGGCACGTACGCCGTCCAGTGCTCGTTGGCCGCCACCACCCGGGTCCCGGCGGCGCGCTCGGCGGCGAGCACGTCCGCGTACAGGTTCCCGCCGGTCCGCTCGGCGTGCCGGCGGGCGGCGGCCAGCATGGTCCGGGTCCGCGGCGTGACGAACGGGTACGCGTAGATCTGCCCGTGCGGGTGGTGCAGGGTCACGCCGATCTCCACGCCCCGGTTCTCGAACGGGAAGACCTGCTCCACCCCGGGCAGCGCGCCCAGCGCGGTGGTCCGGTCGGCGAGGGCGTCCAGCACGGTCCGCACCCGGTGGGGGGAGAGGCCCGCGAACGAGGCGTTGTGGTCGTCGGTGAAGCAGACCACCTCGCACCGGCCGCGCCCGGGGCGGACCGGCGTGAACGGGGTGATCTCGTCCGGCTCCGCGGCGACCCGCTGGCTCAGCGACGGGAAGCGGTTCTCGAAGACGGCCACGTCGTAGTCGGGGGCCGGGATCTCGCTGAGCCGGCCGTCCCGGGACGGGCAGAGCGGGCACTCGTCGGCCGGGGGGAGGAAGGTGCGGGTCTGCCGGTGCACCGCCACCGCCACCCACTCGTCGGTGAGCGGGTCGTACCGGAGCTGGGAGGCGGGTGGCGGCGGGGGCAGCTCGCGCCGGTCCGGCTGGTCGCGGACCGCGTCGTCCCGCTCGTCGAAGTAGATCAACTCGCGGCCGTCGGCCAGCTCGATCTGCGTACGCTTCACTCCGCCCCCTCGCTGCCCGGCACGATCACCAGCTCGCCCACCCTCTCCTCGAGTACCCGGCGCGCGGCCGGCGCCAACCGGTCGTCGGTGACCAGCACGTCCGCCGCGTCCAGGCCGACGATCGAGGAGATACCGACCGTGCCCCACTTGGTGTGGTCGGCGAGCACGACCAGCCGGTCGGCCGCCGCCACCAGGGCCCGGTCGGTGTCCGCCTCCATGAGGTTCGGCGTGGTGAACCCGGCCCGTTCGCTGATCCCGTGCACGCCGAGGAAGAGCAGGTCCAGGTGGAGCGCGCCGAGCGCGGCCACCGCGAGGGGACCGACCAGCGCGTCCGAGGGGGTACGCACCCCGCCGGTGAGCACCACGGTCTGGTCCGGCCGGCCGCCGACGTGCAGGATCTCGGCCACCGGCAGGGAGTTGGTCACCACGGTGAGCCCCGGTACGTCGAGCAGGTGGCGGGCCAGCTGGGCGGTGGTCGTGCCGGCCGAGAGGGCGACGGCCGCGCCGGGGCGGACCAGCGCCGCGGCCCGGGCCGCGATGGCCGCCTTCTCCGCGGCCTGGCGGACCGACTTGGCCCGGAAGCCCGGCTCGTCGGTCGAGCTGGGGCCGGCGAGGGTGGCCCCGCCGTGCACCTTGGCCAGCAGCCCCTGGTCGTGCAGGGTCTCCAGGTCACGCCGGATGGTCATGTCGGAGACGCCGAACTCGGCGGCCAGCTCGGTGACCCGGACGCCGCCGGCGGCGCGGACCCGGTCCAGGATGGCCGCCTGCCGCTGCCGTGCGAGCATCCCCGATCACCTCCGCCCTCCCGACCACATGCCCACGCGGTCGAACGTGTTCCAACAAGAACGAACACTAGCGCGCAGCGGAGCACAGGGGAAGCGAACCGGGGAGCGGACGCGCGACCGCCGCCGACCCGGGGCGGGACGGCGGCGGTCGGTGGCGCCGGTCAGGCGGACTGGAGGCTGGGCTCCACCCAGCCGGTCTCGGTCAGGTGCTCCATCACCCGCTGCACCGCCTCCTCGACCGTCAGGTCCGTGGTGTCCACCACCAGGTCGGCGTCGGTCGGCTCCTCGTACGGGTCGTCGACGCCGGTCATCCCGGTGAGCAGGCCGGCCCGGGCACGGGCGTACAGGCCCTTACGGTCGCGCAGCTCGCACACCTCCAGTGGGGTGGCGACGTGGACCAGCAGGAACCCGGCCCCGGCGGCGTGCGCCATCTCCCGGGCGGTGGCGCGGGCCGCCGCGTACGGGGCGATCGGGCAGCAGATGGCCACCCCCCGGTGCCGGGCGATCTCGGCGGCCACCCAGCCGATCCGCCGGACGTTGGCGTCCCGGTCGGCCTTGCCGAAGCCCAGCCCGGCGGAGAGTTCCCGGCGCACCACGTCCCCGTCGAGCAGGGTGATGGTGCGGTCGCCGCCCTCGCGCAGCACGTCCGCCAGGCCGCGGGCGATGGTCGACTTGCCCGAGCCGGAAAGGCCGGTCAGGAAGATCACCAGACCCCGGTGCCGGCGCGGCGGACGGGCCCGGGCCAGCTCCTTCGCCACCGCCGGCGGGGTGTGCCACTCGGGCAGCGGGAAGCCGCGGTCCAGCAGGTCCTCGATCTCCTCCTGGCGGAGCGCCAGCCGCCGGTTGCGCGGCGGGATGTCCTCGCGCCAGCGCCACTGCCCGTCCCGGTTGTCGTACGCCAGCTCGCGGGGCACCAGCACCCGCAGCCCGGCCCCGGAGAGCATGCCTTCGGTGGAGAGCAGATGGGTCACCCCGTACGCGGCGGCCACCCGGGCGCGTAGCAGCGCGTCGCTGATCTCGTCCCGTCGGCGGACCAGCGGCACCGCCACCAGGGTGGCCGGGGGCATCCGGTCCCGCGCGGCGAACACGCTGCGGACCAGCGCCTCGGCCGGCAGCCCGCCGACCGACTCCTCACCGACCGGGATCAGCACCAGCAGGTGCGCGCCGAGGGTACGGGCGGCGTGGGCGATCTGCGCGAGCTGCGGCCGGTGCAGTGGACGGTCGGCGAACACACCGAGCACCCGTCCCGGGGGCAGCAGCGCCCGGACCTCCTCCGGGCTGCGCCGCAGCCGCTGGAACGGTCCGTGGCCGCCGTCGCCGAGGCGGCGTACCGCGCCGCCCACGCCGACGATCCCGTCCCGGACCGGCCACACGTCGGTCACGTCCATGGCGGCCACCGGGGCGCCCTCACCGTCGGTGAGCACCAGCGCCCGGCGCAGCGGGTCGTCCAGCACCAGCCCCTCGGTGAGCGCCGCCGGCACCTGGAGGGTCACCGGCACCGGCCAGGGCGTGCCGTCGTGGAGCCGGCCCCGCCGACTCAACGAGACCAGGTCGGGGCGGGTCATGAACCCGGTCAGCGGGGCGTACGCCCCGGTCAGCAGCAACTCCAGATCGGCCAGCTCACCGGTGCGCGGCGTGTACGTCGGCGCGTCCCGCAGCACGTCCTCGGGAAGCACCCACCCGTTGCTCATCGAACCCCCAACTCACCGACCGGCCCACAGTTTCGCAGCCGACCGGCGATCGGTCGAGAGCGCCACTCCCCTCCCGGCCGCCCGGCCGGGTGGTCCGGCCTACGCGACCACGACCGGAGCCGGAACGGCCGGGCCGCGGCCCAACCGGCGGGCCACCGCCCGGCGCAGCCGGGACCAGAAGGTCCGCTCGTCCTCCACCCGGGGCCGGGCGCCGTCCGCGGCGCAGTGCACGAGCAGCGGCAGCCGGGTGTCCCGGGTCCATCCCGCGCCGGTCACCCGGGCCTTGAGCTGCCAGGTGCCCCGGGTCCGGCCGCCGTTCAGCGCGGCGAAGTCGACCGTGCCGGCCGCCCGGTGCCGGATCAGCAGCACGTCCCCCTCGGGTAGCCGCTCGGTGTCGACGGTGACCGGCAGGAAGATCTCCTCCTGGGTCTCCCGGTTCCGGGCGACGAGGTCGACCTTGGGCCGGCCGGCCGGGGCGGCGCCGGGCGGCGGCTCGACGCCGTCCACCGGGAACACCGGCAGGTCCCGGCCGTCGGCGCCGAACCGCATCGGCTCGTCCCCGGCCCGGAGCTCGGCGTGGACGGTGATCGTGAGGGTCGATCCCGCCACCGCCCAGCGCGTGATCGAACCGTGCGCCCGGACGCCCGCCTCCCACTCGGCCAACCGGCGCAGGTCGGCGACCCGGCCCTGTTCGGCGAGGGACGCGATGGCCCGCTGCAGCGGCGGCAGGCCGGCGGCGACGCCCGGGGCGAACCGGTCCCGGACGATCTGCCGGATCTCCCCGGCGACCTGCTCGATCCAGTCCTGGGGGGCGTCGGTCATCCGGCGTCCGCGCAGCCGCTCCACCATCTCGTTGCGCAGCCACCGCCGGTGCAGCCGGTCGCGCAGCGCGCCGGGCGGGACGTGGGCGTCCACGATGTCGAGGGCCTCGCGCAGGCCGGCGTAGTACTCCGCCGGGTCGAGCCGGGTGGCGGTCACGTTCCCCGCGTCGGTGCGGCGCTGGTGGTGGTAGCAGGTGTAGTCCGCCAGCACGCAGGTCCGCCCGGAGAGCAGGTACGCCCGCACCACCATGCGGTGGTCCTCCAGCCGGCGGGGCGGCCCCTCCGGGAACCGCAGCCCGTGCTTGTCGAGGAACGCGCGACGGAACAACTTGTGGCAGGTCAGGCTGTCGATCAGCGGCGCATTGGCCAGCGTGGCGTTGGGCCGGTTCTGCCGGAACAGCTCGCGCGGGACGCTGCGCCGGTGTCCGGCCATCTTGCCGACCACGATGTCGGCGTCGTACTCCCGGGCGCAGGCGTGCAGCCGTTCGAGCGCCTCGTCGGCGAACCAGTCGTCGTCGTCGGCGAAGAAGACGTACTCGCCCCGGGCCAGCTCGGCGCCGACGTTGCGCGGCCGGGACGGCCACCCCGAGTTCTCCTGGTGCACGACGTGGAAGTGCGGGTGGGTGGCGGCCAGGTCGTCCAGGCGGCGCGGAGTGGCGTCGGTCGAGCCGTCGTCGACGAAGATCACCTCGAACTCCTCCGGCGGCAGCGACTGGCGTTCCAGCGACTCGACCAGGCGGTCGAGGTGCGGCCCGATGTTGTAGGCGGGCACCACCACGCTCACCTTGGGACACTCCGCGCCGACGATCATGTGATTCCCCCGATGTGATCGGTCCGGCTCCCGCCCCCGTCGGCGACGCCGGCTCCCCATGGTGGACGCCCGATGGGCAGCTTCGGTTGCAGCTTTGTTACCAACAGTTCACCCGGCGGGAGTGGCACCTAGGGGAGGGCCGGCCCGGGATCAGGGAATCGCCGGGGTCGCAGCCGGTCCCCCCGGTCGCCCCGAATGCCTACGCTGGAGGTCGTGACACTGCTCGCGACCGAGTCGCTGACCAAGACGTACGGAGGTCGGGTCACCGCGTTGACCGACCTCACGGTGTCGGTCGAGCCGGGGATCATCGGGCTGGTCGGCGCCAACGGCGCCGGCAAGTCCACCCTCATCAAGATCCTGCTGGGTTTGCTCGCCCCGACCAGTGGTCGGGTCAGCGTGCTCGGCCTCGACCCCACCGTCGATCCCGCGGCCGTTCGCGCCCGGGTCGGCTACATGCCCGAACACGACGCCCTCCCGCCCGACCTCTCCGCCGCCGAGCTGGTCACCCACCTCGGCCGGATGAGCGGCCTGCCACGGACGGTCGCCCGGGAACGGGCCTCCGAGGCGCTGCGCCACGTCGGGCTGCACGAGGAGCGCCACCGCGCCGTCGGCGGCTACTCCACCGGCATGAAGCAGCGGGTCAAGCTGGCCCAGGCCCTCGTCCACGACCCCGACCTGCTCCTCCTGGACGAGCCGACCAACGGGCTCGATCCGGCCGGGCGGGACGCCATGCTGGCCCTCATCCACCGGATCGGCACCGAGTTCGGCATCTCCGTGCTGGTCTGCTCGCACCTGCTCGGCGAGGTGGAGCGGATCTGCGACACGCTCGTCGCCATCGACGGCGGCCGGCTGCTGCGCGCCGACCGGGTCGCCGCGATGACCTCCGCCACCGACGTGCTCGCCGTCGAGGTGAGCGAGGGTACGGAGGACCTCGCCGCCCGGCTCGCCGGGATCGGCCTGCCGGTGTCCCGGGAAGGTCGGCTGCTGCTCGTGCCGCTCGCCGATGACGCCACCTACGACCAGATCATCGGCGCGGTCGCCGAGCTGGACCTCCCGCTGCACCGGCTGGACCAGCGCCGCCACCGGGTGGCCGAACTCTTCGCCACGAGGGAGCCCAGCCATGTCTGAGCCGACCGGCGTCATCCACGACATCGGGTACCAGCGCTACACCGGCCCCCGGCTGGGTCGCCGGTACGTCTTCGGGGCGCTCTACGTGCACGGCCTGCGGACCGCCTTCGGGCTGGGCCGCTCCGCGAAGGCGAAGATCTTCCCCTGGCTGGTGATGGGCATCGTGCTGGTGGTGGCCGCCGGGCTCACCGCCGTCCGCACCCAGACCGGCCAGGTCGTCATGACGTACGCCCAGTTCGCGGACGCGATGAGCTGGCTGGTCATCTTCTTCGTCGCGGTGGTCGGGCCGGAGCTGGTCTCCCGCGACCTGCTCAGCGGCGTGCTGCCGCTCTA
Organism: Micromonospora solifontis; assembly: GCF_003725545.1. Classification (GTDB taxonomy): domain Bacteria; phylum Actinomycetota; class Actinomycetes; order Mycobacteriales; family Micromonosporaceae; genus Micromonospora; species Micromonospora solifontis. The sequence goes on along the minus strand of NZ_RJLN01000064.1, from coordinate 2,309 downwards.
CTTCTCCCGGCCGCTCCCGCGTGGCGACTACGCCCTGGCGAAGCTCGGCGCGCTGGGCACCGCGCTCTGGCTGCTGCTCGGCGCGCCGCAGCTGGTGATGTTCCTCGGTGCGGCGTTCACCACCAAGGACGGGTTGCCCGGGGTCTGGACCGAGCTGGGCGACCTGCTGCCCGGTCTGCTCTACGCGGCCCTCTGGGCGGTGGTCTTCGCCTCGGTCGGGCTGCTGATCGCCTCGTTCACCGGCAAGCGGGCGTTCGCGGCCGGCGGCATCGTGGCCGTGTTCCTGATGACCGCCCCGATCGTCGGCATCCTGTCGATCATGCCGTCCCGGACGGTCAACGAACTGGCCATGCTCGGCTCGCCCACCGCCCTGATCCACGCGGTCGGCCAGTACACCCTCGGCGACCTGCTGGTCCCCGGCGGGCAGGCCGAAGACCAGATCGGCGGCTTCGGGCCGGTCTACGTGGCCGCCGCCGTGCTGCTGGTGGCCGGCTGCGTCGCCCTGCTGCTGCTGCGATACCGGAAGGTGGCCACCCGATGACCACGATCAGCGCGGAGGCGGCGGCCCCGACCACACCCGCCGCCAACCTCGACCTAGCCGGCGTCTCCCGCTGGTACGGCAACGTGGTGGCGGTCAACGACGTCACCATGCGGCTGGGGCCCGGGGTGACCGGCCTGCTCGGGCCGAACGGCGCCGGGAAGACCACGCTGCTGCACATGATGGCCGGATTCCTCGCCCCGTCCCGGGGCGCGGTCACCCTGGACGGCGAGCCCACCTGGCGCAATCCCGGTGTCTACCGGCGGCTGGGCCTGGTCAGCGAGCGGGAGGCGGTGCACACCTTCCTCACCGCGTACGAGTTCGTGCTGGCCAGCGCGAAGCTGCACCGGCTGCCCGACCCGGAGGCGGCGGCCCGGCGGGCCATCGACCTGGTCGAGATGGCGGACGCGCAGGACCGGCGGATCGGCACCTACTCGAAGGGCATGCGGCAGCGCACCCGGGTGGCCGCCGCGCTGGTGCACGACCCGACGGTGCTGCTGCTCGACGAGCCGTTCAACGGGATGGACCCGCGGCAGCGGCTGCACATGATGGCCCTGCTGCACCGCCTCGGCGACGGCGGCCGGACCATCCTGTTCAGCTCGCACATCCTGGAGGAGGTCGAGCAGGTCTCCGGCACCGTGCAGGTGATGGTCGCCGGCCGGCTGGCCGCCTCCGGCGACTACCGGACCATCCGCCGGCTGATGACCAACCGCCCGCACGTCTTCCGGGTCCGCTCCACCGACGACCGGGCCCTCGCGGTCGCGCTGATCGCCGAGGAGTCGGTGACCGGGGTGGAGCTGGGCCGGGACGGGCTGACCGTCCGGGCCGGGGACTACGGCGCCTTCACCCGGGCGCTGCCGAAGATCGCGCTGGCCCGGGGCGTCCGGGTCCGTTCGCTGACGCCCGAGGACGAATCGCTGGAGAGCGTCTTCTCCTACCTGGTGGGGGCCTGACATGTCGACGGTTACCTGGATCACCGCGCGCGGACTCTTCGGCCGGCGCCGGTTCCTGCTGCTGCTCCCGCTGCCCGCGCTGCTGCTGGTGCTGGCCATCCTCTCCCGCGCGCTGGGCGTCGACCCGGGCCAGTGGGGCCCGCCGGTGCTGGTCGGCCTCGGGCTCGCCGTGGTGCTGCCGGTGGTCGCGCTGATCGTCGGGACCGGCGTGCTCGGCGCGGAGATCGACGACGGCACGGTGGTGCACATCCTCACCAAGCCGCTGCCCCGCTGGCAGATCGTGCTGCCGAAGCTGGTGGTGGCGGCCGGGGTCAGCGCGGTCACCGTCGCGGTCCCGCTCTACGTCGCGGGCGTGCTCGCCCATTCGGTACGCCTCGGCCTGGCGCTCGCCGCCGCGTCGGCGCTGGGCGCGCTGGCGTACTCGGCACTGTTCCTGGCGCTCAGCCTGGTCACCCGCCGGCCGGTGCTGCTCGGCCTGGTCTACGTGCTGATCTGGGAGGGGCTGCTGGGCCGGTTCGTGGACGGCACCAAGGTGCTCTCCATCCAGCAGTGGGTGATCGCGCTCGCCGACCGGATGGCCCCCACCGACCTGCTCGCCACCACCGTCTCCGTCCCGGTCGCCGCCGTCCTCACCGGCCTGGTCGTGGTCGGCTTCACGGTGCTCGCCATCGACCGCCTCCGCTCCTTCAGCGTGGCCGGCGAAACGAGCTGACCCCGCCCACCCCGCCCTCGCCCCGCCCGCCCACCCCGCCCGCCGTGGGCCCTGATTCACGGAAAGAGTGGCCTCGGCGGCGTGGATGACCACTCTTTCCGTGAAT